>CAZAQN010000062.1:0-22765 GCA_964487345.1 uncultured Occallatibacter sp. | reverse complement strand
GCTATGAAGAGAAAAGAGACTATTCTCCCCCACCGAATCTTGTGACCCGTTCCTTCCAACCCGATTCCGCTCACGCGTGCCTCCGCAGTACGACTGCAGTCTCTGAGCGTGTGCTCACAGACGAATTACACTTCATCCTGGGTACTCAAGGTCGATATGCCCACAAGGACTTCTGCACCAGGCTGTCACGATGCCCAGCAGGAAAGGCAGTGCGCAGAACTGCTGCGCTGGCCGAAATGAAGCCTGCAACAATCCCACCGAATGCAGGTCTTGCAGCCACTGGCAATCGGATACGTCAGTCTTTCGGCCGGACACGTTCTTTACATGGCGCGCGTTGATCGGACACACCTCTAAGCCACGCTGTTCCAGGATTTGGAACAGTGGTACCCAGAACACCCCCGTGGACTCGATCGCCACGGTTTTGATTCTACAACCCTGCAGCCAGTCTGCTGGCCTGACTTCCGAGGGTTTTTTCTTGGCAGTTTTTGCCTGATCGCATGCGGGAAGTTGTTTCCCTTCAATTGAGAGTTGTGACGCGATGCGAAATAGTGACGAATTGATATCAACATTTCTATAGCATGTGGCCCCTGTTGGAGGTACTCGCCGCAGAGGCCCAGCCGCGCGCCAAGCCTTTTCGGCGACTGTGGATTAGCGAGTGATCTTTTCAAGCATCACTCTCGCGGGGCATACGGTTGGCGATGAAGAGGGTCAAAGACGACATCACAAATTGCGCTCACTTGCCGGTGGGACTTGTGTACACGGCGTAGGGAACCCCCGGGTCTCCACTGGCGCTCACTTTCTGTGTCCGGAGAAAATCGCAACCGGAAAGAATCTCATGGTGTAAAGGCTCTAAGTAAACAACCCAGCACATCCGCGGATGCTGCGACAACGACGTTTGAAGGTTCACCAGAACTTTGCTCACTATCTCTGGACCAAAAGGATTATAGAGATAAACGACCAGAGGCTCCTTGGGGAACCGGAACTCGGCGGCATCCTCCAGGATTACGTCGATTGGCGGCGCACCCATGTTGACTCTTCGGAATTTATCCAGGTTGGCTAAGGCGATTCCGTGGAGGTATCTTCCAAACTCGACGCCGATAACTCGCTTGAAGTGGAAGCGCGCGGCCAGTATCAACGCCAGCCCCTTGCCGCAGCCTAGATCGACAAAGCAAAAATTCGAATAGTTGATGGGCAGCCACTTCAAGATTGCTTCAAAATCATCAACGGGAGTCGGGTGATACTCATACGCATAGGAAACGCTCGGTCCGGACGCCGAGAAATCTTCAATTGCGACCATCGAGAGTGTTTCAGTGCCAAACTCGGCATCAATCCGGGGCTGGGCAAACCTATAGCGATGCCAATGCGCAATCCTTTTGAAAAGGCCCCAGAGTCCGTGACGATTCAACGAGCACCCGGCCATGCTGACAGCGCGGACCGCGCCAGCTGCTTTTTCCGACAGGTAAGCCAGCCTTCGCATCGATAAATCCATCTTTGCGCACTGGGGCGAATTCACCGCTGTCGTCAATTCTAGCGGGCTTTGACCGGATTAGATATAAGGCCGGAAGATCGGGCGGCCTCACAGGGTGATTTTTCCGTCCTCGGATGCTTCTCCAAGTCTTATCCTCCCGCCAACAGAAGGATGTACGATGGCTTCGCTTTTCGGAGCGGAACATTGAAATTATGGGTACAGTAAGCACCCCCGGCGTGAACCGAGTCCATTCGATTGGACGGCGAGGGAAGGAACCGTCTGTTCTCCCTCGGACAATCGTCGCGGTCCTAAAACGGGTGCCTGGTGAAGGACCGGACGAGCCTCTATACCTGGTCGATTGCTTAAGGCGTTGTTTGATTAGGCGCTTCAGCTCCAGAAATAAAAACTGGTGCCGGGTAGATGCTGCAGGACTCGCTCTAGAAGCATACTGGGGCTCTTAAGACCATAATGTGCTCCACTGCTTGCGGTGTCTGTTCTAGGCTGCGGGGGTCGCTGGCAGGAAGTTCTCACCTTGCACCGAGCCAATAAGAATCGCGAAACAGTGCGTCCGAACGATCCGGGAAGAGATTGAAGCCGCGCCCATCGTAGTCCCGGGTCCCGAATTGCCTGCCGTGCACACTCTGCAGGACGGAACCTTCCAGAGCACGCCTGGCGCTGCATGTCTCGTCAATAAGAATTCCCACAAAAGGAGAACTCTATCACCTATTACTTTCGCGGTTTACTAGCCCATCCCGTCGCCTAGCGTTTACCGATCCCTCTCGGGGACTCTAAACACGTTGTGGGATGCGGTGGGTGATTCTCTAGACCAAATATGGCGCTAGGTCTTACGGCGCCATGTGTGTCTAACGGTTGGCGCGGCACACAACCGTACTGTTCAATCGACGGAAAATCGATGCGATCAAAGTGGGGACCGTGTATGATTTGGGTGCGATAGGGTTTCGTGCGCTCTCTGAGACTCACACGAACATTAGCGTGCTGTTCAAGAAAACGCTACCTACGATAGCCTAAATTAGTCGGTTCCCTTCGTTCCCTAGGTTCCTGCATGCCGCGTCTTGTCAGCGCGATCTCAAGACCGTGCGCTGTTTTTGAGGCGAATGCAATGCGAAGAGAAGCTTTCGAGGAGCCGAGACTGCTTCGAAACAACAAGTGAAAACTGGAGAGATCGATGGCCTCGTGTTATCGACTGCCTGGCAATCCGATTGATGAGTTTGCTCCGATGTGCAAGCGGCGGTCCGGTCATATAGGTGCTCTGAATGGTCTGCCGCAAATGCGATTAGATGTTGATGAATAGATAGCGATTGCTTTGCGGACGGTCTTGTCGGGTCGGTCCGCACGAGTGCATCGCTCCAGGTTGACTTCATGCCTGAAGTTTTTCGGAGATTGAAATGAACATGCTAGGTGCGATATTGAGGCCTGGGTATTCCCGGCCCCGCTTTTTACTGACTTTCTTCTTAATTTTGTTCTGTTTCACTATGTCCGGCCATGCGCAATCTGTTTCCACCGATATTCAGGTTACGGGTAGGGTTGTGCAGCCTTCGGTCAGCCGGCTTGGCGTAAATCTGTCTGGCCGCACATTCTGGGATGCGGGTCGGATGATGAAGAATCTGATCTTTGAGAATCCTGGATTTGAGGGTCTGGAGTACCGCGAGATCTTCCAGTGCGCCCTGGGGACGGCCAATACCTGCGAAGACAACAACCAGTGGAATGCGCAGCCAGCGGGATTTTGGAATGGCGGAAATTACCGGGTAATGTCCGGTAGCTCGGCCGGCGCGACGGGCACGGTGGTGTTAAGCACAGCGGCCGGCTCTTGTGCTGCGTGCGGGCCTGTGTTTCAGTTTGACAAGAGCCTGGGTCTGGCGTCGGGCGACTATTTTTCGGTGGAAGTCCATATTGCCGGCAGCGGCGATGCGGGGTGGTCGGACACGGCCTCCGGCGGGGGAGCGGTTTCGACCGAGACTTGGGATCTGTCGCCGGAGACGCCGGGCAGGCAGGCGCTGCTGCTGAGCGCCGGCAGGGCTGGGCAGTCAGCCACGGTCAGCCAGGGATTTGCCGATTTGCAAGGGCTGAGCTCTATGCAGCTGAACGGGACCTTCCAGGTTACGTTCAGGGCCAAGGGCTTGGGGGGCAACAACCAGCTGAACGTCGATGTGGGGCGCATGTCGGCCGGAGCAGCGCCGTATCTGAGCCGGACGGTGATGCTGTCCAACACCTGGCAGGACTACGCGCTTAACTTTTTCGCCGATGAGACGGTACCGGAACTGGGCCAGCTGCAGCTGAGTTTTACGGCTGTGGGAGAGAGCGCCGAGTTGGACGATGTATCCCTGGCGCAGGCCGATTCAGGCTCTTCCAACCCCACCGTGTTTCGCGACGATGCGGTAAATGCGTTGAAGGAGCTGGCGCCGGGAACCATCCGGATGATGGCCGGGGGCGCGGCTTTGGGATCGGATATCCTGAACCAGCTCGTGGCCCCGTTTGCGCGCTACCGCGAGGGCTTCAGCGCGTATCGAGCAACCAATCCGGATATCGCATACGGCGTACAGGAGTTTCTGCAGTTGTGCGCAGAGGTCGGAGCCGATCCGTGGATCGTGATTCCGACGGCGACCACGCCCGAGGAGATGGCGGATTTCGTGGAGTATCTGACCGGCAATGGATCAGATCCCTGGAGCAGATTGCGCATTGCCCGCGGCCAGGATGCGCCGTGGACTTCGGTCTTCGGCAAGGTTCATATCGAGTTGGGCGATGAGACGTGGAACGGCTCCTTGGCGGGCGAGTCGATCGGTTACCCTGCGTATCCGCAGTGGGCCAATGAGGTTTTTGGGGCGGCGCGGCAGACGCCTGGCTTTGAGGCTGAAAACTTCGATCTGATACTGAGCGGCTCTTCGCCCGGTTACAACGCGCCGATGCTGACCTACAGCACGCAGCACGATTCGTTCGACATCGCGCCTTACCTGCTGTTGAGCGCCAACAACGAAGCGCAGGCGAGACTGTTCGGGGCTCTTTTTGCCGAGCCGGAGCTTTTCGATACTGCGGGCGGCGAGGTGTACCGGAACATGCAGGTTGGAGCCTCAGCGCCTTCGGCGACGGCGCAGTCGACCAATGTCGATGTGTCTGAAACCAATCTGAGCCCCATTGAAGGAAACATTACGCAAGAGCAGTTGAACCGGCTGACGCCGTCGGTGGGCGCGGGCATTGCTCAGACCGAACATATGCTGCAGATGATGCGCATCGGCGCGAGGTACCAAAACGCCTCCGCGTTGCCGCGGGAGGAGTTCAACCGCGGCGACGGGACCTTGGTGAAGCTGTTGGGCGGAGCGGCGGACATGGAGACGGCTGATCGCCGTGGGCCGCGGTTTCTTACCCAGGCGCTGGCCAACAGCGCAATCGGCGGCAAGATGCTCGAGACGGTGCAGAGCGGCGCCAATCCATCCTGGAACCAGCCGCCGAGCAGCGACCATGTCGAATTCAACGGTGCCCACTATTTGCAGTCGTTTGCCTTTCAGAACGGGAGTGCGGCTTCCCTGATCGTCTTCAATCTGAACCAGACCGCGGCGCTGCCGGTGACGTTCTCCGGCGCCAAAGCGCCCGCCGGAACGGTGCGGATAACGCAGATCGCATCGGCCAGGATCACGGATGATAACGAAAGGTTGGCGGTAGTGCAGCCGGCCGCGCAGACTCTAAGCAACTTCAATCCCGAGGCCGGGCTTATGCTGCCGCCGTTTTCGATGACGCTCCTGAGCTGGACTGCCGATGCGGAGCGGGCCCCCGCCTTTTCCGTTCCCGCGGGGAACTATCGCGCGGCGCAGACGGTGTCCCTGTCGAGCGCGATGGAGGGCGCGGCGATTTACTACACCGCCGACGGAAGCGCGCCGACTTCCGCTTCGACGTTGTATACGGGCCCAATCGCGGTGAGCTCGACAGAGACGCTGCGAGCGATCGCGGTTCTCGGCGGCTCGACTGTAAGCCCAGTTGCAACGGCGGCGTACAGCATCGACCTGCCTGAGACCGCCCCGATACTCTCACCCGCGTCCCCGGCCGTATCCCTTGCGCCAGCGGACTCGCAGACCAGCGCGCAGACGACGGTGACGATCTCAAACACCGTTCAGACCGCTGGCATCGACCGCCCCGGGGTCAACCTTGGCGGTCCAGCTTTTTACGGCCCACAGCAGATTTTGAAGTCCCTTAACTATGCTGGCGGCGGGTATATGAACGGAGGCTACGCTGGAGCGAGCTTTACCTGCAGGAACGGGACGACGACCTCGTGGTCCACTGCGAACTCCTACGGAGGTCCAACCTATTACCCCGCCAACTATTGGGTTGGAGCGACTTATACGGCGGTCAATTCGGCCACGGGAACCAGCTTTGGGTCGGGAACAATCACGGCTTCGACGGCGAACTCCAGCGGGACCGGAACCACTTTCTCGCTGTCTGCGTCTCTAAGTAATGCGTGCAGCTCATCGAATCCGGACGTGCTGCTGGTACGCCTGACCGCCCAAAATACTCTTTTCCCGCCAAGCCAGATCATTGGGACCGCCGGAATCTGCTCCGGGGCAACTTTCAATACCACTGACACCGATCCACTTTCAACCAACACGCAGCAAAGTCTTGAGATGCCGACCGGCTGCAATGTCTCCTACACAATCGATCAAACCTATGGAAACAACACCAATACGCAAACTTCCACCTATCCATATACTTTCTTTCTAAACCTGAACGGCAACTACACCGCGACCTTCAAAGCGAAGTGCCTTGTCTCTGGATGCAGTGTCGCAATCGACAGTCTGGCGCGCGGCAGCACGACCTATGTGTCGTACTCCTCCGTCAGCCCTTCTTATTCGGCCACCCCGGGCGCGGGATGGACAACATACAACTATCCTTTTACGGCCTCTGAAACGGGAACGCAGCAGAGCGCGCCTATTTACTATGTGCTCACTTGCACAGGCACTTGCTTACTTCAGGACGTGGACGTCGTTGAGAGTTCGACCCTGGCCGGGAATACGACCGTGTTCCGAGACTCCGTGGTCTATGAACTCGAAAAGATTCACCCCGGTTCTATCCGCTATATGGATAGTTCGCAGTGGTGCTCGGATGTTGCCGATGAAATTGCCGCGACTGGGAACCGTCGCTGGTGCGGGTCGAATACCCTCTTTCCTGGCCCCAACGGACAACCGTTAGGGTACAACGATGTTCTTGCCCTTGCGAACGTTGTTGGCGCCGATGCTTGGCTCTCCGTAGGCCTCCTGAATCAGGCTGCAGACTGGACAACGCTGATCAACTGGCTTTCCTCTTCCGGCTGGATTTCAACTTTCGCCGCATCGGGTCACAAAATTTATCTCGAAGACGGAAATGAGCCGTGGAATCCCTTGGCCACGCCCAACTTCCAGCCCGGCAATGGCCTCATTTACGGATATACGCTTGGCCTCAACATGGCAGCGGCTAAGGCCGCGAGCGGGTACAATTCGAGCGTCATTAAGCTGGTTGGCGCTAGCTGGGTTGCGGGGAATCAAGGCTACGGCCAATTTGGCTGGCTCAGAAATACTATGTACTACGCGGGATGCACCAAAAGCTCGCACACGAACTGCCCGGATTTCATGGACATTGCGCCCTACACGCTAAACTACCTATCGAGTTTCAATACCTCCGGCAGCAATGTAAGCACAACCGGAGCGCCATTCCTCGATGAATGGGCCGAAATTACCAATCTCGATTCGGTTACGTCTCCACCCGCGAATGCTGTGTCAGTCTACGAAAATCAGCAGTACGCGCAGTCCACTTACGGGGTGGGCACTGCGATTTACGAAGTCAATGAAAGTCTGACATCCGGAGCGAGCTCTCCGATTCCGACTCAACTACAGATGGATCAGATTGTAAGTTCGGTTGGCGAGGGCCTCGGCCTGGCTGAGCACATGCTCTTGATGCAGCGGGATTCGCTGGTGACAGGGCCGATCAATGCTTTCACGCTGGGACAAAACTGGATCGGCGGGTATCCCGGCGGCGTTGTCGCAGTTCCCTTGTGGGGCATCTCCCGGTACATGGCCACAGGGCCTGGCGAGGCGGCGGGGGCGTGGAATGTGGACCGGCCCTCCGCGATTGCTCTTGAAGTCATCAACAACGCTATAGGGTCGAACAACAACCTGCTGTCAATTACGCAGTCAGGAACGCCTACCTTCAGCTACGCCGGCGGTCAGGCGCAGGGCGGTACGAACACCATCCTGTCTAATTCCGCGGTGCCGTATGTCAATTGCTTCGCCTACGCAAACAACGCTCAGACGAACTGGACGGCGATCTGCTTCAACAATAATCTGAGTTCAACTGAGTCTGTGACTTTCAGCGGAGCGGGTGCTCCCTCAGGAACGGTAACGCAGACTATCTTTCCAGGTTCCAGCAATCTAATCACGGACCACAATGAGAATACCTACGTCGGATCTTCTTCCATCGCGCCGGTAGTCAATTATCCCACTTCAACAACAACTAGCGGAACGAGCTATACTGTTCCGGCAGCTTCGATGCTGGTTCTTACCTACGGCAGCGGAAGTCCGCCAGTTCTGCCCACGCCAATTTTTTCTCCTACTGGGGGCACCTACACTACACCACAGACGGTGACCATTAATTTCCCTTCAGGCTCAACGGGTTGCGTGGGGATAAACACTCTGCCGACGGCTCCGATACCGGGGACCTGTGGACCCGGTGGCACGACCTACGCGGGGCCGCTCACAGTCGCCGTTTCGGAGACAGTGAATGCGATCGCCACCGAGGCCGGCAGCACAAATTCCGCCTCAGCCACGGCAGCCTACACCATCACCGTGCCCACGGTAGCTACTCCCTCCTTCTCGCCCGCTGCCGGGACTTACACGACTTCGCCATCTGTCACCATCAGCGACGCGACTGCCGGGGCCACGATCTACTACACGACCAACGGCTCTATTCCGACGACCAGCTCGGCGGTATACTCCGGGCCAATCACAGTCTCGGCATCGGAAACGCTTGAGGCTATTGCCGTCGAGACCGGGTACACCAACAGCGCCTCAGCCACAGCAGCCTACACCATCACCGTGCCCACGGTAGCTACTCCCACCTTTTCGCCCGCTGCCGGGACTTACACGACTTCGCCATCTGTCACCATCAGCGACGCGACTGCCGGGGCCACGATCTACTACACGACCAACGGCTCTGTTCCGACGACCAGCTCAGCTGTATACTCCGGGCCAATCACAGTCTCGGCATCAGAAACGCTCGAAGCAATTGCCGTGGAGACGGGCTACGCGAACAGCGCCCCAGCCGTGGTAGCTTATACGATTAACTTGCCGCAAGCTACTACGCCGATCTTCAGCCCCCCGGGCGGAACTTACAGCTCAGCGCAATCGGTGACGATTAGCGACGCGACGCCGGGAGTCACAATCTATTACACCACCAACGGAACCATGCCGACGATGAACTCGACGGTGTATTCGGGCCCAATCAGTGTGTCTACCTCGGAGACCGTAGAGGCGATAGCCGCGGCTGGCGGCACTTCGACCGAGAATAGCGCAGTCGCAATGGCTGGCTACACACTGAATCTTCCGGCGCCTACCTTCAGCATTGCACTCTCTTCCGCATCGCTTGACATCACGCCCGGACAAAGCGGCACCACGACGGTCATTGTTACGCCTGAGAACTCTTTCGCTTCCCCAATTACATTCAGTTGCTCGGGATTGCCTGCTGGCGCGGCGTGCAGCTTCTACCCGGCAACGTTGACGCCGTCAGCTTCAACGACCGTGACAACGATGACGATCGCTACATCGTCAACGACTGTAGCCTCGCGGCGGAATCCCAGTCCGTTATTCCCCGCCTTGTCTCTCTCAGTCGCGCTCTGCTTGCTGGGCCAGAAAGGGAAGCGTGGCTTGCTGCTGCTGGTATTGGTCTCGCTCGGACTCGGCGTGTGTACAGGTTGTGGTAGCGTTGTTCAACAATCTCAATCCACGCCGCCAACCACAGTATCCACGGTGACCATTACCGCAACTAGCGGTTCTCTGCAGCCAACTGCAACCTTGAATCTCACATTGAATTAAGCTGACTTACATTCGTGGAATATCCCGTGGCTGCGCGAAGCTTGCACGGGACACTTATTCTCTCAGCGCAGAGGGAGAACGGGCGTTTGGGACCATGCAATTGTGTTTTTCACCATCCGTGTGTGGGCGGCCGTGATACCAACAGAATACGCCTTATGCTTTCATGCCGGGGAGCACGTGAAGCCAGGCTGAGTATCGATCCGAATCCATCGGCTTCAGTTCTTCGGCTTAGGCTCGGCAGCGGGCACAATCATCCCCGTGTATGCGGGCATGCCAGTCAGTTGCGTCTGCTGCAGCACGAGAGGTCTGCTAAGCACCATCTCGAGCTCAGTGCCCTGCGGAAACACGACATCTTTTCCGCGCGTGAGCAGGGTCGTTAGAACTCCCGCTGCCGCTCCTGCGCCCGCGCCGATCCCGGCGCCCAACCCCACATTTCCCGTTCCGTATCCAACCATACTGCCGACCCCTGTTCCTTCGATCGTATTCGTGGCGATCCTCTGGGCGTCTTTTCCCATGCTTCCACTTTGTTCTACGGTTCCTTCGGCGTTCTTCATCCTCGCTCCGTTGGCGCCGGGAACTTTATCGAGAGTTAGAGGAAGGCGAATCTCCACACCGTTGGGAAAGATCATTGAAGCAGCGTGCATTTGAATCTGCGCGCGCCCCTTTACCTTGCCCGGCCTCTGCACACTGTCGATGACTCCCTTGACGTACATGCCGGCCGGAAGCACCACTGCGCCATCCTGAACTACTGGGAAATCGGATATCAAGTACACCGGATCACCAGGCATTGCGACGCGAGTGCTGATCTCGTTCTTGAGTGAAAGCGGAATCTTCGTGCCGGCTGGGACTGTATAGGTCTTCAACTCGCTTTCCGAGTGCGCGACTCCTGCCGCGGCGCCCGCCACTGGTACCGCAGCCCCCGGTACCTGCGCCGCCACCCTCGCGATCATGCTAACCAGCAGAACGGATTCGATCGTCAAGTCGCGAATCATAAGACACCTCCGGTACAACCACTGGTCAGACGATGATAAATCCTCCCTCGGATGATTGGAATGCTCGTCCCGAATTTTTCTCATAACAAGGAGAGAAATCAAATTATCTTGCTGCGTTGCAACTATTTCCGTTTTCCTCCTGGGGATCGCGCTCCTGGTGGCAAGACAATCGGTCTGCTCTCTTTTTTCATCTGGGTGCTGGGAACTCTGCTGTCCGTCGTGCCGCTCATAATCCGACGAACCGACGGAGTTCTCTTTTCACGCTCGTGCTCCTTCTGCCCGTTGTCTTTGTGCCGGCACGGTCGGCTGCTTTGCCAATTCGCCTGGCACAGTGGGTCGTGGCGCTATATTCCACACTTGCGATTTGCTTCTCTCTTGATCAGACAGAGAAGGCACGCAACGCGATTTATCAGAGCATGGCTTAACATAGACGCCGAGTGCCTCGAGAGCATCTGCCATCCGAAGCTCTTCATGGATGTTCATACGCAGCCGGGGAATCGTTCGCAATCCCGCAAGGTTATCTCGAAAAAATCAAGGGACTCTACGTGATCGGTATCCTAACTTTGCTGTTGCCGAAGGGAGTTACTCCACAGAGCAAAAACAGGGATGTCGTCGCTGGACGTCTGCTTATCGATCGGAACCTTCGAAGTGGCAACTATTGCCTGTGACTTGGCAACTTTAGATCTCCCCTGGCCTTTGCGTCGTAGTGAATCCCAATGAAGCGCAGAGGTAACTGCCCCGAAAGAATCTCTTAAACAAAGATCCCTTAAACCAGCGTGAGTAATGAAGCAACATTACTCCCGGCGCTAAGAATGGCGTTACTGCAGTGCGATAAATCATTACGTTCGTTGCACCCCATAACCCATGGTAGGAAAAGAGCCATTCATGATAATGTTGTCTGAAGTCTTCCGCGCTGCGACAACCAGGTTCTGCTGGGCTGTGTGTCGCGACCAGTGAATCCGTTGATCATCGTTTGTTTTGAACCCCGACAAACGAAGAATAAGGTTGGCTGTGAACCGAATTCACGAATCGGCAGCAATATTCGGAAACGATTTACGGCATGAACCTGTGCCGCCTTTCAACTCGGCAATTCCTCTGCGCGATTCAACAATTCCGTGCCGGCTTAGCCCTGCACAGCCGACGGCCGAGCCAACAGCAGACCCCTTAGGCCCAGTAGTGATATTTGCGCGGGATAGATATTATTGGTCGCCGGCTCGCGTTGTTCGTATTTTGTGGGGTGTTTCAACCAACATTCCCCGACAACTCGAGATACTTCGAATCATGAGATTCCCCGCGTACGCGGATTTTCTTCGAACCGACCCCAGATTCCGCTTCAAGTTTCTCATTCGCGACTATCTTGTTCGGGACTTCTCAACGGCCCAGCGGGCGGCTTGCTTCCTGCATCACTACAAACGCCTCCATAAGAGTATGTCTCCGGATCTTCTGCATCGAATCCTGCATCGGAGAGTTACCGTTCTTGAAGCGCGGCGAGACGACATCGATATTGAAGTAAGTCTCTGCTTCTCGCGTCCCTTTGAGAAGGAGGGTGAATTGTCCCTCAACCTCCAGGTCAATGGGGCCGATGTCTTTGTCTTGTCCTTCACCATCGTCCCTGGATGGGTGGTCAAGTCCGAGGCTGAGGAGGTCTTATTGATCTCCCGCATTCAGGGCACGAACGGTTACTATTCTCAGATTCGCGCGGCCACAAAAACTCTTCACGATGTCGCCCCCGCCGCGCTCCTTCTTGCCGCGCTTCACGGGTTCGCAAAGGCCTTTGGCATCGGCCTGATGGCGGGCGTATCTGCTGCCCGCCAAAGCTCCTATACAGAAGGGTTGGTTCACTCCTATAAGAATGCCTACGACGATTTCTTTTCTGAAGTCGGTGTCCCCGAAAACACTTCCGGATTTTTCCTGGGTCCTATTCCCCCGGAAGATAAACCAATGTCCTCCATTAAACCGGGGCACAAAATCAGGACAAAGAATAAGCGGCAATTCAAGCGCCAGGTTGCAGAAGACGTTTGCCTTCTGCTTCGACAGCAGATGAGCGTCACGGATTCAGAACCTTCCTGTGAACACCAACCGATTCAAATTGCCGACTTCCGCGGTTAGTGAACCCTCGGCAGCGCAGCGGCTGCGGCAGATGAGAACCGGCGTCTGAAGCAGTTGGTTGCGGACCTAAGCCTGGACCGGGAAGTGCAGAAGTCGGGCAACTGTTGTGAAGCCCCGGACGCCCTTTCTTGGGTGGCCTAAAGGTATCTTTTTCAGGATTCCGATCGATCCTGTGTCTTCGTGACGATAAGACAACTCCGTCGGTCGGTTAACAGCCGCTACTTTCCCTGCAACAGATGTGCGAGAAACCCTTTGGTGCCCACCATCATCGCGGCGTCAGACCTCGGCGCTGTTAGGCGCAATAGGATTGCCTTTGCAGCCGCGCGCAGCGATCGTTTCAGAATGAAAACCTGTGTAACGGGATTGACGCCAGCCGCATGGGCTAGATTCCCATTCATTCCCATTGGAAGCACCATTCTTCTGAGGCCAAGCTCAATCCAGTGCTGAATTAGGAAGCCTCGCATCGTCATCGAGAGACTGAGATCCGGATAATCGCGATGGTTAAATTGGTACATCACGACAGCGCTGTCTTGTTTGACAAAACCGCTGCAATAACTAAGTAACTCGCCATCCGAACTGCGAAGAGTGGCATGGTAATAATGCGGTTGTGCCATCGAATATGCGTCAAAGGCCTTCACCAACTCCTTCCGATACGGGGTCGGACGCGAGTGCAAGCCCAGATTGAAACGTTCCTTGGGTGGGAGCGATCCCGGATCAGAACTGATCACAAACTGAATTCCAGCCTTCATTGCGGCTTTTTGCCGGGCTCGTAAATGTCTACGATTGCTCCGGCCTAAACTTTGGAGGTATTCTTCGAAGCTGGGAGCCAACTCGAGAACGTCGCGCGTTTCGAGTGGAATTATCAGAGCCATATAACGCCCATCCAACAGCGGCTGAAACCTCCTCTTTTCCTCCTCTTCGGCTCCAGGCCTGCCACCTATGTAAAGGTTGAGGTGGTCGAATCGGTGTTGATGGGAGATGGTTTCAAGGGCCCTCGTCGCTGCCTTAAGTATTGAGTCATTGCCGAAGCCGGAATGCTGCCACGCATAAACCATCGCAGTATCAATATTCCAATATCGACGGCGAAAGACCATTAGTCTATCGTGTATAGGCTCAACTCGATCGGAACAGCGAGTGCGCACTGATGCGTATATAAAGCGCCCATACGCCGCCCAGGAATCCGAATCCAGGTAATCTATCTGGTCAACGATGTTGGCGCCGCGGACATGAAATGCGAGCTCCAGCCGCTTTAAAGACCCAACCGTCTCCACTATTGCCTCCGATCTTGGGGGGAGGCGGCCTTCCTATTTAGGAAAACTAGGCGTCAAACTAGCCACAGATGCCAATTTATCAGAATGCAGGTAGATCATCAATGGCTCAAAAAGCAGGAGCCTGTTTCATAGCCGCGCTACACCAGAGCGCTTCTAATTTAAGTACTTACAATATATGCGATCAACGTCCGCTGGGCGAAGGGAGACGGGATCGTATTCGCAGGATTGCGTGAGCGGGGCCCTGGGGAGAGACCGACGGCGACTGCGCGGCGTCTGAAGTGAGTGAGCTGTGTCTTGGTTTATCTGGTCAGACCACTTGCTTACGCCCGACGGGCACAGTGCAAATGGGCACGTGAGGAGCCGCGCGCGGTACGCAGCATGGGCTTCATTTCAGGCCAACGAAGTCCCCAAGTTATAGTGACAATGATCATACCTACTTTATCGGCGTAGATAGTTCCTGGAGCGTATCCCATTACGGTATGCTCGTGAAATGAATCGATCATTACTGCTTAGAATCGGAGGCGGGGTGATCACGTCAGGCCTGTTTCTTTTGCTGGTGGCGTCAGGTGCGACGTGGTATATGCACCAGCGCGAAACGGACTCGGTTTCCGACGAACAAAAGATCGCCCGGTCACTGGAGATTATCCGCACCAGTACACCTCAGAATCCCAAGGTCTTGAAGGTTCTTTTTTATGGCCAGTCGATTACTAGAAGTGGTTGGGACAAGACTGTCATCGAGCATTGGCATCAGAAATATCCCAACACCGTCTTTGTAGTTCAGAACAGGGCGCTGGGCGGATTCGCCTCAACAGCGCTGGAGCGCACGACTGAGCAGGATATTGCCGCCTTCTACCCTGACCTCATCATCTTTCACGTATACGGCGATCATCGCGCATATGAGCGGATCATCCGTTTCTTCCGGTCTGAAACAGCAGCCGATATCATTGTGCAGACAGACCATGGCGAAAAACTTCCCGACCCTCCCTGCACCGAGGGGCTCCAATTGACTTTGCACCGACTGCCCGGATGCACAGGGCTGCTCTGGGCAAGACAGCGGAATTGGTACGACGAAATGTCGTATCACAAGATTCCCGGTTTTGCGAAGAAGTACGGGTTGGCGTTGGAGCCACAACGCGCTTGGTGGCGTGCCTATTTGCTTCGAACGCACGTCGATCCCAAATCCATGCTTGAGGACGACATCCATCCCAACGATAAGGGGAAGGAGCTGATCGCCGCATTCTTTAACCAATACTTTGACAATCTGGTGGAGAATTGGGACGGGCAGGTGGAACATCATGTCGTCTCTATCCCCAGGAATGTGCCGGAACATGCGAATGCCCAAGAAACCGTCGACTTTGAAGGTAATCGCCTGGAATTGATCTCAAACAAGCCGCTGAGTGTTTGGCCAATCGTGATGATCGACGGGAAATCGGCAAATGACTTCGATAGCTGCTACCAAGTGACGCGTGCAAGCTCACTTGGAACCGTGCCCGACTGGCCGGCATTGCGGCGCATTACCCTTCGACACGACCATGTCGCGGAAGATTGGACCGCGATGGTGACCCAGATTTCTACAGATCAGAGATCGTTTGCGTTCGTTGTGAAAGCATCGAAGAGGGGCGACCAAGGCAGCGGCGATTCTGCGCATGATTTTGTAGCGAAATCCGGCCAGTTGAGCATTGAGGCGCAGGATTGGATGATCGAGCGCGCATTCGATTCGAAGCATATCCCGCTGCAAGCGCCATTTGAAGTGCATTGGTCAGTAAACAATGTTTGTGACGGCGAACCGGAAGTCATCGACCGCGGGGACGGCACGGTGCAATATCGCTACGTTCTTGGGACGGGACTCGCGAATGAACGACACACGGTAACCATTGCATCGCCACCGAACGATTTGCCGGATGTCACGGAATTCCGCGCATATGATCCGCCGCTGCATGACTAAGGAACCTAGAAAGAACAAAGCGCAGTGAGAGCCGCAATGGGGGCGCATTTGGTCGGCAGAACTGACGCTCCGTAGACGATTCACGAGGCGAACACCTTCAGTTCCTGCCAAGGCTGAGAGCGTAATTGATTGCAAAAGCCATGGGAGACTTGGGCAGCAACTGCTCTTTCCAGGCGAGGAACTTCTCACGCACCGAAGTCAACATCGGCAATAGGGACTCGAACCGCCACGGCCAAAGATGCGCACCTCAGTTGTGTGCGGCCTTGTTGAAGGCAACCCACGGGAAGCCCGGGTATTGGTGAACTTCGAATCCTAGCTCTTCAAGCCTATGGCGGATTCCGTCGAAGGTCCTCCCCGCCACTGGATGAACTTCCATGACTATCTGGTGGATTCGGGCGGCCAGTTCCTGCGAGAGCGACTCAAAGATCCCATATTCGCTCCCTTCGCAGTCCACTTTGAGTAGATCGATGTGTTCAAGCCGATACTCTTCAAAGATCTGACTGAGCGTACGGCAGGGAACCATTTCGACTTTCCCATCGCTACTGGCATTGACGTTGTGCGCCGAAGAAAGCGCCGATTTGGGATGAACACTGAGAGCGAGTTTTCCAGGCTCGTGGTCGATCGCAGCCTGGAGGCAGATAAGGTTTCCGAAATTGTTCAATCCAACGTTCTCATCGAGCCGGGCAAAGGTGCTTTCCGCCGGTTCGATCGCTATCACGCGTCCCGTCGGCCCAACAATTGACGCGGCGAGAAGCGCGAACGAACCGATGTTGGCGCCTACGTCAACTACTGTATCTCCCGTTTTCAAAGCGATTCCGTTGCGGAGGTAGTCCCGGCGGACGAAGTTCTCAAAAAATGTGAAGCTCTCTCCTGCAAGCGAGTTGAGACGCAGTTTGACACCCTCCTTCGAAATTGCTACAAAAGGGGCACTCTTCAATTTTAGGCTGTCCAAAGTCAGCGCAACGGGCGTCTGGGTATGAAGAAGGAAATGGGCGATCTGCGTAGCTTTGTAAATGCAGCGTTCGAACACTTGCATGGCCTTCTGTCCCTCTGTGCCAATTGTTTATTTAATTGTCTATTGAGTCCAGTGCAATTGCCCGAGAAGATATCGAGCAGGGTGGCACAGATTAAGTCGTGGACGGTATCGCCGCGTTGTGGGCGAAGGAATCGCTGGTTCCCGTCAAACGGCGGCAGCGGGGCCGGCGGTATCAGCGGAAGCCGGGAGCTGGGCGTAGCCGATGGCAACGCGGAGCATCTTCTCCGCCATCGTGTACGTTCTGCGCACGGGCTGCGAGTGGAAGGCCCTGCCCAAAGAGTGTGGCAGCGCCAGCGCGGTGCACCAAGATTTTCAGAACTGGCAGAGGGCGGGGTTCTTTCTCAAGTTGTGGCATATCGGCAGGCTTCGTTAGGAGTGACCTTATGGTTGGCAACCTGATAAGCTCATTGGTCCGATGGTACAGGGCAAGGCCCGTGCAAGATAGGGACAAGATCAGGCTCAGGGATCGCGTTATGGCCCTACAAATCGGTCGATTCCATTGGCTCGAAAGTATTCCGGTAGCATTGCTTTTTGGCCGAAATTTGAGGATGCTCGCATCGATTTATATGAGCGACAAGTGGAACTTTCACTGGTACGCACAACACTACGAGGAAACCTTCAGGAGTGACCGCCACAAGAGAATCAATATTCTCGAAATCGGAATTGGCGGATACGACGACCCGAAAATGGGGGGGGGCTCCTTGCGAATGTGGCGAACTTATTTCCCGCATGGCCGTGTCTACGGCATAGATATCTACGATAAATCGCCCCACAACCAGAGGCGAATCCAGACTTTTCAGGGAAGTCAGGTGGATCCTATTTTCTTGGATAAAGTGGCGAGCGAGATCGGCATGTTAGATATTGTCGTTGATGATGGTAGTCACGTTTGCGAGCACATAATCTTCTCTTTTCAGCGATTATTTCCGCTCCTGGCCGAAGGCGGCCTCTACGTAGTCGAAGATACCCAAACGTCGTACTGCGCGGAATATGGTGGCAACGAAGTGGACCGCAACGACCCTCGTACCTCCATGGGGTACTTCAAATCGCTGGTTGATGGGCTCAACTGGGAAGAGTACAGGGGCAATTACAGTCCGACTTATTTCGATTTGAATATCAAATCAATTACTTTTTACCACAACATGATCTTCATACGTAAGGGTTCCAATCAGGAACGAGATTACCCGCCGCGTAAAGTCTTTTAACTACTCAGTGGAGTCGCGAGAAAACGCACGCACAGAGCGCTCGGAGACGAATCGAAAGTTGGAGAGCGTTCCATCCACCATGGCCAGTGTCAACCTTTCTTAACGTTTGCTGTGAAGGCATAGTTTGGACTACTTTGGTGGTCCTCTGGAGAGAAATGACGTCATCCGGCCAAGGCCAACGATGTTTCCCTTCCTTGTCCGACGTTCAAGCAATTACCGTGTCTCAGGGGGAAAGTGTGAATCTGTATTGTTGCCGTGGAGAGCGCGGTCTGCGCAACTTCAGCGGCCGCGTCGAACAGATGGTCACCCTATTCATTCCGTTGGCGGGGATTCCACGCCGCCTGAGAGTGAACGATCTTATAAACCCCTCAATCGCTCAGCACGGCTCGAGCACGCGCACAATAGATTGACAGATATCTCACGAGCTCTTCCCGCGAGTCGATCGCGCAAATCCTCGGGCCGAACCGTCTCTTCTTCGATGCGGAAATGCGAATACCCTGCCTCCTCCAAAAAGTCCGCCAAGTCCGAAGGACCGTATCCAAAATCGCGAGTCCAAAACTCTGCTACTTCCAAGTGAAGGAGCGGCTCGAATTGTTTCAACAGACCGGTGGCACCCCTCAACACAAGCAGCTCCGCGCCCTCGGCGTCGCACTTGATAAAGTCTAGGCGCGTCAGGTTCCGCTCGGCCACATAATCATCCAAGCGCGTGGTCGGGACATAAAACCTCTCCCTCTTCGTATCCGTGGTCCATGATCCGGACGCGTGCGTGCGCATTGCAGCTTGGCCAAGGTCGCCTGCAGGCACGATAATCTCCGCAGTTCCCCGACCTTCAGAACAGGCTATCGGATTGGTGAAAATGTTCCGGTAGTGGGCGTCGCGACGAATCCTTTCGCTCAACAACTCAAAAGTCGGCGGAACCGGCTCGAAAGAGTGTACCGCTCCTTGAGGACCAACTAAGGCTGAAAACAACAATGTAAAGTTCCCGAGATTGGCCCCAACATCAAGCACAATTTCACCCCGCCGGATCAGTCGCAGATAGCGCTGTGTCTCAACAGATCCGAGGCCAGTCGCAAGCAACATCCATCCGAACACTGTTGGCATTTTGGCGAGATGATGCAGCAAGTTTCTACGCAGCATACGCACAGACATCCGCACACCCCTGACAAACCGGCCATGAGAGTCACATCAATTCTGCCGCTCGGAGCTTCTCTAGCGCAAAATCCCCGATTGGATTCTTCCGTTCATTGTTGAACCCGAATCCCCTGGCACCCAAGTGCCTGTCGCGGGAACTGAAATTTCGACGCCAGATTAGGGTGATTATACAGTCGGTTGCTTCGGCAGAGCCGGTTTTCTCTCCGAAATGCATCCGGCAGGCATGGAGGGCCTATTCCCGGAACACAAAAAAGTCGGAAACAGCACACTTCGGCAAGCAATATAATTAAATTCCGGCTAAAAGGCGTGCCGATTTTCGCGCTGCCGCCACAAGTACTTCCGCACATTAGGTCGCTTATGGATCACGGAACGGGATTTAGGTACGCAGCAGATTTCAGAAAGGCAGAACTCTAATGAAGCGCGCGATTCAGTCTCTCTTGAACGCCTTCGGATACGAAGCGCATAAGATATCGTGGTATCACCGGCTCAAGACGATGCAACGACTCGGAATAGACTTAGTGCTCGATGTCGGGGCGAGCAACGGCGGATATGCGCTAGAGTTGCGGAAGAGCGGGTACCGAGGCAGGATCTGGTCTTACGAGCCGCTGCACGATATCTTTGCAGCACTCGATAGAGCCGCCGCCGGAGACAACTTGTGGAAGACGGTAAACTGCGCATGCGGGGCAAAGGCGGGCAGCGCTAAGATCAACGTGTCGAAGAATAAGGCTTCGAGTTCGCTGCTTCCAATGCTCGAAGCGCATTCTGCAAGTGTACCGGAATCGATATACACATCGGAGGAGACAATCTCCGTATGTACTCTTGATGACTGTGTGATGCCCTCCTTGAGCCCCCAGGATAAAGTGTGGCTGAAGATCGACACTCAAGGCTACGAAGGTGAAGTGCTTAAGGGTGCTTCGCGACTGATACCCCACGTTCAAGCGTTAGAATGTGAGCTTTCCCTTGTGCCCTTATACGAAGGGCAACCATTGATCGACGAGATGATCACTATGATCTATCAGATGGGCTTTCGAATGGTAGGTGTGGTTCCAGGGTTTTCCCAGCAGGAAACAGGCTACGCGATGCAGATTGACGGAATGTTTTTAAGAGTCTAGTCCCGCATGAGCAAATCGCCGAGCAAAGGGCGGCGGGATAACTGGACAAAGGAAAAGCCGCAGATTCGCCAACGAAGCGGGACTGCTGTACCAATAACCCAAACCTAATCTAAAATGAATTCTCCTTCCACTCAAGCTAAGCGCTCGGATGCGGCGACTGTGCGCGGGCGCTCCAGGATACTTGATCGTGTTGAAATTCTGGTCTTTCTTATCCCCTGTCTGTAGTTTATTCGAATACAGATAGTTGGCGTCTTAAACGGCTCCGACCTGATTATGCTGGCGGTAATTGTCGCCGAGGATGTGCGTGGACGAGTTTACTTGCCTGCTACTCCAGATGACGAAGCGATTGCACAGAAGGCAGAACCAGAGTGGAGGCCTGAGATCGCAATCTCCGGAAGCACTCAGTATCTCGGTGTACAACCCTACGGCATGGTCCAGTTCTCGCATCTCTTTACGAGCCGCCAGCCTGTGGTATTGACGACACTCACCGATCTAGTATGCGAATCCCGTGAACGCGTGAAACGAGATGCCATCGCTGCGGGCATGGCTGACGATGGGAAGGGTCTGCAAGAGGGATGTGCGGCTGCCGCCGCCTACGCTGAGGCCGTGGCAGTGTACTTAGCATTCGCGTCGATCGTGTAGCCGACTACGGATCATCGATCGCAACTAGGCGGCCTAAAGATAACGCAATGCGATCTACGATGTCTCGGCAAGCGATACCCATGAGTCGGGATTTTTGTCGAGGGTTCTCCATCTGGCTCTTCGAGTTCCGGATTTATGGAAAGCCTGAAGGTTGTTACTCGGGTGCTTGATTTCGTGCCCGCTTCTATCGCCGCGAAAGCGGCACAGGACGATGCTCCAACTCAGCAACTGACTTGGAATCGAATAGTCTCAACGGACTCGCCATATACGACAACATCCCGTCCCGTACGCCGATCTTTCAGATTTCTCTTATGTCTGGCTACGCAGATCACTGCGCTCCGTTTTCCCAAATTTATTTGCCACATGACTGTGCCCAAGGCGGAGGAATTAGTTGCGTTTGCCAATCGCCATGAGAACGGCAAGGTCGGCTAATACTCAAACGCTGAGTGTCCGTTTAGGGGGCGCAGAGAACTGCGCCCATCAGGTGATCGCTCTGAACCGTCGGTGTATACGAAGTTGGCTCGCTTCATCTGCCCCTCCTCAATGCCTTATCACTTTCTCCGACCCCAACAATAGGAAACTCCCGCTAGGACGCGGTCAGGCTTGCCGGTGGCTAAGGCGCGCGCTGCACATCGGGTTACCATGCGCCATTCATCGGCACCTGGAAGATGTACATCGATCCCGGCGGCATCGTGAAGGTGTAGTTTGCCGTAACACCGCTGAGGGAGGTGCTGGTGATCGGGATGTTCATCGCGGTGTCGTTATTAGCGCGCGGGTTGCCGGTCAGCATGTAAAGCTGCGCGTTGCCGGTGGGAGTCGCGGGGAATTGGAGCGTAACCGGCGTCTGGTTGTCGAGATCGCGTGAGATGACTACGACATCGGCCTGGTTGACCACGTTGGCGTCCTGGAACGCGTAGATCGCGATCAATGGATACGCGTTTCCGTCGGCCGTTATGGGATCGCTGTTGGCATTCGTCGATACCATCGGTCCGGAACAGTAGAGGTTCCGCATCTGGAGCGCCTCCCATACCGGATGCGGAAGGAAGCCGTTGGCAAAGTTGGTGTGCGAAGTGTAAGCCCCGGTGCCGAGCTGATACATGAAGAAATTCTGCGGACCGAAGCCGCGCAGCGAGGCATAAAGGTTCACGTCGATGGCGCCAATGGCTGCGGCCAGGGACGGGTCTCCGGCGTAGTTTGCCGAATCTGACCCCGGCCCCTGCTCATACGAGGCCAGTTCATAGGTAAGTCCGTTTTGAGCATCTTGCTGTTGCTGGGCCACAATGGCATTAATCAGCGGGCCATTCGTAGCTGGCACTTGCAGCAGGTCCGACTGATAATAAGCATCTCCGCTCAGCGAAGTGTTGCCGGTGCTGTAAAGTGCGTAATCGATGATCGATAGTTGGGGCGCGGCCTGGGCCGCCGCTGAGCCGAACGATGGATTCAGGAAGGATCCATTGCCGACGAACTTGATCTGGTTCGGGTTGAAATAGCTCTTGTTCGCAGTGGCC
Source organism: uncultured Occallatibacter sp. (assembly GCA_964487345.1). Lineage (GTDB taxonomy): Bacteria > Acidobacteriota > Terriglobia > Terriglobales > Acidobacteriaceae > Telmatobacter. The sequence goes on along the minus strand of CAZAQN010000062.1, from coordinate 262 downwards.
TGGTTGATCACGAAGTTCGCCCACTGTCCGTAGGCTGCATCTGCCGGCACCTGCTGAGTGCCCCACTCCTCGTTGCCGACTTCAAGATAGATCGTGCTAAAGTCGTCGGTGTAGGGACCAGGATGGTTCGACGGACGCATGGAGGCGTAACCCACGCCCGCCGGCGCCGCCAGATAGTCGATGAGTTCGCCCCACTCGACCTCGGACAACGCCATATTGACGATGAGCCACGGATTTGCGCCAACTGCCTTGACGTTCGCCA
>CAZAQN010000061.1:0-22798 GCA_964487345.1 uncultured Occallatibacter sp. | reverse complement strand
GGCTTTTACGGCGGCTTTGGCTACGGCGGCTACTCCGCGGCAAAAAGGATCTCGGATGAGACCGGCGCCCGCCTGATCAATGTGGGCAATAACGGCAACAAGCTTGAGGCAGCCTTCCAGCAGATCGAGGACGAACTGCGCACGCAGTACGTGGCCAGCTACACGCCGACCAACACCAAGCAGGACGGCACGTTCCGCCGCATCGCGGTGGAGTGCAAAGGCGACGGGATGAAGGTACAAGTGCGCAAAGGCTACTTCGCCCCTTCCTCGGGACAATAGCAAAGTAGAAATTACCTCTCTTCCGCCAGCCTTCGCCGCTCGAAATAGAAAATCTACACACCAAGCCTGCCCGCGAAGATATCCGCGCGCTCCTGCGGCCAACTTAATTCCTCATCGAGCGATCGTGTCCGAATTAGCCGTGAACCCGCTCTATTCAAATCAGCGGCTTGTCCCCTCGTGCCAGAACACGAGACGGCGACCATTACCTTCGTGTGTACTCCCCTCAACCTGGCATCGCGCATGCATGGAGCGGGGCATCACAACGAATACCGTTACTAATGCGCGCCGAAATCGCGGTCGCGCAGCCGACACGACTTGTGCAATGTATTTGCTGGAGGACCCTCCCCATGAAGTCTGCCATTTTGATTGCAGTGGCCGTCGTTATTGTTTCGAGCCTTCCGGTTGTGTTGCGCCAGACGGATGCAGCCGCCCAGGAAAACGCAACAGCGCATCCTGCCAGCCCGCAAGCGGATCGATCCGCGTTCGTGAGTGCTCAGGCTCGCCCCGAAAGCAATGACGCAAGCGGCTCGGCGTCCAGCACTACCCAAAGGCCGCCGGTAAACCGCGCATCGGTGGTCAGATTCGACTCCAACTCCTCGAAGACGGGATCTGCCAAAGCGGGAGACACCGCGGAGGCGAAGGCCAGGCGCAAGGCCAGGCTCTCCGCGATCATTTCGACGAAATGAAGTTTCAACAAGCTTGGGCGTTTTCGGAGTCAACGTATCCTACATATTCCGATCATTATTTCCTTATTCGTCTCCGAAAATGCCCGAGGCAAATTAGATAAAAAGCAGGTGGGCCGTGAAAATCCTACCTGCGAGAACTTACACGGTTACCGAAGAAAATACCCCCCTTCTCTTTGTGCGCTTTCCGCGCCGGACTCACGGCCGCTCCCTCAATTTCTCTTGAATCAGCCTGTTTGACGATCTAACAAGAGCCCGCGTCCTGTTTGGAACAGGACTTGCGTCGAGATCGCCGAAAGTTTGGTCGTGCCGTTCCCGTGGCAAATCCCAAGCAACGGAGAAGCGGCAACACGCATAAAACTTATGAAGGAGTTTGTATGAGAAATGTCAAAACGCTCGCGGCCACGGTATTCGCTCTGGCGAGCATTCCCCTGTTGGCGCAACAAGCAGGCTCTCCGGCGGGAGCTCAAGATCAGCAACCTAACAGCCCGCGGTCTCCCGCCACGCAGGCACAGCCGCAACCCACGCGACCCCAATCCGCGCCGGCATCTGCTGCGGTGGCCGCGGTCGAGCTGAGCTCCGTGGACGGGGAGCTGGTGGACAAGCTGGATACCAGGACTGCCAAGACCGGCGACAGCGTAGTGATCAAGACGAAGTCCAACGTAAAGACGTTCGATGGCACCGAGATCCCCAAGGGATCGAAATTGATTGGTCGCGTAACTCAGGTCAAGCCAAGCGGAGACGCGAAAGATAACTCCCAGGTCGCGCTTCAGTTTGATCGCGCCGAGTTAAAGGGCGGACAAAACGTCGCGATCCATTCGGAAATACAGTCCCTTTCGCCGTCGGGAAGCGACTCCTCGAACAGCTCCCCGGATACGATGGCGGCCGCGCCCAGCGGACCGTCTGGACCCATGCCCTCGGCTCCTGTTGGCAGTATGAATGGCCCCGGTAGCGCAGCAGCACAAAGCCAGCCTCAACCTCAGATGAACGGCGGCCCTCCTGCGGCGAGTTTTGCGGGCCCCGCTGCTGGAACCATCGTGGCGCGAACCGGGAATATCGCCATCCGCACCACGTCGATTCCCGGCGTCTTGCTGGCAAACAATGAACCGGGCCAGCAGGACCCGCGCATGGCCCAAGCCTCGGGCATTCTGCTCGGCGCAAAAAAAGATGTGCATCTTGACGGTGGCACCAAGGTGGTGATCGGCGTGGCGGCTGCAGCTGGAACCAATTCCGGCGGCAACTGACGAGCAGTTCCGAGCCGTTCAAAATCCTTTGCACGAGCGTAACAGGCCGGGTAACCACCCCGGCCTGTGGCGCATTTATAGGCTCGTTTCGTCTTAATCGGCCGGCTCTCGCCTTGTCCTGTTCCACGACTATGGCGCAGTTTCGGACACAGTCGTTACCTGCGTCCCGCGACACCGTAATCTGGCGCGAGGGAGGGGGTTGTCGTTAATATCGGTTGCGTCGGGAAAAACTTGAGGCCATGGCAAAAGATATTTGGCCCAGGCTCCCGCAAAAGGTGCCTGCCATGTTGAACGATTCCGCCCTGGAAGATGGCTTCGAAATCAGCCCCCGGTTCCGCCAGACCCTCGAAGATCGAGTGACTCGGCTGGAGCGTGATGCCGATTACGACGAGGCACAGCTCTCGCGCCTCGAAAACCGCGATCATATTCGGCGGCAAATGCGCCTCGTCGCCGTGCAGCGTGCCGAAGCCCTCCGCATGCGTCTCTTTCTCGATCGCACCAAGACGCGCCTTCCCCGGCCGCTGATCGCGCTGTAGCGGGCAGTTTTTTCGCGCAGCGAATTTGCACTGAGGGCCGACCTTCGGGCTCAAATCAAAAAGGCCGCGCCCCCTCGTCGAGGAGCGCGGCCTTTTACTGTCCGCAGAATTTGGAGCACCGGGCGGGGATCGAACCCGCGTATACAGGTTTTGCAGACCTGCGCGTTAGCCACTTCGCCACCGATGCTTGAAAGGCAGTTCGGAGTTCTTAGTTCACAGTCTCATCTTTGAGGTCGAAGCCACTTCGGCTCGCGACTCGAAACTAAGAACTACGAACTGTGAACTCTGAACTGTTATTTTGCCGCCAACTCCTTCTTCGACAAGTACCACGTCTCGACCTTCAACCCGGCGCCGCCGCCGTTGGTGCGCTTGGCCGCATCGGCCACCGTCGCCGGCGCGGGCACAATTACATCCTGACCTGGGGTCCAGTCGGCGCCTACGCTGACGCCGTTTCCGTCGATTGTCTGTAATCCCTGAAACACGCGCACCAGTTCGTCAATATTCCGGCCGAGCTGCTGCGGATAGTAAATGATCGCGCGGATGGTCTGCTTGGGATCGATCGCAAAGACTGCGCGCACCGTCGAGGTATCCGATGCCTCCGGATGCACCAGGCCGTAGAGTCCCGCGACTTTTTGATCGAGATCGGCAATGACCGGGAACTTGACCTCGATGCCGGCATTCTTTTCGAGATCCCGCACCCAGGCGATGTGCGAGTAAATGGAATCGATCGACACGCCGATCAACTGCACGCCCAGGTCCTCGAATCGCTGCCATGCGCGCGCAAACGCGATGAACTCTGTGGAACAGACCGGGGTAAAGTCAGCGGGGTGCGAGAAGAGCAGCACATACTTGCCCCTCGAGGTGTAATCGCTGAGGCGAATGACGCCCTGAGTGGACTTGGCCTCGAAATCCGGCGCACTTTCGAGGATGCGGGGGATTCGGCTTTCCTGGATGACGCTCATATTGAAAATCTCCTTCACTGCAATTTGCATGCGGGCGCTTTGCACCCAGAAACGAAAAACCCACTCGCCATGGGCGGGTGGGTCGTCGGGGTTTCCGATTTAGTTCGGAATCTAGCCCAGCGAACACGCCCGCGCAGCGCAGCCCTGACAGCGGCAGCACATATTCATTGCGGGAGCGGAGAAGCGGGCCATCGAGTCCTTTGTGGCCGGGCATCGACCCGAACCAAGTATTCGTAGACTAGAGCGAACGCCGGAACCTGTCAAGCCTGACGGTTTTCTTGAGGCCGCCCGATTTCCGCCGCTGAATGCGCAACCAAATGGTTGCATTCCGGACCGACTCACGTTATTATGCAACCTTGAGGTTGCCCGATCATGACCGATCGCATTGAAAAACGTATTGAGATCAAGGCCCCCGTTTCCCGCGTCTGGCGCGCGCTCACCGACTATCGTGAATTCGGCGAATGGTTCCGGGTAAAGTTGGAAGGCCCTTTCGTGGTTGGCCAAACTACGCGCGGCCAGATCACTTATCCCGGCTATGAACATGTGAAATGGGAAGCCCTGGTTCAGGCCATGGAGCCGGAGCGGCTCTTTTCCTTCACCTGGCCCCTCATCAAATCCGTTGATCCAGCCAATTACTCGGCCGACTACTCCACAGCGCCGAGGACGCTCGTCGAGTTCAGACTCGAAAAGAACGCGACCGGCACGCTCCTCACGCTCACCGAATCTGGATTCGAAAACATCGCCGCCGATTGGCGTCTCGAGGCATTCCGACGCAACGATGGCGGATGGACCGAGCAGATGAAGAACATCGAGGGCTATGTCGCGAAAAACTCCTAGCTCCCGTTCCGCCCGGCGCCGCTCGCACGCTCCTGTTTTTGCAGCGCTCGGCGACCGCACGCGCCTCGCGCTGGTGGCAAAACTGAGCGGGGGAGAGCTCTATTCGATCTCGCAGCTCACCGAGGGTTCCCGGCTCACCCGCCAGGCAGTCACCAAGCACCTGAGGGTACTCCAGCACGCCGGCATGGTGCGCTGCATGCGCCGCGGCCGCGAGAGCCTGTTCGCGTTCAACCCCGAACCGCTCCAGGAAGCGAAAAACTATCTCGAATCGGTGTCCGAGCAGTGGGACCAATCGCTCGCACGGCTCAAGATGTTTGTCGAGGAGGAGAAGCCGAACTAGCACCATTCCTTTGTGACCAGCGTCCCGAATTCAGGGCTGAAACGCAGAACGGTTGTCCGATAATTGCTTTATGTCTATTCGTCCCTCTGCTCCGATTGTTTTGGAATACTCAATCGCCGACGTGTTTACTGACGTCGCGCTGGCCGGCAATCCGGTTGCGGTCGTGATCGATTCCATTGGTCTGCCCACGGAGCGGATGCAGGCGATTGCCCGTGAATTCAATCTGAGCGAGACGACATTTGTTCAGCGCAGACCCGTAGGCGTCGAGCAGGCCGAAGGCGTGCGCGTGCGCATCTTCACTACGCAAGAGGAGCTGCCGTTTGCAGGACACCCCACGTTAGGCACCGCCACTGTGCTGAAGGTGAATGCGCCGGCGACTGAACAAGGCGACACCATTACGCTCGCGCTCAACGTCGGCCCCGTTCCAGTGAGCTTTGAAGATCGAGTTGGCGATTCCGCGGCCCTCTTCGGCGAGATGACGCAGCGCAACCCGGAATTCGGCGCGGAGTTGGATCCCGCTGCGGTTGCGCACCTCATCGGACTCGATCTTGCCGATCTCGAACCCAAGCTGCCCCCACAAGTGGTCTCCACGGGAAATGCATTCGCTATTGTTCCGCTGCGCTCGTCCGAAGCCCTGGCCCGGCTCAACGTGAAACAGCGCGAGGCCACAGAATGGCTTCGGGCGCGAGGCGCGCGCTGGTTCTTTGTGCTCGGACCCACCGGCGAAGAGACGCCCGCCTTTCGCGCGCGTATGCAGTTTAACGGAGGAGAAGATCCGGCCACAGGCTCAGCGGCCGGCTGCGCCATTAGCTATCTCGTGGCACGCGGCGTCGTTGCTTCCGGAGAACGAATCCTGCTCCGGCAGGGGGTCGAAATAAATCGATCCAGCGATCTTTTTCTCAGCGCGAAAATGAGTTCGGCGAAGGTTTCCGATGTGCGCGTCGCAGGCAGCACTATTCTCGTTGCAAAGGGACAGCTTTTCCTGCCGTAATGCACACTCTTTCAACAGACTTTAATCGTTACAAGTGTCGTTCTGTCTTTGCACTACCCGATTTCCACTTCTCCCCTGATAGTTTTCATTGCGGTTTTCGCTTGTCTTTCTCTCTTCCCAGCATCTCCGAGTGCCCGTACTCTTGCCAAGCATTGAGACATTTTTCACCGGCGTTTGAGCCGGCCTGGCCCAAGTCAATCAGACACAATTCTGACTGCTAACAAGGGCTTCCGTTGCGTTAGGTCGATCGACGGAGCAGGTGCTTCTGCGTTCTGAAAGCGCCTCGCAACCGCATCCGGCCACGTAAAGCCTGTTGGCGTCTGCCGTCCCGGGGAACCATCGCGTCAACCTGCCACCAGAGCGGGAGAAGAGATGTGTGTTCTCACGAGTCGGCGAACATTCTGTACCCCAAGGAGTGGACCTTTTTCCATGCGTCCCAAGAAAGTAATTCTCTGCGTCGATGACAACGAACAAGACCTTTCCGTGCTCAAGTTCATGCTTTCAACGAACGGCTACCGCGTACTCGCGGCCAACAACGGCGCGGAGGCAATCAGTATCTTTGGCGACAACCTTGTCGACCTGGTACTGGCTGACTTCGCCATGCCACAGATGACCGGCGACCAGTTGATCCGCCGGTTGAAACAGATCGCGGCTCACGTGCCGATGGTCCTTATGGGCGATCCCCAGAAAATGGAAGGTCAGATCCATGCCGCCGATGCGCTGCTGGCCAAGAAAACCTGTTCTCCGCTGGAGCTGCTGGAGTGCATCAAGGTGAGAAGCGCGCGCAAGAGGGGCCCGCGGAAAGGCATGCAGCGCCTGCCGCAGGGCGCAGAACTCGCCGTCGCGTCATAGCGAGGGGGCGGGCCAAAATCCGCCCGCCCCGACGAGGATAAGCTGTTGGTCTCGCAACGAGACCAACAGCTCCCTAGAAAAGCTCGCTCTTGACTGACGGGCATACGGGCAGGCATACTCCGCAGCTATAGCATTTGCGGAAATGATTCTGCCTTCTTGAATCTTTTTGAAGATCAACGCAACCCCCAGCCTCGTTGATCTTCTGTCATCGGCTTCGGCTCTCGGATATATTTCCAAAAGTGCAGCTGGCCCAGCGGGAGACTCATATTCCTCGCCCGCGGAAGCAGGGTTTTTATGGATCTTGTTCTTGCCCGTCTTTTCTTTGTGGCCTTGTTGTCGGGGGTCTGTTATTTTCTTCATCCGTTTGGCCTCAATGGCCCGGTGGGCGCGCTCGCTGGAGCTGGAGCCGCTGGCGCAGTAATTCTGTTCGAGCTGCGGGTGCGGGCTCTCAGCCTCAAGCGGCTCATCGGCGCGGTTGTGGGCAGCGTGCTGGGCATCTTTGGCGCGGCACTTTTTTGCCTGGTGCTGCGCTCCGCTCCACTCACCAGTTCGACCTCGGCCGTCCTGCAGATTTTCGTGCTGCTGCTGATGACTTATGTCGGCCTACTCGTGGGCGCCAGCAAAGGCGAGCTGCTGAATCCGGCCGCGCTGGGCATCGTGTTTAGCGGAGAGCGCCCGACCAGGCGCACCGCCAAGGTGCTCGACACCAGCGTGATTATCGACGGGCGCATCGCCGACATTGCCGAGGCGGGATTCGTTGAGGGCCTGATGGTGATTCCGGAGTTCGTCTTGCGCGAGCTACAGGTCGTCGCCGACTCCACCGATGGCTCCAAGCGCCAGCGCGGCCGCCGCGGCCTCGATATGCTGCAGCGCATGCAATCCAGTTGCGGCATTCAAGTCCAGATTGTTCCCGATGACTTTCCATCGATCCGCGAGGTCGACCTCAAACTTCTTGAACTGGCGAAGAAATGGGAAGCCAAGGTCGTGACCAACGATTTCAATCTGAACAAAGTCGCGCACCTGCACCACGTCGAGGTCCTGAACATCAACGATCTGGCCAATGCGCTCAAGCCCGTAGTGCTCCCCGGCGAACGTATGACCGTGCTCATCCTGAAAGAAGGCAAGGAATACAACCAGGGCGTGGGCTATCTCGATGACGGCACGATGGTGGTCGTCGACCATGCCCGCAAGATGATCGGCAAGCCCGTCGATATCTCGGTCACCAGCGTTTTGCAAACTGCAAGCGGCAAGATGATCTTCGGCAAGATGGACGAGAACGGAAAGCCGTTTGAGCCCATCAAGCCCGGCCCCGTCGAGATTGCTCGCTAGCGAGCCTGCGGAACCGGGTCCGAACCCGGAATGGCCCTAGCTTGCGCTTTTTGGCTGCATGGAGCGGGAGACTCGCAAGGACTCCGTTGGAATCGGAGAGAGATTACCATCGAGCCTTACTGAAGTTTGTCATTAACGTTATTGTAAAATTCGATTAAAAAATAGAAGATAGACGGAACGTCAATTGCTGCACGCGCTAGCAAGACATCCCCCGCCTTGCGCTCATTGACTCTGCTGAGAAGGGTGCGCAATTTGCTCATAGATGCATTTTTCTGTCTAGTCCATTCTTTTGCCGGCTCTCGATTCGCATTCGGTCGTGAACATCAATCGCTTCGAATTCCGGTCGCCATCGGGCTGCTTTCCGTCCTCTGCGCCTTCGCCGGTTGCAGCGGTACGTCCTTGACGCCTTCCGGCACGCTGGCCATCACCACTTCCTCACTGCCGAAAGGCCAGGTCGGGACCGCCTATAGCGCCACGCTCGCAGCCACGGGCGGCTCAGCGCCTTACACTTGGGCTCTGACCAGCGGCACGCTGCCGGCCGGACTTACATTGAAAGCATCCACGGGCGCGATCGGCGGCACGCCCACAGCAGGCGTCAGTGCCAGTGCCCTCACGTTCACGGTCACCGATTCCAGCAGCCCCGCACAGAGCAAATCGGTGAGCCTGAGCTTGACAATCTCTCCCGCGACGCTAAGCATCACCACCTCATCGCTTCCCGACGGCCAGGTGGGCGCGAGCTACAGCGCGACCCTCGTCGCCACAGGGGGAACTACGCCGTACACCTGGTCCCTGACCTCGGGAACACTACCCTCGGGTCTCAGTCTGAACGCGTCTACAGGCGCAATCATCGGTACACCTACCGTGGCAGCGAACGCTAGTCCGCTCACCTTCACTGTGAACGACTCCAGCAATCCCGTGCAGAGCGCTTCCGTTTCCCTGGGACTAACCATAGGGTCGACCGCTTCGGGCACGCTGACCATCGCGACAACAACTTTGCCAGGTGGACAGGTGGGAGTCGCTTATAGCGCTGCACTGCTGGCCGCGGGTGGAACTACGCCCTACACGTGGTCCATCTCCAGCGGCTCTTTGCCGGCAGGCCTCACACTGAATGGAGCCACCGGGGCAATCACGGGGACGCCGACAGCAGCCGCCGGTGCCACCCCTCTCACCATCAGCGTCAGCGATTCCAGCGTTCCGGTGCAGACGAAATCGGTAAACCTGGCATTGACGATTTCTACTTCCTCTGGCATTTCCGTTTCGGTTTCACCGCAAAACGCCGGTATAACCATCACGCAAACCCTTTCACTGACTCCGACCACGACCGACAGCTCCGGCGTGAATTGGTCTGTCAGCGGTTCAGGTTGCAGCGGTGTCGCATGCGGGACCCTCTCCGCCGCCACCAGCCTCACCGGAGTTGCCGTCACTTACTCGGCACCCAGCACCGCGGGTGTATACACCATCACGGCCAGCAGCGTCACCAATAACTCAATCACAGCCACAGCCACTATCGGCGTTACCGATCTCGCCGGTATGACCACGTATCACAACGATATCTCCCGTGACGGGGCCAACACGCAGGAGTACGCTCTCAACACCTCGAACGTCACGACCTCCACTTTCGGCAAACTCTTCTCTTGCGCGGTCGACGAGTCCGTGTATGCCCAGCCCCTTTGGGTTCCAAATCTCACCGTCAATTCGGCGCCACACAACGTGGTTTTCGTTGCCACCCAGAACGACAGCCTCTACGCCTTTGACGCGGACAACAACACGACTCCCTGCACTCCGCTGTGGCATGCCAATCTTCTCGATACGGCGCACGGCGGCACATCCGGCGAGACCGCGGTGCCTTCAGGACTGCCTGGTTACCTTGTAGGGGCGGGCGGAGGCGACATTCAACCGCTGGTTGGCGTGACCGGAACCCCGGTCATCGATCCAACCACCAACACACTCTATGTCGTCTCGAAATCCGTTGTCGCCTCGGGACCCACTTTTTATCAGCGCCTGCATGCGATCGACCTTGCCACGGGGAATGAGCAGTCCTACGGACCAGCGAACATTGCTGCCACATATCCCGGCAATGCGGACGGAACCTCAACGACGACCTTCGTCGACCAGCAGGAGAATCAGCGTCCTGGTCTGGCGCTCGTCAACGGGACCGTGTACATCGCATGGGCTTCGCATGAAGACACAACGCCGTTTTACGGTTGGATCATGGGCTACAACGCGAGCAATCTCGCCCAGACATCCGTTTTCAATGTCGATCCGAATATTCCTTCTTCTCCTCTGACTGAAGGTGTTGGAGACGGCGGCATCTGGATGAGCGGAGGCGCGCCCGCTGCCGACTCTTCAGGCAATCTCTATGTCATCACCGCCAATGGGGCTTTTGATCCCACCACCAGCAATTATGGCGATACACTTTTACAGCTTTCTCCAAGCCTGAGTGTTAGCAATAACTACTTCACACCGACCGATCAGCTAACTGATGATCAGGACGACGTCGATTTTGGTTCCGGAGGCGCGGTCCTCGTCGATCTCCCCGCCAACGGCGGCAATCCCACACACCTCATCATTGGCGGTGGTAAAGACGCCTCTCTCTATCTTCTGAACCGCGATGCTTTGGGTGGGTATGGGAACGCATGGCAGCAGACGTACCTCAACCTCAACAACCCCGGCTTCCATGGAATTTTCGCCACGGGCGCATTCTCGAACTCCACTCTTTACATTTCAACGTTCAAGGGTCCGCTCCAAGCGCTTTCCTTGAATCCAAGCACCGCCTATCTGAGCCCACTGCCGAATGTCAGCCCTGAGACGTTTGCTTCGTACGGTCCCACCCCTTCGGTATCTTCGACACCGAATAACAGCAACGGCATCGTCTGGATTATCGATGCGGGTCAGTTTTGCATTCCCACGTCGCCTGGGTGCGGCCCCGCCGTTCTGCGCGCCTACGACGCAACCAACCTCTCGACCGAACTATGGAATAGCACGCTGGGCAACGGTAATACCGCCGGTAACGCGGTCAAATTCACCGTGCCCACAGTCGCGAATGGCAAAGTCTACGTGGGCACGAGGGGAAACAATACAGGCGGAGCGGACAACAGCACCTCGGTTCCCGGCGAACTCGACGTGTATGGACTGCTGCCCAATTGAATGGGTGAGCGCCAGCGACTACGGCTGCATCAGCATGCGACGCAGGCGCTGCTTTACACCCGGCCATTCTTTCGCGATGATCGAAAAGCGAGCTGAATCGCGCGCCGTGAAATCGGACGCCATGCGATGGGCGCGCAAAATGCCTTCCTTCACCCCACCAATGCGCGCAATCGCCACCTGCGAGCGCAGGTTGCGCGCGTCGGTGTGCAGGCAAACTCGAAGGGCGCCCCAGGTTTCAAAGGCATAACACAGCATCAGAAACTTGGCTTCGGTGTTGGCCGCGGTGCGAATGGCCGATTGCGTAAGCCAGGTATAGCCAATCTCGCAAACGTCAGGAAAGGTTCGGCCATGGCGAGCATGGTCCGTAGGCCACGCCCAGGTTTCCAGATCGAAGAAGCGCGTCGATCCGATCACCGCGCCATCTTCAATGCGAATCGTCGCAAACGGCAGTGCCTTTCCGGCGTCTCTCAAGGCCAGCGCGGCAGCGATGTAGTCAGAGGCCTCGGCGCTCGTTTGCGGAACGGAGGTCCATCGGTATAAAGCTGGATCGACTGCCGCGGCCACAGCAAGTGCATCGGCGTGGCCGGACTGCAACGGCTCGAGACGCACGTGCTTGCCGAGCAGCACAACATCCGCTTTGATGGCTTCCTGCAAAATGGATTTGCTCCGAACGCCGCGATGCGATTCCGATCCAGTCTAGCTGGAACCGGCTTCTGGGGCGTGAACGACTGGGGAGAGTTTAAGATCGGTCAACTGGCTTATCTGAATAATCGGCTCTATGTCCGTGCAGATATGTATATCACGATTGATCCGGACTACATGCGGCAAAAAGTCTCTGCAAGTGCTGGGTCGATTCAAATGCGGTTCCGGACTAGTACTTAGGCACCTTGGGGTCGATCTCGTCGCTCCACGCGAGAATCCCGCCTGCCACATTCACGACTCGTGGATATTCGGATTGCATGAGGAATTCGGCGATGCGCTGCGACCGGCCTCCGCTCTTGCAATGCACCACAACTTCGCGGTCGCGGTCGATCTCAGCCAGGCGCTGCGGCACATCGTTTTGAGGAATCAGCTTTCCGCCAATCTGCGCAATCTGATATTCGTACGGCTCGCGCACGTCAATCAGTTGCACGTCTTCTCCGGCATCGATCCGCCGTTTCAGTTCCTTCACCGTGATCTGTGGGACGCCGTTCTTCAAGTTTGCCTCCTGCCGAATTTCAGGAACGATGCCGCAGAAATTCTGATAGTCGATCAGCTCGGTCACGGTGGGGTGATCGCCACAAACCGGGCACTCTGGATTCTTGCGCAGCTTCAGCTCGCGGAAGCGCATATTCAGCGCATCCACAAGCAGAAGACGGCCGATGAGCGGACTCCCGTTGCCGAGAATCAGCTTGATGACCTCCGTCGCCTGAATGACTCCGACTAGCCCAGGAAGAATGCCCAACACCCCGCCCTCCGCGCAGCTGGGAACAAGCCCCGGCGGGGGCGGCTCCGGATAGAGGCAGCGATAGCAGGGACCTTCCTTGGTAGCAAAAATGCTGGCCTGGCCTTCAAATCTGAAAATGGACCCGTAGACGTTCGGCTTACCCAACAGTACGCAAGCGTCATTCACCAGGTAGCGAGTAGGGAAGTTATCGGTTCCATCCGCGACGATGTCGTAGTCCTTCAGAATCTCGAGCGCGTTGGCGCTGGACAACATCGTGTCGTGCTTGACGACGTTGAGTGCCGGGTTCAGCGCAGTCAGCTTCTCAGCGGCGGAGTCGATTTTCTTGCGGCCAATGTCCTTCGTTGAGTGGATGATCTGGCGCTGGAGATTGCTCGCATCCACAACATCGAAATCCACCAGGCCCAGCGTGCCAATGCCGGCGGCAGCCAGATAAAGAACGAGCGGCGAACCCAGGCCCCCCGTGCCAACACACAGCACCTTGGCGGCCTTCAGCTTCTGCTGCCCCTCCATGCCCACCTCGGGCAAGATCAGATGGCGTGAGTAGCGTGCTAGATCGTCGGTCGTCAGCTCAGGCAGCGGAAGGGTTTCGGTAATCGTAGGCATCGAAAAGCTCTCAGTTCGTAGTTCTTAGTTCACAGATTCTAAGTATCGACCTTGGATTCGGCCAGTCAGAAATGTTTGCGCCGAAGGCGCCTAGCCCCCGGCGATTGAGGGGATAATCGAGAGCGTGTCGTTCTTCGTGACGGATGTGCCCTCCTTCGCGGGAAGGTAGCGAACATCCTCGTCGTTCAGATACAGGTTAACAAAGGCGCGCAGCTTGCCCTCCCCCGTAAACAAGTGCTTACGCAGATCGGGATGGGCCTGCGTGAGGCCGTCAAGCGCCTCGGTAATGGTCGCGGCGTTCACTTCAACGGCATCCTGCCCGCCCGCAAAAGGGCGCAATGGCGTGGGAATGAAAATCATCATCAGTCTGGGACCTCGCCAGCTCTCTCTAAGATGACACAGCGGGCCCATTGGATGAAGGAAAGCGTGCGCGCGGTCGGAGATTGACCCTGGGAACTGGGTCCTCTCATCCGCTTGAGAGCGCGCTTTTGGGCGCTTCGGAGAGCAGGCAGGAACAGCCTGCGAAGAGTAAAGCGGCCCCGGCATTGCAGGAGCCGCTTCAAGTGACGAACTAACTTGGATTCCGATTCTTATGGGTTCTTATTGGCCTGAGGGCTTTGGCGCAGCAGCCGGCTTAGTGGCGGCCTTGGCTGCGGCAGTCTCAGTGGCCTTGGGCTTCCAGAAGTCAGGGTCGCTCTTGATCCACGCCTCATCGGCATAGCTCTGCTTGGGATTGATGGAGAACAACTCGCTGCGCGAAGACTCCACGGTCTCGCCGTAAAGCTTGTCGAGCTTGTTCATCCCTTCCTCGCCGCCCAACGCTTCGGCAAATTTCGCGCTCTCCGCGAATCCCTGATCAATATCAGCCATCGACTTGTCCGCACTCAGAATGATGTACGTGCCATCCTCGGCGCCGTAAGCAACCTCGTAGGTCGCCCAGTGCGCGCTGGTCCCACCTTTTTCATTGGCATCCTGCACCATCTTGGTCAATTCATGCCATTCCTTGCGGTGGCCAGGCTTGACGCGGAAGACGGAGACCTCGTAGTAGCGGGCATGGGAGATGTCAGCATGAGGGTGAAAGCTCAGCTTTTCGTCATAGGTTGCAACCGCCTGGTCAAAATCCTGAAGCAGGTCGCCGTCGGCCATCAAATCATGGTCGATTTCCGCGGATAGCGACGGGCTCTTGTCGATAATCTTGTTGTCGGCTTCCCACGCCGCAAACGACGGATAACGCGTGATGAAAAGCGCTCTCGATTTGCCCGTCAGTGAGTTCAGGGCGACGTAGTGGCCCTGCAACTTGGCGCGGTTCATTGTCGCCACAAAGGCCGCTTCGGTTTTGTCGTGGGCCATGCCGGCTCTGCCCGGTTTGATAAACTCCCGCGCGATCTGAATGACTTTGGGTGGTGCCGCGGGTGCGGATGTATCTTGTGCTGCGGCCGCCAAACCGCCGGCAGCGACGAGGGACAGTCCCAACAGAACTGGGCTGATTTTCATGGGTAACCTCCTTGACATGCTCAAAGATCACTTGCGTTGAGGGAGTAGAAGGTGGGCAACCGCACGTGCTCTGGGGCGGGCCGATTATCTTGCCACAACGGGAATAAGTAAAGAGATTTCTGATCTGCTTGACATCCATTCGCTCTGCATTCACTCGGAAAGCCAGAGGCCGACCTTTCAATGCAACTACGGGAAAGGAAGTCCTCCCATTGCACGGCAGGTCTATCACGAGCCGAGAAGCGACTGACCGAGTTTGAGCCACCAGGCAGGAGCGCCACGGTACAGATAGATGAGAAAGATCTGGAAGCCAAACAGCACCGGCAGAGCCACACGATAGGCCTTATGAATGCGGCGGTCGACGAAAAGGTCGCGCGCGACTCCCAGCAGGATCACGCCGTCCACGAAAACGTAAAAGAGGGTGTGATCGAAGATGTATTGGATGCGGCCGAAGGGGGCATCCAGCAACGCGCACGTGGCGATGAACAGCAGGCGGCGATGGAGTTCGGGTCTGCGGCGCCAGGCAATCGCGAGAACCACGCAAACGCCGAAGATGAGCATGTCGCCAAAGGGAACGCTGAGAAACGTATCGGTGTCGGGGATGTGGAGGATGTGCTTGTCGAAGCGGCCCATGATGACAGCGATGACGAAGCCGAGCACGACCATGACGGACGCGAGTCCGACGCCGAACCAGCCGAAGAGGCGATGGATTCGCACGTTGCGCGTGCGCACTAGCGCCGACTGAAAGATGTAGAACGCTACCCACAGGGAGAAGGCAGCGCCATGAATCCAGAGAAGGAGCGGCCGCGGCGGCGAGGCATGGAAGAGGCTGGCGTCGATGGTGTGGCTGAATCCCCAGACCACAATCGCGGCGATGAGCAGGGACATGGCGAAGTAGAAGTACTTATCCACCGATCCCCTGAGCCCGATTGTGGTGGCCGGATGTTGCGAGCGGATTGCGGGCGTGCTGATCGTGTTCATCGTGCCTGCCCCGTTCTTTTGGTCCTGGGAGTGGGTCGCTGTTGTGACTGGGCCGAATAAACGGGGATGAATCGCTCCGCAGGCTGCTCGGCCGATGACGGTTCTGATTTTCTGAGGGACTCTGGCATCTCGCCGAAGTCCCTCAAATTGACTCTGTCGAACGCGCCGTTATTGGGCTGCTTTTTTGGCCTCTGGCTTTGCAGCCGAAGCTGTGGTCTTCGGCTTCCAGAAGCCGGGATCGGCCTTGATAAAGTCCTCGGTCACGTAGCTCTGGGCAGGATTCACCGAATACAACTCAACCCGCTCGGAAGCGATGGATGCGGCGCGCAGCTCACGGATCTTTTTCAGTTCTTCCTCGCTTATCGCAGTTCGGATCTTTGGATCCTCCGAGAATCTTTGGTCAATTTCAGCCTCGGAATTGGAGGAGGTGAGGAAGACGTACTCGCCGATCGACTCACCGTACTCCATCCGGTACGCGCCCCAATGTTGGGTGGTTCCGGCTTTATCGAAGGCGGCCATATACAGCTTCATCAGATCCTGGAAATCCTTGCTATGACCGGGATGAACCTCCACGATGTCGGCTTCGAGGTAGCGGGATTCGGGGCCCGGCGTTCTGGTGTGGAAACTCAGCTCGGCATCAAAGCTGAAGATCAACGTATGGGCCTCGTTCAGTAACTCACCGTCGGCCACGTTGATCCGTTCAAACTCGGATGCGACGGCCGGTGTGTCAAAGATCTTGTTGGCCTGCTGCAATTCATCGAAGGAGTTGAAGCGGCCGAGATAAATGGTCCGCGCTCGCCCGGAGATCGCGTTGAACGCGGTGTAGTGCAGGGGGAACTTGGCCTTGGCCATCGCCGCGACGAAAGCGCCCTCCGTTTTGTCGTGGGCCAGTCCGCCCTTGCCGGGCTTGGGGTATTCGACGATGACTTGCAGGTACTTGGGCGTAGGAGCTGCTGCAGTGGATGCATCTTGCGCCGTGGCCGGTAGACCGCCGGCGACCGCGAGAGACAGTCCCAACACAATTGGGCTGAACTTCATAGGTGAACCTCCTGGATTGATGACACTACCGGCAAATAGCTGGATCGTGGGGAATGTCGAATCGGAAATCTGCGCGAACCTTACACAAGGCTTCTTTCAAAAGCCATGGTTTTTGGCTAAATTCGATCTAAATTCCATGTAATGGTCCATGTCGCTGATTCTGGTGCACTTCTCCTCATCTAGGTTCACGAACCAGTGCCCGAGCCTCGACGCGTTTGGACGGAAGAAATGTTCCTGCGGCGACGGCCAACGCCAGGAGGACGGATGGGCCTTTTACGGGGACAGATCATCAAGGAGCGACGGGGCCAGTGAAGAGGGCTCGAAGAGCCGGAAACCTACGTGCCTTTGGGCGCGTTCTACCCGTCGACTTCGATGGTCTCGTGGACGAATCGCTTGTCTTCCTCGGTTGTACCAGCCAGAAAGAACGAATTCGTGACTGCAGCTTCGCCGTGCGCGACTTCGGTGATGACATACGAGCAGCCCAGCCAGTGCGCCTCGGCAAAATCTGTCGGCGACCACTGCGCGGGATGATCGGGATGCGAATGATAGAAGCCGGCAATCTCCAAACCGCGCGTGCGAGCTTCGCGCTGGATCTTCACCAGTTCTACCGGCGCAATGTGATAGCGATTGTGCGCCGAGTCGGTGCGCGTGTTGCCGGCTCGAATTGCGGCAACAATCGCCCATCCATCCTCGACCGGCTTTCCCAAGAGCGCACCGCAGCATTCGTGCGGATACGTCTCCTCGCCATGCGCGCGAAGACTCTCATACACAGCCTGGGGCACGCGCAGCACGCTCATCCTTCCTCCCAGAATCGCTCGCTCAAATACTTGTCGGCGGAGTCCGGCAGCACTGTAACAATCACCGCGCGTCGTCCGGCAGCTGCTTCCTCGCGGGCAATCTTGAGGCATGCAACAACCGCGGCTGCGGCCGAGATGCCGACAAGCAGCCCTTCCTCGCGCGCCAGCCGTTTGGCCATTTCGTAGGCAGCTTCCGTTTCGATTCCGAGTTCGCGATCGGCCAGGTGCGGATTGTAGATCGCCGGAACAATGGCGCTGGCCATGTGCTTCAATCCTTCCAATCCATGAAACGGCGAATCGGGCTGAAAACTGATCGCCTGAATCGCGGGGTTGTGTTCCTTCAGCCGGCGCGTCGTACCCATGAACGTGCCGGTCGTGCCTAGCCCGGCAACAAAATGCGTCACCTGTCCCGCGGTCTGCGCCAGAATCTCCGGCCCGGTCGTGTTGTAGTGCGCCAGCCAGTTCGCATCGTTCGAGTACTGATCCAGATAGCAAAACTTTGCCGGATCATTGCCCGCCAGCTCGCGTGCGCGGCGAATGGCTCCATCCGAGCCCTGGTCGGGATCGGTCCAATCCACCGTTCCGCCATACGCGTGCAGGATGCGTTTGCGTTCAGGCGAAACGTTCGAGGGCATGGCCAGCCGCACCGGAATGCCCAACGCCGCGCCCAGCATCGCGAGAGCGATCCCCGTGTTCCCACTGGTCGCGTCGAGGATGGTTTTTCCCGGCGTCAACAGACCGCGTTGGCGCGCATCGCGCACCATTCCCGCGGCCGCACGGTCTTTCACGCTTCCGCCGGGATTCGTCCATTCCGCCTTGCCCAGCAGTGTAATCCCGTCCAGCCCGCGCACCACCTGCTCCAGACGTACCAGCGGCGTCGCGCCGATGCGATCCGGCAACGAAGACCCAAGTGTGGTTTGCGTGTGAATCGTTTCCATCTTCTGCATGAATCCTGGGCCCAGCTAGTCATGGCGCGTTGCGGCCCGCGTGCACCCTGTGCGAGAGTGATAAGGAGAAGCTTTCGAGCACTCCCCTTTTATCTTCGCAGACCGGAAAGCGGCCATGGCCAAAACGCCCACCAAACCAAGCTTCGATCAAGCGCTTGCAATCCTGCGCTTGCACTCTTTTGATGTGACACCCTTCGCTGGAGTCGCGAACGGGGTGCTGGCGAGCAAGCATGGGGTAGCCGCTGTCCTGGTGCCGGAGAGCCAAGGCAAAGATGCACCGGCCGCCTTCGCGATCCATCCCGGCGTTCTCGTGCGTGGCGAGGTGGCGCGGCTTCTCGATCGCGGTTACCAAAAATTCATTAAGACCTCCAAATATGAATTGCCCGCTACGGCAAGCCAGTTGCAGGCTATCCACACGTTCAGCGAGGAATTGAAACTGCTGATTGGCGACGTTAGCCTTTACAACGAATCGCTGGGGACTACGAGCGATTTGTATGAGTACGACCGCCTGCAAGGTCGCGAAGTTGAGCAACCGGCGCCTGTTCAACCATGGGCATTGACGGACGGCCATTGAGAGTAAGTTGGCGGTGGATGAGGAGATAAGAATGGCGCCGAAAGACGATGTAGCCCCTCCCCCAACGCAAAAAGCGGAACGCCGCAAAGAATCCCGGCACAGCGTGGATGGCACTGCCACTCTGCAACTGCTCGATCCGGGCATCCGCCTGCGCGGCCGGATTCTGGATCTGAGTCTGAACGGGTGCCAGTTCCGCACCGAGGATTGCTTTCCGCTTGGAATTCGTAGCCGGGTGGAAATCGAGTTTCACCTGGACGGCTTGCCGTTCCGCCTCGCCGGTGTCACACAGTCCATTCACAAGCGCCACAAGGTTGGCGTTCGTTTCCTCAATGTCAGCGAGCGCAAACGCGAACAGCTCGTCGAGCTCATCGCCGAGATCAAAGAGATCAGGGCGCGCGTCGCGGCCCCAACTCCAAATGCCCCCTGCCATTGAGCCGCATCCATTGCGGAGAGATCGACCCGCTCCCTTAAACCATCGGCTCGGCGTTGCGATACGAGTGGTCAGGAGCGCGCACGATGCGCATCAATTTGCCGTGATCGAGCCAATTCAGCTCGCAGTCTTCACAATCCTCGAGAATCACATTGCCAGCGCCTGAATAGTAGTGCGTCACCATTGGCTTGTGGCAATGCGGGCACGCAAGCTTGCGGCGCAGCTCGGTGGGGTCGGGCGGAGGAGGGATCAGCGATCCAGGCTGACCTGCGCGCAACTCGTCCACAAGCGCCAGAAACACCCCCATGGGGATAAGCATGCCGCGGCATTGCGTGCAATATTGGATGCGCACTTTCGCAATGGATGCCTGCATCAACGGAATCGAACAAACAGGGCAAGCATTCTCTGACTTTTCCGGAAGGACACTGACTCCATCGTCGCCCTTCACCGGAAAATAGATATTCCTGCAGTAGTCGCACGTCAAACAGTCTTTGTCGGGCTCAAGGCGCATGGCCGCGCCGCACGATGGACAGTTCATTGTGCCTTCCCACACTCCGGACAGAATTTCGCTCGGCCAGGGATGGATTTCCCGCACTCAATGCAGAACCTTGTACTTGCCGGAGCCGCTGCGTCGGTTGAAGGTGCGTTCGCGACCGGCTGAATCCCGCCATTCCATGCGGCTTTCGCCTGCGTCATCACTGCCTGCGCCATTGCCGCGCCAGCGCCAAGTCCCACGCCCATTCCCGCTGCTCCGCCGGGATTGGTCGCAGCCTCTTCCAGCGACTCTGCCGCCTCGAATTGCGTAAACCGTCCCAGGTCTCCGGCCATGCTCATCCCAATCCGCTGATCCATGACTTTGGCCAGCTCGTCGGGAAGCGAGATGCTCTCCACCACGAATTGATCCAGCTCCAGTCCCAGTGCCGCGAAGGCCGGCTTCATCTGTTCGGCAATTTTTTGTCCCAGCGCAGCCTGGTTCTTCGCCATGTCGAGAAACGAAACATCGCTGCTGGCGAGAATATCGGTCATGCGCGCGACAATCGTCTCGCGCAACTGCCCCTCCAGCTCAGTGGAGTAATACCGTTCGCGCGTTCCCGTCACCTTGATGAAAAAGATGCGGGGATCCGCGATGCGGTAGGAATAGATGCCGTACCCGCGCAGGCGCACCGCGCCAAATTCCTTATCGCGAATGGTAATGGGCGTCGATGTTCCCCACTTCTGATCGATCTGGAGCCGCGTAGAGAAGAAATACACGTCCGACTTGAACGGTGACTCGAATTCCTTGTCCCAGTTCAGCAGATCGGTCAACAGCGGCAGGTTGCGCGTGTTGAGCGTATGCAGCCCCGGCCTAAAAACGTCCGCGATTTTGCCCTCGTTCACGAATGCCGCCAACTGCGATTCCCGGACCGTGAGCTGACCGCCGTTCTGAATCTCCATATCCTCCATCGGATAGCGGTAGGCCAGCATGCCGTCTTCCGGCTCGTTCCACTGGATGACATCGATGAATTGCTTGCCCAGGAATTGCTTGAGGGTCACGTGCGCCTCCTGGAGTGCAACTCTACCTATTTGGATTGGAAAAGTCGTTTAAAAAGAAGGGAGTCGGAGTGCCGGGCGTAACGTATGGCTTGGGGCAATATCGGCAGTGGCAAAATCGCAGGACGCGATCTAGTTGGGAACGCCCGACGTCTCTGTCCCGGCCAACTTGCACTCCTGGCACCGACAGTTGCGGCGCAGATATTCCCACGAATAAATCCCGCTGGAATGTCCATCGAGCCAGTTGAACTGGAGCGCATAGCGGCCAACGGCATGCGCGCTTGCCGGCTTTGCGAGCGGCTTGTACATCGGCAGCAACTCGGCCGCCTTCGCATGCGGCTGACCGATCTTCCGGCCTTCCTTGATGCGCTCGTCCACGCAGGTCGCGCACGGGCAAGCATCGCGCAGCCATGCAAAGTTCCATGCGCTCTTATGCCCGTCCTGCCAGTCGATCTCCAAGCCTTTGCCCTCGGTCAGCAGAACCCTGACTTTCTCGGGCGTAATCGCAACGCGCGGCAAAGGCTGGGCTGGCGCGCGCTCGCGGTCTGCCTCTTCCTTGCTGACGATGCGAATCCCCTCGTGGCTCATGAAGACAGTTTACAGGGAACAGCGAAACAGAGAATCAGTGAAGCAGAGAAACAGCGGTGCAAACAGCACCAGTCGAGTCAATCCATTCGAAGGCCCAGCGCGGCGCAAATTCGATCAACTTCAAAGCTCACCGATCCTCATAAAAAAGTCCGTCTCTGCTCTTGAAGCACTTTTACCTCCGACTGTGAACCGTTTTCTGCTTCACTGATTCTCCGTTTCACTGTTGTCTCACTGCTTCCAGAAAAACCAAGCCGCCATGCCGAGCCCGATAAACACCACCGCTCCGCGCAGCACCGGCTGGGGTACACGGCGCGCAAGGCTGGCCGAAGTGTACCCGCCAATCGCCGCCGTCACCATCGCCAGCAGGCAATAGCGCCACACGACCTGGCCGTCGACGACGAACAGAATGAAAGCAATCCCATTGGCCATCGTGGTCGACACAACCTTGAGCGCGTTGATCTCGTTCAGATCCTGGAACCCGAAAAGCGAAAGCAGCGTGATGATCAAGAACCCCGCCCCCGCGCCAAAATACCCAATGTAAAAACAGACCACGATGGTACACAGAAAAACCGGCCACCATCGTGGGGCGCGCGTTTGATCCGTCGACCCCTTGCGCCGTTCAAGCCATCGCGCAACCGGCCCGCTGACCGCAAAAATCGAAGCCGCCACCAGCAGAAGCCACGGCACCAAATGCAGAAACGTCTTTTGCGGCGTGTTCAGCAGCACCAGCGCACCCGCGGTTCCACCCAGGAAACCCGCCAGCCCCATCGTCAAGGCCAGCCGCAGGTTCTTGCGAATGTCGTCGCGATAGGCGGCAATCGACGTCAGCTGGCCTGGCCAAAGCGCGACAGTATTAGTCGCGTTCGCCTGGATCGGCAGCATCCTCATCCCCAGCATCGCCGGGAATAGCAGGAACGACCCGCCGCCGGCCACGGCATTTAGCAGGCCACCCAAAAAGGCGGCCACAACGAGCCAGACCCAATGCCAGTCAATGGTTGAAATGGGAAGCACGAGCAATGGCATGAACCCCTATTGTAAGAGCCCCGAACTAACCCCCATCTCACACAAACACGACTTCCATCGCTGGTAAGGCTGCCCATTGAACGGCCTCCGGGAACCACAAAATACCAGTCTCGGTCCCCTAAGCCTTTGAAAAATAGGCATAATCAACC
>CAZAQN010000060.1:0-23607 GCA_964487345.1 uncultured Occallatibacter sp. | reverse complement strand
ATTCGAGACCGATGCGCATTGGATACCTGGAGTGCTTTTCCGGCATCAGCGGCGACATGCTGCTGGGCGCCCTTGTGGATGCCGGCGTCCCTTTCAGCCTGCTTGAGGAGACGACTGCCGCGCTGAATGTCGGTGCGCGCCTCGAGATGCGCAAGGTGAGCCGTGGCGGAATCGCCGCAACCAAAGTGGATGTACTGACGCTGGATGAAGGCGCGGCGGGCCACGCGCATACGCATGGGGCCGACCCGGCGCACGAGCACGAACATCCCTCACACTCGCATGGGACGGAGAACGCGCCTGCGCATAGCCACATGCATACGCATACCCACGCACACACGCATGAGGGCGACCATGGGCATGAGCACTCGCATGAGGTGGTTGGCGAACATTCCCACGAGCACACGCATGAGCATAGCCACACGCACGAACACCATCGTTCGTTGTCGAAGATACTCGAGATCATTCGCTCGGCGCCATTGGCCGATGGCGTGAAGGAACGCGCCTCTCGGGCATTTCAATTGCTGGGCGAGGCCGAGGCGGCGATTCATTCGATCCCCGTTGAGACGGTGCATTTTCATGAAGTGGGCGCGGTGGACACGATCGTGGACATTGTGTGCGCTGCGGCAGGATGCGCGGCGCTTGGCGTGGATCGATGGATGGCGTCGCCATTGAATGTAGGTAGCGGCACGGTGGAGTGTGCGCACGGCATTTTGCCTGTGCCTGCGCCGGCGACCCTGGCCCTTCTGGGCGATGCGCCGGTCTACTCGGCCGGTCCGCCGATGGAGCGCGTGACGCCGACAGGTGCGGCAATTTTGCGAATGCTCGATGTGCGGTATGCCACGTTGCCGTCGATGAGGGTTACTGACTCGGGCTACGGCGCAGGCGGACGCGACACGCCGGGCCAACCGAACCTGGTGCGCCTGCTCGTCGGCGAAGAGGCGACTGCGCAGGATATGCCAACGGAGCCAATCGCGATCATCGAGACGGTGATCGACGATTCGAGTCCCCAGCTGCTTGCTTACGTGAGTGAGCTGCTGCTCGAGGCTGGCGCGTGGGATGTGTACCGCGTGGGCGTGCAGATGAAGAAGGGGCGCGCGGGCGTTCAGCTCACTGTGCTGTGCCGGCCGGACCTGGTGCCGGCGATGCGTGAACTGATTCTGCGCGAGACCACGACGATCGGGCTGCATTGGAGGCTGGAGCAGAAGTTTTCGCTGGCTCGCGAATTTGTAGAGGCGCAGACCCCCTGGGGTCCGGTGCAGATCAAAATCGCCCGTTGGCCGTCGGGCGAAGTCGCCAATGCGGCGGCGGAGTATGAGGATTGCCGGGCGCTGGCGCGCAAGCACTCGATCCCGCTGAAGCAGGTGATGCAGGCGGCAATGCGGGCCTACAGCGCGGGGCATGCAAAGAAGGACACGCGCGCATGAATCGCATCCAGATTGAGACTCTTCTGAAGGATGTGAGCGAGGGGCGCACCGCCGTTGGTGACGCGCTGGAGCGGCTGAAGGATTTGCCGTTCGAGGATCTGGGGTTCGCCAAGCTCGATCATCACCGCGCGCTGCGCACTGGTATGCCCGAGGTGATTTTTGCAGCTGGAAAGACGACCGCACAAGTGGCGACGATCTTTGCGCGGATGGCGAAGGCCGGCGGCAACGTGTTGGCGACGCGGGCTTCGCGAGAGGCGTTCGAAGCCGTGGCAGCGGTCGAGCCCGCAGCAATCTACCACGAAATGGCGCGCGCGATTACGCTGACACAGGCCCCGACCGCACCGGGCACCGGGACGGTGGCTGTGGTGTGCGCGGGCACCAGCGATTTGCCGGTTGCCGAAGAGGCCGCTGCGACCGCGCGACTGATGGGCAATACGGTCGAGGTGATCGCCGATGTGGGAGTGGCGGGCATTCATCGGCTGCTGGCGCAGAAAGCTTCGTTGCAGACGGCGCGCGTGTTGATTGTGTGTGCGGGCATGGAGGGCGCATTGCCGACGGTAGTAGCGGGGCTTGTGAATGCGCCGGTGATTGCTGTGCCGACAAGCGTCGGCTATGGCGCGTCGTTTGGCGGGGTGGCAGCACTGCTGGGCATGCTGAACACATGCGCGCCGAATGTGTCAGTCGTGAATATCGATAATGGATTCGGCGCCGCTTGCATTGCTTCGTTGATCAACCACATGTAGTAGCGATTTCCGATCCATGCGGGAGACTGCAATGGCCCAATCACGCAGGACGTTTTTGAAAACCGGAGCGGCGCTGGGCGCTGCTGCGCTTGTTCGGCCCTACGATGCATTTGCCGCGAGTGAGAATGCTTCGGCAATTGCTCCACCGCTGAGCCAGTTTGGGTATGGTGATGTCGAATTGCTTGAAGGACCGATGAGTGAGCAGTTCGATCGGAATCACGCGTTCTATCAAACACTGGATGAAGACTCGCTGCTCAAGCCCTTTCGCCAGCGTGCCGGGCTGGCTGCGCCGGGCGAGGAGATGGGCGGGTGGTATAGTTGGGCTCCTCTGAGCGATATTGATGCGCGGCCGAACAATGGCTTCGCTCCGGGGCACAGCTTTGGGCAGTATTTGTCCGGGCTTTCGCGATATTATGCGGCCACTGGCGACAGGGCGACGCAGGAAAAGGTGCATCGGCTGGTGCGCGGATTTGCTCCAGCGATCACGCCGCACTTCTGGGATGACAATCGGTTTCCTGCGTACACCTACGACAAGATTTCAGTCGGTATGATCGATGCGCATGAGCTGGCTGGGGACACGCAGGCATTCAAAGCTTTGGACGCGGCGCTTGACTCGGTGATGCCGCATCTGCCGCCGCGCGCGCTGTCGCGGGCCGAACAGTATGCGAGGCCGCATCGGGATGAGTCATTCTGCTGGGACGAGCCTTACACGCTGCCTGAGAATTTCTTTCTGGCATGGCAGCGCGGGGCGGGCAGCCGTTATCGCGATCTTGCGATCCGGTATCTTGCCGACGATTGGTACTGGGATCCGCTGGCCTCGGGACAGAATGTGCTACCGGGAAAACATGCCTACAGCCATGTGAACGCCATGAGCAGTGCGATGCAGGCGTACTTCGTACTGGGGAGCGAGAAGCATTTGCGGGCGGCGCGCAATGGGTTCGACTTTGTGCGGGCGCAGAGTTTTGCGACGGGCGGTTGGGGTCCGAACGAAGAATTTCGTCAGCCGGGCAGCGGGGAGATCGGTGAGAGCCTGACGAAGACCCATTCGAGCTTTGAAACGCCGTGCGGCTCGTATGCGCATTTCAAGATCACACGCTACTTACTGAGGGCGACCAAGGACAGCCGCTATGGCGACAGCATGGAGCGGGTTCTGTATAACTGTGTCCTTGGTGCGAAGCCGATCGAAAAAGACGGGCACGGCTTTTATTACTCGGACTATAACAACGATGGATCGAAGGTGTATCACCCGTATAAGTGGCAATGCTGCACGGGAACTTTCTCGCAGGTGACAGCAGACTATGGGATTAGTTCGTATTTCAGCGATGGTCAAGGAATTTATGTCAACTTATTTGTGCCTTCGAAGGTGAAATGGATTAGGAGCGGGGAGCGGATTGCGCTTGCGCAGTTGACGAACTATCCGCACGATCCCGCAACGCAGATTAAAATTGCCCTCGTCTCCCCGACCGCGTTTCCGGTGTATCTGCGCATTCCCGCGTGGGCCGGGCCGAAGACGACGATTGCGGTGAATGGCAAGCGTGTGATGGCGGGGACGGTGCCGGGTAAATTCGCGAAAGTAGAACGCACGTGGATGAACGGCGATCGGATTGAGGTTGAGTTCGACATTCCCACGGTTCTCGAATCCGTCGATCCCCAGCATCCCAACCTCATGGCGGCGGTGCATGGGCCGCTGGCTCTGTTCGCGGTTGGCGAGATTCCAGCGAGTGTTTCAAGGTCCGAATTGCTCGCGGTGAAGCAGGTTGCGAGCGAATCGACTGACTGGCAGGCGAAGACTTCGACAGGAAAATTGACAATGCGGCCCTTTACGGCGATCAAGGATGAGCATTATCGGTTGTATCTGAACGTGGAGGGTTGAGCTTTCCCATCTTAGTGCGGATTGGTGCGCCGTGAAAGATTTTCTCGGAGTAAGGATAAAGGCCAAAGCGCGCGCTCCAGCCTTCATCTTTAAACTCAACGCGCGCAAGCACAGTCAGCCCCACCGCAGGTGGCTACGGTCTGTCGTAGAAGCGGAAGAAGAGTGACGGCTTGGCGCAGGGCTCGGCGCGGGCGACCAGCTCTGTTTGCTGTGTGTCGTTCAGCGGCGTGAACTCGCGTGCTAGTTGGACGTTCTCTTCGAGCTGGGCGATGGTGTCGCAGCCGATGATGACTGTGCTGACAGGGCGCGAAAGCGTGTAGTACATCGCTTCGCGCATCTTCAGCGTGCCGGGCGACGATGTCTGGAAGGTCATGCCTTCCCAGCTATGTTTCTGCTGTTCAATGGGAGGTGGGGTCCATGTGGAAAGGATGCGGCCGCGGCCAGGAATCTTCATGCCGATGATGCCCATCTGCTTCTCGACGGCTAACGGCAACAGCGCCTCATTAAAGCTGTAGTGATGCGGATCGGCGGCATTCATGGCCATCAGGATCGTATCGAAATCGTGGCGGTGGATGGCCTCAATCAACGCGTCGGGACGATAGTGCCCGGTGACTCCAAGATTACGGACGACCTTCTGCTCTTTCATTTCGAGCAAGGCTTCCATCGCTCCGCCCTTGGCAAAGATCTGATTCACATCGGTCATGGTGCCGATGTCGTGCAGCTGCCAGAGGTCGACGTGATCGGTTTGCAGAAGCTCCAGCGATTTCTCGATCATGCGCAGGGAGCCTTCGCGCGTGCGCTCCTTCGTCTTGGTGGCGAGGAACGCCTCGTTGCGGCGGCTGGCCATCACTTTGCCGACGTACTGCTCGCTCCAGCGGTCGGGACCGCCGTAGATGGAAGACGTGTCGATGTAGTTCACGCCAAGGTCAAGCGCGCGCTCGATGATGGGCACGGCGACATCGAAGTTGTTCGGATGTTCCAGTGCGGCCTGGCCGCCGAGAGAAAAGATGCCGACCTTATAGCCGGTTTTGCCCAGGTTGCGCGTGGGCATCGCGGCAGGCGTGCGGGGATTCGAGGGCAAGCCTGGCAGTTCCTTATTGGGCGTGCCGGCTAGTGCGGCCGAGGGCGCAAGCAGCGCGGCTGTGACGGCGCCGCCGGCTTTAAGAAATTCGCGGCGGCCTTGCTTGCGGGCCGAAAGCGGGTTCATTTCGCTCATGGGAGTCGCTCCTGATTGGCCAGGGAATGGCGCGACTCAATCATAAACCCGAATGCGGGTGTGTGGGATTTTTGCGGATGAACCGGCCAGTTCCTGCGGCAGAGTTGAACGAGACCAAGTCGGTGTGGCCTCGGGAAAGCAACTCTCGGAAAATTTGGCGAGAATCGGAGCCGCTGTTGAAACGATCAGCCTGTGTTGTTCGTCTCGGGGAGGGCGGCTCCCAGGGGGTCTCGGTCCGGGAGACCAGCAGTGCGGAAGGCAACATTGCCGATGGCAACTGAATCGAAACACAAGAGGAGTGTGTATGAAACTAATCAGCAAAGCTCTAGCTCTCTCGGCCCTCGCTGCGACCCTGAGCGGCAGCGTCGTTTTTGCCGACGATCACCATGACAACCACCAGTATGTGAAGCACGAAGAATGGAAGAAGGGCGCCTCGATGAAGCACGAGGACTGGGATCGCGGCGAAAAGGTTGACTACCACCAATACCACCTGCGCCGGCCGCCAAGCGGCTACGAATGGCGCCTCGTGGATGGGAACTATGTTCTGGCCGCGGTTGCGACGGGCGTGATTGCCTCCATTGTCGTCGCATCTTCAATTCACTAAGCAAATCCGGTAGGCGAGAAGGCGCGGCTCCGGCCGCGCTTTTTTGCGTTTCGTGAATGGCTGGCTAAAGAATGAGCAACTTCGTTGGGCGCGAGAAATCTTCGACGTGCCGTGCGATGGCAGTTCAGGGACATGGGACTGCACAAGGAACGAGGGAACGCCCGGGAATCCATCGATACACGCCGGAAGCCAGACGCCGATGTGCGTTTGTGAATCTTACCTTGTAGACGACTATGAGGTGATCAGCCCGCGAGTGAAATTCCTACGGCCGTTCCTTCTCTTTATTTTTCACCTCGGATACTTCGGGCCGCTCCTCATGGGAGTGCTCGATTCTTCGTTTCTGATCCTCCCCTTTGGCAACGATCTTGTTGTGCTTGGCCTCGTGGCGCAGCATCCCCATCAAGCAGGCTGGTACGTTCTGACGGCCGCTTGCGGGTCGACGATTGGGGCGCTTTTGCTGGCGCTTGTTGCGCGCAAACTTGGCGAGCAGGGCTTTGCGAAGTTTGCGGGCAAGAAGTATTACGACCGGCTGAAGAAGCATGCCGGCAATCATGCGGGGGTTGCGGTTGCCGTGGGCGGATTGGCGCCGCCGCCGTTTCCCTTCACCACGGTGATTGCCGGGACGGCAGCTCTCGGCTATCCGATTTGGCGGATTCTACTGATCAACTTTTTCGCGCGTCTTGTTCGCTTCATACTGCTGGCGCTTCTCGCGATCAAGTATGGACGCGCGGTGACTCGCGTAGCGCAATCGGCACCGTTTGAGTGGACGATGGCGGTGTTCATCACGGTATGCGTGGTGGCCAGCGGATTCTCGATTGCGCATTGGGTCCGGAAGCCGCGCTAAACGCGAGGACTGGCCGTCCAGGCCATTCGCGGCTTGACAGCCGCAGGACAAAGCTCGGTGTCAGCTTGCTTCGAATATGCGCGGATTGCAGAAAGAATCTGCAATCGAGGGCAAGGCCGCCGTCGGGTCTCCGGCAATTCGGTTCGGGCCTTGGCAAGTAAGCTGTATTTATGTGTGGCTCGCTGAGTGGCCGTTGCGGCTGATGGAATCACGGATTTCGCATCGCGGCGCGATCGGGCTGGCCCTGGCTGGGTTCACGTTCTGGGTTCTGACGGACACGAGCATGAAGCTGGCCGGCAACTCGCGGCTGCCGGGTTATGAGATTGTTGCGTGTCTGGGTTTGGCGCTGGCCGTTGCGCTGGTGATTCGCGGTTTTTCGCAGGGTAATCCGCGCGGACTTCTGCCGAAGAGTCCGTCGCGGCAGCTGGTGCGGTCGGGATTGGATCTCGGGAACAACTTGTGTGTCGTGGTGGCACTGCGCCATCTTCCGCTGACTCTTTT
The DNA here is from genome assembly GCA_964487345.1 of uncultured Occallatibacter sp. Taxonomy (GTDB): domain Bacteria; phylum Acidobacteriota; class Terriglobia; order Terriglobales; family Acidobacteriaceae; genus Telmatobacter. The sequence goes on along the minus strand of CAZAQN010000060.1, from coordinate 16,402 downwards.
TTACATTTTGGTTTTTCTGGCGCCGATGGTGACGGCGCTGCTTTCGGCGGTCTTTCTGCGCGAGCATCTGGGCTGGCGCAAGGTGCTGGCCGTGGTCGGCGGTTTTGCGGGCGTGGTGATTGCAGTCAATCCTTTCAGTTCAACGCGGCAGGGAGACTGGATTGGTTACGCCGCGTGCATGGTGTGCGTATTGTGTTTCTCTGTGAACATGGTTTGGTCGCGGGTGTTGATGCGGACCGAGACGCCCGAGAGCCTAACGCTGTTTGCCGGTGTGGTGCAGGTGGCGGTGGGCGCTGCGCTGATGATGGCCTGGCACGCGGAACCGGTGACGCCGAGGCTGGCGGCGACACTCACGGCGATGGGCCTGTTCTGCGCGTGTGGGAGCATGTGCTTTTTTGTGGCGCTCAAGAACACTTCGGCGGTGCATGTGTCGCAGTGCCATTACACGCAACTCATCACCGGGGCGCTGCTCACGTGGCTGATCTGGCACGAGACGCCCACGGTGTGGATGATGGCCGGCAGCGTGTTGATTGTGGCTGCGGGGTGGTTGATGGCTGTGGCGATGTCCCGGGAGGACGCGGAGGTGAGTCCGGAGGTGTTTGCGGGGCCGGGATGAGAGCAGGGAGCAGGGACTTCGTGCCCCGCGGCAGGATGTGGCGGCATTCGACATACGTGGTGTTCTTCTCCTGACCCCCTCCCCGGACTCTGGGAGGAAGCTCCTTGTTTTCATCAGGCTGGCGACAGCGAGTCGCGCCGAAGTCCTCTCAGAAAGGGAGTTCGGCGCAGAGTCGTCTGCCGGTTGGAGTTAGGGCCGGTTTCACCGGCCTTGACTCCGAGACTCAGTTTTCGGGGATAGGTTCAGGGTAGCGGAATGTGGGAATTAATGCGCAACGAGGGCATTGGGCAATGCAGCGCGCATTTCCTGCTGCTGGTGAGGCGGTCGCGTTGATTCTCGTCGAGCGCGGGCGCACGATCTAGAAAGGAGAGTCCGCGTAATGCATGCCAAAGCTTCTTCGAGCCGCGCCACGGTCAAAGGCACGGACAAATCTGTACGCGCCGCCGAGACCAAGGCGGGAGCAAAGACGGTGCGTCTGTCCAACCTGGAACGGACGAGGCTGGAGAGTTTCAGGGCGTTGATGAAAAAGTACGGTGGGAAGTGCTCATTTGCTAACTACGTTGACTGAGCGCGTTGCCTCAGTCGTTAAGTCGACTCGGGCATCTTCTCAAATTTCTTTTCGAGCCGGTCGAAGACCGCCGGGATCGAGGCCTTCGGAGTTGTCAGCGACGGCTTCGTGCCCCGCTTTGTTTTTATAGTGCAGATCGGAATCTCCGCCCAGCCGAGACCTGCATCTCGGCTCTCCCATAGGGAGAGCATGAAAATAGCCCAGGGTGAAACCCTGGGAACCTGCCAGTCCACCAGCCCGCCGCCCCGTCGGGGAGGCATGAAACAACGTCATAGGGACCGATTCGGTTTGAAGTTGTGTGACGCGCGGATGAGACGGGAAGAGGATTTCGCGGTAGGGCGTATGGCGCATACCTATTGCTCCGCATTGTTTCATTGCGTGTTTTCGACGAAGGAGCGGCGGAAGACGATTGCGCCGGAAATTGAAGAGCGGTTGTGGGCGTATCTCGGTGGGATTGCGCGGGAGAACGGGATGACGGCGCTCGCCGTTGGCGGAATGGAGGATCATGTTCATCTATTGATCTCGTTGCCGTCGTCGATGGCGATTGCGACTGCTATGCGAGAGATCGAGAGAGGGTCGTCGCTGTGGATGCATGAGGCGTGCGGGATGCCGGAGTTTCAATGGCAGCAGGGGTATGGGGCATTTTCCGTTGGGCAGAATCAGGTGGAGGCGACCGTCGCGTACATCGCGCGGCAGAAAGAGCATCATCGGAGGCGGGATTTTCAGGCGGAGTTTGTGGCGTTTTTGAAGAAGCATCGGGTGGAGTATGATCCGCGGTTTGTTTGGGGATGAGTGAGGCGGATTGGGGGTGGGTGTGGGATGCGCCCCGTCGGGGCGCGATGATTCGGGTGTGAGGTCGATCAATCCGGGCCGAGTTGAGGTGATGGGAGTTGGGTCGCCCCGTGGAGGCGATGTGAATCGGCGTGCATGAGATTTGTTCAATGAAGAGAGCATATCCCGGGCGGCGGATGGCGCTGTTTCATGCCGCCCCTACGGGGCGGCGGTTTCGTGGGCGGGCGTTTTCCCAGGGTTTCACCCTGGGCTGTTTTCATGCTCTCCCTCCGGGAGAGCGGCGGCGCGGGTCCGTGCTTTCGCAGGTCTCAAACGCGAGACCTGGGGCACCCTTCAAAGTAAAATCCGAGGGAGCTGTATCTTGGCCTTGAAGACAATGTTAGAGGGGGAATCTATGCCGACTAAGAAGAATTCGAGCCCGTCCTCAGGCAATCGCAAAGCGAAAATCAAAAGCGTGAAGCTGAGAGGAGATAGAAGGAAGGCACTTGCGCTACTGATTCGATGGTCAGAAGAGGCGAGGGCTGTTCTGCTAGAGCAGGGTGGCATAGGCTGTCTCGGGAGAATCGCGAGGTTCCCAAACGATACTCAAAATCTAGGCTATTTTATGTCCAAAACATCATTTGGCGTGCATGCCGAGATAATCTTGGTTAGCTGCGAAAAGGTCGCCGTTGGTGGTCTCTCGGGTAGGACGCCTCATATTACGTTGAGTAATCCGCGATCGGGTGAGCCACAAAAAATACTGTCAATTGTCGAGGGAGCCCGTCCAGATCCTGCGGATATTCAGCGTGTGTTAGATCAATTCAGAGCATGGATCAAGATGCAATCAGCTCTGCAGGTTGCTGTCGGTGATTCCATGAGAATGACGTTCAACAAATGCTCAATCGCAGAGCTAGCGGGTGATTTTGTGGTCTTTGTCGATGAAGCTGCGGCTATAGCTCATATCATCTCCGTGAAAGACAGCTCTTCCGTGGAAATGAGCAGGGAGGATGATGAGACATCCGTAATTTTGACAAATCGAGATGCGAACTCGTTCGTCACGATCCGAGATGGAGTTGAGAACCCAGAGGCTGTCTTTGCTCGCTTCAGTGCATTTACTCGAACCGTTCACTGAACTGATGTCTCAAGCAGGCCGACGCATTTTTGCCTTAGCTGAGGAAGCGAGTGTCCTACCCTTCGCCAAGGATGCGAAGAATGCGGCACACGATTGCTTGGCTTCCACAACAAAGGCCGTTCCCGATGGGAACGGCCTTTGCTGTCTTGAGAACCAAGGTTGATGCGGTTCGTGCGTTGAGGAGCTTAGGCGCCGAAGGCGCGGCTGCTGCATGCAATGCCTCAGTCCCCGGCGACGAGGTCCGTTTCCTTCTGCTGTTGCCGGTTGATCGGCGAGGCTGCGTTATTCGACGCGGGCTTGATGGAGCTGAGGCTTACGAGCCCCTCGACCGGCTTTTCACCGAGGACGTGCTCGCGATAGAGCTTGGCCATCGCCGCGTTCTCCGCATCGGTCTTGATCTTGGTGTCGCGGGCGCGGATCTTTTCTTCGCGCGCGTTCTTGGCGATGCCCAGGTTATCGAGCGTGTGGTTGGCTTCGGAGTTGACGTGCTCCATGTTGAGCTTGAGCTCGTGGCCTACGAAGCCCATGCCGACCTTTTTGCCGCCGGCGAAGATTTCGTGGCGGCCGTGCTCCTCGTACCACTTCGTCAAGGTAGCGGTCATGTGCATCTTCTCGATGATGTTGCGCCAGCCCACGCCAGTGTTGTAGGCGCAGAAGCTGATTTCGCCTTCCTGGGTGGCGTAGGGGATGATGCACTGCTCGGTGCGGCGGAAGTCGTAGTTGAACAAATCCTGGAACCACATGCCGGCGATGAAGAGGAAGTTCCAGCGGTCCTGGCGGCGCTTCTGGATGTCTTCGATGGTGCGGTCGCCTTTGACGCTGCCGTAATTCTTTCCTGTCGCGTTGAAGGTCTTATCCATCTTCTTGAGCATGTCGGTGATCTTGAAGTGGGTGGGCGCCTGGAAGGGATCGTAGTTGCGCATGAGCGCGAGGCCGAAGCCGATAACCGACATCCACTTGCCACGGGCGGCGTCGTTGACCTTGGCGAGGTCCTTGGCCACCTTGTCCATGTTGAGGAAGGCGGTGACGGGTGCGGCTTCCTTGGTTTCCTTGTCGATCATCAACGCCATGCCGATGCCGCAGTTGGGGTGGCATCCACAGCTAAGCTGGCCCCACTCGGCCGAGGGCCCGTGCACGAGGTCGGCCCAGTCGGAGAAGGTGCTCATGAAGGAGATGGGGAACCAATCGCGCGCCGGGACGCCGATGCCGACTTGATTTTTGACGTCGTGGGCCATGTGCGAGAGGGTGTAGCGCTGGGCGATGCGGCGGTCGTCGGTGATGTCCTCGTCGCGGCCCGTGAAGCTGACGGGCTGGAAGGAGAGGAAGCTGATCTTCTTGGGATTGTCGAGGGCGAACTCGATGATGCGGCCGACCTGCTCGTTGTTAATGCCGTTGATGATGGTGGTGACGGGGACGATTTCGACGCCGGCTTCGTGCAGATTGTTGATCGCCTGGAGTTTTACGTCGAAGAGATTTCCAACCTTGCGGTGCGAGTTAGCAGCGTTGCCGATGCCATCGAATTGAAGGTAGACGTAGCGGAGACCGGCTTCGGCGGCGGCACGGCATAGCTCTTTGGACTTGGCGAACTCAATTCCATTCGACGCGGCCTGGACCGAGTTGTAGCCGACCTTGCGCGAGTAAGCGACAGCGTCAAGGAAGTAGGGCGACAGGGTGGGCTCACCGCCGGAGAACTGAACGCTCATCTGCCGTTTCGGTTTCACGGTGATGGCGTTGTCGAGCATGGTCTTGATTTCTTCCCACGTGAGCTCGTGGACGAAGCCGACCTGGTTGGCGTCCATGAAGCAGGGGTCGCACATCATGTTGCAGCGGTTGGTGAGGTCGATGGTGAGCACCGAGCCGCGGCCGTGGGTGACGGTGGACGTGCCGTGGTGGTGCAGATTCTTGTCGCCATCGCCGTGGGCGCGGATGTCGCGACCGGGGAAGCTCTCTTCAAGATGCTTGAAGAAGGCGGGATCGATGGACATGACGTCTTCGAAGTGGCCATGCTTGGGGCAGTCCTTGACCATGAGGATTTTGCCGTCGCGCTCAATGATCTGGGCTTTGATTTCGCCGACCTTCTCGTTCAGCAGGACTTCATGGGGCAGCTTGCCGTCGAGAATCTGCTGGCGGATTTCGGGGACGCACTTGGGACAGAGGGAGTCGGTGGTGCGGGGCCAGCCGAGGGGCGGCTTCTCTTTCTGATAGGACTTCAACAGAGGTTTGTCGGACCACTTGGGCGTGAAGGAGGGGTTGGGGCTGATGCGGTTGAGGCGCTCATAAACAACCCACGCGCCTTGGGCGGCGTAGACGGCGACCTTCTCTGCGTACTTGACGGCTTTCGACATGTGTGGCGTCTCCTCTGGAAAGTGGGTCGCTTGGGCTGCAACCGCTTGGAGTTAACCCTTTGGACTTGAGGGCCGTACGAGATGCTAAAAACTCAGTTTTGAGAGTAACGCTTGGGGCTTGTCAATCCAACGGGGGTGCAGCGAATGGGGATATTGGGGGGTGAATGGGGAATGCCGGAGGGGGAATGGGTGGGGCCTGAGGTGGCTTTGCCTGAAAACACCGGCTTTTTGCGCGAACTGCAGAGTTTTTGGTCAATGTCCGGACTTTTCGGGCAAGCTGCAGAGTTTCTGGGGAGGCGCCCGACACTTCGGCAAGAAAGTCCAGACAGGCTGAACCCTCAGCTCGGCGGTCTGTACCTTGAGGTCATTGAAGTCCTCTTTGGTGGCCGGATTAGATGCGACACGCAGGGCCACACGCGCGCTCGTAGTTCGACGCTCTTTTCCCTTTTCGCCGCAGAATCGTTCGTAAAGATACTTGACTCTCCTTAGGGCAAACTTGCCGGGATGGGATCCGTTGCTCCCGGAGTATAAAGTTCCGTCACGTCTGGATTGAATGCAGTGCCCCCTGCCACGAGGACTTTGCCATTCGGCAAGAGGGTCATGGTATGCATTGAACGCGGCTTATTGAGCGAGGGGCCACCAAAAAACAGGTTCGTTCCCGGATCGAAGAACTGGGTGTGCGCCATGACGAATCCAAACCCCGTGCAATTCAGCGGAGCGCCGCCGGAAAAGAACCCTAGGCCGTTGGGTAGAGATATAGCGGCCAGCCCGAGTGCTTCATCGTAAGCCGGCAGTGAAAGCTGGCTGAAAAGCCCTGTGGATGGATCATAGAGGTCAGATGGCTGCTCGCATGAGCTCACATATTGGCCCATAAGAAGAACCTTTCCGGATGGGAGGAGGATCGCATGCTGGCCTGCTATTGGTACGGTCGCGTCTCCAGTCGGCGCAAACGTATCGGTTGCAGGATCGAACAGTTCGGCCGATGCTGTGTAGCCAGGAGCCGCCGCCGTTCGTTCCCCGCCTGCCAGGAGGACCTTTCCGTTGTTCAGCAGGGTTGCCGTTTGCCCGTTGCGAGCCACCGTCATGTTACCAACGGATGTGAATTGGTTCGCGACTGGATCGTAGAGTTCTGCGTCGGCCATGGGTAGTTGGGTTGTAGTGTTATAGCCTCCAGCAATCAGGACCTTCCCGTTTTGGAGGGCGGTTGCCGTGCATGAGTCGCGTCCCGGTGTAATCATGGCGCTCGCGGAGCTGAAGGTTCCCGAGGCGGGATCGTAAAGATCGGCGCCAGGGCTTGCGGTAAAGGGGTACTGGCTGCCATATTCACCGCACACGAGCAAAACCTTTCCGTTCGATAAAAGAACGGCCTGGTGGAAATATCGAGGAACAACCATGTTCCCCGTAGGAGCAAACGAGTTCGTTCCTGGATCGTAGATCTCCGCTGCGACTCCGGTTGAGTCCCCTCCTGCAAGCAGCACCTTTCCAGAATTCAAGAGAGTTGCCGTGTGGCCACCCCGTTCTACAGTGAGTGCAGGCCCGAGGATCACGGACCCGGCATCCGGATGGATAACCACGGTTGCCGTCGCGGATTGATTCGGATCTGCGACCGACGTCGCGCTGACGTGGTATATCCCCGGCGTCGACGGAGCCGTGTAATTGCCCGATGTGTCGATGGTGCCCCCGGCAGCGCCCTCCTGAACGTTCCAGGTCACGGCTGTGTTCGAGGTGCCGGTGATCGTTGCCGTAAACGAATTGGTCGATCCCGGCGCCCACAGAGCGTGCGCAGGATCGATCGAGATTCCTACGTGCACCTGTACGGTGACCGTATTCGAGACTCCCCCGCCAGGGCCTGGGTTGTTGATCGAGACGGTATATGAGCCTACAGTCCCTGGATAAAACCAGACCTGATTCGGCATCGTTGGATCCGCGTAAGACGGAACTGCGATCCCGCTCACCAGAATTTCAGAAGGTGGGACAATTCCGGTTCCAGTCAGTACGGCCGCCGAACCTGCAGCGACGCTGATCGGAGAAACGCTGCTGATGGCCGGGACAGGATTGTTCACTGTAAAGATCGCATTCGCAATTCCCGTTTGCGATGAAGGCGGCGGGATGATTTCTGCGGTGTAAAGCTGGCCAATGGTGGTGTTGTACCCTCCGGACACAAAGATGCTTCCATCCTGCAGTTGGGAAGCGGGAAAAGCATCGCGAGCCGTCGTCATGGACCAGGAGATCTGGAACGCAGACGTCTTCGGGTCATAGACTTCCGTGCTTGAAAGAATGCTCGATCCGTCGATGCCACCGATCACCAGAACCGTTCCATCCGACTGGAGAGCTGAGCTATGGAGCGCTCGAGGAGTACTCATGGCGCCAGTTGTGCTGAACTGTCCGGTCGAAGGATGATATAGCTCACATTCTTGAAGCACTCCGTTGGGATTCTGATAGCCGCCCTCTATGAGAACGGTTCCATCCGACAGCAGGTTTGCTGTGGGGCTTTCACGGGGCGTGATTAGGTTTCCTGTGGCCACAAATTGCCCGAGCGAAGGATCATAAATTTCGGCCGTACTCGTGTCTTGAACGGGATTGGTGCTCGACTGGCCAGCCAGTATGAGGACTTTACTACTCGCCAGAAGGACGGCTGCATGCAAGCCGCGCGGCGTCGCCATGGAGCCCACAGCAGAAAATGTGCCAGCGGTCGGGTCATAGATTTCGGCGCTGCCTAAGTAGGCCCCAGTTGTATCGAGTCCTCCTGCGATGAGTACGGTGCCATCCAGAAGCAATGTCGCGGTGTGAAACACACGCGATGTCGTCATACTGCCTGTGGGCGCAAACGTTCCAGTGGATGGATCGTAGAGTTCTGCGCTCGCCAAGCCGCCGGCGGCTGTCGATCCATTTGGCGCGCTTCCACTTCCGCCCGCTACCAGGACTTTGCCATTCTTGAGGATGGTGACGGCCGGATAAATGCGGCCCGTCGACATGGATCCGGTTTTCGTGAAAGTACGGGTGGCGGGGTTATAGAGTTCTGCGCTGGGATCAGAGTAAGCGATAAGCCCGGAGACGGAACCGCCACCAATGAGGAGGACCATCCCGTTCTGTAAGACAACTTGGGCATGGTAGGAACGTCGCGCTGTCATACCGGCCTGAATTTGCTGCCACGGCCCGGAAGTGGGCGAAGTTGTGCCATCCGAGTTCGTAATTGAAATCAGATGCAACTGACCAACGGCGAGCGGCGTCGCGGGCAGGGTAGCTTGGACGCTTGTGGAAGAGCTGTTTGCCGACGCGAGGGTCGTGCCGTCCAGCGCAACGGTCGGAGATCGAAAGCTGGTTCCGTTCACTGTAACGGGCGTATCTCCAGCGCCGGCCAGGACCGAAGAAGGGCTAAGCCCCGAAATGGATGGTGCTGCCACAACCTGAATGGGGCTGGATCCAGAGATCGCTGGGTTCTGCACGCTGGTCGCGGTGATCGTTATGGAGCCCACGCTGGAGGGCGTGAAGACGCCGACGGATGAAATCGTTCCTGAAGACGCTGACCATCTCACGCTGGAGTTGAAGCCGCCGGTCCCACCGACGAAGGCGTTGCAGCTACTTGTTTGGGTAAGCGAGATTGTCGCGGGCGCACACGCGACCCCTACAGAAGTTACAGTCGGTCCGGGGCTGGTCACGATCACCGTGGCGGACCCGGTTTTGCTCGTATCCTGTGTGGACGTCGCAAGGATTACGCTGTTTCCAGTGGTCGAGGGTGTGAATAGGCCGCCTGCCGTGATCGTTCCGCCAGTGGCCGACCATGTTACAGATGTGCTGAAGCTCCCGGTGCCAGTTACTGTGGCCGCACACGCACTGGTTTGAATGGTTGTAATCGACTGAGGGCTGCAGGTCACGCTCAACCCTGTAATTGTCGAACTCGAACCGCCGCTGCCAGAGCCACCGCCGCTTCCTCCCGAACTCGCGCCACCCGATCCAGAACCGCCGCCACCGCAACCTGTCACAAGAAGAAGAAGACAACCAAAGAGAATCAGTCTTGCGCGCATTCGCACCTCGCAGAAGTTCCCCCGAAGATCGATCAGTTGATTACAGCGTGCAATCATAGCATCTGCGTTCGATCTATTTAGGAATCAGTAGTAATCGAAGATCAGTGCCTTGAGTGGGAGATAGCCCAGGCGGTCTCAGGCAGAAATGGAGCTCGATGCGTTGAAGTCAGCGCTGCCGAATCTTTGCCTTCTGCGCTTCGCCTCAGCGATCTGCTCGGCCGGGTGCCCCATCCTTTCGCTTCTTTCTTCTTTCTGGCGCAAGGGTGGGACACCACGAGCCTTTATTCGTCCATCCCATCGCTTCGTCTTTGCACAAACTCATGTGCGCGTGAGCGCGGATTGGCCGCACCGCAGGTGCTTTGCATCCAATTTCCCCATCCCGGCGCATGATGGAGTAGGAGAGAGTTCAGCCCATGTTTGTCGAACGCCGCGTTCCTTCGAACCTGTCAGGAGTCTGACCGGTTTATACCCCAGAAGGGCTACCCCTCCCCCCTCCTAAATTTTCATTTCCCACAGAAGATTTGCAGAATTCCCGATCATCCACGCAACGCGACCGCACCCCCGCGGCCCACAAGTGTCCCACATCTCCGCGTAATTCTTCGCAAATCCCACCAGACACCTGTGTCAGTCTTCACAATTGTTCCACGTGGAACAATTGTGATGGCCAATACACTCCGCGCGGAGCATTCCCGCACCTCCGCGCGAATGAACCTACGATCCGCCGCCGCCGTTGGATTTGGCTACCTGGTCGATGATGCGCTGCACGATGACGGCGTGGACGTGGATGTGGCTGGCGATGTCGGGGACGAATTCGGTGATGAAGTTGTCGGTGGGTGTGAGGGCGAGGTTGATTCCGTAGCGCGATGCGCTGGCGTGGAGGTTGGTGGAGCGGCCGGGGACGTAGAGATTGGCGACCTCGTCGTCGATGGCGTCGCCGACCAGGTTGTCATAGTTGATCATGCCTTTGCCGTTGTCGCCCTGCGTCCAGACCACCTGCAGGATGGCGTGGCCGATGCGGTGCTTGATGGATTCGGTGGGCTCGCGGTGGTAGTGAGGGTCCTGGTGGGCAATGGATGCGATGAGGAAGGTGCCAAAGAATTCGCCGGTGATGTCTTGCGTGTAGGCGACGCCGACGCTGCGCCCGAAGCCGGGGAAGCCTGGGCCGTAGGGAGAGTCGGGGTCGGCGGCGACGCTGATGGCGGAGGTGCCGAGGATGGTGATGGCGTTGAACGGGTCAGTGACGTTGCGGACGGCGAGCCAGGCTTTTTCTTTCGGGGTAAGCGGCTTGACTTTGGGGCCGTCGGTGAAGCGGGCGTACCAGTTGACGAAGGGCAGGTAGGCGGGGCACGGAACCGACATCCGGAAGGGCTGGTTTGTGAGGTGAGCGTCCACGTCGCCAAAGCCGGCGTGGTAGAGCGCTTCGGCTGAGCCGATCGATGTAACGTTTCCACCGGCGTTTCTGACCTGGCAGGGGCCGGCTGGAGGTGTCGGCGGAGCGTGTCTGAATGGTTTGGGCGCGTCGGGGAGCGAGGATTGGGAGGCTGGCGCAATGGCCTGAGCGAAGGATGGGCGCGGCGGAGCGAACAGGGCCAGAGGCAACAGCAAAGCAGGCGCAAGGCTGCGGGCAGTGCGGGGATTCCCGGTGCATCGGCAGCTCCTGTGTGTGCCTTTCGCTTTGTTTGCCAAATGCCGGGATCCTCAGTCGAAGAGATTTGGTTGCATTGTGCCGTGCGCGGCGTCAGGAGCGAACTTGAGACGGACACGGACGTCTGACTCGGTTCACAGTGGTTCCAGAGTACAAAGTCTCCCGAATTCTATGTGAGGGGAAATCATACTGCCCATTCCTTTCGACGGGATTCTTTTGCCTAAGGTCACATGAGGCTGGACGGAACCGGGGATGAGATTTGCACGTACCTCGCGTCTAATCTCTGTTGTTGATCGCGGAACGTCGGCGCCGATTTGGTGCTCCTGGGGAATTGACGCGCCGGGCCGCGGTGCAGAGACTTGATAACGGGGACTTGAAAGCGAGGGACTCTTATGGGCTCTTATCCTCCTCCTCCGCCACCGCCTCCTGGCTCTCCATTTGGAGCGGGTGGCGTGGGCCATCGTCTTGAAGAAGCCATCGAACTGATCGAGATGGAACTGCGCCATGCCGTGGCTTACGTGAACGACGCGGTGATTCCGCAGGTGCGGAGCGAATCGATCAGCGCAATGCGCAAGGTCTCCGATACGCTGCGGAACCTCGCGGATCGCATGGAACAACAACCGCGAGGGCCGCGAACCGGATGATGGAGACTGCAACTGGCGCGCGCGTCCGAAGGTCCGGTTGGATCGGGCTGACCGTCGCCGTGTTGCTGATGGCGGGATGCGCGCATAAAGAGAAGACGGCGAAAGCTCCGGCGACGGCGCCCGCTGTGACCGAGCCGGCGAATCCAGAACAGGCGAGCGCTTCGTCGGGGACCTCTGCCGCGCGCATCCCGGTGACCGAGGTGCCGGAAGGCGGCGTGAGCGAAGAGGACAAGGAATTTGTCCAGGCGCATCGGCCGATTTTCAGTGAACAGGGCGAGGCGACTTGGTATACGGCTCCCTACAAGGGGCGCAAGGCTGCTAATGGACAGGTATTTCGCGATGACGCGTTGACGGCTGCACATCGCACGCTGCCGATGGGGTCGTTGATTGTGGTGACGAACCTGACGACGCGGCAGGCCTCGGCGATGCGGATCAGCGACCGCGGGCCGTTTGTTCCCGACAAGACAATTGATCTGACGATTGCGTCGGCCAAGGCGATTGGGGTGTATCGCGTGGGCACGGCACGCGTGCGGATCGATGTGTATGAGACGCCGAAGCCGATGGATGTGGGCGGGCGGTGGTGCGTGCAGATTGGGGCGTTCAAGAGCGAGGGCAAGGCGGAGCGGATGAAGGCGGCGTTGCTGCGCGCGTATCCCGATGCGAACGTGATCGAATTTTCGGGCGAGAACAGCTTTTGGGTGCGCATCCGGCCGCATGGGGACGATCGTGAAGTTGCCGAGAAGATCATGCATCGTGTGCGGCCGTCAGAGGGCGACGCGTATCTGACGCGGTTGGACTAACAACCCCAGCGACGAAGACCTGTGGCTGGGGACCCCGAACTAAGGGCGGAAGAGCCAGCGCGCGATGGTGCCGATGACAATCAGGAGAATTCCGAAGCCAATAAAGAGATAGGCCAGCCGGTGCGGATCGAGCGGAACACCCGGTGTTGCGGAGGGTCCAAAGACCGACAGCAATAGGCCGATGAAGGCAGCGAGGGCGCCGCCGATCTGCGCTCGTCTGCCTAAATTGTTTGAGCCAGATCCGATGCTGTCTGAGTCGTCATCTTTCATGAGGCGTTTGCGTGAGTGCTAGCGAGTATGGCACGGCGAACCTTTTTTTGGGGATTGCCTGCGCGATTTTTCGGTCGATTCATCTTGCGTGGAGAGAAAGAATCGGCATAATGGGACTCGAAACGATTCAACGGAGGGCGGCGCAATGGCGAGCGGAGTCCTTGCAGTAAAGACGCAAAGGGTGCGGCAGAATTACCTCGCGATTCTTGTGGCGGCGATCGCCTGCTTCCTGCTGGAGGCGGGCTGGTACACGCTTTTCATGCAAACGTGGCTCAACGGCATTGGGCGCACGATGCAGTGGCTGGAGAGCGCGGCTGGGTACAATCCGCCGCTGCAGTATGGGACGGCGCTTGTTTCGGCGGCGCTGATGGCGACGGCGATTTCGTGCGTGACACAGCTAACGGGAGCGCAGACGGCGTTTCGCGGGATCAAGGTTGGCGCGCTGTTGTGGCTGGGATTTGTGCTGACCACCTGTTCGACCGAGTACGTGTTTGAGGAGCGGCCCTATAGCCTGCTGGCGGTGAATGCGGGGTATTGGCTGCTTGGCATGATGCTGATGGGTGCGATTGTGGGTGGGTGGAAGAAGAAGGCGTGAAGCGTGTCGCCGGTTAGGTCTGTGCTTTCCCAGGTCTGAAAATCCGGTAATGACATACCTAACTCAGCGGAGCGAGACGGAAATAAGGTTCCTTGCTGGGTTGCAGGCGAATAAAGAGAGACTAAGGGCGGAACTTGATCCTGTCAGTTGGGGTCTTGTCGGTCTAATCCTAGCCGTTGAATCAATTCTACAAACGCCTGATTCTCAATGTCTTCATGAAATGGCGGAATCAATTCGTCAAGCCCATGAAGATAGGCTTCGCACTTCGCCCGATTAGCACGAGACTGACGAGCATCTTCCAGTATTGTGTCCACGTCCTGATAGCCAAGTTCTCTTAGCCTCTCCGCAAATGCCCGATACAAAAGGTTCTCTGGATAAAGTTCCTTCACCTGCCTCACAAGGAAATGAAGGAAACGTTTCTGTTGATTCTCGTCCATGAAGGGAATTTTACCAATGCAAGTCGAATTAAAGACGCTACAGGACGCGATGGAGCATTTCTTAGAACCTAAGAATGCTATCGCTTACATGGTCCGTCTGCGCTGGCCTGACGGCGTGATTAAATGCCCCTCGTGCGGATCGTCGGAAGTTACGTGGATGCCGACACGGAATCTCTTCCAGTGCCGTAACCGGCACTCGAAAAGGCAATTCAGTGTTAAGGTTGGAACGATTTTCGAGGATTCTCCTATCGCGTTAGGGAAATGGCTGCTCGTTGGATAGATGCTGGCTAATTGCAGGAATGGGATTTCCTCGCACGAAGTTGGGAGAACGATAGGAATTACGCAGAAGTCAGCATGGTTCATGCTCCATCGGCTGAGAGCTGCGGCGCACGATGAAGATCATAGAGAGCCATTATTCGATGAAGTCGAATGCGACGAAACTTACGTTGGCGGAAAAACAAAATTCAAACACGGCAGGAAAATCGCACAATTAACGAGAAAGCCTAGCATCCACGATAAAACGCCAGTCATGGGAATTCTGCAACGCGGCGGGACTGTTAGAGCGATGGTGGTAAAAAATCACAAGAGAGTCCATCTCCACGCAGAGATTCATAAGCATGTCGCACCTGGGTCCACAATCTACACAGACGATCTACACTCCTATCGCGGTCTGTTGGGATACGATCATCATTACGTTGACCATCTGACGAAATATGTAAGCGGGCGAATTCACACGAATGGTTTAGAGAATTTTTGGTCGCTGTTAAAGCGTTGCATTAAAGGAACATACGTGCAAGTTACGCCAGAGCATTTGAATGCTTACGTTGCGGAGCAGGTATTTCGCTACAACTCCCGTAAAAAGCTAGGCGTATCCGAGGAAAAGAGATTTTCTCGCCTGTTGGAAGGGACGACGGGGAAGAGATTGACCTATGCGGATTTGATTTCGCGGCAATAGATCGAGGGGTAAACTAGAAGCAAATATAGAAAAGGCCGCTCCGCCGAGCGACCCTTTCCGATGGTTGAGAACTGCCTTCTGCAACTCTCTACGCGCATAGTAGCGCAAAGGAGAATTGCGTGCAATGGCCGCTGAATGGATAAACAGACGTAAGGCAGAATCAGAGCAAAAGAAACAAGATGACAACCTAAAATCCGCGCGAGATCGACTCGCTACACAGACTGTAAGAGTCGATGGACCCGTGTTTTGGGATTCACTTTTGCCGGAATTGAATGAGCAATGCGCCGATATGGAAGGCATCGGCTATCAGGCAAAAGCCTATTTTCTCGATAACCCATTCTTAGTAGAAGAGAAAACCTACCGGATCGACGTACAGACTAAGGGGAATTGGCCGCTCGACGCACATGCGTCCCTGATTCACTTCGCGGGATCGTCCGTAATCAAAGTGAGCAGCAATATACCGAAGCTCACGGAGATTTCTTTCTGTGCCACAGATCGCGGCCTGAGAGCAGTCTCCGACAGGGATATGCTACAGATGGACGTAAAGGCGTTGGCCGCGTATCTCTTGGAAGGGCTAGTAAACGCAATCGAGAAACAGAAAAGAGCACTATATGAGTGAAGAGCAAAAGAAATTCGACGATCTAATGAAGCGGGTCATTAAGGTTTCGCCGGAAGAATTGACGCGCAGGCTAGAGGCGAAAAAGACGGCGAAGAAAACCCCTCCCAAACCCGCCGCTAAACAAAAGGCGTAATCGAAAAGCGCCAGCGTTGCCTGTCGAACTTCAATGTCAATTGCTGGCTGCGCGTCTCAGTTCCGTCCAAGAAATGAACCGAAAGACGATAATCCAATTGCACTAGTTCTGCTGGGCTGTCATCAAGGAACATGCCGAGCAGTTGCTTTTGATGCGGCCTTGTTTCTTCCCAGTCCGAGGCGCTCAGTTGCGGCGCTCCAACTTCTAATACCTCAAACCCTATTGGGGTACGCTGAGGTGAATGCTCCACATGCGGCAATGCATCAAAGTGCAACGAGAATTTTCCCTGCTGCGATGGAATCGGATCAAAGTGAATGGAAGTCGGCAATCTCCCGCTTAGATGCTGGATCGTAAAAATGACCGGAACGGGGCTATTTGCCCAAGTCTTCCGTCCCTCAGCCCCCTCCGTGTTTATGCCGAGTACCGGCCTTTCGTCGTTCAGCCTTTTTTCGGCCTTTTTCTTGCCTTGATACTCATCAAACCAAAGAAGAAACATAGCCAGCATGAATGCTGCCAGTAGAGACGCTATGAAGAGCGGCTTGTCAGGGTATTTTGCGGGATCGATAATCTGTAAGACTTCCCGTACTAATGAGAAAGGGCCACTCATTAGGGCAATAACCATGAGCGAAACCCGATAACCAAAACGGAAACTAGGCATAAATCGGCAGAATGCTCCCCTCTGCCTCTATCATCGTAGAGGCAACCAGCATACAGCCAGCGAAGATTAAGAAATTCCTTTCCCCCTCCCGCTGAGTCTAGTATGTCGTTGCCGAAAATCCAGACCCGGGGCACCCATTTTCGTGCGGATTGAAGCTTCGTAGGTAGCAGAGTACACCGCTATTCGGGT
>CAZAQN010000059.1:0-24860 GCA_964487345.1 uncultured Occallatibacter sp. | reverse complement strand
AACTAGGCGCAAATATTGCTGGACAGGTGCGGCCTTTTTCATAGAAGAATGACAGCCTCTGTTTTGTTATGAATTTTAGAGACAGGACACCAGCGGATCGGGGTAGAGCGATCAGCGTGAGGATGGGCTCCGATCCCCCATCAAGTCTATTGGGTGCGAATTTGATTCAGGCCGGGTGCCAGGGCCCACGTCCGGCCACCATACACGAAGCTTCCGGCAAGCTTGCCGGGCAGCGTGATGGTCGCGCCCAAAGTCGAACCGTCGCGCTTGTATTCGATGTTGATCGGACCTTCAGGATGAGGGAAGGTCGTCGTGAGTGAGTTCAGGCTGCCAAGGTGTGGAGCGATGCGCACGGAGGCGAATTCGGGGCTCGCGGGTTCAACGCCTGCAACGAGCGTCAGCATGTCGTAGATGGGGTGTGCGGACCAAGCGTGCGAGTCGGAGCGCGTCTCGCCCGGAACCTCAGGCCAAGTGGAGAAATGGAGTGGCAGCAGCTTGCGCCATGGATCAAGGGATTGCAGATATTCGCCGGCCAGCCCAGCATGGTCTAAAGCGCGCGCGAGGTAAAAGCGGAAGTAGTAGGAGGCGCTCATCACGGCGTCCGGTGTGGTTCCCGGCTCAATTGCGAGAATTTTGCGAAGGATCGATTGCTGATTCTCTTTGGGAATGACGTCGTAGAGGACCGACAGAATGTTGGCCTGCTGGCTGAAGATTTTTTTGTCCGGATTGTCGGCGATGAGGCCGCGATCTTTGCTCCAGCACTTGTCATAGATGGCGGAACGGACGTGCGCCGCGCGGGCGCGGTAGCGATCCGCGAGAACTGGATCGCCGAGATTCTGCTCAAGACCGCTGGCGTCGTCGAGGGCGCCCAAATATTCGAGCGTGGTCATGCAGGACTCGCCGCTTGTGCTGTAGGTGGGGATTACCTCCTTGTCTTGGACCCAGTCAATGAAGCTCCACCACGGAACTTCGTGCAGCAGGCCGTCGGGCTGCTCGTAGTGCGCGAACCAGCCTAAGACGGCGCGGGTACCGGGGAGTGCTGTGCGGACGGGCTCGGGATCGGGCCGGTACATCCACCAGTCGTGGAGCATGCCGATCCAGAGGAGGGAAAATGTGGGGATGGTTTGTGGCAGGGAACTGGGATAGCGGCTGCGGGTAAGGCCTTCCGGGATGCGTGAGTCGTTGAAGGCATTGAGGGCCTGCTTGGCGAGGCGGTCGTCGCCTGCGACGCTGTAGGAGATGAGCGCCTGGATGCGGGTGTCGCCGATGTATTGGAGCTGCTCGTAGTAGGGCGTGTCCATGTAGGTTTCATGGGCGTCGAGACGGGCGGTGCGCCAACTGATCTCCCAAATCTTGTCGAGGTCGGCGTTGCCGGATTGGAATGTGGCGCGCTCTTCGAAAGGATAGGCCGTGAACTGCGCGGTGAGGGAGTCGAGAGTCAGCGGGGCATTGCCGGTGGTGATGTCGAGGCCGATGTAGCGCCAGGTGCGCCACCAGAGCGGCTCAAAGGTGCGATGCGGTTCGCCGTCGGGCAGGAAGCTGTCGGTGAGGCCCAGCGCGGAGCGATCGCCTACAGCATCGCGGTCGCCTTTTTGATTGTTCTTGTCGTAGAGAGCTTCAGAGTAGGCGAGGTGTATGTGTGCACCTTTGCCACCGGAAACGGTGAGTTGCGGATAGGCAGTGGTGAGGGTTTTGCGATCGAGAACCAGATGGAGTTCGGTGTCGGGCGGGATCGTGATGGGCGCAGTTGGGAAGCCTCTAAGTTCAGGTAAATTGGTGCGGACGACTTCGCCTGAGGCGGTGGGTGCATAGTCCATGTGCGGAAGCGCGTCCGGAATGAGGCTCCAAGGATTATCGCCCGTGACCTCGGCGGAGTGGGCTTTGTTCACGCCGGGATAGATGCTATCGCGCATTGGAGATGCTGCTGCCACCCAGGATGAGCCGGAAGCATTCGGGGTGTTCCAGTTCCAGTCGTAGTGGGTGGCGTCGATCTCCTCGCCGGGTCCGGCGGCCATATATTCCTTGATGGTGACCGTGTCGCGGTCGAGCGGGCGTTGCCCCTTTTCTTCCTCAACGAGCCAGCCGTCTGGAGTGCTGATAGAGTTTGCCCCCGTCGATTCGCTTTCGAGCAGGAATGCGGTGCGGTCGCTCATTTGGGCAATGGGTGCGAAGACTCCGAAGTTCCAGACGGTCGCGGTGATGAGGTTTTGACCGGTCTGGAGATAAGGCGCAAGGTCGAAGATTTCATAGCGCCAGTGCGTGAGGTCGCCACGGGCCGGGCCGTCGCCCACGCGATGGCCATTGACGAAAAGGATGAAGCGGTTGTCGGCGCTGACGCGGACGCGATAGCTCGAGGGGACTGAGGGCAGATTCAGAGCGCGGCGGAAGTGGAGAACGATGGGCTCGCGCAGGGGCGCGGTGGGATGAGTGATCCAGGAAGCGGTCCAGTTCCGTTGCGGTGGGTCGGGTTGGATGGGAGATTGCGCTTGCAGAGCCAAGGTGCTGAGAGCGAGGGCGAAGAGGGCAAGAAACTGGCGCAAGGGATCGGGCCTTTCGTTCGACAGACCAGCTTAGAACAGTTATGCGAGGTCAGCGTCCCGGATTTGGTGGAGAGGTAGTTTCCGAATTGCGGACTACCGACCCCGAATCCAGGGACGAAACGGTGGCGAAGTTGACCGCGACTTTCGGGGTGCGGAAAGGATATCAGTTGGCGGATTGCGGGCCGGACGACCGGAAAACGAAGATATGGACCCCAGGGTCGTCTTACAATGATCTGCACCGAATTCATTCAATGGGCCACCTCGATGTCGGCTTTTTCTTTCGAGTCGAGCACAGTATGGAATGGGGAGCCGGAGACTCGAAGATCGAAAAAAATGGAGGGGACGCATGAGACTGCGTGAAGGACGATCTCAATTCAGAAATGTTGCGATGAGGGCATTGGCAGCGGCAGCACTGGCAGCGGCAGCACTGTTCGTACTGCCCGCGAGCGGGTCCCAGGCAGGTGGTGGGGGGGATAACAGTCCCGATGTGCTTGAGGTTCGCCACTATGTGCTCACGCTCGACAAGGCACAGAGGGCGGCCACAGCCGTGCAAAGCATCAGCCAACTGGCCGCAGCGAATCCCAGCCTGAATGCCGCGTTGGATGGTTCCAGCGGCACTACGGGCAAGAAGCCGATCGCGCAACAGGCTCAGGACATCGATTCGCGCTATCCACAGATAGCTGCGATCATCCGAACGAACGGGCTGGGTACACGGGAGTTCATCGTGGTCACGGGCGCAATCCTCAACGACGTAGGGTGGGTAACGATGAAGAAAGGCGGCATGGTCCAGACTTACCCAGCAGGCATGATTACGACGGAAAATGCAGCTTTGATCGAGGGGAACTGGCCTGCATTCCAGGAGATCGCCGCCAAGATGACGCCGCCTAATGTGAAGTAAGGGTGGTTGGCAAGCAAGTCAACGTGCAGGACAGAGAGTGGTGGCATGCAATTGCTTTTGCCAGGGCGGCGGTACACAACTTTTTCGCGGTTCTTCTGTGTCAAATCTTGGGCGCCATCTTCCTGGTTCCGCGAAGGATGGCCAGCGGCCTTCCTGGAAATGGACCTTTTGCCCGGTTTTCGGGTTGTATGCGTTTGATTTAGCGGCCTTGTAACCTTCTGTTCATATTGCCCCGTTAGGCTACCGTTGGTGATAGCTCCTGTGCCAGAGATTCGAATCCAGCAAACGCAATTCCAGCGTGAGCCCGACAAACCTGAAGAACCGCGCTCGGCGAAAACGGCACCCGCCGAGCCTTCTCCGATCCGGCAATATCTGCTTTCTCGTGGAAACTCGGCGATAGCCGATCGCGCCTTCAAGATTCTCATGGTGCTGTGTGCACTGAGCATCTTCGCGATCGTGGGGCTGATCGCCTGGCAACTGGTGGCAAGTTCCCAATTGACTTGGCAGAAGTTCGGCATTGGCTTCTTTTACAAGACCTTTACCAATTCTGTTACGAATGAGCCGTTGTACTGGGATCCGGTCAACGAGCAATTCAGTGCTCTGCCATTTATCTACGGCACATTGGTGTCCTCGTTTTTGGCGCTTTTGATCGCGGTGCCGCTTGGAGTTGGGCTGGCCATTTTCCTTACGGAAATGAGCCCTCGTGTTTTGCGCGGCCCTCTCGCATTCCTGACCGAGTTGCTGGCCGCGATTCCAAGCGTAATCTACGGACTTTGGGCGGTGTTTGTCCTGGTGCCGCTGTTACGGCAATATGTGAACCCCTTGCTGACGAGCGTGCTGGGGTGGACAGGATTTTTCAGCAACGACAACCCCACCGGCCTTGGCTTTCTAGCGGGAGGCGTAATCCTGGCGATCATGATTCTTCCCATCATTTCATCGCTCACTCGCGAGGTGATGAGCGCCGTACCTCACTCGCAACGCGAGGCGGTGTTGGCGCTCGGCGCCACGCGTTGGGAGATGATCAGCATGGGTGTGCTTCGGAATGCGCGCATCGGCATTGTAGGGTCGATCATTCTCGGTTTGGGTCGAGCGCTGGGTGAGACGATGGCGGTCACGATGGTGATTGGCAATACTCCGGAGATCCACCGCTCGCTGCTCTCGAACGGGAGTTCGATGGCGTCGGTGATTGCGAACGAATTCACCGAGGCCGTGAACGACGTTCATCGGACCGCGTTGATCGAGATAGGCCTGGCTTTGTTCATCGTTACGATTATTGTGAACGGATTGGCTCAAATTCTGGTCTGGGCGGTAACACGGGGAACGCCAGCGCAGGCGCGTTGAGGAGACTTTAGTGGGCGCGGAGACCTTCAAGGCGGAGAACTTCAAGTCAGAGAACTTGAAGTCAAGGATTCGAACGATCACCGATAACGCGGTCACAGTACTGGCCATTTTGGCGACGGTGCTGGTGGTGTTGCCGCTGGTCGTGATTTTCGGATATCTCGTCTACAAAGGAGCGAGTTCGCTGAATCCGGCTTTCTTTACGCAGATTCCCAAACCGGAAGGTGAAGACGGCGGAGGCATGGCGAACGCCATCGTCGGTTCGGCCGTGCTGCTGGGTATATCCAGCGCAATTGGCGTCCCGATTGGAATTGGCGGCGGCATCTTTCTGGCGGAATACGGACGGGGAACGAAACTGGCAAACGCGGTGCGCTTTACCGCGGATGTGCTGAATGGCGTGCCTTCCATCGTGATGGGTTTGGCGGCGTATGCATTGATTGTCAGCCCTCATATCGGTTTTTTGCCGTTTGTCGGCCATTTCTCGGCGTTTTCCGGTGGAGTTGCCCTGGGGATCATGATGATTCCAACGGTCTGCCGGACGACGGAAGAGATGCTGCTGATGGTGCCGCACGCGGTGCGCGAGGCTGCGCTGGGATTGGGTGTTCCCGCCTGGCGCTCGGTTCTGTCGATCACGGTGAAGACGGCCTCTCCGGGCATCATCACGGGATGCATGCTCGCGTTTGCGCGGGTGGCCGGGGAAACGGCCCCCTTGCTGTTTACGGCGCTGGGCAATTCCTTCATGAGCACCAGTCTGGACCGACCGATCGAAGCGCTGCCTCTGCAGATTTATGTCTTTGCGCTTTCGCCTTATGACGACCAGCACAGGCTAGCTTGGGCGGGCGCGCTGGTTTTGATTTCATTGATTGTCGTTGCCGTTTCTCTGGTTCGCTATGTGACCAGCCGGGGCGTTCTGAAAGGGGCAAGCTAAAAGGCATTTCTCCTTGAGATAGCCTTTTCAAAGTTTTGCGATGTCGCGATTTCTTGAGAAAATCGCGAGCTGAAATTTTCGGCTTCTGTGGAATGAACAAGGAGAAATGCGCAAGTGGGCGTTCGCATCGACGTGACCAATCTGAACGCGTGGTACGGTACCAATCACACGTTGCAGGACATCACATTGAATATTCCGGCTAACCACGCCACGGCGCTGATCGGGCCGTCCGGCTGCGGGAAGAGCACGTTTGTGCGGTGCCTGAACCGGATGCACGAGACGAATCCGATTGCGCGGGTTACAGGGACAGTCCGTATCGGCGACCTGGACATTTATAACGACGCCAAACCGGTGCAGGTGAGGCGCCGCGTGGGGATGGTGTTCCAGCGGCCGAACCCGTTTCCGACCATGTCAATTTACGACAATGTGGCGTCAGGGCTGAAGCTGAACGGGTATGCCAACCGCCGGGTGCTCGACGAAATTGTGGAAAAATCGCTGAAGAACTCCGCGCTCTGGGATGAGGTGAAGGACGATCTCAAGAAGAAATCGGGAGCGAGTCTTTCTGGCGGCCAGCAACAGCGCCTGTGTATTGCGCGCGCACTGGCCGTGGATCCCGAGGTCCTGTTGATGGACGAACCGGCGTCGGCGCTCGATCCTGTTTCGACTTCGAAGATTGAGGATCTGATCTTTCAATTAAAGTCGCAATACACTATCGTGATTGTGACGCATAACATGCAACAGGCGGCCCGAGTTGCAGAGAAGACCGGGTTCTTTCTGAATGGCCGCATGGTGGAATTCGACTCGACGCACAAGATCTTTACGAATCCCAGCGACAAGCGCACTGAGGATTACATCACGGGCAGGTTTGGATGACGCGCATTCGGTTTCAGCGAAGCCTCGACGAATTGAAAGAGAACCTGCTGATGATGGCAGGCCTTGCAGAACAGGCCATCCAAAGGGCTATTGAGGCTTATCGGGTGCGCGACCTGTCGATCTGCGATCTGGTCAGCCGCAGCGAGAATGCGATCAATCGGCTCGAGCGCGACATCGATCAGGCGGCACTCGATCTGCTGGCGATGGAGCAGCCGATGGCCATCGACCTGCGATTCATTCTGAGCGTGATTAAGATTAACGCCGATCTGGAACGCGTAGGCGACGCGGCCAAAAGCATCAGCGATCGTGTGCGCAACATGGAGCAGATGGCAGTAGCGGATTTGCCCGTGGATATTCCGCGGATGGCCACGCTCTCGGCGGAGATGGTGCGCAAGAGTCTGCAGGCGTTTATTGAAGCGGATGCGGATATTGCGCGGAATGTACTCACGATGGATGACGCTGTGGACGCGATGAATCGCGCCGCCTACAAGTCGCTGACCAAGGTGATGGAAGAACAGAGCCATATTGCACCGCAGGCCCTGAACGCATTGATGATTAGCCGTGCGCTGGAGCGCGTGGCGGATCACGCGACGAACATCGCAGAAGACGTGATTTTCTGGGTGCAGGGCGACGATGTTCGGCATCGCAAGAGTGTGGCTGCGCAGAAAGAGAAAGACGCAAAGACGACGGCCAGCTAAGGTTTCAATTCAGCTTTCGACTGCCCACCAATCGAACATCGACATGCGCGGATAGTAGAGACCGGCGCGGATGGGTGTGTCTTCGCCGTGAAGCCCGCGCAGGATAACTGCGTAGGCTTCGAGCTGCGGAGCGAAAAGGTTTCGGAAGGCCAGCAACGCTACAGAAGGGTCAAGGTTGATGGCATGTGCAGTCTTGTAGTCGATGATCCACCATGCATCCTGGCCTTCAGATTGGGGCTCAAGCCCTGCGCGAAACACGCGATCGACGCGAATGGAACGTAACCCATCGGCGACGATGCCGGACCAAGAGGCTTCACTCGCTGCTTCGGCATGCGGCGACAGGATCCATTGGCCGAGTGGATTGGTCGTGGCCTGCTGAGCGATATTGAGAGCTCGAAAAGCGATGGAATTCGCTTCGGCCTGCGTCAAGCCGGTGGCGCGTATTTGAGCCTTTATGCGCGCCTGCATCTGCAGGAGCGCTACCCGCGTACCGGTCCAATCGAGGTTCATACGCAGCCTGGCACACTCTTCGAGCAGCGTGTGCACGGCCGTGCCGAGAGCGCGGGAGGCGATTCCGCCTTCGTGCCGCATGTACCTTGCGGGGTCGCCGATTTGAACGGGATTCTGCTCGCGAGGCATGCTCGAAAGGGCAGGGGAATCGTGTGAGGCGAATCCAGCCGGAAGGCGGCGGAGCAGAGTTGGCTTGGCGGGGCTCGGCATCGCTTCAAGATTGGCGGAGGCAGCGATTGTTTCGACCAGGAGTTCTTCGTTCGCTCGCGATTCTGTTCTTGCAGATTGCCATTCGTTGAAGCACGCGCGCAACTGTTCTTCAAACGCGGGCCAAGCGGTGGCGAGGAGACAGTTGCTGGGCTCGATCAGGGTAGGCATACCCGCAGCATCCTTGTATTCGGGCCTTGCGAAGAAGTGCAGTTCTTCGCGTGCGCGCGTGGCAGCGACGTAAAGGATGCGCCGCATTTCCTGCGATTCGCGCTCGCGATACATGCGATCGACCCACTGTTTCGACGAGCTGCGCTCACCGCCTCGCGTCTGGATTGGTGCAACCAGGAACTCGGTGATTTCACCGGAAGAATCGGGCTCCGCCAAGCCGCGTTCAAGCCACGAAAGGAGCTTGCCACCCGTGTTTCGGCCGCGCGCCTGCAATTCGGGAACGATGACGACTTCAAACTCGAGTCCCTTGGACTTGTGAATGGTCATTAACTGCACGCCGCATTCTATGCTCGCTGCCGGATCGGGCATTGCAGTCAGGGCGTCGAGGGCCGAATCGAGCGCAGGGCCGAGGAAATCCTGTGCGCCGTTGGGTAGATTGTCGAGGCAGCGCCAAAGCAGCTTGAGATTGGCTTGAGCCGTCGAATCCACGCAACTCGCGCCGCCGAGGCTGAGCCAGATCTGCTCAAGCCAAGTCCCCAGAGACGTCGTCGACAGCGTTGAGGCCAATGTTGGCGCGAGTTGGATTGCGCGCTGAACACGTTCCACAGCGCGGCCGCGGTCGTCGCTGAGAAAATGAATTCGTTCTTCAATCAATCGTGGGACTGGCCGCTCAAGCAGTTCGGGTTGATCGCCACCGGTGAGCGTGTAAAGTTCTTCAAGCGCAAGGCCGCACCACGGGGCACGCAGCACACCGAGCCAAGCGACGCGGTCGAAAGGATTGAGAAACGCTCGTCCAAGGGCGAGTGCATCCAGGACCTCTGGACGCTCGTTCAATCGTTCCAGATCCACGGCGCGAAAGGGAATCGCTGCCTTACGTAGCGCAATGGCGATTGGTTCAAGAGAACTGCGCGCTCGGGCCAAGACCGCCACTCGATATTTTGTTCCGGCCGACCGGGCCTGCTCGACACGATCGAGGTGACTGCCGATGAGCGCGACGATTTCGGCTGTTTGGTTCTCGCGCGCTTCGTTCCGTTGTGCCTCGATTTCCTCCTTTTGCCGCGTTGCGCCGGGTCCGGCAGAATCCCTCGAAGATTGAGGCATGAATTCGAAATGCATTGTGAATCGCGGAGAGGCGTCAGTGCTCGGATCGTGAGCCGGTTCAGCAGGCGAGAACTCGATGCCGCTGCCGTCATCTTTGGCGAAGATCCGATCAAAGGCTTCGTTCAGGCCGTTTACCAATGCTGGCCGGGTGCGGAAATTGGCGGTGAGTGAGACGAAATCGAAGAGGAGCGGATCGCTGCCCGGGATCTCCAGACCGAATTGCCGCACGCGGGGAAAGAGCTCGGCATCGGCATCGCGGAAGAAGTAGATCGACTGAATTGGATCGCCGACGACAAAGAAAGTGCGACCAGCCAGATCGGGCCACGCAGCGGCTAGATCTGCGAGCAGGCGATGCTGGCGGCGGCTCGTGTCCTGAAACTCATCGACCAGCAGGTGGCGGATACCGTCGGCGACTGCAATTGCAGCGTCGTTTGGTAAACCGTCCTCGCCAGCGAGGACGCGCTGTGCGATCTGGGCCACCTCAATGAAGTCCACAGAGCCGGCTTCGGCGAATACGATTTGCAGTTCGGCCGCAGCCTGGCGGAGCAGCGTGAAACATGTACGAACGATGTGCCAATCTTCCTCAGAGTAGCGGGGCGGAGGCAGTGTGCAGAAGTCACAGAGTGCGGCTTCGAGGCCGTCGACGTTTTTCAAATCGGCGATCAGCCGGGTGAGACGAGCCTTCTCGAACTGACGATCTGAGGGAAAGCCATGAGTCTTGTTGATCTGAATGCGAAAGGAGCCTTCCTGTGTGAGCACGAGCTCGGCGAGACCGAGAAGTGCACATCGGCCGTCGTCGAGCGCTTCTTTACTCTCCCATGGGCCGGTGGGGAATTCGGGAAGTTTGGCGAGGTCCCGGTGGAGTGCACCGTCGCTCTGCTCACAGGCAAAGCGCGCCAGTTCCATAGCCTCATTGCGCGCGCCTGGCACCTGGTCAAGGAGCCGATTGATCTCCCCGATTGCCTGAGAAACGGCACTCGTGAACGGCCTTTCCAGACGTTCGCGCAGGGCATTCCAATCGGGCTCGCTTTGGAGCACAAAATCGTGCATCCATCGATCGCGTTCCCCAAGCATTTGAATGAGCTGCTTTTCAAGTTCGCTCCAATTGTTATCGCGCCAGAGCAGCAGGACCTCAACTGCGGCAATCGATTCGGGATTGTCGCCTGCTATTTTTTTCAACGTGTTGCGTGCAGCGCGGCGATACAGCTCCGACGGCCTCTCGTCAATTCTCAAGTCGGCGCCGAAATGAGAGAGCAGCGGTTGCTGGATCGCCAGTTCACGACAGAAGGAATCGATGGTCGAGATCCGCAGATTGGCGGGAAGATCTTGAAGTTGCCAGCCGAGCGCCTGTGAGCGGAGAAGTGCGCGATGAGCCAACACCTCCATGGAGAAGTCGTCCGCGGAATCTGCGGGTGCGCCAGCGGCCGACGCTTTCTCGAGCTCGGCGAGGATGCGGATTCGCATTTCAGCGGCGGCAGCCTTGGTAAACGTGATGGCGACAATCTGGCCTGGATCGTCGACTTCGCCGAGCAGCCGCAGGAAGCGGCGCGTGAGCAGGTCGGTTTTGCCCGAGCCGGCAGGTGCCTGGACGAGAATAGAGCGGTCAACACAAAGTGCCTTCTCGCGCTGGGACTGGTCGGGAGGAGCGGCCTTGATTGCAGACTTACTCATCGGCTGGCACCTCCTCTTCTTCCTCGTCTTCTAATTCAGATTGAGCCCGATTTTCGTGAATGCGGCAAAGCGCATAAAGACCGCATCGCTCGCAGGTGCTGGGGTATTCGCGCGGGTCGACGTCGGCACGGCCGGCGATGAAATCGTGTGCGAGCTGTTCGATGGATCGCTTCCAGTCGGCGAGTTGTTCGGGGGTGAGAGGCCTCTTGGCGAGCGCGTCGGTGCGTTTGAGGTTGCCAATGAGAGTCGCATTCGCGTCGGTCACGCGTCCGGCAAACTCGAAGTCGCCCGGGCGAATCTTTGCAAAGACCAGACCGCCAAGCCGCTGGTTGAGCGCGAAGCCGGCATAAACCGGCAGTTGCACATCGTCCGGGCGAGGCAGTTCCCACGCCTTGCACGTGACGTTGCCGGTCTTGTAGTCGATGACAAGCAGCGATCCATCGCTGAGCCGATCGATGCGATCGAGGCGCAGGTCCAATTCGCGATCCGCGATGTGAATTGTACGCGCCGATTCAGTTTCCGCTATGGAGAAGGGAAGCCGCGTGGTCTCGTATGCGAGCCATTCAGTGACGAGGTGCTGGAGCCGCGTCGCCTCAAGCTGAAGATAGCGGCGAGGCATTCGGTCCGCGGTCCCTTCGGGTAGTTTTTCTTCGATCACTCTGCGGACATGCTTTTCGACGAAGTCAGTTAGATTCTTGAGTGCGATCAAATCCTGGAGCGAGCGCAAACCATCGGGTGGGCCGCTCCAGATGGCGTGCAACACCGCATGGAGCAGCAGACCGCGCTGCGCCGCGGAAAGCCCAAATTCAGCGGGCTCCCATCTTTGCGCGCCGAGCCGCGCGGTGGCAAAGGCTTTGAACGCGCATTGCGACTGGAAAGTAAGCACAGCTGATCCGCCTCGAATTTTCCCGGGGGGGAAGGGAACTTGGCTCGCATCGGCGAACGGTACGGTCAGCTGCATTTCAGTGCGCGCCGCAAGCAACTGCGGGGGGAGCGGCACGGGCGATTCAGCAAAGCGCACGACGAGGTGAGATGGACGTGTTTCAGTTTCGGATTTTTGGGATGCGTAGCTGAAATTGACGATGGGTGCCGATTGCAGCAAACGTTTTGTAATTGATTCTGCCAGATCCAAATCGTGGCGGGCCGACGCGTGCGGCATGGCGAATTCACGCTGCAAGGGAAGCGGCAAGAATGAATGCGCGGAGCCCGATGCAGGCCAAGCTTCTTCATCGGCGCCGAGGAACCACAGCGCATCTGCGTTGAGCCCCGCAGATTCGGCAGGGCCGGTGATCTGGATCGGTGCGTCGGTGGACTCCGGAACGAACAGCGTCTCGTCAAGAACGCGCGCAAGAGATGAAAGAAATTCCTGCCACATTATTCGTCGGCCATCGAACCCGAGCGAGGCGCAGAGATCCAGCGCCTGTTCCAGTCGCTGCCACGCCTGAAATTCAGTGCTCGACAGCGCGCGCTCACCGGGGGTGCCCGCTGTGCGGAGAAGATCTGGGACCCGCGCGACCCAGTCAATGGGACTTTGTTGCTTGTCTCTCAGGATGCGGTGTGCGTCGATCATGCCGCGCAGCCAATCGTGCGAGCGGCTTTCCCATGCGATGCGCTGGCTGGCGAAGGATTGCAGGGTCCATTCGGGGCGCGCAAGATTTCGGCGGCGGATCGTTCTCATGCTGGACTGGAGAGCAACCGATTCGGCCGGTCCAGCGCCGAACAAGCCCGTCGAAAAGAGCCAATCCAATTCAGTTTCTGAGAGCGGACCGTCGAGCCAGCGGAACAGCAGATGAGCTGCACGCACGATCGGTACATGGCTGAGAGGGATTCCGAGAGAGAATTCGAAGAGCGGCCGCGCTCCAGGTCCGGCGTGGCGAAGAAAGGCGCGCTCGATCTCACCTCGACGCGCGGCGATGTCCTGCGAAACAACGAGCAGGCGCGTTCCGGGTTTGGCCGCGATCTGGCCCATGCACCAGTTTGCGCACGCTGCAATTTCGGAATCTTCGTCGGTGGATTTGTAGAAATGGATCTCGTTGGCCTGCGGGTGGGCTTCGGGTTCTTGCCATGCACCCCAGACATCGAAGAGCGCTTTGTGAATCGGAAGGAGGCGGTCGAAGCCGACCACCAACAATGGAGTACGCGGGGTGTCGTCTTGTTGTAGAAGGGGAATCAGCTCCAACGGCAATCGTGCCTGGCTCATCATTGCGCCGTTTTGGCAAGCGCTGTCGAAAGCGGCCAGCCAGGCACTGAATGCTCCCGGATCATTATCCCAAGCTCTTCGAGTGGGCTCGTTCAAATAGCGCGGAGCAAAAGAACACAGCAGCTCATGCGCCCTGATTGCCATGGTGGCGAGCCGCTGGCGCGGAGCTTCGAGGGCTGAAGCAAGGTGCTGCTCGCGACCTATAATTTCCGCCCAGAGCGCCTGTTCCTGCGCGGAATTCAGGAGCATGCGCTCATCGCGTGCGTACTTTTCCCAAGATGCGGTGATGAAACTTGTCCATGCTTGAATGCTGGGCGCTGGCCAGGCCATTGCGCCTTCCGCACGACGGCGGCGGTGGAACGCCATTTGCAAGGAGCGTGCGGTGCGTTCGCTCGCCGTGACTATGAGTCCGCCGCCGCGAATCCAATCGTCGATCTGTGTGTGACGCGAAGGCCCCATGCCTGCGTTATACGCTGTCCAGCCGGAATGGCGCTATCGGTGCAAGCGTTGGAAATCGCGGTTGTAAACTGGGGTGTGAGTCGCCGACTTTTTGCTTTTTCGCTGCTAGTTATTGTGTTGGCAGGTTGCCATGCGGGGCACCAGGATTCCTCAGCAACAGAGGCAAGTCCTTCGTTCAAGGTCTACAAACTACGAGGCAAAGTGGTCTCAACGAACACCGCGACGGGTGAAGTCACGCTCGATCATGAAGCCATCCCCGGCTTTATGGATGCAATGACGATGCCGTACAAGCTGAAAGACGCGAGCGTCCTGAGCGAGCTGCATCCGGGAGATGTGATTACGGCTGATCTTCTGGTCTCGCAAAATGCGGATGCCGATGTGCTGCTGGACCAAATTGTTGTGGTGGCGCAGGGGAAACCCGATTACAAGCCCGCAGTTATCTACCATGTGCCTGCGCCGGGCGATACGGTACCGGACTTCGCGTTGCGGAATCAGGACGGACGTATGATTCATCTTAACCAATTTCGTGGGAGGGAATTGCTGATTACGTTCATCTACACGCGCTGCCCACTGCCGGATTTCTGCCCACGGGTGACACATAACTTTGCCATGATCGAGAAGCGGCTGGCGGCCGATCCGGCACTCGACACGCGGACGCATTTATTGAGTGTGAGCTTCGATCCAACGCACGATACACCGGAAAGGCTGCGGGCGTATGGTGTCCAATACATCGGCAGCGATGCGAAGAGTGCCTTTGCCCATTGGGACTTCGCTGTGCCGCAGAGACCGGTTCTGCTGGAGATGGCAAAATTCTTTGACCTGGGAATGACGGCGGGGCCGGACGACTCGATTACACACACGCTTTCGACGACGCTGATTGGGCGCGATGGCAAAGTGGTTCGATTTTACCCTGGCAACGAGTGGACCCCGGAAAAGGTTATTGCGGATGTGAAGCAGGCCGCAGGCATGTAATTGGGGGCAATCTGGCGGAATTGTGCATCGAGCGCCGCGGGGATTCATCAAACACTGGAATCATCCAGGCAACTGATACCCTGAACCTGTACTTAGGATGAGAATGCAATGGCGAAAGTGACGTTGGTATTTGCGGCTCTTTTGGTCGCTTTGGGCCTGGCTGGGTATCTGGGCACGGGCAGCCTGCACCCCACTGCCCTGATTCCGACCTGGTTTGGGGTAGCCCTGGGAATTTTTGGATTTCTAGCAATCAGTCCCAATGAGTCGCGACGCAAAATTTTCATGCACATCAATGTGACCATCGGTCTGCTGGGGTTTGTGGGAGCGGCAGTGGAGATCGTGCGCTCGCTTGTATCGACGATGAATCTCAACGCTGTCATGTCAGGCACCCAGCCCGCGCCCATCAACGGGATTGCGCTAGGTTCCAAAATCATCATGGCCTGTTTGCTGCTGATCTACGTGGTGCTTTGTGTGCGCTCGTTTATTGCTGCAAGGCGCGCGAGGAAGGTCTAGCGAATGGGTACCATGCGCGGCGGCGGGATGGGTATGGGCGCGCGCGCAGAGCGTACGCCGCATGGGCGCAGTGCGCGCTCAGGGCAGGCTGATCAACCGAAGAAGAAAATCGACGTCAAGAAGCTTTGGCCGCAGATTCGCGCGCTGGTTGTGCCGCGCAAAGGCCTTCTGTTTGCTGGGCTTTGCCTGATGACGGTGAATCGGCTTGCGGGCCTGGTGTTGCCCTATACATCCAAGCCACTGCTCGACAAGGTCCTGTCGCCCAATGGGAACGCGGCGTTGCTGCCGCGGTTCATTGTTTACGTGTTTTCGGCGATGCTTTTGCAGGCGATCACTTCATTTTCGTTGACTCAGTTGCTTTCGAAGGCGGGTCAGCGGCTCATCGCCGATATGCGGCGGCAGGTGCAGAAGCATGTTGGGCTCTTGTCTGTGGCCTACTACGACGAGAACCGCACGGGCACGTTGGTTGCCCGCATCATGAGCGATGTGGAAGGCATCCGTAATCTGGTCGGCACGGGGCTCGTGGAGTTTGTCGGCGGGTTGTTCACGGCAGTGCTGGCCTTCATCTATCTGTTGCACCGAAGTGTCACCGTCACGCTTACGGTCTTCTCTGTCGTTGGAGCGTTTGTCTTCGTTTTGCAATATGGGTTCAAAGTGATTCGTCCGATTTTTCGCGAGCGCGCAAAGATCAATGCCGAAGTGACAGGCAGGCTGACGGAGTCGTTGGGAGGCGTGCGAGTCATCAAGGGCTATCACGCGGAGGAGCGCGAGCACAGCGTTTTCTCGGCAGGTGTGGATCGATTGCTGTCCAACGTGATGAAGTCGCTGACCATGACCAGCGTGCTGGGCTCGGCCTCGACTACCGTGTTGGGGCTGGTATCGGCGCTGGTGATGTGGCTCGGCGGACATAGCGTGCTGAACCATACGTGGACGGTCGGCGACTATTTCAGCTACAACATGTTTCTCGCATTCATGATTGCGCCGATGTTTCAGGTTGTGAACATCGGCACGCAATTGACCGAAGCGTTTGCCGGGCTCGACCGCACCGGCGAGATCATGTCGGAGATGGAGGAAAACCAGGTTCCGGGCAGAACTCTGAAGATGCCGCCAATTCACGGCAAGGTGCAATTTGATGACGTGGAGTTTGCTTATGAACCGGAGAAGCC
Source organism: uncultured Occallatibacter sp. (assembly GCA_964487345.1). Taxonomy (GTDB): domain Bacteria; phylum Acidobacteriota; class Terriglobia; order Terriglobales; family Acidobacteriaceae; genus Telmatobacter. Next base: position 8,615 of record CAZAQN010000059.1, on the reverse strand, counting down.
GGTGCTGCATGGTGTTAGCTTCTTGGCCGAGCCGGGAACGGTGACGGCGCTGGTTGGCTCATCCGGTTCAGGAAAATCGACCATCATCAGCTTGCTTTGCGCCTTTCACACCCCATCGAAGGGGCGAGTGGTAGTGGACGACGTGGACCTTGCGCATGTAGACCTGCACACGTTTCGGTCACAGCTGGGTGTGGTGCTGCAGGATTCGTTTCTGTTCGACGGAACGATTCGCGAGAATGTGATGTTCTCGCGGCCGGAGGCGACGGAAGAGCAGTTTTTGTTTGCCTGCCGCACGGCGCGTGTCGATGAGTTCGCCGAGCGTTTTCCCGACACCTACGACACGATTGTGGGCGAACGCGGCGTGAAGCTGTCCGGGGGCCAGCGCCAGCGACTGTCCATTGCACGTGCTTTGCTTGCGGAGCCAAGAATTCTGATCCTCGACGAAGCAACGAGCTCGCTCGACTCCGAATCGGAAGCGATGATTCAGGCAGGCCTGAACCAACTGATGCAGGGGCGTACCACGTTCGTGATTGCGCACAGACTCTCCACCATTCGCCGCGCCGACCAGATTCTTGTGGTCGAAGGAGGGCTTATCGTGGAGCGGGGCAATCATGCCGAGCTGTTTGCGCTCGGTGGGCGCTATTACGACCTCTACACTCGCCAGCACGGACTTGAGGCAAACCTGTTTCTCGCGCCCGGCGAAGGCGATGTGGTGCCGGCCTAGCGACTCGCCCTCGTCTCTTGAGTAGCTCAATGCACTCCAATTTGACGCGAATCTCATATCTTGAGAAACTGAGTCTGTAGCCAAAACGCGAAACGAAGGACCATTATGCGAGACGCACCTCCGCAAGGGACCTACAGAGTTCAAGCCCTGGACCGGGCATTCGCCGTTCTGGATTTGCTTGGCGAAAGCGAAACGCCGCTGGGTTTGGCGCAAGTAGCCTCATCTTTGCAGCTTCACAAGAGCACGGCGCACCGGTTTCTGATGGTGTTGGAACGTCACCACATGGTGGAGCGCACGACGAGCGGCAAGTTTCGCCTTGGGCTCCGGCTGTTTGACTTTGGAAATCGTGCCATCGAGCAGTACGACCTGCGCGAGCGGGCCCAGCCACACCTCAAGCGGCTTGTTTCCGAAACGGAAGAGACGGCCCATTTGTGTGTTCTGGAGCAGGCGCGCGTCATTTATATCGACAAGATCGAGCCTGCGCGCTCGGTGCGGATGATTACGCGAATCGGGTCCAGTAACCCCGTGCATTGCACATCGGTAGGGAAGGCGATTCTGGCGTTTTTGCCGGAAGAGCGGATCAACGACATTTTGCGGCGCACGAAGTTTGAACGCTTCACGCAGCGGACCATCGCTTCGGCGGAGGCGTTCCGGACGGAGATCGAGAAGACGCGGCGCCGCGGCTACGCCGTGGATGATGAGGAATTCGAAGAAGGATTGCGCTGCATCGCGGTTCCTCTGCTGGATGCGCAGCGGCTGCCGGTCGGGGCGGTCAGTGTTTCCGGTCCGTCGTTCCGAGTTACGGCACAGAAGCTACCGTCCATTGCAAATTACCTCGTGCAATGCGTACGAGGCATTTCAACCGACATGGGATTCACTTCGTCGGCACGCGCGAATCGCGTCGCCTGGCCGGCGTAGGAGAAATTCTACGAGCGCTCAGCCGCCGTGGTTGCTATTGTGCTGGGATCCAATTGGGACCGATCAGTGCTCGCAGTTCAACTGGGGTCGCCCACGGCGCTTTGCCGGCGAATCGCGCAACCCACGCCGGACCTTCCCCGATTTTCACGCGGTCGGGCGTAAACTCTGGCGAAAGCGCATTGGCCATCAGCGCATAGCTCGCGCTGTCGCGTAGCCGTAGAGCTTTCCAACATCCGCCCGGAACAGCCACGACGGGGCGTTCCCCCGCTGACACATTGCGTCCCAAGACGACTTTCTCTACACGCCCATCGGGGTGAAAGATGAAGTAGTCGACTGGGCCACCTTCGATGAGTATGTGCGTATCGTCCGATGCAAGCCAATGCAGATAATTAACCGGGCGGTCGCGCGTGAGCATGTAATACACCTGACTCTGAACGGCTAGCTTGCGGCCGTCGATACTTACTGTTTGCGCGGATTGACCTATCAAGCCTAGATATCCCGATTCCTTTGGCAGGACATTGAGATGGAGAGCACGGATCAATTCGCGCGCTCGTGCGTCGCTGCCACTTGGAGCAGCGGCGCCCGCGACGGAAACGGCCATCAAGGCACAGGTCAGAAGATGAATAGCTCTCATTGTGGATTCGATTTGTTCTGCTCTTTGAGCCAGGCATAAAGCGGGGCGAAATAATCGAGCATAGCCTGAGCATCCAGATGATCGGTGCCGGTCATTTCTTTCAAGGTCTTCTGCCATGGCTGCGACTGGCCTGTTTCGAGCATCGTGTTGAGTTTGGAGCCGGCTTCTTTGGAGCCGTAAAAACTGCAGCGGTTGAGGGGGCCTTTGTAGCCGCTGGCATCGCACATGGCCTTGAAGAACTGGAACTGATAAATGCGGGCGAGGAAGTAGCGTGCGTAGGGCACATTGGTGGGAATGTGGTTCTTCGCGCCCGGATCGAAGTCTACCTCGCTTCGTTCGACGGGCGGTGCGACGCCCTGGTACTGCTCGCGCAAGGCCCACCAGGCTTTGTTGTAATCGGCGGGCTTGATCTGGCCGGAGAACACCTCCCAACGCCACTTATCGAGAGCCAGAGCGAAAGGCAGGAATGCGACCTTGTCGAGAGCTGTTTTTAGTTGCAGAGGAATATCGGCGTCAGCCGGTGGCTCAGTCGTGGCCAGCCCTAGAGTCTTCAAATAGGCCGGCGTAATTGAAAGCGCAATTGAATCGCCGATTGCCTCGTGAAAACCGTCGTTGGCTCCGTTGCGAAACAAAAATGGCTGCTTGTTGTACGCACGCTGATAGAAGTTGTGGCCGAGTTCATGATGCACAGTGGTGAAATAGTCGTCACTGACCTCGATGCACATCTTCACGCGTAAATCGTCGGCGGAATCCACGTCCCATGCAGATGCATGGCACACGACTTCGCGATCGCGAGGATGCACGAACTGCGAACGCTCCCAGAAGGTCTTCGGCAGCGGAGCGAATCCGAGCGACTTGAAAAAGTCTTCGCCGTAATGGACCATGTCGCGCCCGGCAGCGAGTTGTGCGGCGTGTCCGGCATCGGAGGTAAGGTCGGCGCCAGGGACGAAAGCCGGGGCAGCGGCTGGATCCTTCGCAGAAATTTGCTGCTTTAAGGCTGCCTCGAGATCAAGAGGCTTGAACTGCGAAAGCTTTGGATCCGTGGGCGCGACGATGTCATAAATATTGCCCCACTCCTGCGCCCACATATTGCCCAGCAGTTGCGCAGGGATCATGCCGTCGGGCCGTTCAGCGGCCTTGCCGTACTTCGCAATCAGCCTAGTGCGGACGTAGTCGTGCAACTCACGATAGAGAGGATCGAGCTGCTTCCACGCCCGTTCAAGCTCTGCGGAAAACTCGGAGGGCGTCATATCGTAATTAGCGCGCCAAAGGTCACCGGTATCGTTGTATCCGAGTTCTTTGGCGCCGATATTTTGTAACTCGACGAAGCGCGCATATTTGTCTTTCATCGGCGCCCCGACTGCGTGCCATCCGACCCAAAGTTTCGTCAGTTCCGCCGGGTCATGCGACTTAGCCATGATCGCGGAAATCTCGTCGATGCCCATGCACTTGGCTCCGGGAGCAGGCTCTTGTCCGGCCGGAGTATCGGGGCAGAACTTGCCCATGCCATACATGCCGGTTAATTGCGCCGCAAGCTGGGACTGCTCGGCGAGCAGATCGGGATCCTTCGGCGCGGCGGGCGCTGTCACCTGCAGAAGCGTGATCTGTCGCCGCAGCTGCGCCGGGAGCTGGACGTGATCGAAGCGGTGACTGTCCGCTGTTAATTGCAGCGTGAGAGCAGTGGCCTGTTCGTTCAATCGCGCAGAGGTCGCCTCTGTGTCTTCGGTGATATCCGTTTCTGCCGTCCAATCCGCGTGGCCGGCGTCAGAATTCACCTTCAGCAATGCGGCATTCGCGCGGTCAATGAAGGCTTGTGCCTCTGCCGCTGTCGGGGGATCTTTGCTCGCAGCAGCTTCTTGCGCAGAAGTGGAGCAGAACGCGACGCTGAATGAAAGCGCGGCTATACGAACTGAGTTACGCATGGCCGGAGTATAAATCCTCGACCGAATATCCGGCGCTCAAACAAGACGTGGAAGGACGCGCGCCTTAAAACGTGAAGCGCGACCCGAACTGAAATTGACGAGGACTGTTCACTGTCGAGGTGATCTGGCCAAACACGGCCGCTTCCGCAGGATTCGATTGCACGTCAGTAATGTTCGGAGTGCCGGGCATCCCGAGTTGTGCGCGGTTGGCGAGGTTATACGACGAGATTTCGAGGCGGACATCGCGCTCCTTGCCCAGGGAGAAGTGCTTGTAAAGCGATATGTCGAAATCCTGTGCGCCCATGGTGCGAACGTGATCGAGATATGCGGGGGCATTGCCGGCCACAAAAGGGCTGGCGGGTATTGCGAAGCAGTTCGAGTTGAACCAGGTGGTGGCGTTATGCGGAGCGCCATGACTCGGGTCGCAGGTGAGGTCGGAGCGCTGATTGAAATAAGACGGCGCCACCCCAGAGACCGGCGAAGTGATGGGAACTCCCGTGCTGAGATAGGCAATCGCATTCGCGGTCCATCCGCCGGCGATGGCATCGCCCACCCCGCCCAGATCGAGCGCGCGGCCTCTACCAACGGGCAAATCATAGGAGAGGTCCCCGGTGAATTGATACTTCACGTCCTGGGGGCTGATGGAGTGTTCGAGGTTCAGATTTCTCCAGTCTTGCGGAAGACCCAAATGAGATCCAACAAAGCCGAGCGGTGGATTGCCGTCATCCGTCATCAGCTTGGCCCATGTAAAGCTGGCCAGCGCGGTGAAATGGTGCGTGAGGCGCTTCTGCACTTTTGTCTGGAGCGAGCTGTATTCGGAGTCGCCGCCTGGATAGCCGTGCACCACAACCCCGTTGCCCGAACCATAATTGCCGTTGCCATACTGTGGAAATTGCTGCAAAGAGACCCACAGCGGAACGGTGGCTGCGCCTGCGTTCGCGTTCGTGGCGGGCTGGATCGGAGCCCATTGATTGGGAACAGTGGCGCAGGCGGGGTTGGACGGGTCGACACAAAGGGACGCCCCATAGCTGCCAATTGTGGCAAGGTCGAGCTCGTTTTGGTCGGCCGTTCCCAAGGGCAGGAAGAGCCCGCGGCTGCCGACATAGCCGGCGCTGATTACGAACTGATGGGGCAGTTCATATTCGAGGCCGAAGTTGAAGTTATACGTGAGAGGAGTACGTTGCGAACGGAGCATGGTGTTCAGTGATTGCCCGAGGTTGTTCGCCAATCCGGCTGGTGGCGCCGCGAGTTGCGGCACGACGCCGTTGGGGAATGGATTGCTGATTGAGTAAGGTCCCGTTGAACTGGGATCAGGATCGCCGGGCGCCGCGGTTGCGCAGGCGCTTGTGCCGTTGATGACCGTGTTGCCGTCGGCATTGAAACAGGTGGCGTTCCACTGCGTGTCTGCGGAGAATCCGTCGCTATCGAGCCCAACGCCGCCGACCATGTGCGGGCTGGGACCGTAGTAGAATCCGCCGCCGCCGCGTACCACAAGATGGTTGACGGGTTGCCACGAGAGCGCGAGCCGCGGTGCTACATCCTTGAGATTTGCGGTGAATGGAGAACGATTGCCACTGTTGACGTAGACTTCGGCGCCGGTATAGGAGACGCCGCTGACTGTGTTTGTCGCCGCCGAGTTGAAGTACTCGAGGCGATTGTGGCGTTCGGTCTTGCCGCCGAAGATATCCCAGCGCAGGCCGGCAGTGATGGTAAGTGCCTTGGTGAGATGATAGGTATCCTCGACGAAAGCCGCGTAGTATGGATTGGATTCGGCCGCGAACAGATCCTTAGTGAAATTAGGATAGCTATTCGATTCGGAACCGGGTACCGTTCCCTGGCCGACTAGGAACGACGCGAAATCGCTGCCGCCGGTCGCGGAGCTTACTGTTTGATCGGTGGCCGAGATATCAAACGCATAAGAGCCGGAGGCTGCAGGCGGCTGGCCGACATTGAGGAAACGCTTCATATATTCGAAGCCTGCTGAAATCTCGTGTTTCCCTTTCAACTTCGTAATGCTGACATCGGCGTCGCTGTTTTCGCTGGCGTATCGGAACGTGTTGTAATCGGCGGTGCCTCCGATACCGTCTGATCCGCCGTTGTAGTCCGTGAACAGCACGAAGGGTAGAACCTTATACACCTCCTGAGCTGCGAGCGAAGAAGGGAAACCGAGGGTGGTGATGTCGAAACCGTTCTGCCTGGGGTCTCCGCCCTGGTTCTCATAGTGGCGTGTGAATGAATAACGCACTTGCAGGAAGGTAGTTGGGCTGAGAGTCAAGTCGTCGGCCAGCAGGATATTGCGTCCGTTGGTGACATTCTGGGCATAGTTCAGGTCGTACATATTGCCAAACGCGTTGAATGTTGAAGTGAACAGACGATCGAAGGAGAAGCGTCCAAAGATACGCTGCTTATCGCTTTCGGCCCAATCCATGCGAACATCGAATCGCTGCGCCGTGGTTGGATCGAGGCCTGGGAGATAGAGGTTGTTCTGCGTTCCGTTCGGATCTGAATCGCAACTGGGCCCGACGTTGCACTTTGGGAATTCGGAGAGAAACTTCAACGCGATGGGGTTCGGGTTAGCGATGATGTTATTGGTGAATGCCTGTCGCGTTCCGTCCGGATTGTCTGCTAAGAGCGGGTTATAGATCGTGAAGTTGTCGGCCGAGAAGTCGCCGGTGCGTTCTGCGGTGGTGGGCACCGTGAAGGTATTTGAACCGTCGAACTGTTGCTGTTGCGTCGCTTCGTAGTCTCCAAAAAAGAAAAGCTTGTTGTGGAGAATGGGTCCGCCGAATGCGCCGCCCTCCTGATAGCGGTGGAATGATGGCGGCGTGTTGGCTGTGCCGTTGCCCACTTCGCTTTGCTTGTTGAAGTATTCGTTTGCTGCCAGGACATCGGGACGGAAAACGCCAAAGGCGTCGCCATGGAAGTGATTGCCCCCTGATTTTGTTACCAGACTGATCACGCCGGCGCCGCCGCTCTGATAGGAAGCCGAAGTGTTTTGTGTCTCGACACGTGTCTCTTCGACGCCGTCTTCGGGAATGTCAAGCGCAGGAATAATAGCGGCGACGTTGTTTTCGGCGATGCCCAAAGGACTGCCGTCCACCATGTAGTAGACCGATCCGACGATCGCTCCGTTGATGGTGTAGGAAGAAACGTCGACGCCGGGGCGGCCACTGGAGATGTTCTCAATCGCAAACGAACTGGAAGAGTTCGGCGCCCCGTTGGCTGGAGTGACGCCAGCGCTCAACTGAACAAGGTCAAAAACATTGCGCGTGAGTAGTGGAACTCGGTCGATGGTTTCAGAGGAGATCAGTTGGCCTACCGTCGAGTTGCTGGTATCCACCAAGGAAGTTGCTTCGTTTACGGTGACGACCTCATTTACGTTGCCGAGCGTCAGAGTGACGTTCACTGTTGAAACCTGGTCCAAGGTGACATCTACGTTTTTCTGGACAACCGTTTCAAATCCCTTTGCGCCGACGGTCACCTGGTATTTGCCTGGAGAAAGGGAGACGAACGTATAGATGCCGGCAGCCGTCGACACGGTGGACAGCTTGGTCCCAGTCGCTTGCTCATTCGCCGTAACTCTCGCACCGGGAACGATCGCTCCGCTTGGATCAGTAATTAGCCCGCTGATCGCGCCTCTCCCCGCCTGGCCAAATGCAGCGACTGCAGTTGAGAGGAAGGCCCCAGCAATGACGGAATTCCGCGCAATACGAGTGACTGCATCTTTGAATGTCATGGGTTGTCCCCGCTCCAAACGATTTTATTCAAACGTTTGAATGTTGGTGAAAAGACTGTAAAATTGATTGATTTTCATGTCAAGGAAAAAATGCTTCGCCATTGCGCAGAAGGCGAGACTTCAAAGCGCCAGTCGAGCCCAACTTCCGATCGCGACCACGATTGCCCTTTACTTGCGGTGCGTTTGTGGCAGAATGGCGCTGGGCCGCAGCAGAAGACGAAGACGTGCCAGGAGGCTGAGAATTGGGTCAACGAAAGTCCGGCCATGTCACGCTGCTCGACGTAGCCCGCGCCTGCGGTTATTCCGTTTCGACGGTTTCGATTGTGCTGAGCGAGGCACCGCTTTCACAAAACGTCGCTGCGTCCACGCGAGAACGGATTCGCAAAATGGCGCTGCAGCTCGGATACCATCCCGATGCCTATGCGCGCTCGCTCCGCCGCAGGCGCAGCCAGACTATCGCGGTTCTTGCCTACGATCTGTCCGATCCTTTCTGCATTCCGATCGTACGGGGAATTCAAGCGGGCCTTCAGCCGGCTAACTATCTGCCGCTTCTGATGGACACGCAGACGCAGCGACGACTTTTCGATACCTATTTGAAAATGATCCTCGAACGGCGCGCGGAAGGCGTCATCGTCATCGCGAGCTGGATTTTTGAAGAGACCGATCTGCTCGCAGACATCG
>CAZAQN010000058.1:0-25038 GCA_964487345.1 uncultured Occallatibacter sp. | reverse complement strand
ATGGACCGGGGCATGGGGAAAAAGCAGCCAACAGGGATCAGGGATCAGGGATCAGACAGTGCAGTGCCGCAGTACGGCTCGGTCTCTCTTCAGGAGAAGGCTCCAATCCCCAAGCCCACCCGCCAGATTTTCGAGGGTTTGGTCAAAGACGGGGTAGTCCACCTAATAGAAGGCGAACTCCCCGACGGCATCCTCGTCAAAGTGATCCGCGAATAGCGCGCAGTTTCCCATCTGTAGTCCTAAGTGCTATACTTTACCTGTGCCGGCAAGTCCATCCAGCACGCTGCGGGTGTTTGCATCAAAGCCGTTCCTGCGCTTTGCCCGCCGTTTTGGAATCGACGACGAAGCTCTATGGGAAACCGTGAAAGGCGCTTTCGATGCTGACCTTGGAGGCGGAGTCTTTAAATACAGACTTGCACGGGAAGGCGAAGGTTCGAGCGGAGGCGCGAGAGCCTTGGTTGCAATCAAAGCCGGACAGTGCGCTGTCCTGATGTTCGGTTTCGAAAAGAAGGACCAGGCAAACATCAAGCCCGATGAACTGAAAGAATATCGCAAAGCCGCGCGGATCTACCTCGACTACACCGAGCAACAGATGACGGCAATCGTGAAGGCGAAAGCTCTTTTTGAGATCGCTCCATCGAGAAAGGAAATGGAACATGGCCAAAGCGTACAAAAGCGAAGCCCTCGCGGCGTTGCACGAAAGCATGTCTGACCTGCATCAGGTCGGCGCCATCGATAGCAAAACCATGCGTGAATTCGATCGGGCCTGCCTGACACCGGTAATGAAGCTATCTCCGGCGGCCATCCGCCGCATCCGGGCAAAAGCCGCCGTGAGCCAAGCAGTCTTTGCGGCACATCTGAATGTGACTACGGGGGTCGTCAGCAAATGGGAGCGTGGCGAAAAACAGCCCCGAGGACCAGCGGCCAAATTGCTCACCCTTGCCGCCAAACACGGCATTGCGGCCATTGCATAGGCTCCCGGCATGAACGGCGCAGCAGGAATCCTGCCCATGAAGGCGACACCATTTCACCACTCAATTGATCTGTTGTCTTCCGTCGCCTTCGACTCCCAAGAAGACGGAAGAAGAATGAAGAAGACATGTATTGCGTTGTCGTCTTGGCCGGTTTCGGGAGATGCCGAAACGCCTGTATTGCTATAGCTTAGGCTCGCGCCGGAGCGCGACCCAGGAGTAAAATATAGGAATGGCTGAAAAGAATTTTGTTATCGTTGCCCATCTCCCGGCTGCGGTTGAAATCACTAAGCGAACCAGCCAAAATTCTTTGACCATTGAGATCAAGGACGGTTCAACGAAGATAGGAACGCTCGTTGTCGGGCGTGGAACTGTTGAATGGTGGCCAGAGAGCAACAAGGTAAACGCTCATCGTGGCGATTGGCATAAGTTCGCGGAAATAATGGCCAAATTGCCCCAAAAAAGATCGACTCGAAAGCCGAAGTAACCTACCAGCAAACGAAGGGAGTAATGCATGAGCGTCAGCGTAATCTACTCCACAGAAGCGTTTCTTCACAAAACCAACGGCCACGCAGGAAGACAGTCGGAGCCCGCCTTGTTTGACTCGCTCGAAAAAGCAAAGGCAGAGCAGCTCCCCGTCGGTTACGCGTTCGCATCCATTCAAGTTGTGGATGGTTTTCACACTTATTCCAAGCCGTTCGGCTGGGAACTCCACAGCAAATCGTAAACGTGGCGAAGCGAACTCGCTCGGAGAAGAATCCATGCGAAAAGCATTGCTATGCACAACGGCACTAATCTTCGCAGCTTCCATACAGTCCGTCGCACTTGTACCATGCACGCTGAAGACGGTGAAGATACCGGGCGAGCCGAATAAGGACGCATTCCACGGCGGCAACTACCTGGCGACCGTTTATGATCCCGTGCCCTGTGTTTGGTCGTTCAAGACGCCATATCCATCGTATGGGACGATTGCCCTCACTTCTCTGGACTCTTCTCCACAGGAAGCCGAGATCGTAATAGGCGAGAGGGTTATTGGAAAGGCTCCGGCGACTCTTGTTCTTGAACGGACAACCACCCAAAAGCACTTCACAGTCGTCTTTAGGAAGACAGGCTTCAAGGATGCGGTAGGGGAGATATGGTCTGGTCATGGCGGAAAGATGCAATTAGTACCGGAAGATGCTTCGAAGGAGTTGCCCCCGGAAGACTTGTCTAAGGGAGATGACTTGCAGCCCGTCGTTCAAACAAGATGCAGCCGCAACGCATGGATCAATGCCTTTGCTGTTGGCGAGCCGGTTCACTCGGAAAACTACCTATGTCCAACGGACCGGAGTAGGGCGCTGTTTACACGCGAAGGAACATTGGCGTGTCCAGACGCAGAAACGCTCAACCGGCTCATCAACATAGCAATGGAATACAGTTGGTTCATTGCGCCAACCAAGGCGGAGGCCGCTAGCTGGCTCGCGGGAGATCACGCGCCGGAGAATACAGGCCAGGTCAAATATCTCATCTCTTTGGGATGTACCGTTTCCCATGACGGCACGGCTGTCAAGATACATGAAGAGGATCGCGGTATGGCTAACACGAACATTGGGTGGGTGTGGGAAGCAAACCTGCGGAATTGAAGAGAATGGGGTGTATTTGTGAAGGCCCGCTGATGGGGATTCGTTGCAGACTAATGCGATTCAACCGAACGCCAGCGGCCCACGCGTCGGCCCCCTAGCCCCTCACCCCTTGCTCCCCAAATTATTCCGCCACTGATGCCCGCCCCGCTCCAGCAGCCGCTCCGAGCAATCCGGTCCCCACGACCCCGCAAAATAATTCGGAAATACCTCCGGATTCTTCGCGGCCCAAGCCTCCAGAATCGGCGTATACAGGGCCCACGTCACTTCCACCCCATCGCGATGCGCAAAAAGCGTCTGATCCCCGAGCATCGCGTCCAGCAGCAGCCGCTCATACCCATTGGCGGTCGACGTCCCAAACGCCGCCGCATAATTGAAGTCCATGTTCACCGGGCACACCGACATGTTCGGCGTGTTCGGCACCTTCGCGCCAAACCGCAGCGCAATCCCCTCATCCGGCTGAATCCGAATCGTCAGCAGGTTCGGTTGAATATCAGCGCACGGCCCGGTCGATTGCATCCGGTTAAAAATCAGCAGCGGCGGCTGCTTGAACTGGATGCTGATCTCCGTGGCGCGCCTCTTCAACCGCTTGCCCGCGCGCAGATAAATCGGCACCCCGGCCCAGCGCCAGTTCTCAATCTCCAGCCGCACTGCGGCGTAGGTCTCCGTGCCCGACTCTGGGTTCACACGATCCTCGTCGCGGTAGCCGATCACCTTCTTGCCGTCGATCACGCCTGGCCCATACTGCCCGCGCACCGCATTTAAAATCGGAATACTCGGAATCGCGCGCCACACCTTCACCTTTTCGCGCCGCACCGCTTCTGCGTCGAAGCTCGAGGGCGGCTCCATCGCAACAAAGCTCAGCAGCTCCATCACGTGATTTTGAATCACATCGCGCAGCGCTCCTGCCTTCTCATAAAACGGCCCCCGGCCTTCTACGCCCAGCGTTTCCGCCACCGTAATCTGCACGTGATCGATGTAATTGCGATTCCAAATCGGCTCAAAGATCCCGTTGGCAAAACGGAAAACCAAAATGTTCTGTACCGTCTCCTTGCCGAGATAGTGATCAATTCGAAAAACCTGATTCTCGTGAAACACGCTATTCACGTGGTGATTCAGCTCCTTCGCCGAATCCAGGTCGTGCCCGAATGGCTTCTCAATCACCACCCCAATGCGTCCGTGCTCCGTCTGCGCCATGCCCTGCGAACCAAGGTTCTCAATGATCGGTGCAAAATACTCCGGCGCCGTCGCGAGATAGAAAAGCCGGTCCGGCCCGATGCCTTTCTCCTGCGCAATCTTGTCCAGCTCGGCATTCAAACCCGCATAGTGCGATGGATCGTCGAAGCTCAGCGCGTAGTAGCTGATATTCTTCACAAAACCTTCGAGCAGCGGATCGGACTCCTTCACATCGCCGAATTCGATGATGCCTTCGCGCATATCGGCGGCAAACTCGCCGCCCAGCGGTCGCCGCGCCACGCCCACAATCGCGAACTTCTTCGGCAACAGCCCCGCCTGCTCCAGGTGAAACAGCGCTGGCAGCAGCTTGCGCTTGGTCAGGTCGCCGGAAGCGCCAAAGATCACCAGGATTCCGGGATCGGGAACACGCTCGCCTGTCTGCTGAACGCTGGACAAATCCTCGGGCCGGACCTTCATTCGCACCGTCGCCATCGCCTCATCCTTTCGAGTTCATAGTTCGTAGTTCTTAGTTCACAGTGTGGAGTTCAGTTGCAGCTCACAACTCGACTTCTACTTTCTCGCCGTTAGCAGCTGCGCCAAATCGCCGATGGCCGTTCTCTGTTGATCAGCGTCAGACTGTGAACTAAGAACTCCGAACTATGAACTGTCTTTCAGTCCTTCTTCACCGCATGTCCGCCAAATGCATTGCGCATAATCGAAAGCATCCGGTCGGTGAAATTATTCTCTTCGCGCGAACGAATCCGTCGTATGAGTGATTCCGTAATCACCGGCGCGGACACATTCAGATCGATGGCTTCGAAAACTGTCCACCGTCCTTCACCCGAATCGGCCACATAGGCTTCAAGTCCTTCCAGCGTGGGATTTTTACTCAGCGCATCGGCCGTCAGGTCGAGCAGCCAGCTCCGCACCACGCTGCCAAAGCGCCAGATCTGCGAAATCTGCGGCAGGTCGAGGTTCAGCTCCTCTTTCTTCTCCATGATGGTGAAGCCCTCGGCATAGGCCTGCATCAGGCCATATTCGATGCCGTTGTGGACCATCTTCACAAAGTGTCCCGCGCCCGCGGGGCCCACGTGCCCCCATCCTTTGTCTTTCCCCGGAGCCAGCGTCTCAAAGATTGGCCGCAGGTATTCGACAGCTTCCTTATCGCCGCCAATCATCATGCTGTAGCCCTCTTTCAATCCCCACACGCCGCCCGAAGTTCCCACATCCACAAACTGATACCCCTTCGCAGTGACTTCTTTGTAGTGGCGTTGTGAGTCTTTGTAATTCGAGTTACCTCCATCGATAAGTATGTCGCCCTTGTTCAACAGCGGCTCTAACTTGGCAATCGTATCGTCCACGGGCTTGCCCTGCGGCACCATGATCCAGATTGCTTTGCGGCCCGTCAGTTTCTTCGCCATGTCCTCGAGCGACGACACGCCGACATTTCCCGACGCTGTCAACTTCTGCACGGCTTCCGCACTGAAGTCAAATCCCACCACCTGGTGGCCGCCCAGGCGTATCCGCTCTGCCATGTTGCCGCCCATCTTGCCAAGCCCAATCAATCCCAGTTGCATAACGCTCTCCCTCTCAATTCCATTACAAAACTCCCAGATTTTCTAACTCGCGCCTCAATGCAGTGGCGCCTTGAAATTGAACCGCTTTCATTCCCACTGCTTCCGCCGCAACAGTATTCTCTTCGCGATCATCGATGAACAGCACGCGCCCCGGCGGTACTCCGAGAATATCCAATGCCCGAAGATAAATCGCCGATCCAGGCTTGCGCAGTCCCACATAGCACGAACTAAACGCGACCTTCAGGTGGTCACGAATCCCAAATGTCCCGAAGCGATACTCATTCGTCGCGCGCGCTTCATTGTTCAATACGCCTAGCATGCACTTCTCAGATACCGCAAGTTCCCCGAGGATTCCCAACGCTCCATCGTCCAGCAACTTCGACTGCGCGCAAATCGCGTCGAGAAAGTCATCCTGCGAAAAGCTGCGCGGTACATAAAAGACTGTTGCTTCGAGATACTCCTTCACTGAGATCGCGTCGCGTTCCCAGGCGTCGTTCTGCGTCGCGTGCCGTGCCTCAAACTCCGCGCGATCGAGATGAAACTGATCCAGCACCGCCGCACGCTCGCGATGATCCCAGCCATTCGTCAGCAGGACTCCACCTACATCAAACAAAATTACATCGAAGGGGAACATTGCAGGGCCGCCTCTTGCACTGCTCTTCACAAAACTGTTTCAAGGATGGGGAACACCAACGCCTTCTCTGCCTAACTTCTTCTCTGTTTCACTGCTTCTCTGACTTATTGCTTCCCTGTCCACTGCCCACTGTTCACTGTCCACTGCTTCTCTGATATTTCGCTTCAATGGCCAACACCTTCTTGAAGCGTCGCGTAAACCGCTCCTCATTGGAGATGAATTTTGCGCGAATAAATGCATCCACCAACTCGTACGCAAGGGATGTCCCGATGATCCGCGCCCCAAACACAATGACGTTCATATCGTCATGTTCCACGCCCTGGTGCGCCGAATAGGTGTCATGGCACATCGCCGCGCGAATGCCGGGAATCTTATTCGCCGCAATTGATACGCCGACACCAGAGCCGCAGATGAGAATGCCACGCGGCGCTTCGCCAGCCTTGATAGCCTCACCCACGCGCTCGGCGAAATCGGGATAGTCGTCCTGCGGATCGCATGTGAATGCGCCGAGGTCAACCATCTCGTAACCAGCTTTGGTGAGATAGGCGCGCACCTCTTCCTTGAGGTTGAAACCGGCGTGATCCGACGCAATGACTAACTTCACGTTGATCCTTTCTTGAAAGTGTTGCTAGCGGAGTTAGCGTTGTTAGCGGAGCTAGCCGTCAGCCACCAATAACCGACAGCCCCTTAACTCCGCTGACACGCGCAAAGCGCGGCTAACTCCGCTTCAATATCGCTTTCGCCCGCGCCGCTACATTCTCCGCAGTGAATCCCAGCTCAGCCAGCACCTTCGGCCCCGGCGCAGACGCACCAAACCGGTCAAGCCCGATCACATCGCCGTCCTGGCCCACATACTTCCACCAACCCAACGGAGATCCCGCTTCAACCGCAACCTTCTTCACACCTGGCGGCAACACGCTCGCCTTGTACTCCGCCGTCTGCTCGTCGAAAATCTCCCAGCTAGGCATGCTGACCACACGGGTCGCGATGCCTTCTGCTTCAAGCAGCTTCTTCGCATCCACACACGGCCAAACTTCAGAACCGGTGCCGATCAAAATGATCTTTGGATTCGGCGCATCTTCCAGAACATAGGCGCCCTTGCTGACGTCCGCATACGCATCGTGCGCCGCCGGATCGATCACGGGCAGATCCTGCCGCGAGAGCGCGAAGAAGCAAGGACCGGTGCGTTCAAGCGCCAGCCGCCAACACGCCGCCGTTTCATTGCCGTCCGCCGGACGAAAGTCCGTTAGGTCCGGTACCGCACGCAACATCATCAACTGCTCGATCGGCTGGTGCGTGGGCCCGTCTTCGCCGAGGCCGATCGAATCATGCGTGTAGACAAAAAGCGAGTGCGAGCGCATTAGAGCGGCAAGTCGAATGGCCGGCTTGCAATAGTCGGAAAAGGTGAAGAACGTGGACCCGAAAGGGACCAGTCCTTCATGCGCAGCCATGCCGTTCACCGCGGCACACATCGCAAATTCGCGCACGCCAAAGAAAACGTTGCGCCCCGCCGGATCCACATGGAAATCCGCACCCGGTTTGAAAATGGTCTTCGTCGAAGAAGTCAAGTCAGCCGCGCCGCCAAACAACTCCGGCACCACCTCGGCGATGGCGTTCATCACCGCACCACCCGCGTTGCGCGTCGCCACGGGCTTGCCCGCTGGAAAGGTCGGCAGCGCCTTCTCCCAACCCGCCTTGCGCTTGTTGGCCTTGGTGCGTTCAAACTCCGTGGCCAAGTCGGTATACTGCGCACGGTACTTCTCGAAAAGCTGTTTCCACTCGTCCTCAAGCGCCGCGCCACGTTCGCCAGCCCTGCGCCAATTCGCGAGCGCATCTTCCGGCACATAAAAGCTCTGGTCTTCAGGAAATCCAAAAAACTTCTTCGTCGCCGCGACGTCCGCCGCCCCCATCGCCTCGCCATGCACCTTGTTCGTGCCCGCTTTCGGGCTGCCGTAGCCGATCACAGTGCGCACCGCGATAAACGATGGCCGCGACGTCTCGGCTTTCGCAGCTTCAATTGCCGCCTCAATCGCTTTCAGATCATTCCCATCGCCCACAATCTGGACGTGCCAGTGATACGCCTCGAAACGCTTCAACACATCTTCGGTGTAGCTCAGCTCCGTCGGCCCATCTAACGAAATCAGGTTGTCATCGTACAGCACAATCAGTTTGCCCAGCGCGAGCGTTCCTGCCAGCGAAGCCGCCTCGTGAGAGACCCCTTCCATCAGATCGCCATCGCCGCACAGCACGTAGGTGTGGTGGTTCACAATATCGAATCCCGGCTTGTTGTAGACGGCAGCCAGGTGTCTCTCCGCCATCGCCATGCCGACTGCCATCGCAAAGCCCTGCCCTAGTGGCCCCGTCGTCACTTCCACGCCGTCTGTCTCGCCCGACTCGGGATGACCCGGTGTCTTCGAGTGCCACTGCCGGAACGACTTCAGATCGTCGATCGTGAGTTTGTATCCGGAGAGAAACAGCGTCGAATACAGCATCGCCGAAGCGTGGCCGTTCGATAGAACAAACCGGTCGCGATCCGCCCACTTGAAGTGCGCAGGATTGTGCTTCATCAGCTTGTGAAACAGCAAATACGCAATGGGCGCGCAGCCCAGCGGAGCGCCGGGGTGGCCGCTGTTCGCCTTTTGAACTGCGTCAACCGCAAGCAAACGCAATGTGTCGATAGAAAGTTCGTCGATGGAGAGCGCCGAAAGTGTGGCAGTCATTCTCTGTACAATCCTTTCGCCGGGGGAAATGTCCGCAAGCAATCAGCAGCATGGTTCCCGCCGACAGCTACATGGTCCCTGTTGTTTGTTGCGAAGTTTCGATCTTGAGGTTCACGTTGTAGCCCAGCCAACGGCCTTGGTCAGTCCACTGGAGAGTCCATGATAGTTCACCGCCGACGGGTGCGCCCGCAGTGGAAATATCCACGCTGTATCCCGCGCTGCCCAGGCTGCGGCTCTGGCTGATGTTCACTGTCTTCCACCCATCGGCCGACCAACTCACTGCAAACCGGTCTTCGTGAAGAATGCGCAGCGTAGCCTCTGCGGGAATCTTCTGAATGGGCCGGCGCATCGTGTAAATCTCAATATCGCGGCCCAGCGTCTTCGGGCCCTCAGGCTCACAATACCGCGCATAGACCGGTTCGATGCGGTCAAACACTTTCTCGTCCAGCGCCGACCGCAGCAGCTTCAGATACTCTGCGTGCGCCCACACCAGCGGCACCGCCGACCCAGCAGGCTGGCCAAATTGCAGCCGCGCCGACGGAGAATTCGGCTCATCCCACACCTGCTCCGGCATCATCTGCCCCATGGTGGCAAATCGCTCGTACGTTTCGATCAGCGGTGTAGTGTCGTTTCCCACGGCCAGCTCGTAATGCGCGCGCTCCCCCGTCAGCAACGGCCACACGCGGCCCTGGCCCCATCCAAGAAACGGGCCGCCATCAGGCCGGTCGCCGTAGCCATCGTAGTTGTAGCGCAACCACCCCGGTCCCTGCGGAAGGTCGCGCTTCAGCACCGCATCCACCACTTTCAAGGAATCCACCATCAATGGGTCATCGGCCCGCCGCACTCCATACCGAATCAATTCGAGGAAGCCTGCATCGATCACTTCACGCGCCTGAAAATAATCGCGCGTCCCGGGAGGCCGGTTGTTCAGGTGGATCATCTCGGCGCCGCAGGTCTCGCATGCATAGGCTTCGCCCTGCTCCGGCGGGCGAATGCGCATGTAGTGCCGCCGTACCTCAGGCAACAAGACTCCTTCGTTCGTAACCGTCCAGTCTTCGAGATGATGCTCCATCCAGTCGGCGAATTCCTCATAGAAAACCGCCAATTCGACTGAATCGTGAGCCCGCGCGATTTCCCCCGCACAGATCAGGGCCGAAATGACCGCGGCGAGGGTGGAGGGCGAATAACCCGCATTTTCCTCCCAGCGCTCCTGGTGCGTAATCGGCGCATGCCGCGCCAGGAAACCTGCAGCACGCTCAATGAAGGGAAACACATCCATGTTGCCCTGCCCGTTTACTTTCCACAGCCGCCACGCAAGAATGATCGGGAACGCCACTTCATCCAGTTGCTCACCGGACCAGTAGGGCCTTCCATCCACCCAGAAATTCTGCGCAAAGCCGCCATCGGGCTTTTGTGTACATGCCAGGTATGAGAGCGCCCGCATCGCCGTCTCCACGCGTCCGCACGCCAGCAGCGCGGTCGCCGTCTGCACCATGTCGCGCGTCCACACCAGGTGATACCCGCCGAGGTCGTCGTCGCTCTTGGCCTGCCCCCACGGAATCGACAAGGACGCGACAAACGCACCTGAAAATGTCTTGTCCTCGTGGGCCAGCAGAACGTTGTGGCTCGCCCGCATCAGCTTTCCGCCGTCGCGGGCCTTTGCCGCGAGCCACTCGGGGTTCGCCACCCGATGCCACTGCGCAATATACCGCTCCCGGTGTTCTTCGAAAGGTCTCACCAGCGCGCTGACCGTCTTTTGCAGTGCTGTATGATGCCCCTCGCCGATTCCAATCGTCACCACAAAGGTGCGCGACCCATCCGATCCCGCAGCACCAAGATCCAACTCGCCCATCACCGCAATGTTGCCGTTGGTGGCCGAACCAAACTCCGATCGCATTCGATATGTTTCCATCACGTCGCGCCAGCCGTCGCTCGCGCCCACAAACCCGCAGCTCACCCGCGAGAAGCCGCAACTCGCGCCCATCGCTAGCGACCACTCGTTTTTCCAGGCGAGTAGCATCTTGCGTCCGGCAATGTCCACCGCGCGCGCCGTATTCCCCGCCCCGCCTCCGTCCAGGTGTGGCGCCAGCAGCGCATACACCTTCAGCCGCGGCAGCAGCTCCTCGTGCCCCTCGATCTTCACCCACTGCATCACCACCGAGTGGTGCGGGTCGCAGATAATCTCATGCGTCAGGCTGTAGCGCCCCTCCGGATCGCGGTTCACATAGCGCACGCCGAGCGCCTCGGGGTGAATGTACTCAAAGGTCGTGATCAGGTCACGCTTTTCTTCGTGCGCAAACGTCTCCCCATCGGTGACCAGGAATTCCATATCCCGCACCTGGGCGTGGTCAATTGTCGGGTGATAGACCTCGTTCAAAATCCCATGGGAGCAAGTAAACCAAACGCGGCTTGAAGCCGCATAGGCCGTGCCAATCGCGTCTTTCACGCTTGAGGTCCAGCGAGGTTCAAGGCCCGGCGCGCCAAACGCCTCGCCTTGCTGGTCAAGCCAGCGATACAGGGACTGCTCGTTCACTCGTCGCTACCATTCCGTGGGATTGGGGAGGCCAACGCTCTTTCCGTTCCGTTCACTTAATCGATGTTTTGGTAAGGCAAAGGTTTCCGGCGGCGTCATGAATTAGTTTCGCACCTCGCCCGCCACTCGTCGCATCCATCAAACCAGAGAGGCCGCGTTCCCATCCAATCACAGTGCTGTGCGCCGCCGTGTGAAGATTCTGTTTCACTCACCCTCAGATCAGTTTCCACATACACCGCGGCCTCTGCAGCCAAACCCGCGCAGTACAATCCGTTACGAAGGAGATTTCCCCGATGGCTTACGAACTTGCCCCGCTTCCTTATGACTATGCGGCTCTCGAACCTTTTATCGATGCCGAGACCATGAAGCTCCATCACGACAAGCACCACCAGACCTACATCAACAACGTCAATGCCGCTCTTGAAAAGCATCCGCAGCTCGCCGCCAAATCGGTCGACGACCTGCTAAAGGACCTGAATGCAATTCCTGAGGATATCCGCGGCGTAGTGCGAAACAATGGTGGCGGCCACTCGAACCACTCTGCCTTCTGGCTTCTGATGGGCAAGCCCGGTACATCCGGCATCGGCGGCACACCCACCGGCGACATCGCCAAGCAGATCACCGCCGACTTCGGCGACTTTGAAGCATTCAAGAAGACCTTCAACGAAACCACTGCCAAACAATTCGGCTCCGGCTGGGGTTGGCTCGTCTTCCAGGGTGGCAAGCTGAAAGTCATCACCACTGCTAACCAGGATTCCCCGCTCAGCCAGGGCCTCTATCCCGTCCTCGGCAATGACGTCTGGGAACACGCCTACTACCTCAAATACCAGAACAAGCGTCCCGACTACCTCGCCGCATGGTGGAACGTTGTGAACTGGGCCGAAGTCAACAAGCGCTTCGCCACCGCCAAAGGCTAAGACGATTCGTCGCAGAATTCGGCAAACGGGCGGTGAAATACCAAGCCGCCCGTTCGCATTTCTTTGGCTTTGAGATGGCCAGCCCCACTTTCCCCAAACTCTACCCCTTGCCGAAGAATCCAACGGAGCCACGACTGAAGGGTCGGGCATATGAAGGGTAGCTCATGTGAAGGGTGCGGGCTTCAGCCCGTACGTATAAGTCCACTCAGACAAAGGGCTTTAGCCCCTGAGGAAATCTGGCTCGTGCTGGACCCGACCTCGCCTTCCGCAGCAGCCCAATCGCGAGACCCAGGCAAGGAATCTGGCCTCGACGCAGTCTCCGATTCCATAATCTAACCAGTCCTTAGGCTGGAATAATCCTATTCACAGGCCGATATATAGCCTCCCCATGAAGCCCACCGTTGAACTCTCGATGATCGTCAAGGATGGCTCTTCAGTTCTCGCGCGATGCCTCCAGAGCGTAACGCCGTTCGTCGATCGAATCATCGTCGGCGATACTGGTTCCACGGATGACAGCGCAGCCATCGCCCGCAAATTCGGCGCCGAGGTGGTTTCGATCCCCTGGGAGCAGGATTTTTCGCGCGCCCGCAACCGCATCCTCGAGCATCGCAAGTGCGATTGGATCCTGGTACTCGATGCCGACGAAATGCTCGACGCCACGGGCGGCGCGCGCATCCGCCAGTTGATCGAGTCCCACACTGCCTACGCGTACCACAACCCGCGCTGGAATTACATGCGCGACATGAGCGCGCGGCTTGGCTTCCAGACCGCCAAGCCGAACCCAGTGATGTTCGAAGAGTCCAGGCCTTACCCGGCGTATGTTCCACTGCCCACGACACGCCTCTTCCGCAGCCACCCCGGCATTTATTACGAGGGCTGCGTGCATGAAACCATCACGAAACGATTGGCTGACCTGCATCTCGCTACCGGACGCGCGGATTTTGTGGTCCACCACTTCGGCCACGCCGAAGACGCCGAAGCCGACCGCCAGAAGAAGGACGAACTTTACCACGTTCTGGGCGAGAAAAAGCTCGGCACAAGCCCAGATGATCCGCAAGCTCTTATCGAAATGGGGCTGGCGGAACTGGAGCACGCGCGTCGCCCCGCCGCTGCCCTGGCCCACTTTGAACGTGTATGTGAGCTGAGCCCCGAATCTGCTGCCGCATGGCTCTACGCCGGTGTCTGCCTGGTTCGATTAGCGCAGCTTCCTGAAGCACTCCTCCGTCTTGAGCGAGCCGCGAATCTGGGACTACAGACCGGCCTGCTTTATCAGGCGGTGGGCGACGCCCATTTTCATTCCGGCAACTTCACGCAGGCTCGCGCGGCGTATGTACAGGTGGCCGACCTGGGAGAAGCTTCACCGCTGAGCGAGGCCAAACGCGGCGCCTGCGACGTAAATCTTGGCTCCGTGGCGGAAGGCATTCGCCGCATGCAGCGCGCAGTTGAATCGGCTCCGGCATACGGCGAGTTGTATGACATACTCGCGGCAGCTTCTCTCCAGGTTGGCAATCTCTTATTGGCGACCCAGACGTTGCAAGCCCGGCTGCGCATGGGCAACCCAACCGATTTTCACTTCAAACTGGCAGCTGTTCTGCAATCGGAATTCAAGGCCAGGCAGGAAGTGCAAGCTATGCAGCAAATCGCGTCCTGAGCGTTCGCGAAGCAATTATCGGAATCATCTCAGGAGAACGCTGCATCGCAGCTTTCCCTAGTCCCTAGTCCCTGTCTCACTCACTTCGGCAGCTGCGAAACATCCCACCCGCCGCCCAGCGATCGGATCAACGCCACACTCGCCACAAACTGCCTCGTCTGCAACCCAACAGCCGTCTGCTGATTTTGCAGCAGCGTCGTCTCCGCCGTCAGCACCTCGAGATAACTCGTGACCCCGCCCTTATACCGCTGGTTCGAAATGTTCAGTGAGTGCTGGGCCGAAGCGACTGCCAGCTGCTCCGCGCCTTGTTCCTTTTCAAGAACGCGCAAGCTCGCGAGCTGATCCTCCACATCTTCGAATGCAAGAAATATGACTCCCTTGTAACCGGAGACCTGCGCTTCGTAGGCATGCCGGACCTGGTCGGTGATTGCATGCCGCTGCCCCGCATCGAACAGCAGCTCCGTCGCCTGCGCCCCCAAGGTCCACAACGCGCTCGGCCCTTGTATCCAGGTGCCGCCATGCGTGCTCTCGAACCCTCCGGTTCCATCCAGGCTGATGTTGGGATAAAACGCGCTGACTGCAATCCCGATTTGCGCATTGGCCGCCGCGGTCCTGCGCTCGGCAGCGGCGATGTCCGGCCTGCGTTCGAGTAGTTGCGACGGCACACCGAGCGGAATATTAGGAAGCGTCAGATTCAACGGCGAAAACGGAATACTGAATCCCGGCAATTTGTAATCCGCGATCGTCCCAACCGCATGTTCGTACTGTGCCCGCGCCTGCCCCACATCCACAAGTTGCGCCCGCACCGTTTCCAATTGCGTCCGCGCCTGGGCCACGTCAACCTCCGTGGCGACTCCGCCCTTCAAGCGGCGCTCGGCCAAATCGAGCTGGCTCTCAAGATCGGTCACCGTCGAATTCAGCAACTGCGTCAGCGAATCGGCGCCGCGCAGTTGAAAATACGCCGTCGCCATCTGCGCCTGCAAACTCAGATCCACGTTCGCCATGTCCGCAGCGCTGGCCTGCGCGTTCTCGTGCGCGGCTTCTACGGTACGCCGAACGCGTCCCCAGAAATCCGGCTCCCACGACCCCTGCGCCTCAAGCGTCAGATCGTTGTAGCTCGTCGCGGTGGTTGCCGTGGTCAGTGGACGATTGGAAGACGCCTTGACATGCTCGAATCCCGGCCCGGCAGAAAGCATGGGAAAAAGATTCGCCCGAGCAATCGCGATTTGATCGCGCGCGGCAAGATACGTCTGCAGTGCCTGCCGTAGGCCCTGGTTCGACGTCGCGATGCGCTCCTCTAGCTGATTCAGCTGCGGGTCCTGGTAAATTTCCCACCATTTCCCCTTCAGCATGCCGTCGGACGGCGAGGCAGGCTGCCAGCTTCCACCCGCTGGGTTCGGAGGCGGCACAATCACCGTCGGCGCACCGGTCTCTTTGTAAGTCGGCGGTGCCGTATAGGTCGGGCGCTGGTAGTTCGGTCCAACAGGCTTGCATCCCGCAAGCACCCCCATCGCAATCGACGCCGCGAGCACACACGACGCTCTCATGCTCCAACACCAGGTGGGATCAACCCCACGCACGGCATCGATGTGCGATCTCCGCATTCCTACTTGCCTCCCTGCGGATTGCCGCCAGAGGCTTGCTGCATCTTGACCTTCTCGCCCTCGATCAGCGAGTCGGGCGGATCCTGAATGACCTTCTCGCCGGCCTCAAGTCCGCTCACGATCTGCACATTCGCTCCATCGTCTTCCCCAATCACCACCGGCACCAGGTGCGCCACGGTTCCGTTGCTCGAATTCACAACGGTGCCGAGCTGCAGTCCTTCTCTGCGAAAGATCACAGCCGCCGCGGGCACGATGAATGTGGGCCGCGCGACAGGCGCCTTGAAGTGCACCTGCGCCAGCGCCCCGGGCAACAGCTCGCCGTCTCGGTTGTTCACATCGATCTCAACCAGCAATGTGCGCGTCACCGGATCGATGGCCTCGGCTGTGCGTACCAGCGTTCCCTGGAATGTCTTCCCCGGGTGCTCCGGAAATGTCAGATCCAGCTTGAGTCCGCGCGTTGCGTTCCCCGCGTAAACCTGTGGAACATTCGTATACACACGGAGCACTTGAAGCGCCTGCATGTGGAACAGCTCCTTAACTGCTCCCTGGTCGATCAACTGGCCCGTATCCACATCGCGTGATGTCACCACACCATCGAACGGCGCATAGACTTTCTCGAATGACTGTAGCTCCTGCAGCCGCTGCACGTTCGCTTGCGCGGAAACCACGGCCGAAGCGGTGGCAGCCGCTTGATTGACAAACGTGTCGGTATCCTGGCGCGAGACTGAATTCGATTCGACAAGCCCGGTATAGCGATCGGCCTGAATGTGGGCATTGTTGGCGGTTGCTTTCGCTGTGGTCAGATCGGCTTCCGCCTGCGCCAGTTGCTGGTCCACTTCCGGCGAGGCGATTTCGCACAACAATTGTCCCTTCTTCACGCGCGCGCCAATATCGAAATACCACTTCGTCAAATATCCGGCGGTCCGCGCATAGATCGGCGAATCGGTGTACGCCGTCACATTGCCCGGCAGCACATACGTGTCGGTGGACCCACCTTGCTTCGGCACGAGAGCAATCACCGTGGGTGCCGCAAGCTGCGTTGTCGTCTCCGCCAGCACTTTGTTGTTGTGCATCCGGTCGAAGATCCCGAAGCCGGCCAGAAGCCCGATCACCACCAACGCAATAACAATCCCGATGACAGCGAAGCGCGACGAAACAGCCGCTTGTTCAGGCGCGCTCTCGTGATTGTGTGCCGCTTGCGGCTGCGGTTTCGATTCATTCGCCATTTGAGTTACTCCGTAGTTTCGTCAAACTCATCCACAATGCTGGTTCTCACCGGCAAACGCTCTTTCTTGCGGCGCTCTAACCAGCCATGGACAATCGAAAAGAAGACCGGAACAAAAAACAGCGTGGCCACCGTGGCCAACAGCAGTCCGCCGATCACGGCGCGGCCCAGCGGAGCGTTCTGTTCGCCTCCATCGCCAAGCCCCAACGCCATCGGCACCATGCCGATAATCATTGCCAGCGCTGTCATCAGCACCGGGCGCAAACGCACAAAACCCGCATTCAGAGCGGCTCTCCGCGCATCGCCCACCAGCACTTCCAGCTGTTCCCTTGCAAAGCTGACCACAAGAATCGAATTGGCCGTCGCCACTCCCATGCACATAATCGCGCCCGTCAACGCCGGTACGCTCAGCCGCGTTCCAGTGATAAATAAGAACCACACAATACCCGCGATTGCCGCAGGCAGTGCCGAAACAATCAGAAACGGATCGAGCCACGACTGAAAATTCACCACGATGAGCAGATATACCAGCAGGATCGAGAAAGCCAGTCCGGAGAGCAATCCAAAGTACGACTTGCCCATCGTCTCGCTCTGCCCGCGCAAAATGAAATGGGAACCGCGCGGCAGTTCCTTTTGGTGGTTCGCAATGATCTTCTCCACGGCGCGCGACACCGTGCCAAGATCCGTTCCATCTACGTTGGCGTAGATATCGATCACCGGCTGCACGTCGTAATGGCTCACCGTGCCGAGCTCCGTGCCCGGAACAATATCTGCAAGATTGCCTAGAATCTGCACAGGCCGCAAAGCACCGGGAGCGCCACTCGATCCCGCCGTCTGCACGCCTCCGGTGGAACCCGGCGCGCCCGTCGAAGCCGCGGTGCTCACCGTCGACGTGTTCGCAGCTCCCGTCACGGGCAAGCTCTTCAACGCCGACAATGACTGAATGTCGTATTGCGGCGATTGCACCGCAACGTTATAGCTCACCCCGTTATGCGGATCGAGATAGAAACTGGGCGTGGTCTGGAAGCTTCCGCTCAGCGCCACCAGCAGGCTCTGTGCAACATTCTGTTGCGTCAGGCCAATCGCCTGCGCGCGCGTGCGGTCCACGTTCACCGTCATGTTTGGCAGATCGAACGGCTGTTGAATACGCACATCCGCGGCGCCGGGGACATAGCGCACCTCGTTGAGCATCCGTTCGGCCAGCGTGCGGTCTCCATAGAGATCCGGCCCGACAATTTGGATATCGATGGGCGCGGCAAGCCCGAAATTCAGAATCTGCGTCACGATGTCCACCGGCAATTCATAGAAGGTAACGCCGGGATACTCATTGGCCAGCACTTTACGGAGGCTCTGTTCGTACCGTTCCGTCGGATGATGGTCCTTGCTCAACTGCACTTGAATGTCTGCATCGGCCGAGCCCACAGGCGCCGACGTCGAATACGAAAGATTCAGCCCCGAATACGGCAACCCGATGTTATCGACAATCGTGACCACTTCCTTTGCTGGAATGTGCTCGCGAATCGTTGCGTCGATGTGATCGCACAGCGACGCCATTTCCTCGATCCTCGTTCCCGTCCGCGCGCGCACGTGAATCTTGAACTGTCCCGCATCGACAGCCGGGAAAAAGTCCTGCCCCAGCCAAGGCGCAAGCAGTCCCACCGAACCGAGTGCAAAGACCAGAAAGAGAACCAGAAACACGCCCGCATGATCCACGCAGAGCGTAAGCATTCCGAGATAAAAGCGCCGGAATCCTTCAAACCCCGCTTCGAAGCCCAATTGAAATCGAACCAGCGGATTGCGGCTGGCGCGCTTTTTCTCCGCCTCAGCTTCGTCGTGTTCGTGCAACAGATATTTCGCCATCGTCGGCACAACCGTACGCGACAGCAGATAACTGGCCAGCATCGCGAACACTACCGCCTCCGCCAACGGTACGAACAGATACTTGGCCACGCCGCTCAAAAAGAACATCGGCACAAAGACGATGCAAATCGACAAGGTCGAAACCAGCGCCGGGGTCGCGATCTGCGCCGCGCCATCGAGAATCGCCTGCTCGATCTCCTTCCCCGATTCGAGGTTGCGGTTGATGTTCTCGATCTCCACCGTCGCATCGTCCACCAGGATGCCGACCGCCAGCGCCAGCCCGCCCAGCGTCATGATGTTGATCGTCTCTCGCAAGGCCGCCAGCGCCGCCAACGAACACAGAATCGACAGCGGAATTGAAACCGCGATGATCAACGTCGAGCGCCAGCTCCCCAGAAAGATCAGAATCATAATCGCCGTCAGGCATGCGGCAATAATCGCCTCGCGCACCACCCCGTTGATCGCGCTGCGCACAAAGATCGACTGATCTGAAAGAAAGTTTTTCTTGAGCTGCGGCGGCAGTTGGCCCGTGATGCTGTCGAGCTTGGCGCGAATGCCCGCAATAATATCCAGCGTCGAGGCCGATCCCACTTTCTGGATGCTCATGAGAATCGCGCGTTTGCCATCGACACGCACGATGTTGGTCTGCGGCGGACTGCCGTCGCGCACGTGGGCCACATCACGCACGAAAATGACGGTGCCGTTTATGTTGCGGATCGGCAGGTCGTTCAACTGCTCCACAATGCTGGGTGCTGAGTTGGTCTCGATCGCGTACTCAAAGCGATCGATCTTCGCTGTACCTGAGGGCACAATTAGATTCTGCACTGCAACCGCATTCACTACATCTGCCGGTGAAAGCCCCTTGGCCTGCAGTGCCACCGGATCGATGTCCACCTGAATCTGCCGCTGCTTGCCGCCGTATGGGAACGGCGTCTGCGCGCCTTCGATCGTCGCCAGCTGGGTCCGGATGGTGTTGGTGGCGAGATCGTTGAGCCGCTGCTCGTCCAGCCCCTCACCGGAAAGCCCAATCTGCAATACCGGCACACTCGACGCGTTGTACTGAATGATGAACGGCGGCGTCGTCCCCGGCGGCAGGCTGCGCAGCTGCACTTGGCTGATCGAAGTGACCTGCGCCACCGCGCTCGCAATGTTGACGTGCGGCTGAAAGAAAATCTTGATGACCGAAATGCCGTTCAGCGACTGCGACTCGATGTGCTCAATGTCATTGACCGTGGTGGTCATGCCGCGTTCGCTGTTGAACACGATGCGGTTGGCCATCTGATCTGCCGAGAGACCCGTGTACTGCCAAACCACCGTCACCACGGGAATGTCGATGTTCGGAAAAATATCCGTCGGCATCGACAGAATGCTGTAAGCGCCAAGGATCAAAATCAAAAGCGCAAAGACGGCAAACGTGTAAGGCCGCCGCAGCGCAAGCCGGACAATCCACATCATAGGACGGGTACTCGCTCCAGATCCGGTTTGCTCGCCACCGGGGAGCTGGTGGAGGGGTGGCGTGGCGAAAATATGCGCACTCACCCCGAAACGGGCAGACAGCGGTTCGAAAAGGTTCCAGGGCCTTACGACCCTTCGCGTTGGTTACCGGCTACGCGCTTTTCCGTGCCGCTCCAACAACCACCAACCGAAAACACAATGATAAATGGTAGACAGCGGTACATCCCAGGCGACATACTCGCCAGCCGCCCTGAGATGCATGATTTAATGACGTGCAACCACCCCTGAAGGATGCATATCCGGCTCACCCCCGATGCCGCATGACGAACACCTTCGAGCTGCTCGAACGCCTGTTGTATCAGTTCTCTGGGCTTGACGCACCCGTGCGTCAGATCGCCAGCAGCGCCACAACCGCGACCGCCGCTCCCACCGCCAGGCTCATGCCGTCGCGCATCGCAAAAACCACTGGATCGTCATCCAGCTCCCCGCGCGAGGCGAGCAGCCAAACGCGATTCAACCAGTAGATCAGCAGCGGAACAATCAGCCACAAGCGCGTCGCGTGCCGGTAGAGTTCCGTTACATCCGGCCGCGCGATGTAGAGCATGAAAACCACCACGGCAGCATACGCACTGGACGTTCCAAAGCTGCGAATCTGCTCCATGTCGGCGACCAGGTAGCCGCGGCCATGCGTGGCAGTCCCTCCCATCTCGCGCAGGTTTTCGATCTCGCTGAATCGCTTCACCATCGCCAGCGATAGAAACAGAAAACTCGAAAACCCTGCCAGCCACGGCGAGATCTCAGTGCCCGTCGCGGCGCCACCCGCCAGCAACCGCAATGTATACAGGCCGGAAAGCAGCAGAACATCCACGACCGCGACCCGCTTCAGATACAGGGAGTAGCTCAGGGTGGCGACAATATAAAAACCGAGCCACAGCGCAAATGCCCTCGGCAACAAAGGCAGCAGCAGCATTGATGCAAAAATCAGTGCAAGCGAGAATGCGATTCCGCCCGCAACCGACAAATCGCCGGCGGCAAACGGCCGCAGGCGTTTAGAGCGGTGCCGGCGGTCGCTCTCGATGTCGAGCATATCGTTGACGAGGTAATTCGCCGACGCCATAAAGCAAAAGCAGAAAAACGCCGCGATCGCCGCAACGATAGAACTGTCGGTGAGTTTGTGCGAAAGCAGAAGCGGCACGAACAGCAACACGTTCTTGGCCCATTGATGCAGGCGAATCGCTTTTACCAAAGTTCGCCCGACGGGTCGCCGGTCAATGAATACGCGGGCCACTGGAATGTGCCGCTTGCGCAATGCCAGCCGCAGGCCAAGTGTCGGATTGGCCACCATCGCTTCTTGAGAGCCGGCCAAAATGACCACATCGGCACCCGAATTGCCAACGTAATCAAATTCGCCGAATCGCTCTCTAAGGCGTGCGAGCTTCCTCGATTTGGTCAGATTGATCTTGCCCTCGGTCCCCAGTACGCCTTGAAAGATTCCCAGGTGCGCGGCGACCCTTTCGGCCAGACCCGCATCGGCGCCGGTCGCGAGATACAACGGCCGTCCTTCGCGCCACTGCGCCTGCAGATAACGCAGCAACGGCAAATTGTACGGAAGACGCGCAGCATCCAGAGGCGCCCGGCGCGCAATCTCAATCTTCACCCGCGCGCGCCCGCCCATCATCCACAGCGGAACGCGCCAAGCCGCGAGCGGATTCCTTCGCACCAGCTCGCAGAACGCATCGAAGAGCGAATCGGACTTGATAAGTGTGCCGTCAAGATCGACGCAAAGCGGCCGCGCCAGATCGGGAGTCACCAAACTCGCGGAATCCACGCGTAGTCCCTTCTCAAAAGACTTTGAGTTGATTGAATCAAATTATAGGAGAGGACTAGCCGCCCGGGCGACGGCTTCGCATAACGCAGGCTGGCCTTGGAAGCAAAACAACGTCATGACAGAAAAAGGCGTGCCCTTGAGGCTCGCCTTTTTCTTCACATGATTTCGTGCGAGGAGACGCCTACGTCAATCCGCGTAGGCCGCCTCTTCCACCTTGGCCGGCTCAATCAGATTCACCGGGTAGTACGAGTTGCGGGTGTACTGCTTCACCATCCGATTGGTATTGAAGAACGAGCCGTTGAACGCCAGCGTGGTCCGCATTAACCGCCCCCACTTCTCCGGCACGTCGCGATAGAGCGGAACTACTGCCTTCTCAAGCTTGCTATACAGTGAAAGCGCCTCTTCTGCGTCGTCTGCTCCATCTTCAATCGCCCATCCCGTCACGCCCTCGATGCAGCCCTCGATCCACCATCCATCGAGAATCGAAAGGCTCGGCACGCCATTCAGCGCGGCCTTCATGCCGCTCGTGCCGGAAGCTTCATAGGGCCGGCGCGGCGTGTTCACCCACACATCCACGCCCGCAGTCAGCAGCGCGCCAAGGTCCCAGGCGTAATTTTCGAGATAAACAATGCGCAGCATGTCGTTCGAAAGTTTGCGCGCAACTTCAATCACATCGTGAATCAGAGCCTTGCCGGGAATATCCTGCGGGTGCGCCTTGCCCGCATACAGAATCTGCAGCCCGCCCGCCTGGGTCGCGATCTTCAAGAGCCTTTCCGGGTCGGTGAACAGCAAACTCGCGCGCTTGTAGGTCGCAGCGCGGCGCGCAAAGCCCAAAGTCAGCACGCGCGGGTTTAACACCAGCCCTGTGCGCGACGCCACTTCGGCAAGAAGCACCTCTTTGGCACGCATATGCGTCTTCAGAATCTCCTGCTCCGGAAGGTCGATCGCATTGCGCAGGTAGAGATTGTCGCGACGCCATGCTGGAACATGCGCATCGAGCATCTGCTGCACCGGCTCGCACACCCACGTCGGCGCGTGCACGCCGTTCGTGATCGAATCCACCGGAAACTCCGGAAACATCGCGCGTGAAACCTTGCCATGCTGCATGGCCACAGCGTTGGCGTAGCGCGAAAAACGGAGCGCAATCAAGGTCATGTTCAGCAAACCTTCGTGGAAACAACCAAGCTTTTCCAGACGCGCCGCGCGGTCGCTGCCAAGAATGCGACTCGCCTGTTCCATCGAAAATCGATCGTGGCCGGCGGGAACTGGCGTGTGCGTGGTGAACACACATTTGCGGCGCACCTGTGCGATGTCCGACTCCGTTGCCGCTCCCAGCGGACCACCGCCGAGCTGGCCTTCCAGCAGCGCCAGCGTCAGCAGCGCAGCATGGCCTTCGTTCATGTGATACACGTTTACAGTCAGTCCCAGCGCATTGGCCATGCGCGCCCCGCCCATGCCCAGCACAATCTCCTGCTGCAGGCGATAATTTGTGTCTCCGCCATATAAGTGATCGGTCAAGCCGCGATCGAGGCCCGCGTTCTCGTCCAAGTCCGTGTCCAGCAAATAAATCGGCACCACGTGTCCGTAACGCCCCGCAAGTTCGTAGCGCCAGGCCCGCACCGTCACCACGCGTTCTTCAACTGAAACCGTAATCCGCGCCGGTTCCTCTTTGCAGAAATCCGACGGATTCCAAGGCTGCACCTCTTCGCTTTGCTCGCCCGATCCATTCAGATGCTGTTGGAAATAGCCTTTGCGATGCGCCAGCGTAAACGCCACCAGCGGAACCCCCAGATCTGCCGCCGAGCGCAGCGTGTCCCCGGCAAGCATGCCCAATCCACCGGAGTACGTTGGCATCAAGGGGTTGATCGCGATCTCCATGGAGAAGTACGCGACCAGACCTGACGTGGGAAAAGCCTCATAAGAAAACGGTTTAATTGAATCATTTTCCATTGCTGTCTCTCTGGTGGCCCTGTCGTTCTTCAATATGCGTTCCGCACCCGGAATACAGAAAGCCCTCGAAAACGAGAGCCTCTCTCATTTCCTTTATCGGTGATAACTTTGAACGATTCTAGCAAGGATTGACGGAATTATCCGCAAAGGAACCCACTACGGTTCACCTATAGGAACGGTTACTTTTGTCGTACCGAAACGAGGCTGACCCGGCCCTGACTGGTAAGATGTCCTCGATTTGACGCAGGATGTATCTATCGATTGATCTTGTGCGCCCCACGCGAGGCGTGACAAATCAGGATCTGGGGCACAATGCCGATCTCCGTCGCATAGCGCGCCGAAAGCTCCTCTGAAAATGCCGCCGCATGCTCGCGCGCTACCAAATTAATGGTGCATCCGCCAAATCCGCCGCCCGTCAGCCGCGCGCCAATCAGCCCCGGAAGTCCCTGAGCGAGCGAAACCATCGCGTCGGCTTCGACACAACTGGCTTCAAAATCGCGACTATAGCTCAAATGCGCCTCGGCCATCAGCCGGCCAAGCTCGTCCAGATCGTGATGAATCAGCGCATCGGCCGCCGCCACGGTTCTAAGATTCTCGCTGATCACGTGACGCGCCCGCTTCAGCGCATTGGGACTCATCTCCCCACCCCATCGCGCCAGGTCATCCAGCGTCGCAT
Organism: uncultured Occallatibacter sp.; assembly: GCA_964487345.1. Classification (GTDB taxonomy): domain Bacteria; phylum Acidobacteriota; class Terriglobia; order Terriglobales; family Acidobacteriaceae; genus Telmatobacter. The sequence continues at coordinate 642 of CAZAQN010000058.1, read as the reverse complement.
CGCGGAGAAAGCGCACCTCCGGCCGGTGCCGCCCAATCACCGCCGCTGCCTCTTCCACTTGCGCGCGCCGGCTGGTGTACTCCCCGCCCGCAACCGAATGCTTCACCATGGTGTTGGCAATCACCAGCGCCACCCCGGGTGGAATCGGAGCCAGTTTAAAGCTGAGGTCGCGGCAATCGAGCAAAAGGGCGTTGTCCTCGGCCCCGTTGGCCGAAATGAACTGATCCATAATGCCGCAATTGGCGCCGACAAATTCGTTCTCCGCCCGCTGGCAGAGACGCGCGACGACCGGTCCCGGATAGTTCGCCCCAATCAGCGAAGTAACGGCAAGCAGCGTGGCAACCTCGACCGACGCCGAACTCGACAGCCCCGACGCCAGCGGCACGTCCCCCCACAGCGTCAGGCTGAATCCCGGAATTCTCTGCCCTTCCCCGGCGAGAATCGCCACCACGCCCAACGGATAATCGCTCCAATGCTTCGAAGCCTTGGCTGGAAGCGCCGCGGCATCGAATGTCCGCTCTTCTGAGAAATTCTCCGCGTAGAGCACAATCTTGCCGTCCGAACGCGGCGAAATCCCAGCCAGCGTGGCGAAATCGATCGCCGCCGGCATCACGAATCCCTCCGCATAATCGGTATGTTCGC
>CAZAQN010000057.1:0-25216 GCA_964487345.1 uncultured Occallatibacter sp. | reverse complement strand
GCCGAAATTCTGCGCAAGACCATCCAGGGACTGCCGCAGGGATTTCGAGTGGTCTTCGTCCTGCGCGATGTGGAAGGACTTTCCACGGAAGAGACGGCCGAAACACTTGGCTTGAGCGTACCAGCGGTCAAATCGCGCCTGTTGCGCGCACGGCTGCAACTGCGCGAGCGGCTGACCCGCTACTTCCGCAGCAAAAAAGGGCCGAAGGAAATGGGAGTTGAAAAGTGACCTGCACTGAGTTTTTGGCCCAACTCGACGATCTTCTTGACGACGCCGTGACCACGGAGATGCGCGCCGATCTGCGGGAACATTTGCGCGGTTGCGAGCACTGCGAGGTCACGCTGAATACCACGCGCAAGACCATCGAGATTTATCGCTCCCACGAGATCTACGCCTTGCCTACCGATCTTCGCGAACGCCTGCACGCAGCCATCATGGCGCGATGCAAAAAGGGCTGCTAAAGCCGCTTCGCCAAGCTCGTGGCCCGCTTAAAGCCCTGCTGGAGATTTTCCCTCTTTATACCTCCAACCAGATCACTTAGAGTGAGCCCCGTTCATTAGCAATTCTTCAAGGCAGGATCCCGAATTCCGCAACACCGCTCGGCGTTCCAACGAATACCTTCCCATTCACGATCGTCGGCGTGATGAACTTGTTGCCGCTCCCAAACTGATCGCGAGCACTTGCCGCCTGGTTGCTGTTGTACAACTCGGCCAGAGTGGTCGCGTCGTAGGCGTGCAACACTGCCGGTGACGCATTCTCGACCGCCCAGACAATGCCGTTCGTGGTTCCATTAGCGCTGACTGAAGGTGTCGTCCCCGGGTACTGGAAGGTGTTTGCACTATGCACGGTTGCTGCGGTGGCAAGCATCGCATTGGTGATGGGAAATGCCTTGAGCGTATCGGTCACAGCCCCGTAATAGACCGTGCTATTGAAATAAGCGGGCATTGAATATACGGTGCCGCTCAGGCCCCCCGAGATTTCCTGGTAAATGGCAGTGTCGCCCGTGGAACTGAACTTGCCCATTGAGTCACGGTTCACGACGTAGATCCTGGAATCTTTCCCCGCCCCTACCGCCAAATGATGAACCGTGCCAGCGGTATCCAGCAGGTCCGGCAAAACGAGAGCCCCTCCTGAACCAAGGTCCTCATCGCCTGCCGACTCAGACACCGTGTTCGATGTTTCGAAATAATCGGCCACACTGAGAGCGGTGGTCGCGGTCGAGACTTTCACGAAGGCGTTGCCGAAGTCGCTGCTCGTGGGGAAACCGCTTGCATTGAGAGTCGTGTCAAACGTCCCGTTCGCATCGAGGAAATAGATGTTTCCGCTGGCATCGGCCGCAAGACCAGCACCAGCCATCCAGATCGATCCCTCGCTGCCATTCGGCGTCAAATTGAGCACGCTCGTTTGCGCCAAGGTCGACTCGCTGTAGGCCATCAGCCACCCGGTGTAGGGTCCGCTGTCGCAGTGCGAAGTCCACCCCATGTAAATCGTTCCGTTCAATAACAAGAGGCCTGCGCGCTCGGCGTACTGTGCGGGATCGAAAACCACCTTTCCACTTGAGCTGTTCGCGCCCGTTCCCGGATAGCTCGCCGCGATCTCCGTCGGGCTGCCAGAGAGTTCCGCGCCGGTTGTCACGTCCAGCGCATGCAGTCGCTGATGATAATGTCCCGACGAGTCCTCCGACATCCCTACCACAAAGATAGTGCCATTGGTGCCGGCTTTCCGGTCGATGACCGGCGTCGACGTAATCCCGATCTCCGGCGTAATCTGGCTGCACCCGTGATCGTCGCTGGTGGTTTCGCCAGCGCCCAGGATTGAAGTCTTCCAGAGCTGCGTTGCCGTGTCGGCATCAAATGCATACACGCTGTCGTGCTCGGTCACGGCGTAGGTGACATTGTGCGACACGCCGCCGATTGTCAGATTGGACAGATAAAGGGGTTCACCATCCACCTTGCCGTCTACGGGCAGAGTCCTGAGCAAGCCAAAGGTCGCCGAGGTTACAGTGGTCGGCGTCAACGTGGTTTCGCTCGGGTTCAGACCAGTTCGTGCCACGTCGACATGATAGGTGGTGATGTCCACGCCACTTGTTGCGGGCGGCGATGGAGGAGCCGGAGGCGTGACCGCAGCGGTGACGGTAATCGCGACCGATGCAGTATGCGTCTTGGCGCCCGAGGTGCCGGTCAAGACAACCGTCGCGTTCGCGGCGGCTGCTCCCGCAGCTGCGGAAAAACTCACCTGCTGGGGAGTCCCGACTGCCAAGGTCAGAGTCGCAGGAGAGGCGGTAACTCCCGCTGGTGCACCTGCCAACGACACAGTGACCATCCCGGAAAAGCCTGATACGCCGGATGCGGTGACGGTGACGGCTTGCGCACCACCGCCGGCGGTGAGGCCTGCGGTGGTTGGATTGGCCGTAATAGAAAAGTCCGCTGTGGCAGCCGGGTTTTGCGTCACCGAGCTACAGCCGACGGTCCACAACGCAATCAGCACTATCCATATACAGTATTTTTCCGGGTGCCAGTCTCTTCGCATGGGGGGTCTTTTATCCTTATGTCCGCAAGGAGTTGGATGCTTATTTCGAGCCGGGCCTATCGAATTGCCTTCAACCCGCTGGAACTTTGGTAAAGGGTCATTAAAAGTAGGTTGAGCCAAATGATACGTACGGATTCCGCGGCTTTCGTTAAAGTTCTCTCGTTGCGGGGTAACTTTGGGCAGCTACCGCACCACAACTTTCTGAGTAAAATGCCGTCATTGCCTATAGCGGCTCAGGCGTTGGTACTTTCCCCTGAAAACAAAGCAATTTGAGGAGTCAAGATGCAGCTGTTGCAGAAATCTCTAGCAGCGGTTCTGTGCTTCAGCCTGACCTCCGTGCCCGGTTGGCCGCAGAGTACCTCTGCCAATGCGAAACAGCTTGCAAACACCACCAGGCCCAGTAACAAGCCAAGACCTGAGTACCAATCAGGACAGTTGCAGGGAGACGCACGCATTCTGCACGCCCTGAATCGTTTCACTTTCGGACCGCGACCCGGCGATGTCGGGGTCGTGCGCTCCCTCGGACTCGATCTTTGGTTTGAACAACAACTTCATCCCACAAGCCTCGACCTGACCGATCTGAATGCTCGGCTGGCCGAGTTCCCTGCCATGCATTGGAATCCCGAAGACTTGCTTTTCCGGATTCCGAGCAACGCCATCATCCGTCAGGCCATCAACGGCAAATTGCAGGTTCCCGACCGCGGCGCGCTGCATGCGGTCTATGAAAACCAGATCTACCGCGTCTCCGAGAAAAAACTGGAACAAGCGCAAAAGAAAGATGCCGCGTTGATCAAACCGGTGCCGCCCGCAGTTCCGGGCCCTTCAGCAATGAATTCTGGAACGTTGACGCAAAGCGAAGTTGGAATGAGCCCAAACCCGATGTCCAAAGACCCCTCCCCCATGCAAGCCAGCAACGAAGCCGGCAATGGAATGGGTCCGACGAACATGGCCGCCACTCAGCCCACGCTCGCCGCGCCGCAGCCCGCACCCGCAGCACCGCAGTTTGACCAGACCGAAATCAATCTCTTCCTGAACCTCCCGCCGCAACAGCGCCTCGTCCGACTCGCTTCCATGCGCCAGCCGGAGTTCGATGAATTCTTCAAGGCATTGAAACCCGTGCAGCGGGTCGCGCTCGACGCCGGCCTCACTCCTGATCAGCGCGAAGTGGTGGGCGCCCTCGAAAATCCCGAGCGCCTGGTCGTTGAGGAACTCGCCGCGCAGCGCCTTACGCGTGACATTTACTCCACCGCGCAATTGCAGGAAGTGATGACCGATTTCTGGCTGAATCACTTCAACGTGTTCTTGCACAAAAACGAGACCACGCCGTACTACCTCGTCAGCTTCGAGCGCGATGTGATTCGCCCGCTCGCGCTTGGTAAGTTTGAAGATCTTCTCGAGGCCACCGCGCACAGCCCTGCCATGTTGCTCTATCTCGACAACTCCGAGAGCACTGGCCCCGATTCACCCGCCGCCGAACGCGCCGAAATCGCTGCCGCACGCAAACCGGGCAATCAGAAAAAAGCGCGCCAGGGCCTGAACGAAAACTATGCGCGCGAGTTGATGGAGCTGCACACGCTAGGCGTCAACGGCGGGTATACGCAGGCAGACGTGACCCAGGTCGCGCGCATTCTCACCGGCTGGACCGTCGAGCGCCCGGAGCGCGGCGGCGGATTCGAGTTCGATCCCAATCGCCACGAACCTGGAACAAAAAAAGCGCTCGGCGAGAAATTCAAAGATCATGGCGAACAGGAAGGCCGCGACCTGCTTCACTTCCTGGCTACGCGCCCCGCGACAGCCCAATTCATCTCACGCAAAATCGCCGTCCGTTTCGTCAGCGACGATCCCCCACAATCGCTCATTGACCGCATGGCCAAGACCTATCTCTCCAGCGGCGGCGACATCTCCGCCGTGCTCAAGACGCTTTATCACTCGCCGGAGTTCTGGTCCACAAGTGTCTATCGTGCGAAGGTAAAGACGCCCATCGAGTACGTCGTCTCCGCAGTGCGCGCCAGCGACGCGAACATCGACAATCTGCGCCCCATCGCCAACGAACTTCGCACCCTCGGCATGACGCTCTACGGATGCGTCCCTCCGACCGGCTATAACTGGAAAGCATCGGACTGGGTCAGCACGGGCGCGCTGGTCGACCGCATGAACTTTGCGCTGAGTCTCGCCGCCAACAGGCTTCCTGGCATTACTGCGTCCTGGACTCCGCAAGCGGACGACAGTGCCGGTACGATGCTGGCGATAGACGACGTAACCGCCGAATCGGAGGAGTCGCGCCTCGAATCTCTGCTGGTCGCAGGCGGCATCAGTGATTCAACCCGCTCTGCGGTCCTCCAGCAATTCCAACAGCAAAGCGCGCAACTTCCGCAAGGCGCTTCAACCCAGCAAATTGCCGCACAGCGGCCAGCCTTGCGCGCGCAGGCCTCGACTCTCGAACGCCAGGACCAGGTGCTCGCCGGACTCCTGCTTGGCTCACCGGAGTTCCAGCGTCGTTAGGAGATTTTATGCAGCAGATGAATCGGCGATTCTTTCTTCGTAACGGCGCCCTCGCGGTCGCAGGCACAACCGCAATTCCCAGCTTTTTGGTTCGCTCCGTGATGGCGCAGACTTTGGCCGCGCCCAATCGCCGTCTTGTCGTCATCTTCCAGCGCGGCGCAGCCGACGGCCTCAACATCGTCGTCCCCTATCGCGAGAAGAACTATTACTCCATGCGCCCCAGCATCGCCATCCCGCAGAACCAGGTTCTCGATCTCGATGGATTCTTCGGCTTGCATCCATCTCTTTCCTCATTCAAGCCGCTCTTCGATCAAGGCCATCTCGCGGTCGTTCACGCTGTCGGCTCTCCCGATATGTCCCGCTCCCATTTCGACGCGCAGGACTACATGGAATCCGGCACTCCGGGCCTCAAGAGCACGCAGGATGGCTGGCTCAACCGCGCCCTGCAGTCAGAAGACATTCGCTGCGACTGCAGCCACACGCCTTTCCGCGCCGTTGCCCTCGGAGCCGATGTGCCCCGCACGCTGGCGGGCAGCATTCCCGCAATCGCGCTAAGCAATCTGAATTCTTTTGCCATTGGCGGCCGCGGCCCTGCTCCTTCGCCCGCAGCCAACGCGTTTGAGGCGATGTATGGCGACAGCGGCGACCGCATCTTTCATCCCGCCGGAGAAGAGACCTTCGGAGCCGTCAAGATGCTGCGCGCCGCCAACCCTGGCCAATACACGCCCACCGCCGGAGCGAATTATCCGAACTCAGAATTCGGGAACAACATGAAGCAGATTGCGCAACTGCTCAAAGCCAACCTCGGCGTTGAAGCGGCCTTCACCGACGTGAGCGGTTGGGACACGCATCAGAATCAAGGCAGCGTGAACGGCCAGCTCTCCAATCGCCTGAAGGATTTTTCCGACAGCATCGGAGCTTTCTGGCGCGACCTCGGCGATGGCGCGGCCAACGTCACGCTCGTCACCATGTCGGAGTTCGGCCGCACCGCCCGCGAAAACGGCACCGGCGGCACCGACCACGGCCATGCAAATGCGATGTTCGTGCTCGGCGGCGAAGTAAAAGGCGGCAAGGTCTACGGCCGCTGGCCCGGCCTTGACAACGAGCAGCTCAACGAAGGCCGCGACCTCGCACTCACCACCGACTACCGCGAAGTCCTCGGCGAAGTCGTCTCGCGCACCCTCAGCGCCAGCAACCTTGACCTCGTCTTCCCCGGCGCAGGTATCGCCCCGAACAACTTCCTGCGCCTCGTATAGCTCATTGCTTGCTTTTCGGCTAACTGCGGGGTTCCCTGCGCCCGCGGAATCGCTGAGATGCATGCTTGGAGTCCACAATCAAATCGAGCTGCCGGTGGCCGTTGAGGATAATTTCCCGATTGGATGCGCGTCGTCGGAGAAATCCGAGGCGGATTAAGCCAGCGATATAAGGTTCTCTTCAGGATCAGGGCATTCCCCATCGCCGTTGGGCGTTCATTGCGATTATACGGGGCGGAATAGATCAATATGTTGAACACTTCAAGGGAAATGATCGGAAAATCTTCAAAGGAATACAGAATGTAGTTCTGCACTCCATGATGCTGGGGATACAATCGGCAAGGCATGTCCGACTCGCTCAGTCAGCGCTCCGAAAAGATCATTAAGTTGCTTCTTAAAACCGGCACCGCAACGATCGAGGAGATTCTTGTTGCCGCAGGATCCTCTGCACCCAGTATTCGACGCGACTTGGCGCGACTGGAAGGGCGGGGTCTGATTCGCCGTACCCACGGCGGCGCAACGCTAGTCGAACCTTTGCTTTACGAGCCTTTTCGCTTTGACAGCTCCTTTTTAGCACGTGAACAACGTCACGCCACAGAGAAGCGCCGCATCGGTTTGGCGGCGGCCGAATTGGTCCAGGCCAACGAGACCGTCGGCCTGACGGCAGGCACAACCACGACGCATGTCGGACGCAGCCTGCGCCACCGCGAAAAGATTCAAGTCGTGACCAATGCCATTAATATCGGCATGGAGCTTTGCAACCAGCCCGGTATACGCACCTATGTGACCGGCGGCGTGAGCCCGTGGGCCTGGTCGTTCTCGCTTACAGGCAATGCGGCGCTCACCTTCCTCGATAACGTCTATATGGACAAGGTGTTTTTGAGTGTGACCGGGCTCGACGCCGAGCGCGGCGCCACGACCCTCGAGACCGACGAGGCTTTGGTCTACCGGAAGATGCTCAAGCAGGCCAAGCAGGTGATCATTACAGCCGATTCCAGCAAGCTTGGCAATGTCAGCCCTGCTTTCATCTGCCCAGCCGGCGACATCAATATATTGATCACCGATACCGGCGCTTCTGTCGAGACAGTCGCCCCATTTGAACGCCAGGGAATTCGTGTGATCCGGGTATAGACCACCGAACGGATCGCAATTTTGGATAATTAGGAGTCCGCTCCGAAGGCTTGCGTTTATCTCTGCTCTTATTGCGCAACCTTTGTTTGAAATTTCCGGGTCGCGAACTCCCGATGCAAAAGGCGGACCGCCTCGAGTACATCTGCCTCCAGAACCAGCGGGCCAGAGTGCGCGTGCTGCCCATTTCGCGCCGGGCCCCGATCGCCGTTCGCGGCATAGGGGCGGGACAACGATCCATGGAGATGCGTGACCCCACTTCGGCGCAAAACTTCGACGAGACTGTTTAGCTGCAGCCCACCCCCGGCCATGACATCCAACCGCCCGGCCGCCAGTTTGCGCACCCTTGCAATCGACTTTGCGCCCGTGAGCACGTCGGGTTCGCCGCCCGAGGTCAACAAGCAGTCGACGCCACAACGAATCACATCCTCGAGGGCTTCAGCCATATCTCGCGTCTCGTCGAAAGCCCGATGAAAGGTCGCCTTCATCGGTCTGGCCAGTTCCACCAGCTCGCGGGTCTTCTCCACATCCACACGACCATCTGGATGCAGAACGCCTATGGCGACACCAGCGGCCCCAGCGGCCTTTGATTGCTCGATCTGACGCTTCATCTCGTCGAACTCCGTCGGAGAGAATACGAAATTCCCCGCGCGGGGACGAATCAGCACATAGACAGGAATCGAAAGGGTTTCAATGGTCTTCGTCATCAGGTCAACACCGGGAGTGACTCCGCCGATGGAAAGCTGGGAGCAAAGCTCGATTCGATCGGCGCCCCCGCTTTCGGCCGCTCGCGCGGCCTCCAAGGTCGTTACACACAGCTCAAAGAGAGGGACTTTCATGGCAAGGACACATGCTTTCCGGGGGCGTGAGCAAAATTTGGTCATTCGAGCGATTGAATATGTATCGGAAGATCGTGTGGTGTATCCATGGTTTGCAGTGGTCATCCCGCTTTCGCTCTGAGCATATATCAAAGCTCGGAATAGTCCATTAAAATATGGCGGTAAAGGCGACTATTGCTCAAACTTTTGATCATTGATGAGCAATTGGAAAACACGAGCTCCGAAAAGTCACACCAGGCGAAGGGAAAGGATATCCGCCCGTGGCCGAGCCGAGCGGTCGCGGAAGTTGATTATATCCATTTTTTATTCAACAACATATAAATCACATCGGAATCGGATGCAGCGCTGGGCGGCCTGCCCATCGAGTCTCTCTTTCAGATCTTAATACGATCCTTACGAGGTATCTGCATTACTAATGTCAGTACCGGAATGCGCCATGGGCAGCAGTTTTTCCACAATCTTGATCATTTTGTCTTGATGTAGTCACTTTTTGCTTGCTAATGGATGCGCCTGGCGTTAATGTTCTTGCCACCTGCTCTTGCGCTTTGCGCCATGGGCCGACGGTTCACAAGGTCGTTTGCTCTTTGTCGCGAGGGGCAGAGCTAGGAGACTTGGCCCGGTAAATGAAGATGGCCAAGCGAACCAATATTTGAACCACCTCTTTGGATGGATGTGATGCGCAGACAGAACGGTCTATCGCGAAATTCCGGCAGCGGGCACCATCGCTCCCCGTTAATGATTGCGATGCATTCGATCGTTTCTGTTCCACGCCTCTTTTGAATAGCCCGGGGCGATAGTTTTCCTGCAAGTCTTCCGCTCCATGACCTCAGAAATCAACCATCGATGCCTAACGAGCGCATCGACCACCACTGGATTTCAAGGAGAGGCGCGATGATCATCAATCACTTTGAGAGGTCTTCGAATTACTCGTCTGGATCGCGATGCGGCAACCCGGCGTTCAATGGCACTTTCGAGCTGAGAAGTCTGAGCCAGGGAATCCGAACTCTGTTTTGCATGTTGGCCATTCTGCTTGTGTGCAGCCCGCTGATGGCGCGCGCACAGGAGCTGTCAGCCACGCTCAGCGGCGTTGTTACAGACTCTTCAGGTGCAGTAATTCCTCGCGCCTCTGTCGCGATCGCACTCGCCGGTGTCAATGGGACGGCCCGCGTTGTGGAGACGGATGGCAGCGGTAACTATGTCGCTACCAACCTGACGGCCGGGACATATTCAGTCACCGTCACGGCTCAGGGTTTCGAGACGTTCACAGGCAAGAACATCGTTCTGGATGTCGCTGAAAAACACGCCTTCAACGTCGAGCTCAAGACCGGGTCGACTTCCACGACGGTGGTCGTGGAGGATAACCCGGTTTCGGTCGACACGGAGACCGGTGGGCAGGCCGGCACGATCACGGGTGTCCAGATTCAGGAACTCGAGATCAGCAGCCGCAATTTCGAGCAGTTGATTACTCTGCAACCCGGCGTGGTTAACCAGTTGGGCGACGAACCGAACTCGTCCGGCATCGCGATTTCGGTGAACGGCGCGCGCACCTCGGCCAATAACTGGACGGTGGATGGCGCCGACATCAACGACTCCGGCTCCAACGCCACGGTTGTCAACGAACCCAGCATGGACTCCATTCAGGAGATCACTCTGGAGAGAGGCAACTACGACGCCGGCTACGGACGTTCGGGCGGCGGCCAGATTCTGGTAGCCACGCGCAGCGGCGGCAGCACCTTCCACGGCGAGGGTTATGAGTACGTGCGCAACACCATGTTCGACGCCAACGATTGGCTCAACGAGCACAGCCAGGTTGCGAACGGACAGCCGAACAAAGCCGGCGAGAACCATCACAACGTCTACGGCTTTACGATTGGCGGCCCGATTTACATTCCCAGGGTCTATAACGAAGCAAAGAACAAGACATTTTTCTTCTGGTCCGAGGATTGGCACAAGATCACACAAGCGGCCTCCAGCGTGAGCATTACCACGCCGACCACGAACGACGTTCAGGGTGTGTTCCCGGGCAACATCACGGCCCAGTATCCACAGGCGACGTACGACCCGGCCACGAACACATCGACAATTCCGACCACTGCGTTCAGTAAGAATGCTCAGGTTTATCTGAAAGACCTTTTCACTCCAAATGCAACCAGCAGCGGACTGCTGACCCTCAACCTCCCATCGGAGAACAGCTACCGCAATGACATCGTCCGTATCGATCACTACTTCAACGACAAGCTTCACTTTTTCGCCCGTGGTATGAACGACGTAATGCCGGTCACCGAGCCGATGGGCCTTTGGGCAGGCAATAACTACCCCGGCGCGGCGGCTGCCTCGGTCGACTCACCCGGCAAGAACGTAGTCGGCAACTTGACTTGGACGATCTCGCCGAAGATCGTCAACGAGCTGGAATTTGTCTATGCGCAAGGCACCTATCACTCGAGTTTTAACGGCTCGCAGTTTGCCAATTCGGCCAGCGCCCTTGCCGCTCTGCAGCCGAACACCGAGGAGTTCAACGATCCCTACGGACGACTTCCCGCAGTCAACATCACCGGCATCACGGGCTTCGGAGCGGGTTCCACGCCATGGAAAGAGCGCAACCTCGACCGCAGCTACTTCGATAATCTGTCTCTGGCCTACGGCAAGCACACTCTTCGCTTCGGATTCCAGCTGCAGCAGATGTTGAAGAGCGAAAACGCCGTAGCCGGCGAAGCAACGTTTGGCTTCGGCACTGGTAACACGGGCGATGTCCCATTCGCCGACTTCCTGCTGGGAAACGTAGTCCAGTATACGCAGCAGAATAAGGACACCATTCCCGATCTCCAGTACTTCAACAGTGAAGCCTATATCCAGGACGACTGGAAGCTGAACCATAAACTGACGCTCAACCTCGGCCTCCGTTGGAGCAGCTTCCCTTCGCCGCATGACAAAGCCAACATCCTGGCCAACTTCGATCCCGCGTTCTATAGCCCGCAGTTGGCGCCGGCAATCGACCCGGCCACCGGAAATTTCGTGCCAGGCCAAGCTGTCGGCGGCTTCGCCCTGGTCCCTGCCACCTATGCCAACGGTATTATCTTCCCGCAAGGCCAGGCCTGCAGAACCGCGCAGACCTATTCTTCGCAGGTCCAATGCTCGCCGTTCGGTAAGACCATCGATCCCACTTACAGCGCTAACTTCGCTCCGCGCGTCGGCTTTGCCTATAACCCGGACGGCCACGGCGTAACGTCGATTCGAGGCGGCTTCGGCATCTTCTACGACCGTGTGCTCAACGGCATCTTCGAGCAGAGCGCCTTCTACGATCCGCCCGAGGTGCAGTCCGTTACCGTCAACAACACCAGCTTCGATAAGCCGCTCGCCGTGGCGGGCGCCACTAACTACGGGCCTAACCTGCTGTGGACCACCGGCACTCCCGCCTTCAAGATTCCGAGCTACTCTGACTACAACCTCACTGTTGAGCGCCAGCTCCTTCCCAGCACCATTGCTTCGGTGGCCTACGTGGGTGGCAAGGCGCGTCATCTGATCGGAGAGTTCGACATGAACCAGCCCACGATTGGCGCCCGGTTGGCCAACCCTGGCAACGTCGATGTGAATGCGCTGCGTCCCTACGCGGGCTACAGCTACTTCGACACCAAAGGCACGGTCTTTACCAGCAACTACAACTCGCTGCAGATCGCGCTGCAACATCGCTCCACCAAAGGCCTGACGGTGGGCGCGGCCTATACGTGGTCGAAGTCCCTGACCACCAACTCCGTCGATCGTGCCGGAAGCCTGAACGGCAATACGCAGTACGGAACTACCGACACGTACAACATGAAGATGGACTACGGTCCGTCGGGCTTCAATCAGCCGCAGACACTCATCGTGAACTACGTCTACAACCTTCCCATCTTCAAGGGGCAAAATGGATTGGAAGGCAAGCTTCTCGGCGGTTGGGAACTTTCCGGCATCACTTCGGCGCAATCCGGCACTTCCTTCTCTGTAGTGCAGGCTTCGGATCCCTACGCCTGCCCCACCACCCAGGCAGGACTTTGCGATCCTGCGCTGACTCTTCCCGGCCAGGGCCTTCGCGGCATAGGGATAGGCAACCCCGATAGTCATATTGCCGCCCGTCCCAATCAGATCGCTCCGGTCCACATGACTAAGACGCCGGCTCAGTGGTTCACTACTTCCTCCTACCAGGCGGCGGCCGGCCAATTCGGCAACACGAGCAACGGCTCGCTGCTGGGTCCTGGACTGCAGAAATGGGACATGGCACTGGCCAAGAACACCAGTGTCTTCGAGCGCGTCAATATCCAACTGCGCGCCGAGGCCTTCGACGTGTTTAACCACCCCAACTTCCTTACCGTCGACAACAGCATCAGCGATGGAGCCAGCTTCGGGACGGTCAACTCCGATCACGAGCCGCGTATCCTTCAATTGGGTGCAAAGGTCACCTTCTAATTCGGGCTCAATCAATCCGCATGAACGAAGGCCGGGGCGAATGTCCCGGCCTTTCCTTTTTGTAGCCGTCTTTTCCGATGTGCGGGCTGATGGGTCAGGCAGTCACTTAACCGAAGGCTCGACAGCCGGCGCGCCCTCCTGTTGCGGAACCCGGGACATCACCTTAAGAAGTCTTTCGTCGGCGGACTTGTTCAGGCTCCTCGATTTTTCAAATTCGGCATTCGCTTCGGCTGTCTTTCCCATGGAACGGTAGAGCCGGCCCAGCCGCCAGTGAGCATTCACTTCGTCGGGCTTGAGCGCGATGGCCGTCTTAAATTCGCCCAGCGCTTCGTTTTTGCGGCCGGCCTCGGCGTACACGATTCCCAGATCGAGATGTGCCATGGAACTTGTGGGGCTCATCTTCACGAGCGCTTCGAGCAGCGGCCGGGCGTCTTCAGTCCGGTTCATCTGAATATCGGAATCGGCCAGATAGAGCGTGGCTTGATTGTGTCCCGGAATGTTCTTGAGCTCAGCTTGAAACTCCTGTACGGCCTCCCCTGTACGGCCTTGCGTCCACAACAGGTACCCCAGCGCAAAGTGCACGTTTGGCTCCGCGGGATTGGCCTGTACAGCTGCACGCAACTCCCGGACGGCATCGACCGGTTCTTTCATTTCGTCCAGCGCCTCTCCAGCCAACATGTGGGCTTCGGCTGAATTTGGATTCAAGGCCATGATCCGGTGAAACGCATCGAGAACGCACGGATATTGCTGCGATAGCAGACAACTGTGCGCCAAAGTCAGAAGCAGAGGAAGATTCCTTGCGTCGCGATCAACAGCCTGCTTCAGGTAGGGGGTCGCTGCCGCAAACTCGGCGAGCCCGTAGTGCGACATGCCAATCAGAATGGCCAGCCGTTGCGCCTCGTCTGAATCAGGCGGCTCTGTTTTGAGCAGGGGCTTGAACTGCTGAAGCGCATCCCTGTATGCGCCTGCCTTAAAGTACGCAAGGCCCAGGTTGAAACCCAGGCGGGGCATGGCGGGATCCAGTGCCATCGCCTTGCGATAAGACGCAACTGCCTGCGTATAGTGCTCCTGACGGGCTTCGAGCAGACCTAGATGGGCAAACGGCTCAGGGTTCTTTGGATAGGCCTTGGCCAAAGCGCTCCAGGCAGCTTCGGCTTCCGCCGTCTTGCCTTGCTGCTCCAGTGCGAATGCCGTCTGCCTCGGATCGTCCTGCGACCATGAGGTCAAGCCCCAACTGGCTAGGATCAGCACCAGGCCGATTGTCATTTTGCGTTTCAACACGTATTTGGCACCCGTCTCTCTTTGAATTCTCGTTTGCAGGTGGGGAAACGCGCAACCCGCATTCTGCTAACTTTGTCGGTCGTGCCATGCAAGACGAGCCCATACGAATACATCTCTCGTTGAGGCTTGAATATCGTTGCTCGATCGATGGAATTGCTGTGAATGCGGTTGAAGAGCAGCTATGCTCGTAGGGTAAATACTTCACTAATCCTTGAGGCGTTCGATATGTCGAAATACTTTCCGCCGCGCCCGCTGCGAGCGGCGTTGATGAGTCTGTTGGTTCTCGTTTCATGCGCCTCTCAATCGCTCTCGCAGGCACGTCAAGACGGCAAGATTTTCGGGGGCTATTTTGAAGAATGGGGAGTCCGCTATGCCAATTACAACATTGCCGATCTCGAGAGAAATGGCGTTGCCGCTGAATTGACACATCTCATTTACGCTTTCGGAAATGTCACTCCCACTGCATCGCCAGCCTGCGCTGTTGCCGATCCGTTAGCGGCCTATGAGGATGCAACGCTTCCGAGCGTGAGCGGCAATGCTTACACCGCGCCACTGTTCGGAAACTTCGGCGCGATCCAACAACTTAAGGCCCTCCATCCCAATCTGAAAGTGTTAATCTCCTTAGGAGGACAAGCTGGCAACGTTGCGGGCTTCACGATCGCTGCGGGCACCGAGGCAGGCCGCGCCGCGCTCGCCGCTTCGTGCATCGACATGTTCGTCAAGGGCAACATCGCTCCAGGCATCTCTGCTCCCGGCCTGTTCGATGGCTTCAACATTGATTGGGAGTTCCCGACGGCGGCGGACAAGCAGAACTTCACCGCACTGCTGAAGGAGTTCCGCACACAACTCAATGCTTTGACCAGAACCACGGGAAAGAAATACACGTTGACCTTCGACTCGCCCGCTGACCCGCAGAACTATGTCAACATCGACCTCAAGGCTGTCGCAGACCAGGTGGATTTCCTCACCATCGACGGATACGACTATGCCGGAACATGGGACAAGCAAACCAATGAGTCCTCTTCCCTCTACGACACGGCCGCGGATCCTGTATCGAGCGAGGCGGGTTCCATCGATACGACAGTCAAAGCCTATCTCAAGGCTGGCGTGCCGCCGAGTAAGTACACCATGGGTATGCCCCTGTATGCCGTCGGCTGGGCCGGTGTCCCCGCCGCCAACCACGGCTTATATCAGAACGTAACGGCCTCCTCCCCAGTTCTTTTGGCCGACGGATCGGGTGTGTGTCCTAATCCGAGTAAGACCGCTGCTTCACCAGGTTGCGACACCATCTTGACTGCGGGTTTCCTGACTTACTCGACGATCGAGAACCTCGCTAACAAAAGCGGTTACATCCCTTGGTACGACTCCGCAAGGGTCGGAGCGACGCTCTACAATCCAGCGACTGAAACTTTCTATTCCTACGACAACCCCACTTCAGTCGCAGCGAAGACCGCCTACATCAAGAAGAACAAGCTTGGCGGCGCTTACGTGTGGGCGCTGAATGACGACGATGCGAGCGGGTCCCTGACAAAAACGATTGCGGCAGGCTTGAAGTAATTAACCCCCGGCTGTGCGTGCACTGCGCTTTTGGGGGTTCAAGCAAACAGATTTCTGGAGTTGAATTTCGAGCCGCACAGGTCGAGGTTTTTCATCCTTCCAGGCGGACGTGGCCCTCCCGGAAACATCGAACCAGTCACTGGCGGGTGGCCCGTAACCCATCTCTTACCCGCCAGGGCCACCAGGCAACCCGCACTCCTTCCACAGCTTCTCCCAATTCCAGATACCGGACGTCGCCTCCATCGGCAACGGGAGTCCAAGCTGATGCGCGAGCATGCATACCTGTCCGCGATGGTGGGCCTCGTGCGCAACCATGTAGCACAGCATCTCTACGCCCACCGGCCAGGGCCGAGCCCATCCGTCTCGCACAAACTTCTCCACGCGGCCCCCACCGCCGCCGAGTGCCTCATTCAGCATCTCCGCGCAGCGAGCCGCGCTCTCGGCCAATCCCGCGCGGGCCTGCAGCGGCGTGCAGTGCGCGCGGTTGAGTTGGGTTGGAACCTTCAGGTGCGGCGCTGTAAGCCTGATCCACTTGCAGCGGACATTATGCATGTGGGTGAAGATCGCAGCAATCGTGCGGACCTTGCCGGCCGGTTTGGCCGGCAGTTGCGCATTCCAAGCCCCAGTCTGAAGATGTTCGATAAGAACCTGATTCATGCGCTCGTTGGCCGCAAACATCCGCGCCGCTGCTCGTCCGAGGTCAGTTTGAACCTCACTTTGCACTTTGCTTTGAATCTTGCCCTGTACCTTGGATGGTCGCGTGGCCACGGCTCCCTGTTCCTTGGACCGATCATACTTCCGGCCAGCAGGCAACTCGTCCCAACCCACCTTGATTTGCAGATTATTTCCTCTAGTCGACGCACAGGTGTGAGGCTCATAAAGGGCATTTAAGACTGATCCAGCTACTCGGCTCGCAACGCCTCTGTCGGATTCACTGATGCAGCTCGATGCGCGGGAAGAAAACTCGCCGCCAGCGAAGCCGTGCTCAGGACGACAGCCACGGCAACCAGCGTTGGGACATCCCAAGCCTGCACGCCAAACAGAATCGTGCGCATCAGTAGGGACGCGCCGACAGCGCACACCAGTCCAATGCCCACGCCGACGGCCGTCAGCCATCCCGCCTGCCGCATAACCAGCTTGTAGACCGATCCGCGTTGCGCGCCCAGCGCCATGCGCACGCCGATCTCGCGCGTTCGCTGGCTCACAGAATAAGCAATCACGCCGTACAATCCCACCACACTCAGCACCAGCGCGATGGCCGCGAACCCACCAACGATCCAGGACGCAAAGCGATGCAATAACGAAGCCTGCGAGGACTCAATTTGTCCGATCATCGTGCCCTCGCCATACACCCCGAGATTTGGATCGACACTGCGAAGCGTTCGCACCAGCGTCGGCAGGATGGCCTTCTCGTCCTGCGCTGTGCGCACGGCAACCGCGAAATAAGAACTCGGTGACTGGTAAATGTTCTCGTATTCCGCCGGCCAAATATCGGAGTCCAGCGTCCCTTCGCGAACGTCCGCGACCACCCCGACGATCTCTCGAATGGAATCAGGCTTCAGGGTGCCGTTGCCTACTTTCTTCCCGATTGGATCTTCGCCCGGAAAATATTTGCGCGCCAGTGCCTGATTGATGAGGATCGTTTTGGGGTTGGTCGCGTCTTCGTCCTTCGTAAACATGCGGCCGCGCACAAGGGCCGCCTTCAATGTTGGGAGATAATCGGCGCTCACCTGCCGATCGTTCACCTCGTTATGTTCGCCGTGGAACGGCTTACCCACAATGCGAATCCAATCGGTATCGCAGTTACACTGCACCGGCAGATCGGTCGTGATTCCAACTGACTCGACCCCTGGCAATGCGGACACGCGCCGTTCTATCTCGCGTAGGAGCGCGACCTGCTGCACATCTTTCGCATAGGTTTTCTCCGGAGCCATCACCCACACAGTCGCTAGGTGGTCTGTCGCAAATCCGGTTTCGACGTGGAGCAGTCGATAGAGGCTTTGCCCCAGCAATCCAGCACCAACCAACAAAACCACGGCAACTGCCAGTTCGACCACGACAAGGTTGGCGACCAGCCGGCGCCACAACGTTCCAGCCGCGGTGCGGCCTCCATCCCCGAGACCGGCGCGAATATCCCGAAACGAGAGCCGCACCACAGGCGTGGCCGACAGTAGAAGAGCAGCAAGCGCCGCTATGACTGCGGCGAACAAGGCCGTGTGGCCGTTCAAGCGCACGTTGTCGAGAAAGGGCACGTGAACCATCATTGGAAGCGGGATCAGTTTCCGCAGCAGCGTCATCATCCAGGCCCCGAAGAGCATGCCTGCCAGGCAACCGGCTCCCGCCAGCACCAATCCCTCTGTCACGAATTGCCGCCCCAGGCGGATCGGCGTCGCGCCGAGCGCGCCTCGCACCGCGATCTCGCGCTTCCGGCTTTCTGACCGCACCAGTAACAAATTCGCGACGTTCACGCAGGCAATCAGCAAGAGCAAACCTGCGCCGCTCATCAACGTCAGCAGGATCGGTCTCACATAGCCTACAAGCAATTCGGACAGCGGAATAACACTTGCACTCTGATCCCTGTTTGAGTTGGGATATTGCCTTTCCAGTTGTGCCGCAATCGCCTTAAGGTCATCTAGAGTCGCCTGCACAGTTGCGCCATCGCGCAGCCGGCCGACACCATCGAGATTGTGGCAGCCGCGCCGCTGCTCGCACCCGTTCTTTTCGAGCAGCGGTGTCCAGAACTCCGAGTCTCTTCCCGGAGCGAAAGCAAACTCGCGCGGAAGTACGCCGACGATGGTGTAGTTCTCTTGGTCTAGGCTCACCCTTTGCCCGACCACATCGGTGCGTCCGCTAAAACGCTTCAGCCACGTGCCGTAGCTTAGGACCACGATCTTCGGTTTTCCAGGCTGATCTTCGCCGGGAAGAAATCCCCGGCCCAGCATCATGCGGACGCCAAGCGTACGAAAGAACCCGTCGCTCACGCGCCGCGCGGGCACAGGATCGGTGCCGGATGCCGTACGTAGCAGATATCCGGTTCCGGTATATACATCGAGTGAACTGAGCGTCCGGTTCATCCGCTTCCAGTCCTCATAGTCGTCGCGGGAAAGATTGTTTCGCGGAAACAACGCGGTGCTCTCGTCAACAGCCACTAGCCGATTCGGTTGCGCATACGGCAGCGGCTGCAGCAGCGCCGCATCCACAAACGCGAAAATGGCGACGCTGACGCCCATACCCAGCGCAAGAATGAGGATCGCCGTTACGGCGAATCCCGGATTCTTTCGAATTTGCCGCAAGGCAAAACGCAAATCCTGCAGCACGGTTTCGATACGAAATCCAACCACCTCGTGACTCTGCTCCTTGACTGCCGATGAATTTCCGAACTGCCGCATCGCAGTATAGCGGGCAGCCTCCGGCGTCATGCCCTCAGCCACAAATGCCTTCTCCGCTTCCGCGCGGTGGAAGGCCATCTCTTCGTCGAGATCGCTACGAAACCGTCGACGCCCAAACAAGAGGCCAAGCTTGCGAAAGAATCGGCTCATCGAATCACTCCTGTTCCCTGCTCCAGTGGTGCTACACGCTCTTGCGCAGCCGAACGCAACCTACTCCGATCGCAGAGCATTCATGGGGTCGGTCTGCGTTGCGCGGCGTGCCGGAATGTAGCAAGCGACGAGCGCAACGGCGATAACAAGAAGGCCGACCGCCAGGAAGGTTGCCGGATCGGTGGGGCTGACGTTAAAAATAAGGCTCTTCAAAACGCGTGCTGCTGCCAGGGAAACGATGATACCGAGAGCCGCACCCTCGAGTGTGAGCTTTATGGCCTGCACCAGAACCAGGCGCAGCACATCACGCTGCTGCGCGCCAAGTGCCATGCGCAATCCAAATTCCGCCGTTCTCCGGCTCACGGAGTACGAGATCACTCCATAAGTTCCAATCGCAGCAAGCAGAATCGCGAGTCCCGCGAACATTCCGACAAGAACGAAGGCGAGGCGTGGCGTGGCAACGGACTCGCTTACGATCCTGTCCAAGACCTGCACGTCGGCCACCGCCAGCTCAGGATTGAGACGCCTGACCTCGTTCCGTAATGCATCGGCAAGCAATTCAGGGTTGGAGGTCGAGCGCAGAACAACCGACATATCGGAATTAGAGGCCTGCGACTCCGGCCACCAGAATCCAGGCTCGGCACGCGGACTGTTAGGCTGGTCCTTAATGTCGCCGACCTCACCCACCACCGTCATCCAATCCTTCTCTTTGGGGGTGTCCTCGAATGTCATGCGCTTGCCGATCACGTTCTCACCGGGCCAATAACGATCGGCCATGGCGCGATTCACGATGATGATTTGTCGCGAGGTCTCCGTGTCGCCGTCGTTGAAGAAGCGACCGCCGATCAAAGGCACGCCAAGCGCTTTGAAGTAGCCGGGCGTCGCCATGTGATAGCGCGCGTGATATTCGTTGCCCGGCGGGGGCTTCTTGCCTTCGATGTTGAAGCCGCCCGCATTTTCATCCCATCCCGTCCACGGCAGGTCGCTACCTGCGCCCGCACTTTCAACTGCGGGGAGAGCGCCGAGATTGGCATCGAGCTGTTGATAGAACCGCCCCACTGCGGCATTCGTCTTGTACTGTTCATGCGGAAGCGAAATGCTTGCCGTTAACACGTGCTCTTGCCGGAAGCCGGGATCGAGGTGGAGCTGATTCAGCAAGCTGCGCAGCATCAGCCCAGCGCCGATCAGCAGCACGCAGGCAAGGCCGACCTCTGAGACCACCAGAGTATTGCGCAGCCGGCTCTGGTGGCTCGCTCCGGTCGTCGTGCGGCCGCCTTTTTGCAGACCTTCTTTCGGATCGGTGCGCGCAGCCTGCCACGCGGGAGCCAGGCCGAAGAGAATGCCGGTAAGGATGCTGATCAGAAAAGTGAATGCGAAAACCGGCTCGCTTACGTGGATATCATGTGTGCGCGGAAAATCCGCAGGCAGTAGAGACACCAGGAGGTCTACTCCGCCCAAGGCGAGCAACAGCCCCAAAGCGCCACCGGCAAAAGAGAGCAACAAGCTCTCCGTCAGCAACTGGCGCATCACGCGTACGCGCGGCGCTCCCATAGCCAGGCGTACGGCGAGCTCCCGCTGCCGTGCGGAGGCGCGTGCCAGAAGAAGGTTGGCGGCATTGGCACACGCAATCAACAGCACCATGCCCACAGCGCCCAAAAGCACCAGAAGCATCTGGCGGCTTCCGCCGACGATCTCTGTGTACAGAGGAATCACGAGCACGGTCCATCCCGCGTCGTTGTTCGGGTGTTCGCGGCCGAGCCCCGTCATGATGGCATTCAGCTCAGCGCGCGCCTGTTCGACGGTCACGTTGTCTCTGAGCCGTGCGATCCCCTCTACGTAATGTGAGCCGCGACGATTGGGATCCCCCGCGAAAGAAAATGGCCACCATACGTCGACGCTTTCACCATAGGCAACCGCGTGGTATTCGTTGCCCGGATGCTCAGTCCCTGCAGGCATCACGCCGATGATGGTGAATGGCTGCATGTTCAATGTGATCTTGCGGCCAACGATGGCGGGGTCGGAGTTGAAGCGCGTGCGCCACGTACGGTCGCTCAGGATCACCTGGAGTCCGTTGCCGGGAACCTCGGCCTTCTGATCGAATTCGCGGCCAAGCTCCGGTTGAAGACCGAGCACGTGAAAATAACCGCTCGATATGCCGAATCCATTCAGCCGCGCCGGTTCGCCAGATCGGGACAGCTGGACATCCCCGCGCGTGAAGATGGCCATGGATTCAAAAGACCGGTTCCGCGCCCTGAAATCGCGGAAGTCGAAAGGGTTCAATGGAAATTTGGGAAAGCTCGCACTTGAGAGAAAGACCCGCACCAGGCGGTCCGCACGCGGATAAGGCAGCGTCTTCAGCAGTACGCCATCGATCACGCTGAAGATGGCGCTGTTGGCTCCGATGCTCAACCCGAGCGTGAGCAGCATAACGATGGTGAAGGCCGGACTCTGCACCAACTGGCGAACAGCATAACGAACATCGCCGAGC
This sequence comes from uncultured Occallatibacter sp., assembly GCA_964487345.1. Classification (GTDB taxonomy): domain Bacteria; phylum Acidobacteriota; class Terriglobia; order Terriglobales; family Acidobacteriaceae; genus Telmatobacter. Next base: position 3,660 of record CAZAQN010000057.1, on the reverse strand, counting down.
ACCGTCTCGAAACTGAAACCGACGATTGAGTGGGTTTGGTCCCTGAGGAGCGCCTGGTTCCCAAGTTGGCGAACCGCCGCAGAGCGAGCAGTGTCCGGCGCCATCCCATTTTGCAAAAGCTCCTTCTCCGCCTCCGCGCGATGGAACGCCATCTCTTCATCCAACTCGCTGCGAAATCGAGTGCGGCCCAAGAGGATCGCCAGCCTTTTCACGAATCGGGAAAAGGGATTCACCTATACCTCCTGCGCATCGCTGAGCACACGGCCAATTGCCTCGATCATCTGTTCGAATTGCGACACCTCGAGGCCAAGCTGTTTGCGTCCTAAGGCAGTGAGCGTGTAGAAGCGCGCGCGGCGGTTCGTATCGGTCATCTTCCACTCGGCCTTCACCCAACCTTGCAGCAGAAGGCGTTGCAAAGCCGGATAGAGCGAGCCTTCTTCCACCGTCAACACATCGTCTGAAAGCCGCTTGATGGAAAGCGCGATGCCGTAGCCATGCAGCGGCGAGCGGGTCAGCGTTTTCAGGATCAGCATGTCGAGCGTGCCGGGAAGCAGGTCAGGTTTCTTGGCCATGGCCTACCTATAGTTTGTCTATGGATAGGGTGTCAATGGTGTTGTGACGAATGGAATGATAGCTGTCTGAAGACAATACAGCCCAGGCTGTTGGCCTGGGCCGTGGTCTCTTTCGCTTAAAGGGCCGCGAAAGGCGGAGTGCCTTTATCTGTTCCCTGTTCGCATCTCTTATTTCCTGCTCATCAATGCTTGCTGTACATCTCCATCACGTCCTTGCGCAGCTCGAGGCGGCTGGGCATGCGGGTATAAAACATGTGCCCGCCGGGGTATTCATGCACGGCAACGCGCGTCGGATCGCCCATCAAAGGCATCTGATCGACCGTAAGCACGGAGCCCATGAATGGGCAGGAAAGATCGTTCCATCCATGCACAATGAGGACGCGCAGCTTCGGATCGGCGGCCACGGCCTGGCGCAGCTGCGTAACCGAGCCATTGCGCAACTCGTCATCCCGATCCCACAGGCGATTCACGTCGAACGAGAGCGCGTTATAGCGCGCGTCAACTTTCCAACCCACCGTACGGGTAACGAAGTCCACCATGGCCGTGGTCATCGGTGCGATGATGCTAGCCAGGATCGGATCGTTTGCCCGCTGCTCCGGAGCAAAAGGAAACGGATCGAACGACGTGACATTTGAATCGTAGACCGATCCGAGCTTGCCTTCCTCGCGAAAAACTTCGCGCAGATAAGCGCCCGTCTCGAGCCGTCCGCCCGAGAACTTCACAAACGCAGGATCGAGCCCAGTCAGATCCGTCACATGCTGAATCATTGCCTTCGTCGCATCCGGGTCGGCCCTGCCTTTCAGCAGCGTCGTTGCGTACTCTCCCCGCGTGTACGCAATCACTTCGGCCATTGTCTCCGAGGTCAGTTTCTTCTCACGTTCCAGGTGCGCCGCAGAGATCGAAGGCAGAGTCATCATCCACGGCAACGGAGAAAGATCTCCATTGTCGTCGACCGTCGGATTCAGATAGGGCGACACCAGCACCACGCCATTTAGAGCTACTCCAAGCTGCGACTGCAAATAGTAAGTAACGCGGGGTCCGCGAAATCCGCCGTAGCTTTCGCCGACAAGATACTTCCGCGAACTCAAGCGGTCGTTTTTCACCAGCCAGTCGTAAATGACGCGCGAAAGGTACTGAATATCAGGCACGGTGCTGTAGAAGAGTTTCTTGGCATCGCCCTCGGGAATCGTCGCACGACTAAATCCCGTTCCCACCGGATCGATGAAAACGAGATCAGTGAAGTCGAGCCAAGTGCCGGGATTGTCGATCAGCGATGTTGGATCCGAAGGGCTATCGCCCTCATTGCCGGCTTGCAGATGCTTCGGGCCGATCGCGCCGAAGTTCAAATACACCGAAGATGCGCCGGGACCGCCATTGAGCGCAAATGTCACCGGCCGATTGTCGCCGTCCACGGCATACGAGGTCACAACTACTTCGCCAGCAACCTTCCCATCCTTGTCGCGGACCGGCAACGCTCCCACCGTTACGGTGTACTTCAGCGTCTTGCCATCCAGCATGATCGCCTGCTGCGAATGTGCATCCGCAGGAAGTGGCGGGAGTGAGGATTTATCGTCGACGGGTTTGTCCGGCGCCGCAGGCTTGTTCGCGGCTAGTGGCGCTTTGTCGGCTTGTGCATGGACGCGCGGGTTCGGAAAAACCAGGCAACAATATGCGAGCGTGATTGCGGCCCGCTCCAAGGGAAACTTCAAGGAAAGTACACTCATTGACATAAGATACATGGCTCATGCCGGAGTGTGGCAGAGCCGGCGTCCGATGATTTACCCTCGAACATGGCATGAGATTCGCAGAAGTTCTTTTCGCCCCCGCTATGGCTGCGGCATTCGTTGCAGCAGCATTGGCACAGGACACAACCAAGCCCGCTCAGGAAATCCCGGACGCGCCCCAAGCAACCGCCGCCGCGACCATTCATCCCAATGGCCCTACCGTCGTGATGGATACTTCGATGGGCCGCATTACCTGCCAGTTTTTTCAAAAACAGGCCCCCAATGCCGTCGCAAATTTCATTGGCCTGGCTCAAGGCACAAAGGACTGGACCGATCCCGCGACCAACAAGAAACAGCACCACAAACCGCTCTACGACGACACTACGTTTCACCGCGTCATTCCCGAGTTCATGATCCAAGGCGGCGACCCCATGGGCACGGGCAGCGGCGACCCCGGCTATGCATTTGCTGACGAACTCGATCCGGACCTGAACTTCGATGTGCCGGGGCGCCTCGCGATGGCCAACTCCGGACCGAACACAAATGGGAGCCAATTCTTCATCACCGAGCAGGGCTACGATTCGCTCAACCAGCACTACACCATCTTTGGACAGTGCGATCAATCCAGCGTTGAGGTCGTCAAGACCATCGCCCGCGTGCAGCGTGATGGCAATGACAAGCCTCTCGTTTCTGTCGTGCTGAAGAAAGTTACGATTATCCCCGAAGGCCAGCCGGTGCCTCCGCCGCCAGCCGCTGCTGCGCAGCCTGCACCCGCCCCACCGAAACCCTAATCAACCGACGAACCGAAAGTCTCAGGAGCATTCATGGCCCTCGCAGCAGGAACCTACGCGGTCTTTAACACCACCGAAGGCAAGATCACCGTCCGTCTTTTCGAGTCCGAAGCGCCGATCACCGTCAAGAACTTTATCGAGCTGGCCGAAGGCACCAAGGAGTGGACACACCCCACCACGCGCACCAAATCCACGACGAAGCTCTATGACGGGACAATCTTTCATCGCGTGATTCCCGACTTCATGATCCAGGGCGGCGATCCCGCCGGCACCGGCATGGGCGGTCCGGGTTATCGCTTCGAGGACGAGACTAAGAGCTCGAAGCACAAATTCGATCAGCCCGGAAAACTCGCCATGGCCAACTCTGGTCCCAATACCAATGGCAGCCAGTTCTTCATCACCGTTGCGCCCACGGATTGGCTCACTGGCAAGCACACCATTTTCGGCGAAGTCGTCGAAGGTCAGGATATCGTCGTAAAAGCTTCGAAGGTCGCGCGCAATGGGCAGGACAAGCCGCACAAGCCCATAGTTCTTGAATCAGTGACGATCGAACGCGTCGCCTGAACGCTTGCC
>CAZAQN010000056.1:0-25224 GCA_964487345.1 uncultured Occallatibacter sp. | reverse complement strand
GCTCCCAACGCGAGCTAATAAGTTCGTCGCGCTCCAAGCGTCGCATCGCGGGATATACAGTGCCGCTGGGCAACCCCGTCATCTCCATGATGCTGAATCCGTAAACGCACCCCGTGTCGATCGCCTGCAGGATCATCGCCGCGGTGTGCGAAAGCTTCGTCTCTGAGGCCATGCCGCATTTTAGCTATGTAGCAATCTGCCTGACAAGCACCTAGATCGAAGGGACTCGAGAAGGGAAGCTCACTTCTTCTTGTTCGATAAGCTCTAACCAAAGAAAAAGCCCGCTGTCATAGCGGGCCTTCACGGATGCTGATTGGTAGCGCTAACGGGAATCGAACCCGTGTTTTAAGATTGAGAATCTCACGTCCTAACCCCTAGACGATAGCGCCACATTGAGAGGGGAAGGCCCATGCGGGCCCTTGCCTAATGTAACAAAATTCCGATGGGCTGCCAAAGATGCAGCGGACTCGTTAGAGCCTAAATCCCCAGCTTGCGGACCTCGTCGTTGTAGTACTTGCGGTAGAGAATGTCCCACTCCTGGGACCCCTCAAGGATGATTTTGCGCTGCGATGCAATTTTGAGCCGGGCTGCCGTGTCGATTCCCGCTTCCTGGTTCAGCAGCGTCTCGAGAGCCTTACGCGCTTCCTGGCGGATGGTGTTCCTGTCCTCGTTGAACCCGACTTCATCGATCTCGGCCAGAGTGTCGGCCACGGTGTGGGCCAGCTTGTTGAGCTTGTCGCGGCTGATCCTCATAGCACCGCCTTGTATTTTTTCGCAAGCTCGGTCTTCACCTTCTTGAACATCTCGGCGTATTGGGCGCCGCTCTTGCGCATCTCGTCGGAGTAAGCGTCGAGAATGACGCGCACTTCCTCGTTGATGCGGTCTTCGAGCGAAAGCTCCTCAATCAGGCCAACGGTGACGCGCGCCTCCGTCCCCTTCAAATTGCTGGTGGAGATCATTTTGGCGTCGATGAGGTGCTTGACCGTGCGGCGGGCCAGATACCCAATGTATTCACGCGAAAAAATCATGGGCTAAGCTATGAGAATAGCGCATTGGGCCAGTGAGTGTACACCCTGGCCGCGGAGCGGAACGCAGTGCACGACGGGTTCTTGGCGACTGAGCCGAAGTGCGCGACGCCGGTGCTCAGCGAACTGAGTTGAACCCAAGGCGCACGACACCTGCAATCGGCGATGGGGCTAGAAGAAATGCAGGTTCGACTCCCCGCTGTAGAACCACAGGAAGCACGCCGGGACGTGTGAGAGCATCGATTTCATAACGCACCGCAACGTCGGTCTGCCCGCCATTCCCCGTCCAGGAAAATGGTATCTCGAGAGCGCACTCCGCCATCGAGCCGCGCAGTACAGTCCTGCCGGTGGCCGATGCGAGAGGCGTGGGACGAAACCGGCTCGCACCGCCATTGAATTGGTTCGCGGCAGGCACAAGCTCGCCCTTACAGAGAATTGTTGAGCCTGCCGGAAGAGTGGACGCTACGCCGAGGTTGAAGTGGACGAAGGAGACGCCGGAGGCCATTGGCGCTCCACACTCTGGCGGCGCGGCCCAGGAAGGACTGGCACAACCAAGCAAGGACACGAGCATCAACAAGCAGATTGCACGTTTCATCGCAGTTCTCCGCGCTTTGCTTATCGGCGGACAGCGATGCAATGATTAGCGAAAAAGCGGCAAACGAGAAAAACCGTTTCGGCGCGCGGGATTGACACGCCGGTCCAGCGTCTCGGATTTGGACACTCTCGGCCGCTGCTGTCAACTGCGGTGCGGGCAGGTTTTTGTGTTGAGGCACCCGTCGGCGATTCGCAACCGCTCGACGGGACGCCCGCCGGTAAGATGCTCATTTACAATTTCCGCCGCATCCTCCGGCTGCACATTGCCGTACCAGACAGCTTCGGGATAAACCACCACCGTAGGACCATGTTCACACTGATCGAGGCAGCCCGACTTGTTGATGCGCACGCTTGCGCCCAGCCCTGCGGCCTTGGCCACCTGCTGCAACTGAGCGTGCAGTTCACTCTTGCCGTCGCTTGTGCACGATGGACGCGGTGCGCCTTCCGGACGCATGTTATGACAGACAAAGACGTGATGCTCGAATACCGGCAAGCGACGATCCTCCTGAAGTTGGCTCTCTACAGAGTAAGGCTTCTGCCGCATTTGCAAAACCTCCGGCGCTCTTTCCACAATTGAACAGAATGACCCGCCCGTATCTGAGAGAATGAGTGCTTGACTATGAGTTCGGAAAATCTGTTAGCTCTGAAAGACGACATGGTGGCCTTTATCGAAGGGCACGGCTTGCGACGCTTGCCCGGCTACGTCACCGAGGACATTCCGTCCATCTTGTGGGAGAGCGAAGGCAATCCCGATGCTTGGAAAGATTTCGTCGAGATGGCCAAACATGTCGGCGCGCCGTTCATCACCTTCAGCGAGATGGCGCTGGAACGCGAAGAACTGGAATCGCTAATTGAAGAAGCGGGGGAGATGAACTTCCCCGATGAAGAAGCAACGGAACTGGTGGAGGCGCAGTGGTTGCGCAAGTATTCCGGCATGGTGGGTTATATACAGCTCGGATTTGTGTATCAAGGCATGGCGTTTCTGCACGAAACAACTACCGAATGGTACGAACGATTTCAGTCCCTCCTCGAAGACATCGAGAATTTTCAGGACATCGTGATTGACGAACACGGTCACGATCACGACGACGAGGACGAGTAGAGCGGGTGAGCACCGCCAGCATACCGCCGAGCAGCGCAGATGTGGCGCGCCGCGGACCTCGCCAGCGATGGATCATCGATCCACCCCACCCCAACGAAGCGGACGCGCTGGCCAAAGCAGCAAGGCTGCCGCACGTACTCGCCGAGCTGCTTGTCTCGCGCGGCATCGCGCAGCCCAACGAAGCGTTCGCGTTTTTGAATCCGGAAGCCGCGCATTTGCACGATCCGCTGCTGATGCTGGGCATGGCCGCAGCCGTTGGGCGGCTTGAGCGGGCCATTGCCAGTCGCGAGCCTGTGCTGCTCTACGGCGATTACGACGTGGACGGCACAACAGCCGTGGTGCTGCTAAAGACGGCAATTGAAATGCTCGGAGGGGTCGTTCGGTTTCATGTGCCGCATCGCATCCGCGAGGGATACGGAATGCAATCGAGCGTTCTTGAGACGGCCTATGCCGAGGGCGTGCGCCTGGTCATCACAGTCGACACGGGGATGCGCGCTTTTGCCGAAGCGGAAACTGCGCAACGGCTCGGCATGGACCTCATCATCACGGATCACCATTTGCCGGATGCGCACGATGCCTTGCCGCAAGCTCTGGCGATTCTCAACCCCAACCAGCCGGGATGCGGCTACCCCGAAAAATCGTTGTGTGGTGCAGCCATCGCACTCAAGCTGGCGCAAGCGCTGCTCGATCGGTACGACCCCATTCGCACCCGCGAGAAGACACTGCCCAGTTTTCTCAAGATGGCAGCCATCGCGACGATTGCAGACGCTGTGCCGCTGCGGGGCGAGAATCGGACCATTGCTGCATTGGGTCTGCGCGAATTGCGGCGGCCGATGGGCGTCGGTCTCCGGGCGCTCTTCGCCGCGGCACAGCTTGACCCTACGGCAAAGCAGCTCACGGGCTTCGATGTCGCCTTTCGCCTGGCGCCGCGCATCAACGCCGCGGGCCGCATGGATGTGGCCTCCGAGGTCATCGAGCTTTTTACAACACGCGATTTGGGCCGGGCGCAAGAACTAGCCGCGAAACTCGAACGCCTGAATCGCGAACGGCGCGATACGGAAGCCTTCGTGCTGAAAACCATCGAGGCACGGCTTGCCAGCGAAGCTGAGCTTGCGGCCGAGCGGCTCCTGGTGCTCGATGGCGATGGATGGCATCGCGGCGTCATCGGCATTCTCGCTTCGCGCGTTGTCGAGCGCACCGCCAAACCCGCAATCGTGATTTGCGTGGAAGACGGCGTGGCGCATGGTTCGGGTCGCTCGGTCGATGGATTTCCTTTGCTCGAAGCAATTGAAACCTGCGCCGATCTCTTCACGCGATTTGGCGGCCATGCTTTCGCGGTTGGATTCGCTCTGCCCGCCGCAGCACTGCCGGAGTTGAAACAACGACTGCGCTGTTATGCGATCGAGAAGCTGGCGGCCCGCGAGCCGGAACGATTACTTCACATACACGCCGAGCTACCGCTCGATCGCATTACGCCGGTGCTGGCGGGTTGGCTGCGTAAGCTTGAGCCTTTGGGTCACGGCAATCCCGAGCCTGTCTTTGTGGCTCGCAATGCTCATCTGATGGCTCCGCTCCGCGTAATGAAAGAACGCCATGTTCGGCTGGATCTGGCGCAAGGATCGAGCCACTCTGCGGGCCGGGGGGTAAGCTTTGGCGCGATTCGCGCCGTTGGTTGGGATATGGCCTTTCGGGCTGCGGAACTGAGCCTACACGAAGGCAGCCGCATCGATCTTGCCTATCGCATTCGCGAAAACGACCATCCTGACTACGGCGGAATTGAAGTGGAGATCGCAGGCATGGAGCCCGCTTCGACCTGACCCCTCCGGACGCGAAAGGGCCCACGGCGAACCGTGGACCCCTTTGGAAATTCACGCCTGCCAGCTTCGAATTCTTCCGAAAGCCTTACTTCCCTTTTGGCTTTGACTCATGCTGTGGCCTAGATTGCGCTGCTGGCCGCGATTCGTTCCTCTGTTGCGGAGCCGGACGCGATTGCGGCGTCGGTTGGTGGCTCTGCGATCCGTAGGACGGACTCGACCCACCATGGGTTGCTTGCGGCCGGAACGATTGCGATTCTCCCACATGATTGTTGCCCGGAGTCGCCCCGTGGTTGTTGAACGAGGGCGCCGCGTGGTTCTCTGCCCCGAGCGGCCTGGAAACCGCCGCATTCTGCGGATGGCCGCCATTGAATTTGGCATACGAATTGTGGTCGTGCATGGCCGAGTTCATGTGTTGCGTCTGGAACGATGTCGGCGCCAGGTGATGCTCGTTCATCGCGGCGCGCTCCTCGACCGTCGGAGGATGATTGATGCCGCCGGGACCGCCGGCATAAGCCACGTGGTTATTGTTGATGATGGTGGTACGCTCGACGATCGTCCGGTCGACATAGACGCGGCTGCCCCATCCGCCGCCAACGCCTACGTGCATGACCGCACTGTTATACGCGAACACTCCGCCGCGCCACGCGCCACCCGCAAAACCGACGCCCATGTAACCGAAGCCATAGTTCACGCCGCCGTAGTAGCCAACGTGGGGACCCCAATAGCCGCCATGAAACACGTAAAGGCCGCCCGACCAGCCCCAGTAACCGGGAGTCCACAGAGCGCCCTCATAAGGAGCGGGAACCCATGCACCCGGGACCCAGTAATAGCCGTCGTCCCCATAGGCCCAGTAGCCCGGAGTCCACATCAGGCCCGGTTCAGGACACACCGGTTGCACGTAGACCGGTAGAACCGGTGGTGCAAATCCGACACTGATAAAGACACCGGCATGCGAGGATGTCGGAACGAGAGAGAGCAGAAGCGTCGTCAAAATCCAACGCGCAGAGCGGAAAAATCGCATGGAAAAACCTCCTGGTTGCTTCGTGGCCCTTTCTTGCTTGCGGACTTTCTTCGCAGCAGATAGGGGCAAATCGATCAAGTTATGCACAACGTCGCGCGGTCAGACTACTCTAATTTGAACCCTGGTTGCCATGAGAAGTTGCCACGAAAGTCGTTACTTTGGATTCGCTTGGTACTGCGGCGCGGATAGTCCATCTCTGGTTAGAGGGGCATTCGAATAACGCTCGATCAGGCCCGAACGAGAACGACGATTCTTTTTCGAAAGACTCTAATACCGCAAACTCAGACCCATCCCGAAGACGTGGTCCGCTTCAAGGTTTACCGGGATAACAGCCCCCGGGACACCTCCGACAAGAACTGGAGTTTGCCCAATTGTCCCGGCAACGTGCCCGATACCGATATCGAATGCGAAGTTGGGATTCTCTTTCTGCGTCACGCGTACCGCATAATCCATCGTGGTGGGAATGCGCGCCGATCCACCGATCAGATGCGGGCACTATCGCCGTATGAAACGGCGCAGGCAGCGGAATCCCCAAGCCTCCGAAAAGTCTTCCGCCAAATCGCGTAGACTGTCCTCCAATTCCGTAAATTGACGCGTTGGTTGCTTTCCATCCCTGGTAGACTCTCGCCATGCCGCGCGGACAGTTCATTACGCTCGAAGGCCTCGATGGCTCCGGCAAAACCACGCAGATCAAGCGCCTGGCCGCGTGGATGCAGAAGCGCGGTTTGAACCCTGTGGTCACGCGACAGCCCGGAGGAACGGCGACCGGCGATCGCATCCGCGCGTTGATACTTGATTCCGGCGCAACGCCCATCGCGCCTATGGCGGAGATGGCGTTGATGTTCGCCGACCGCGCGCAGTGCATTGCGGAGGTGATTGAACCGTCGCTCGCAGCAGGCAAGATTGTGCTTTGTGACCGGTTCACCGACTCGACGGAGGCCTATCAGGGCGGTGGCCGCGAGATTGGCTCACCTGCTGTACTCGAGTTGCACCGGCTCATCTGCGGCGACCTTCAGCCGGATCTGACCCTGCTTCTGCTGCCTTCGCTCGCTGTGTGCCTGGAACGCGCGCGCCGCCGGAACGATCGCGCCATCGCTCAAAACGGCGCGGACGAAGGGCGCTTCGAGCAGGAACAAGATGGCTTTTACCGCCGTGTCTGGCTGAAGTATCGGGAAATCGCCAAGCGCGAGCCAGATCGCGTCGTCCTCATCGAAGGCAACCTCGGGATCGATGAAGTGCACGAGCAGATTGTGGAGGCTGTGTCGGAACGGCTGGTAACCGCCGCCCATAAGGCTTAGAGCGGTTCCACAATTAACGTGCCCTTTCAAAAATCGTGCAAGGTAGCATTTTCTTGAAGAAAATGCTACTCAACCTGAGCGACGTCGGGGTACAGCAATTGTGGAACCGCTGTAGACCGCCGCAACTGTTGCAATTCTGCCGCTTGCTATACTTCGATTGAGAGTAATTCGGCAATGTTTGAGAACAGATATCGGCGCGCTTGGCTCCTGATTGCGGCAATCGCAATCGGTGTAGCCCTCGTCCTGATGCTTGTCCCGCACACCCAAGGCGCGGACAACGGAGCATGGCTGGCCATTCTGCCGCTTCTCTTTCTCGGCGTCATTTCACCGCTGTCCCTTCTGTCGCCGCTGGCCTTCGAGTATGCCGGTCGTGCGCCCGAGGCTCCCGCCCTCCCCGTATCCTTCCAGCGTCCCCCGCCCTTCCGCCGCGCTTAATTCTTCAAGAAAATGTCCGGCGTCGTACCGCAGCCCTGGCTGCCGTGTGCCGCTTATCCATTCCCTTGACTGAAATTTCGCCTGTGTTCGGAAGGATTCCGATGATTCTCGAACTCCTCTATCTCTGCGGCAGTCTTGCGCTTGCGTCTCCGTTTCTCGTCATTGTCGCCATCCTCGTTCACTATCACCTGCGCCGTGCCCTCTTCAGACGCAACCAGCGGCTGGGCAGGAAAAATAGGGGATTCTGCCCCTCCTCCTTCGCGCTCGGAACTGCGCTTCAACTGATCCCCATGTTCTATCGCCCGAGTATGGATTTTGCGATCAAAGCAAGGGCGGTTGAAGTCATAGAGGAAGACGATGAAGGCGATCCCGAGAAACCCGCGAAGCATCTTCACCGCCAGCTGCGGCAAATTCGCCGCGGCGACCCAGTGGACACCCTCGTGGTCGAGCTTTGACCGGACCGATCAAGTGCCGATTAAGGCCGATCAAGGCTGTGCGCATCTGCGAACAACGGTTTTGTGAAACAATATAAGAGTTAGGCTCAACGTGACCGGAACCCGAAACAAAAGCGCGTGGATATGGGTGGCAATCGCCGCCATCACGCTCGCGTCTGCTTCGCGCGCCGAGGCGGGCCTGCAGAGCGCAAAAGCCTACGCGCACCCGGTCCTGGCGTTTCTGGCCAAGAGTCAATCTGCCATTGCGGACCCCGCGGTTCCACGCTTCGTGCGGCGTGGGTCCGGGCAGCCGATCGACTCCATCTTTCGCAATGCCGGTTCCGGGACATGGACGGCGATTCTTCCCGTCTTCTTCATCGGGCTGGTTTCTCCCTTGAGCCTGCTCTCAGCCGCATCCACGCAATGCCTTGGCCAAGCACCGATGGCTCCCCTGCTTCCTGCCTCGTTCCAGCGTCCTCCGCCTCGCCTCGTGTAATTTGTTGCGCTTTTAGCGATGCGTGCGAACCCGCATGCAGGCCGGCCCGATTGGCTCTTCGCTGCAACTCACAGCCATTTACATTCAGATACGGAGATTCACGTGTTTTTCGACAAGATTCTCACCAAGATTTTCGGCACCGCCAATGAGCGCGTCATCAAGCGGCTGCTGCCGGTGGTTGACACCATTAACGCGCTCGAGCCCGAAATTCAAAAGCTCTCGGACGAGGAGTTGCGCGAGAAGACAGCCGAGTTTCGCGCGCGCATCACCCAGAAGCTCCAAGGCATCACCGATGCCGAGGAGATCAAAACAGCTGAGCGCGCGGCACTCGATGAAATTCTTCCCGAGGCTTTCGCCGTGGTCCGCGAAGCCGGCCGGCGCGCGGTGCAAATGCGCCACTTCGATGTGCAGCTAATCGGTGGCATGGTTCTGCACCACGGCAAAATCGCAGAGATGAAAACCGGCGAAGGCAAGACCCTCGTCGCCACACTCGCCTGCTACCTGAATGCCCTCGCCGGCCATGGCGTGCACGTGGTCACCGTCAACGACTACCTGGCCAAGCGCGATGCCGAGTGGATGGGCAAGATCTACGAGTTTCTCGGCCTTACAGTCGGCGTAATCGTGCACGACCTCGACGACAACCAGCGCCGCGCAGCCTACGCCGCCGACATCACCTACGGAACGAATAATGAATTTGGGTTCGATTACCTGCGCGACAATATGAAGTTCGAGCTCGAAGCGTGCGTGCAGCGTGGCCACTATTACGCCATCGTCGACGAAGTGGATTCGATTCTCATCGACGAAGCGCGTACGCCGCTCATCATCTCCGGACCCACCGAGCAGACGACCGACAAATATGCGCGCGTGCGCAAGATCATTCCCACCCTCCAACTCGGCGAAGAGGTGGAATCGCTCGATCACAAGCGGCAGGCCGAGCTTGGCATTCAACTGGGCGAAGGCGAAAAGTACTTCTCCGGCGACTACGTGGTCGACGAAAAGCACCGGACAATCGGTGTGACCGACGAAGGCTGGATCACGATCGAGAAGGCGCTCGGCATCGACAACATCGCCGACGCGGAGAACTGGGACCTGAAGCACTACGTGGAGACAGGCATCAAGGCCCATGCTCTCTACAAGCGCGACGTAGATTATGTGGTGAAAGACGGCGAAGTCATCATCGTCAGCCCGGATACTGGCCGCCTGATGCCGGGCCGCCGCTGGAGCGATGGGCTGCATCAATCGATTGAAGCCAAGGAAGGCGTCAACATCCGCAAGGAAGACCAGACGCTTGCGACGATTACTTTCCAGAATTATTTTCGCCTTTACAAGAAGTTGAGTGGCATGACGGGCACTGCCGAGACAGAGGCCGCCGAGTTCGAGAAGATTTACAAACTCGAAATCGTAGTGATTCCCACCAACATGCCCATGCTGCGACTCGAAAATTCCGATGTGGTCTTCCGCACCACAAAGGAAAAATACAAAGCCGTCGCAGATGAGATCGCCGAACTGCATGAGCGGAAGCAGCCGGTACTGGTCGGCACAACGTCGATTGAGAAGAGTGAGTTGCTCTCGGGAATTCTGCAGCGCAAAGGGCTGCGGCACGTGGTGCTCAATGCGAAATTCCACGAGCGCGAAGCTGAAATCGTGGCGCAGGCAGGCCGCCTCGGCATGGTCACCATTTCGACAAATATGGCCGGCCGAGGCACCGACATCCTGCTCGGCGGCAATGCCGACTTCATGACGCGCCAGGAGCTGGTGAAAAAGGGCCGGGCGCGCGCCATCAACGCCGCCGAAGGAGCCATCAATCCGACTGCCCCCAAGGGCTTCCTCCGCTTCTACTACCAAGGACAAGAATTCGAAGTCCCTGAGCCGGAGTGGGGCGAAGTGAACCAGGTGCACACCGCAGCCGTGAAACAGGAGCACGAAGATGTGATCGGCGCGGGCGGCCTCTTCATCCTCGGCACGGAACGGCATGAGTCGCGGCGCATCGACAACCAGTTGCGCGGACGCGCGGGCCGCCAGGGCGATCCCGGTGCATCGCGTTTCTACCTCTCGCTCGAAGACGACCTGATGCGCATCTTCGCCAAGCAGTGGGTCTCGACGCTGCTGGAGCGGCTGGGCATGGAAGAAGGCGTGCCCATTGAGTCGCGCATGATTTCCAAGCGCATCGAAGGCGCGCAGAAAGCTGTCGAGTCGCAGAACTTCGAATCGCGTAAACACCTGCTCGAATACGACGACGTGATGAACAAGCAGCGCGAAGCCGTTTATGGCTTGCGTCGCCAGTTGCTTGAAGGTGTCGAACAGCGCGAATTGATCCTCGAAGATTATGTCGGGGGCATTCTCAGCAGCCTGCTGGACGAGTTTGCGGGCGAGAAGGTGCGCCCCGACCAATGGAACGTCAAGGGCCTCGAAGAGAAGCTCGTGGGCCATTTCGGTCTCAGCCTTTCCGCCGCGGGCATCGACGCGCAGGTGCTCTCGCGGCACGAACTCGGCGACTCCATCTTTGAAAAGCTGAAGGAACACTACGAGTCCAAAGAGAAGATTCTCGGTTCTGAAATGATGCGTCATCACGAGCGGATGATCATGCTCAACGTCATCGATGGGCTATGGAAGGACCACCTGCTCTCGATGGACCACCTCAAAGAGGGCATCGGCCTGCGCGGCTATGCACAGCAAGACCCGCTCGTCGCCTACAAACGGGAATCCTTCGACATGTTTGAGGCCATGATGCTGAAGTTCCAGGAAGACACGGTGCGCTACCTCTGCCGGATGCAGATTCTCGGGCCCGATGGCCAGCCGCTCGGCGGAGGCCCATCCCGCGACGCAGGCGATCCAGCGGGAGACGATCTCACTCCACGGCCGAGAGGGCCGGTACCCAGTGCGCCGCCGGTGGCTAGCGCTGCGCGGCGAGTTAATGGCAATGGCGCGCAGCCGCGGGAAATCTCGATGCCCACTCGCCAGCCTTCGACCACGATCGACGCTCTCGAGAAGGAGTTTCAGCGCAAGAAACAGCGCGAGCTTGCTGTGGCGAGCCGTGCAGGAGCGGGCGAATCGAGCGAGCCTTCTCAGCGGCATACGGGGGAAAAGGTGGGCCGCAACGACCCTTGCCCCTGCGGGTCGGGCAAGAAATACAAGAAGTGCCACGGGGCCGAAAAATAGGCATAGGGCCGGTCGGCGAAACCAACCCAGGCCCCCTTTTTGAGAACTCAACCAGCTTACTGGACCGGGGCGAAATTGAGGTCGACGTTCACGATTGTCTGCTCTGGACCGGGCGCGAATCTCCACTTGCGGACCGCGTCCTGAGCCGCCTGGGACAGCATGCCATTGCCGCTCACCGGTTTCACATTCGTAACCTTGCCGTCTGCGTCGACAGTAACTTCAAGCTTCACGACTCCGCTGATCCTCATGCGTTTGGCGATCTCGGGATAAATCGGCGCGACACGCGATTTGACTGCACGCTCATCCGCCGCTCTGCCGGAAAGCGCAAACACAAATGCCAACGCGAGCGCGATCAATCCCGATCGCCGCCGCAACACAAACCGCGCACGGGTCTTCCGATCCATCTTCATTCAATCCTCCCGACAGTCCGTATGGGAACAGTATCGGCGCAAGGAGAAACGACTTTATCCGATGGGCGGATTTGATGTGGTTTGTCCGAAAGCCGGCTGCCAGATCGGCCCGAATCGCAATTCATGTCATGCGGCGGATTGCCTCTCAGCCGCGACGGTGGCTCGCCCCAACGGCGTCAAACGTCAGATTTTGCGCCGACGAGTTCTGCTCTTCGCGCCACAGGTCGAAAAGCCGTCCATAACTGAGAGTCACGTATTCCGCCGGATTCACGCCGATTCGTTCCGCGACGCGGTCAATCCATGCCGGCTCGCCCTCGAGCTCGGCAAAGTTGCCAATCGGCGTCTCGTCCATCACACAATGGCCCTCCCCATCGCTCCACTCGGAGCGCCATTTTTCGTAGCGAAACACGGCAACCAGCCCGAGCGATTCGAAAATCTCCGCCAGCACGTCGCCGTCGGCAACCACGGTCTCGGTCTCGAGCCGGTGCTTGTGCTTGTCCTCGCCCGGGCCGTTTTCCGGCAGCCGCTTATGCGTCACGACACAGTGTCCGCCATAGTGCCGGATGCGCAAAATCTCCGTGCGCGCGCGCATTGCCCGATCAGGCGTGTCATAGAGCACATTGCTTTCAAATTGACGCGGCGTTTCCAATCGGAATCCGGCTTCTTCAAGCCGCTTCGCCAATCCCGCCAGATCGTCCACACGGAATTTGATCTCGGTCTCGATGGCCATGGTAAGTGAGTATACGGCAGCGGACGCGCGACAATAGACCTGTGAAGACTCTCCGCCTGTCTGTGGACCTCGCGCATCTCGATCATGCGGAATCGCGCCGGGCCATCGCCGAGGCTGCAGACATTCTGCGCTCCGGTGGACTGGTTGCATTCCCGACCGAAACTGTTTATGGCCTCGGCGCCAACGCGCTTGATGCGGCCGCGGTGGCCCGCATCTTCGAGGCCAAGCGGCGTCCTGATTGGGACCCGGTCATTGTTCACATTGCGGGCCCCGTGGCAGAGAATCAGATGCTGCAAAATCTGGTCTCGGAGATTCCTTCACGCGCGCAGGACCTGATGGCGAAGTTCTGGCCAGGCCCGCTGACCTTGCTGTTGCCACGAACCAATGCCGTACCAGACGCCGTCACCGCCGGTCGACCGCTGGTCGGCATTCGAATGCCTGCGCATCCAGTCGGCTTCGAACTCATTCGTCAAGCAGGCGTTCCCGTAGCGGCGCCCAGCGCCAACATTTTCGGCCACATCAGCCCCACCACCGCTGCCCATGTGCTCGAGGACCTCGACGGTCGCGTCGATGTGGTCCTGGATGCGGGCCCAACCGAACACGGCGTCGAATCCACGGTGCTCGACCCCAACCAAGATCCGATGATGATCTACCGGCCCGGTTCCATTACCCAGCAGAAAATTCGCGAGGTTGCGGGCTCTGTGGAATACTTCCAATCCTCGATCCAGCCGCAAGCAGAGCCTCGCGAAGCGCTGCCCTCACCTGGCGTCGGATTGCGGCATTACGCGCCGCGCGCAGAGCTTTTCCTGATCAAGGCCTCGCTGAGCGAATTAACACACCGACTCACCACGAAGGCTCGGCGCCATCCGTCCGAGCGCATCGGACTCATGGTGCCCGATGAAATCCGAGCCGCGACGATTGCGGCCTCCGATCCGAGTGACGCAATTTTTCCGTGGGGGAGCTGGTCGAATCCGGAGGAGCTTGCCCGGAACCTTTATGCGGGGCTGCGCGCGCTTGACGCCCAGGACTGTACGCTAATCCTATGTCCTATGCCTCCCGGTGATGGGATAGGAGCCGCGATCCGCGATCGACTTTGCAAAGCCGCCCGCTAAGGGAATGACGCGGTTCGATCGGCCAAGTGCGAAATCCGAAAAGACGAATCGGCGCGCTACAGCCCGTTCTCGCCCAACTTATACATGTATTTAATCGCCGATTTGTAAATCAGAACCTTGTCACGCCCGCGCACTTTCAGTGTGCGGCGATCGTACCATTCGATGCAGCCCTCCACATGCTCGCCGTCGGCAAGCACAATCACCATCGGCGTCTGCGATTGAATCTGTTTCTGCAGATAAAACAGCTCGGCCTGCCGCTGTCCGCCCTCATCTTCCATGCCGTGGTG
This sequence comes from uncultured Occallatibacter sp., assembly GCA_964487345.1. Taxonomy (GTDB): domain Bacteria; phylum Acidobacteriota; class Terriglobia; order Terriglobales; family Acidobacteriaceae; genus Telmatobacter. The sequence goes on along the minus strand of CAZAQN010000056.1, from coordinate 11,304 downwards.
CGCGAAGTGAAATGGCAGCGGCGCTTTTCTTCCATTCCGAGGTGCAGGCAACGAAGCAGGCAGTTTCGGCCCGTTTTCAATTCCGGTCAATGCGGCATGAGTGTTCATGGTTACGATCCTCCTTGTTTTCGTGAGGCCCGACACCGAAACAACTACAATTTCAGAAGACGCGAAGCGCAGCGATGATGTTGTATTAGCACTAGCTGCGATTTGGATCGGATGCGCGTTTCGCAGGAGCTCTTGAGGAGGAAAGACACGCGTACGATGCCACAAGGGATCGCTCGTCGTACCGTCTTCCGGTCAAGGAGTTTGCCTGATTCTACTCGAAAAGATGCCCGGCGATTGTCACAGGTTGCTTTTTCATCTTCGGGAGTTCCGCTCAGCGCTCGGGCAAGCTCACTGCCATCGCATCCAGTGACAGCGATCGAAGCAGGTTACGCCGCAGTCCCTGTTCCACTTGCGACAGCGCCCTTGCGGCGCCGTCAATCCAGTCCACGGTGAGCCCCTGCGCCAAGCGTTCTAATTCTGCGGAGATATCCGCATTGCGCACCAGAGTTGGCGTGCCTGCCACCATCAGCAACAGGTCCTCCACCAGGCTGCCGAGTGCGCGCAGCAAGTTGACCGTTTTTTCCTGCCCGTCCGCTCCGGCGCGATACGTCTCCGTGACACGAAAAAGCTGCGAATAGTCGGGTTCCTTCAGCGCTGTCCCCAAAACGATCAGCGCGTCTTTGCGGCTTGCGAGATAAACCTCTAAGTCGAGTTTCAGCGCGCGGCCCACAGCTCCCTCCGCCAGCCGCGCAATCAGTGCGCGCTCCTGCGGCTTCAGCTCCAGTCTGCGCTCTGCGAGCATTGACTCCAATTCGCTCGCCCGGAGCGCACCCAGCCGGTAGATCGTAGCCCGAGAACGAATCGTTGGCAACAACTCCTGCGGATTCTCCGTCAGCAAGACCAGCGAGGTGTGCGCGGGTGGCTCCTCCAGCACTTTCAGCAGGCTGTTGGCCGCCTCTTTCATGAAGGCCGACGACGTAAAGATCGTGAATGTGCGGCTAGCCTCCACCGGCGGCCGGTAATAGGCCACGTGAATCACCTGCCGTACCTGGCCCATCTTGATCATGAGCTGCGGCGGATCGGGCGGCACAATCAGCACGTCGGGGTGGGTTTGGATAAGGATGCGTGTCTCGCGTTTGTCCGCATCTCGCATGTCGTCGCGCGCCGCAACGGCCTCGGCCACGCGCTCCTCGAGATTTGCCGACTCTCCGATGCGCTCGCAGTTCCGGCATTGGCCGCAGAAATCGGGCAGGCCATCCGATTCGGTTGGCTCTAGGCAATTCACCGCGCGTGCCAGCATCAACGCCAGCGTGTATTTGCCGGCGCCCTTCGGCCCAGCGAGAATCATCGACTGCGGAAACCGCCCCGCCGCGATCGACTCGCGCAGATGCGTCACGGTGGCCGTGTTGCCTAGGAATTCCTGGAAGCCCACGTTACGAGTCTAGTGCAATCGTGCGACCAAGATTTGCCGAGGATACAATGGTTCGCGCCTGCACATTGCCGAAAAACGACTTGGAGGAAGGCGATCATGTTCGAGATGATTGGGTTGCTCTTCAGCTTGTTCTTTCTTTTCGGCCTATCGATCGTGCTCGGCCTCCTCTGTGGGGTCGCAGCCTGGCTCCTCTTTTTGGGTCGCCATCGGCCAAAGGCGCTGATCGCTACGGCGGCATTGATTCCGCCGCTCTCAGCGGTTTATCTGGTTCTCACCGCAATTGTCCTCGCGATTTTCGTTCCCAACCAGCCGGACGAATTCTTCGGTGACTTTGCAGAGCCTCTGCCAAACGGCTACCTCCTCAAAGGCCTCGGAAAAATGCCTGACTACGCCTACTTCGATACGTCCAACCCCTCCAAGCTCCAGCCCCGGACTTTGGGATCCGTCCTTCGTCTGGAACAAGATGGACCGATGGTCTTTGGAGCCTACGGCCATCTCAATCGAGACTTCGGAAAGCTGATGACGGGCGATCAAGGCTATTTTGCTTTTGATACGCGAACCGGGCAAGTGCAAAATTTTGACACGCTTCAAAAACTGAATGCACTTGCAGGGCACACAGTTCACATGGTGGAGTCACAATATTTTCGCAGCCAAGAGCCGGAACGCATATTTCTCAGGCGCACCGAAAATCTAATCTTTTTCGGTCCTCCTTCAGCTGCGACGCTTTTGTGCTTCATTTTGCTTGTACGGTTTCGTCTGAGAGGTAGTACCTCAGTCCGAAATCGGTCCAGACGATGACCGCCCGAATGGGGTGAGCACACTGATTGAGCCTGTCCCACACCCTCCGGCCAATCCTCAAGCCCGTCATCTTGCCCGTAAAATAGAAAAAGAAGCTCAGGCGACCGATGGCGGACCAGGCAGAGAAGAACTCAAAATCGACCAACGGCGCCGCGACTGAAGCCCGCAAGCCCGACCTGCGCAAGTCCGACGAAGATCCGGTCGGCAAGGTCTACGACTCGCGCCTCATGCGGCGCCTCGGCCGCTATCTTCTCCCGTACAAGTGGCAGGCATCCGTCTCGTCTGCCGCCGTCACGCTCAAATCTCTGAGCGACGTGTCTGGGCCATTTCTGGTCATGGTGGGCATCGACCACTACTTCCCGACCGGGGCGAATTCCGGTCATGCCATAACCCCTGTAGCCCACGGGTTCGGAGCCGCCGACTGGCTCACGCGCCATCTCAGCTCAGACCCTATGAAAGGCATTACGCAACTGGCTGGGATCTATCTGGCCCTGCAGATTTCCGCGTACCTTTTTGAATTTATCCAGACCTACCTGATGCAGTGGACCGGCCAGAAAATCATGTTCGATCTGCGCCGGGACATCTTTCGTCACATGCAGCGGATGCACGTCGGCTTCTTCGATACGCACGCCGTGGGGCGGCTCGTAACGCGCCTCACCTCCGACGTGGACGCCATCAACGACATGTTCACCGGCGGCATCCTGGCCATCGTCGACGACTTCTTCACCCTGTCGATTATGGCGATTGTGATGCTCAGCATCAACTGGTGGCTGGCCCTGCTGGCCTTTTCCGTCCTGCCTCTCATCCTTGTTGTCACACGCCTTTTTCGCATCAGCGTGCGCGAAAGTTATCGCCGTGTCCGCGCCGCCATCGCCCGCATCAACAGCTTCACCCAGGAGCACGTCAGCGGGATGCGCGTGGTGCAGCTGTTCAACCGCGAGCAGCGCGCCTATGACGATTTTGAAGCCGTCAATCGCCTGCACATGATCGCGTTTAAGGACACGATCTTCGCGTATGCGCTCTACTATCCCGCGGTCGAATTGCTTTCGGCGATTGCCATCGCCCTCGTAATTTGGCGAGGCGGATTCGGTGTGCTTTCGGGCTCGGTCACCATCGGCATGCTGGCCAGCTTCAACATGTATTCGCAGCGTTTCTGGCGGCCGATTCAGGACCTCAGCGACAAGTACAATATCCTGCAAGCCGCGATGGCAGCCTGCGAGCGCATCTTCAAGCTGCTCGACACGGCGCCGGAAATCGTCAGTCCCGCGAACCCGCGTAGGTGCGATGGCAGCAACCGGATCGAGTTTCGCCACGTCTGGTTCACCTATCAGAAACTCAGGCCGGAGCAACAAGTCGAGGTCGATCGTGCCGTTTTGTCGCCAAATCCCGGCCATGCACTCGCCGCGATCAGCGACATCGAGTGGATTCTCAAGGACGTTTCCTTCACTGTGGAGCCCGGCCAGACGATCGCGATCGTAGGCCACACCGGCGCTGGAAAGACAACGCTCACCAGCCTGATGATGCGTTTTTACGATGTGACTGCCGGACAGATTCTTGTGGATGGCGTGGATTTGCGTGAGCAGGACCTGACCAGATTACGCCAACACTTTGCCGTAGTGCTGCAGGACCCATTCCTGTTCAGCGGCACAGTTGCCGAAAATATTCGCTTCGGCAATGACGCCATCACACACGAAAACCTGCGCTCAGCGGCCCGCGACGTCAACGTGCTCGACTTCATTGATGGTTTGCCCGGCGGTTTCGACGAACCGGTGCGCGAGCGCGGCAATTCGCTGTCGACAGGCCAGAAGCAGCTCATTAACTTCGCGCGCGCGCTGGCCTATAATCCGCGCATCCTCATCCTTGACGAAGCGACATCGAGCGTCGACACCGATACGGAATTGCGCATCCGCGGAGCTCTCGAAAGACTGGTTGAAGGCCGCACCAGCGTGCTCATTGCGCATCGGCTCTCCACGGTGCAGCGTGCCGAATCGATCCTCGTGATGCACAAGGGCCAGTTGCGCGAGATGGGTTCGCATCAGGAGCTGCTGGCGCAGCGGGGCCTCTACTGGAAGCTCTATCAGTTGCAATACAAGGACCAGGAACTTGGCGCCGCGTCTGTGCCGGCTCGCGAACCCACGATCGCGCCTGCAATGTGACGAACGGCCGAAATGACAAGCCGATCAGCGAGCCTGCGCTGCCGCATTCGAGCTATCATGAAGGGTCGAATCATTCCGAATTGGAATTTTCCCAACAGCCTTTACGCAACCGGTGATGTGCATTGATGAACGTAGCTGGACCAGGAAGAATCGAACTTTTTGATACAAGCCTGCGGGACGGGCTGCAGCAGCCGAATCTCGATATCTCCGTACCCAACGCGGTCCTGCTCCTGGAGCGCATGGGCGCTTTTGGTGTGCACTTTGCGGAGATCGGTTTCGCGGGAGCCAACCAATTTGTTGAGGGCCTGACAAGCGCCCTCGCCTCCGTCGATACAGGATCGATGAAGCTCGCGCTTTTTGGCCGCACACGGGGCCATGGCACAAAAGTCCAGGAGTGGCCCGACGTTCAATTCATCATTCGCCAGAAGCGGCGTGTACCCGTTGCGGTCGTTGTCGTCAAGTCGCGGCTGCTCGATGTGACGATGTCGCTCGAAACCACTCGGGAAGAAAACCTCCGCATGGCGTGGGAAACGATCGAATGTTTGCAAGACAACGGCCTCGAAGTCATCGTCGATTTTGAACACGCGATGGACGCCAGTTGCGGCCGCCGCGAGAACGGACTCGCCAGCGATTCGGACTTGCATGCGCTCAGTCTCGATTATTTCCGTCAGCTCACTGATCAGTGCGTTCGGCAGAGCGTCAGCCGCATAGTCATTTGCGACACAACGGGCGGCGCCAGCCCTGAAGAAGTCACGAACGTGGTCGGCGGACTGGTACGCCAATACCCCAAGATGGGCTTCGGATTTCACGGGCACACCGATCGCGGCCTCGGCATCGCGAACACGCGCGCCGCCGTTCTCTCGGGCGCCATCCAGGTTCAGGGCACTCTTCTCGGCACCGGAGAGCGCTGCGGTAATGTAAATCTGACCACGGTTGTGGGAGCGATGCAGCTTCGTGGCGAAGCTGAGTTCGTCGCGTCAGAATCTTTGAAAGGACTCACCAGCCTGGCTCATTCAGCCTATGCGGCGTTCGGTCTCGAGCCGCCGCATGGCGCTCCCATCGTGGGAACAGGCGCGTTTGGCACCTGGGCCGGCATGCACGGCTCGAGCGAGCGCAAGAACCCCGGCGCTTACCTCTGGTGCGATCCGGCGCGCGTCGGCGCCAACCCGACCATTGGCGTCAATCGCCAGTCCGGCAAGGCCAACGTGATGCTGCTGTCCGAGGCAGTTGGTGTTCCGCTCGATTCCGCACAGGCGCAGGCCTTCATTGACGCCAATCAACCCATGATTGAGGGCGGCGGATTCACAGCCAGTGAGATTTCATTTCGCCTGGCCGCCATGCGCGTTCTGGGCACGTTGCCCAATCGCTTCGGCATCCGCAGCTGGCGCGTGTTCGACGAATCCGACGAAATCGGCAATCGATTCGTGCAGGCCTTCATGACGCTGTCGATCGGCGATACAACCGTCACCACGACGCGGGCGGAAGGCGCGGGCCCCGTGGATGCGCTCACCAAAGCCATGCGCCGCGAATTGGAAAAATGGTATCCAGCGCTGATGCAGATGCGCCTCGGCACGTTTAGTGTGACCGCGCTCGACGTTTCGGCGAACGATTCGGCGGCCTACGTGCGCGTCACCGTCAGCTTCCATGCCGATGGGCATGAACCGTGGATCACCGCAGGCGTAAGCAGCGATATGAACCAGGCTGCGCTGATGGCTATCGTCGATGGCTTCAACTACTGGCTACTCGATCAGGCCGACGCAAAAGACGATTCGGCAGGTCCGGCAAGGATCGCAACCGCAAGTCAGTTGGCCATCTGAGGACTTGCCCAGCGCGACCTCCCCGTCCGGCATCCAACATCGAGCCGGCTACGCATCGGGACCGCCGCACGCAAGCCGGCCAATCAAGCTCGACTCATCGACCCTAATGAACGCACCCACTTCACCGGCCGCTGCCGCACCATCGCCCGCTCCTTCCGATGCGAGCAGGCGTCTGCTCCCGTGGCTCGTCGCGGTTGCTTTCTTCATGGAGTCGCTCGACACCACCATTCTCAACACGGCCGTACCCACGGTGTCAGAGGCTCTTCACGTCGCTCCACTCAGCATGAAGGCCGTCCTGGCCAGTTACACGCTCAGCCTCGCCGTCTTCATCCCCATCAGCGGCTGGATGGCCGACCGCTACGGAACACGACGCGTCTTTGCCTCAGCAATCGGCCTCTTTACACTTGGCTCGCTCCTGTGCGGACTTTCCGTCAATATCCATCTGCTGGTCGCCTTCCGCATTCTGCAGGGCATGGGCGGAGCGCTCATGGTGCCCGTCGGACGGCTCACTCTGGTGCGGACCTTTCCAAAGTCCGACTTGATCCGCATCATGAGTTTTGTTTCCATTCCTGCGCTTATCGCGCCCATGCTGGGACCCATCGCAGGAGGACTGATCGTCGGCTACTTCCATTGGCGTGTCATTTTCTTTCTCAACATACCCATTGGCATCGCGGGCTTAGTTATGGTCTATCTGCACTTGCCCAACTATTTTGAAGAAGAGACTCACCCGCTGGACATCGTTGGACTCATCCTTTTCGGCTCCGGCATCGCACTTCTATCCTATGTGCTGGAAGTGTTCGGTGAGCACGCATTGAGCGGCCGCGAGATCACCGGCCTGCTGATGCTTTCGTTTGCGCTGCTCACCGGCTACTGGCTGCATGCAAAGAGCCTCCAGTTCCCCTTGCTGCAGCTCAGGCTGTTCAGCATCCGCACATTTCGCGCCGCCGTCAATGGCAGCTTTTTCACACGGCTCGGCATCGGCGGAGTTCCGTTTCTTCTGCCGCTTCTTTATCAAACTGGCCTCGGCTTCACCCCCATTCAATCCGGACTTCTCATCATGCCGCAGGCGATTGGGGCCATGAGCGTCAAAGCCGTGTTGCGCCGTTTGCTCGGCCTGGTCGGTTATCGCGGCGTCCTGATTTCAAACACGCTGATCATTGGCGTGCTCCTCGCGCTTTTCTCCACGATCAACCAGCAAACACCGTTGTGGTTGATTGTGCTGCTCGCCTTTCTCTACGGCGGGTTCACCTCGCTCCAGTACACGAGCATGAATACGCTGGTGTATGCCGACATCGCCGAACACGATTCCAGCAGCGCCAGTTCCATCGCCAGCACCATGCAGCAAATGTCCATCAGCTTCGGCGTAGCGACAGCGGGACTTACCACAGCATTCTTCGTTCCCAACGGCGCATCCCATGTGCCCGCGGAGATGATTCACGGCATTCATCTCGCTTTCCGCTGCCTGGGAGGATTGACCATCGCCTCAACACTGGTCTTTACCAGCCTGAAGAGCGGCGACGGCGATGCGGTGAGCCAGCAGAAGATTCTGCGTCAGCATCATCCCGACGGCTAGAACCTGTATTCGATTCGCGAAGCCGGAATGAATCCCCGCCGCCCCTGTTTCAAACATGAGACGGCCGCAGGACGCGCGGTTCCATCTTTCCCTAACCGGCCCCAGGAACCTGCTGTCTAATTGGGTGCATGGACAGGAACGACCACGCCACGATCCAGGCGGTTCTCTCTGGAGACAAGGACGCCTACGGAGCGTTGGTCGCGCATCACAGCCGGAGCATTTTTCGAGTGGCCTATCGCATCACTGGCAACGAAGCCGACGCCGATGAAGTGGTGCAGGATGCGTTCCTGCGGGGATATCGCAAGCTGGAAAGCTTCGAATCGCGTTCGAATTTCGGCACCTGGATTTACCGAATCGCGGTGCGCTGCGCGCTCGACAGGGTCAGCCGTCGGGGCAGTGCGAGCGGCCGCGCGAGTGCCGGGACTGAGACGGAATCGGAAGCCGTGCAAGTGCCGGATCGTGCGCCCAACCCCGAGGCGCTGCTGCTGAGCGGCGAAATCGGCGCATTTCGTGAATCGGCAATGCACAGTCTTACGCCGCTCGAGCGTGCAGCTTTCACCCTGCGGCACATGGAGGACTGCTCGATGGAAGAGATTGCGATTGCGCTCGAGATAGCTCCCAATGCGGCGAAGCAGGCAATCTATCGCGCCGTTCACAAACTGCGGCAGCGACTTGCACTTTTGAAGGTGAGGACATGAGTCATTTCAGCGGAGAAGAATTGATCGAACTATATTACAGCGAGGACGGCTCGGAGGCCGCGCGCCATATGGATGCTTGCACAGAGTGCGCGGGGGCGTATGAAGCGCTACAGGCCGATCTGGCCGACCTGAAACCCGTCGAGCCGCCAGGGCGTTCTGAAGACTATGGCGAGCAGGTGTGGAATTCAATCTCCGGCCAGTTGCCGGCTTACGTCGGACGGCGACGGCCGTGGTTCCGGCAGCCCCTGTGGATCGGCTTGACCGCTGCGGCAACCTGCGCTCTATTGGTCGCCGCTGCCTTCTACGCAGGGCGTCTCTGGGAACATCGGAATCCGCCGCCCGCCGTCGTTTCCCATGCAGCACCGCCCGCGCAGCAACGCGTTGTTGTGGTGGTCTTGAGCGATCACCTCGACCGCTCCGAGCGGCTGCTGGTTGAACTGAAGCACGCCAATGCCGACGACACGCAGCTCGCGACTCCTCTACGCGACGAAGCCCGCAGCCTGCTGGTTGCCAACCGCAAATGCCGCCAGGAGGCCAATGCCAACGGAGACCCGGCGCTGATCACGGCTCTGGATCATCTGAGCCAGCTTCTGAACGAACTTGCCAATCAGCCGGGCGGATTGAATGCCGACGCGATTGGACGGCTGCAGACGCAGATGAATCAAGACGGCCTGCTGTTTGAAGTGCGCGTCTTGCGTTCGCGAATTCCTAAACACCAGGCAGAAGCAAACTTGCACCTCAAAGGAGGGATCGCATGAATTCGAATGCCATGGTTCATTCTTTCCTCGTCGCGGCGTTCATCGCTTCACCCGGGCTCAGTGCAGCGCAGAATCTTCTGTCCTCTGGTGACCCGATCGAACTGGCGGCACTCCCTTTGGTGGGCTACGAGGCCGACGACAATGCCTATGCGGATGGCATGCGCGCCATTAATAATGGCCACTGGTCCGACGCGATCGCAATCTTCTCACGCGTTGCGGCGCAAGGTGGCGGGCATGCCGACGGCGCTCTCTACTGGAAGGCATACGCCGAAAACAAACAGGGCCAGGGCGGCACTGCCCTCGAGACCTGCAGTGCGTTGCGACATGATCATCCCAGCAGCAACTGGATCGAAGATTGCGGCGCGTTGGAGATCGAGATTCACGCCAAAAATGGACAGCCAGTTCAGCCCAAGACAGAACAGAGCGATGACCTGAAGCTGCTCGCGCTTGCCTCGCTCATGCAGCATGACGAGAAAGGCGCTCTACAGCAGATCGACGAAATTCTCAATGGCGACTCGTCCGAAAAACTGAAGCAGGGCGCACTCTTCATCATGGGCGAACATCACACAGACACTGTCTATCCGCAGATTGCCCGCATCAGCTTTGCCGACGGCGATGTGCGGATCGAGCGAGGCGGCGATAAACATCGCAAGGACGTCACCTGGGAAGCGGCTTCTGCAAATGTTCCGCTCGAAGCTGGCTATAGTCTGGTTACCGGCGATGGGCGGGCCGAGATCGAGCTCGAGGACGCATCCACGCTCTATCTCGCCCCCAACTCAGTACTCACGATCAACGACCTCAGTACAACAGCCGGCGTTCCCCATACCGATCTCGCACTGTTGTCCGGCACTGTTACGCTCCACGTCCATCCGTACGTCGCAGGCGAAACTTTCATTTTGCGAACTCCCACCGACAACATCGTCGCCCGCTATCCGCAGATGGCCTTCTTCCGCGTGACCAGCTACACCGACGGCATGGCATTCACACCCATGGGCGGCACGCTCGGCATTGAAGGCGCGGGTTCGCAGGAACTCACGGCAGGCAAGACTCTTTACTTCAAAGATGGCCGTCGCATCGTCGAAGCGGGGCCAATCCATCCTCCCGAATTCACAAGCTGGGATCACTGGGTTGCGGACCGTACGGCTGCCCGGGCCGTGGCCACTGCGAACACGCTTGAGGCCTCCGGGCTCAGCACGCCGATTCCCGGGCTCGCCGATCTTGAGGGACAGGGCCACTTCTTCCCCTGCGAGCCTTATGGCACCTGCTGGGAGCCATCGCCCGGAACCGAAAATCGACAGGCTGCTGGCAACGCGCAAACCGCGTTATCGCCGGAGCAAAGCGAACTGGCAGCGCGCGCGGACTCTGAACCCTCGGCGCAGACTCCCGCGGCTGGTCGGAACATTCGCTTCATCGGACCTCCGGCAGCCTCCGGACCATCTCCGCAGTACTCCAACCTGGACGCGTTCTTCCCTTGTATGCCGGGAGACGTACGCGCGATGTACAGGTATGGCGTACTTCCCGCCGCAGCGCAATACTCCATGCAACCGTGGGCTTGGGCGGTGTGCCATTCCGGCAGTTGGATTTATCGGGGCAATCATTATGTTTGGGTGGCGGGCCATAGACATCACCATCCCTGCGTACATTGGATCAAAAGCGGACGTACCGTGGCCTTTGTCCCAATTCATCCGCGCGATGTAAAGGATCATCTACCCGTGAACCGGAAGGCCCCAGTTTTCGCCCTGAATCCGAAAGACAACCACTTGGTGGAGCGCGTCGCGTTCGGCAACACCCATCCGATCGAGCTTCTGAAAGAACCGCCGAAGGAGTTCCGCAACGAGGTCCCCATGCCGTTGCCGCACGTCGCTGAACCGCACATGGAGGGTCATTCGATTCGAGACACCTTCGTGGCCAAAGGCGTTGGTCCAAGGCCCACAGGAATTCCTATCACCTTCGATCACCACTCGCAGAACTTCATGATGCAGCAGAGCCATTCGATCCAGGGAGGCAGAACGGTCACTGGCTTT
>CAZAQN010000055.1:0-26505 GCA_964487345.1 uncultured Occallatibacter sp. | reverse complement strand
AGTCTTCTCACCGCGTGATTCCGCCTGTTAAGGTTCGTGCGATCCCAGGTCTCAAAAGCGAGATCTCCACCCCAGCGACGAAGACCTATCGCTGGGGACCCCGGCCTGGGGCACCCAATTTCGTACGACAGCAAGCAGTCAAGAACCTAGCGGCGGAGAGAACAGTGGGCATGCGACTGCGGGAGTCTTAGATGGCCGCCGCTGAACCATGGGTTTGGATCGCGCGGATTCGTCGAACCCAGGGACGTAAGGGCGAGGTCTTCGCCGACATTCTCACCGATTTTCCTGAAAAATTTGCGGAACGGAAGCGGCTTTGGCTGCTGCCTGGGACTTCGCGTCCAGCGGGGACTGCGCGTGCAGCGAACGCTCCAGACGTGCATAACGAGCCCGCGTCGGCTGCGCGCGAAGTGGAGCTCGTCGCGCATTGGCTGCACAAGGGCGGTGTGGTGCTGCATTTTGCTGGGGTCGATTCGATTTCCGACGCGGAGAGACTGGCGGGGTTGGTGGTGGCGATTCCTCAGGCGGAGCGGGCAGGGCTGGGTGAGGATGAGGTTTATATCGGTGATTTGATCGGGTGTGTGCTGGTCGATGTTTCTGGGGCCGAGGCTGTGATCGTGGGCGAGATTGAGGATGTGGACAAGACCGCCGGGCCGGCGCCGTTACTGATCGTGCATGGGGAGCGGGGCGAGGTGCTGGTTCCGTTTGCACAGAGCTATCTGCGGAAGGTGGATGTCGAAGGGAAGCGGGTGGAGATGGCTTTGCCTGAGGGTCTGGTGGAGTTGAATGAGGCAGAGTGAGGCTTGGGTTCGCCCGATTCCGTGTGATTAAGTTCGCGCTTTCCCACCCTAGCGAAGCTAGGATGGGGCACCCTTGGTCGTGCTAATTGAAGGGGCGAAAAAACAACCGCAGGTCCTTCGACTCTCTCCGCTTCGCTACGATCGCTCAGGATGACTAACGATGGATTTGGGTTCGTGCTTTCCCAGGTCTGAAAATCCAGACCTGGGGCACCCAGTTTCGTGGCGGACCAAACGCAAGAAACCTAATTCTCTACTGGAAAGCGAGCGGCTTCCAGGCACCGTTGTCTTTGAGGGCTAGCTGGATGGGGCGGGGTGGGCCTTTGGGCGGGACGGTGACTTCGACCCAGAGTTCCTGTCCTGGTCTGACGGGCAATGGGCTGGTGGCGTGTTCGGCGAGATAGAAGTTGACGGGATCGCTGAGGCGCATTTTGTCGCAGGACGCGCCCGAGAAGCCCATCACATTCTGTCCCGAAGAAGCGTCATCGTTGTCCGGGATGCGGATGGCGATGAGTTTATTGGCGTGAACTGCGAGCTTCGCCGGGAAAACGACAGGCTGCGGAGCGGCGATGGAGAAATCCGATCCGTTGGGTACGCCGTCGAGGTTGCGCGGGAATCCAGCCTGCTTTGCCGAAGGCAGAGTGCTTTGGCATCCGTCGATTGTTAGCTGCATGCTGAGGTAACGGCCGCGCATGATGAGGCTCGGGTCGTACATGACGGTGCGGGTCCAGACGCGCGGGCAGGTGGAGCGCTGGTAGAGGTATTTGACGGCGATGGAGGAGACCAGCAGCAGTTGAATGACGAGAACGGCGAGAGAGGCTTTGGCTGGTTTCATTGCGCGGCCTCCGGGGTGGCGGTGGACGGCGACATTTGGGCGATGAGGCGGCGGCGCATGCGTTCAAGCGCCCATCCTCCCGCGAGAAAGAGAATGCCCAGGCCGATGAGGCCGAGGGAGCGGCCGAATTTGTCGAGGATGTCGCTGAAGTAGAACCAGACGACTGTGATGGCGAAGCCGACGATGCCGAGGTTGACGAGGGCTTTGCTGGACTGGCGGACACCCCACCAGATGATGAAGATCGCGAATGCCGCAACCAGCGCGTGCGCGAGAATGTTCGGCTCGCTCTGCGTGTAAGAGATCGGGCGTGCGTTCGGGTACCGGGAACGCGTCACCCATGTATGACTGCACCATGGCAAAACAGCGGCAAACAGGATGGCTGCGGCGACGGGGATGAAGCTTTTGCCGAAGCGGAAGAGCGCTGCAATCAAGGGCAGAACGGCAATCGCGACCCAGCTCCAGAATTTGATATGGAGCGGGAGGGACGCTTGTTCTCCCCAAGAGGCCCAGCTTTCAAGGATGTAGACGACGCCAATTATTACTGCGATGGCCCCGGCGGCGAAGAGAATTCCCTGTACTGCTTTGCGTTTCGAGTCCAGAAAAAAAGTGAGGTAGAGAACGGACCACGCGAAGAGGAAGCGGCCGATGTAGACGCTCTGGCCGATGTGGTTTTGCGCATAGTAGGCAAGCTCGGAGAGCAGCCATGCGGGGATGAGGAGCAGGGTGAGGGTCTGTTGGGCTTCATCGTGGAGCAGCGCCCAGCCGGCGAGGGCGGCGAGAGCCCAGAGAAGGATGGCGGCTGGCCAGTGCTCCTGAATATTGAAGATCTGGCCGACGAGCGCGATGGCCGCGCCTGTGGAAGCGGTGCCGACGGCATGGAGCGCGGTCGAGAGAGCGCGGAAGCTGGCGCGTGTGTAGGCTCCGGCGAGATGGAAGAGCGCGACCATGGCGAGGACGATGGTGAGGCGGGCTCCGGGGCCGAATTCGTCCCAATGCGCGGAGACGAAGAGGACGACGCCGCTGGCGAGCAGGATGGCACCGAGGATGAGGGCGACGATGCCCTGCCAGCGAATGCCGGTGGGATGTTTCTGCTGGGACTCCCAGGCGCGAATGCGGGTGGCGATGGTTGCGTCGAGGACGCCGGCCGATTGCCAACGGGTTAGGAGAGCTTCAATGTCGGGCATATTTCGATGGGCGTATTAGAGCACAGTTGCGAGGGTATCGCTGTGCGGTGTGGTGTGGGCCGGGCAATCGTTCGTCGTGGTCTCGAGGAAGGACTCAGCGCGGCCCTACGGGACGCGGGCGTATTTTTGGGATGCGGTCCCAGGGTTTTACCCTGGGCTATTTTCGTGTTCTCCCTACGGGAGAATGTCCCGATGCCCCTTGGATAAAGCGAATCAGGCGCATTAGTGGACACACCGCTCACGCATGATGCGAGTGGGCTTATATGATCGTCGGGGATGCGCTTTGAAATCATCACCATCTTCCCGGAGTTTTTTTCCGGATTCTTTGAGCACGGCGTGGTGCGCCGCGCGCTTAAGGACGGCCTGGTGTCGGTGGAGGTGCGGGATTTGCGGGAGTTTACGCATGACCGGCACCGCACGGTGGACGATCGGCCGTTTGGCGGTGGCGAGGGTATGGTGCTGAAGCCGGAGCCATTGGCGGAGGCGCTTGAATCGCTTGGGATCGCGGCGAAGGCGGAGCGGGGATTGTCGTCTCTCACCCTCGCGCTAGAAAAAAACCGCGAGGAGGGGGCATCCGGTTCCGTGGATAAGGATGCGGGGCAAACAGGGACTCGGGTGATTCTGCTTTCGGCGCAGGGACGCAGATTTACGCAGGCAACGGCGCGAGAGCTTCTTCCACTTGAGCGTGTCGTTCTGGTTTGTGGACGGTATGAAGGCGTGGATGAACGGGTCAATTCTCTCTATTGCGATAGGGAGGTTTCGATTGGGGACTATGTGTTGAGCGGAGGCGAGCTGGCGGCGGCTGTGGTCATGGATGCGGTGACGCGGCTGGTGCCGGGGGTGTTGGGCAATGAGGCATCGAGCGAATTTGAAAGCTTCGGCGTAAAGGACACGGAAATCTCCGCCGATGAAACCGGTGTGCCCCGGTCGCAGCACGGGTCGGGCGGGTTGCTCGATTACCCGCACTTTACCCGGCCGGCTGAATTCAAGGGATTGGCCGCACCGGAGGTGCTGCTGAACGGCGATCACCAGCAGATTCGGCGCTGGCGGCGCGAGCAGCAGTTGCGCAAGACGCTCGAAAACCGGCCTGATCTGCTGGAGCATGCGCAGTTGACCGATGAGGACAGGAGAATGCTTGTGGATTTAGGTTGGCGACCGGGCGGCAGGCAACCGGCAGGCTGGCCATCGCGCGGCAGGCGACAGGGCTGATGTCAGGGCAGAGATGATTCATCCGATTCTTCAACTCGTCGCCTATGGTGAGCTGACGGTCTGCTGGATCGCGTGGGCGGCGTCGTTTGTGCAGCGGTATCGCCAGTCCGCCGGACAAGAAGAGATCGCAAAGGCTCTGTCGGCGCAATGGGGGATTCTGCTGGACGTGGTGGGATTTGTCTGTATCTGGGTCCATGTGCGTCCGGCTGGATACGAGAAATCGTTGCCGGAGCTGGTGGCGTCAATGCTACTGGGGCCTCCTGCCGTGGCGCTTTCGTGGTGGGCGACGCGGCATCTGGGCAAACATTGGCGCTACCTGGCGGCGCTGAATGAGCATCATGAGCTGGTCACGACCGGACCGTATGCATGGATCCGACATCCGATGTACGTGTCGATGTTCGGCATGCTGTTGGCGTCGGGCGCCGCATACACGTGGTGGCCGATGCTGGTTGCCGGAGTCTCCTTCTTTATGATCGGCACAGAGGTTCGTGTCGAAGCGGAGGACCGGCTGCTCGAGACGTATTTCCAGGATGAGTTCCTCGAGTATCGATCGCGGGTGCGCGCGTACATACCGTTCATCCGGTGATTCGGTGCAATGGTTGACAATGTCGGGACGATTGCCGCCAGTATTCAAGACGCAGTTCGAGATTAGGCGCTCAGCTGGATTCTCTGTTAAAATTGAGTTTCTGAGTTCAACGTAGGAAGAAACCCATGTCAATTCATCCAGTTATGCAGCGCCTGGCCGACAAGCTGAAGCGCACCGATTTGCCGGCGTTTGCGCCTGGCGACCAAATTCGCGTTCAAGTGAAGATCAAGGAAGGCGATAAGGAGCGGTTGCAGGCCTTTGAGGGCCTGGTGATCGCGATCAACAACGGCCCGCAGGGCACCTTTACCGTGCGCAAGATGAGCTTTGGGCAGGGTGTGGAGCGCATCTTTCCCTTCAACTCGAAGGTTGTGGACAAGATTGAGAAGATTCGCAGCTACAAGGTGCGGCGCGCGAAGCTGTTCTACATTCGTGGACTGCGCGGCAAGGCTGCCCGTCTGAAGGAAGTGGATCGGGTGACGGCGAAGACCTAGTTTACCCATTTAAGTCTAGTTTTGCAGAACCCCTGGCTCATGCGGCTGGGGGTTTTGCTTTTTATACTGGGTGCATGGTCCCGGCTGCGGTTCGCGTTCAGAAAAATTCTCGTGCGAAGAATTTGAAGTGCGGTTGGAAGCTGGAGAAGGCTGCGCGCCAATGCGGAGCGCTGCGCATTGCGGGGCTGGACGAGGTGGGACGCGGGCCGATGTTTGGGCCTGTTGTCGCGGCGGCGGTGATTCTGGATTGCAACACGCGCTTTCGCGGGTTGACGGATTCGAAGAAGCTGGTGGAGAAGAAGCGCGTCGAGCTCGATGTGGAGATTCGCGCAAAAGCGGTGGCGTGGGCGATTGCTGCGGTAGATGCGGAGACGATCGATCGGATCAATATTCGCCGGGCGTCGCTGCTGGCGATGCGGCTGGCTGTGGAGCAGCTCTCGGTTGTGCCGGATTATCTTCTGATTGATGGCGTGGATACGATCGAGTGGCCTTGTCCGCAGCAATCGGTGATCCAGGGCGATGGGACGAGTTATTCGATCGCCGCTGCGAGTGTGCTGGCCAAGGTGTACCGGGACGGGCTACTGGTGGAGTTCGACCGGCAGTATCCGGGGTATGGGCTGGCGAGTCACAAGGGCTACTGTTCGCGCGAGCATCTGGAAGCGCTGGCGCGGCTGGGACCCACCCCGCTGCATCGGAGGAATTGGAGTCCGGTGTCGCAGCGGATGCTGGATTTTGGCGAGGATGGGATCGTTCTGGAATCGCTCACGCTGTAATTGAAGGTGAGACTGACACAAACAATCTTCCGGGGCTAAAGCCCGCGTTCATTCTGCCTGTTTTATGCGGGGGTTGAAACCCTCGCCTCCCTCCGAACTTCCGTCTTCCTCTGATCGGCTGCTTCTGAACCCTTTCGACGTTACGCGGCGGCGGATTGCGTCCTGCGACGCTGGATGTAGGCGAGAATTGGGCGTGCGAGGAGCAGAACGGCGAGAACGATGGTGAGTCGTAGCGGGCTAAGTACGCCGGGCTTGACCTGCCACCAATAGTGAATGATGCCGCAGATGGCGGCGAGATAGACCAAACGATGAAGGCGCTGCCAACGCTTGCCGCCTAGCTTGCGGATCGACCAGTTTGTTGACGTGGCGGCGAGTGGGACTAACAGGAGCCAAGCGGCTACACCCATGGTGATGAAGCGGCGCTTTTCGATGTCGGCGAGCATGGCGTGGATGTCGAAGCCTGCATAGAGCGCGACGTAGGTGAGTAGGTGGAGCGTGCCGTAGAAGAAGGCGAAGAGTCCCAACAGGCGGCGAAAGCGAATGAGCCAGCTGAGGCGCGACGACAGGTTGCGAACCGGCGTGACTGCAAGAGAGAGGATGAGCAGCAGGAGCGTGGTGTAGCCGGTTGTGAAGGTGATTTTGGCCGTGGGATCGGCACCCAGGGTGTTGGTGATGGCTCCATAGACGAGTAAGGCGAGGGGCCAGAGACATGCGGCCCAGGTGAGCGATTTGAGGATGAGGATGGTCGATCGATTCATCTTGTGGGGCTCATCGTGTAGCAGCTGCGACGGGTCTGCGTGGCCGCTGTTTCGCGGAAATCGATTTGATGATCAGGCGGTGTTTGCCGTTCGAATCCATGGGAACTTTGGCCCTGGCTTCGCCGCTGCTCATGAGTGCTTGCAGGGCAGGTTCGTTCAACGCTGCGGGTGAAGGAAGCACGACATGCTTCGCGACATTGCCGCTCCCCTTGAGGAGTTTGTCGGGATCGGGCAATCCTCTGGCCTGGAGAAAAAAGAGGCTCACCCATCGGGGATAGACGGCGATGGAGAAGATGGCGTCGGAAGCCCGTTCTGAGGGGCTGAAACCAATGGCGAGCGCGTTGTAGTTATCGTAGACAAGTTCGAGCGCGGTGGGATATAGCTTGCGCATTTTACGCAGAATCGCCTCAGCCTTCGCCGCGATTTCCGGCGTGAATTTCGCGAGGAATGAGGCGAGCTGCTGGCGCGCGTCCTCAACTGGTGGGGTGGCACTCGCGGTACGACGCGCCTTGCTAGGTACAGATTTGGCAGCGTTCTTTTTCATCGGCTTTTCTCCGGTCAATTGACGCGACCGGATCAGTAGTTCCGCTTCAGGTCCATGCCGTTGTAGAGTGAGGCTACCTGCTCTCCATAGCCGTTAAACATGAGGGTTTGCCGCCGCTGTGCGTAGAAGGGCAGGCCGATGCGGCGCTCTGTCTTCTGGCTCCAGCGGGGGTGGTCGACGTTGGGATTGACGTTGGAATAGAAGCCGTATTCATTGGCAGCCATATCATTCCAGGTGGTCGGCGGTTGTTTGTCGAGGAAGCGGACTTCGACGATGGACTTGGCCGACTTGAATCCGTATTTCCAGGGGAGAACGATGCGGATTGGCGCGCCGTCCTGATTGGGTAGCACGTCGCCGTAGAGTCCGAAGGTAAACAGCGCCAACGGATTCATGGCTTCATCCATACGCAGCCCTTCGGAGTAGGGCCAGTAGATTGTGGATTCGGACGTCCACTTCTCCACCTTGCGGTTGTAGTAGGAGAGGAACTGGACATACTTGGCTTTGCTGAGCGGATCGCAGGCCCTGATGAACTCGGAGAGCGAGTAGCCGACCCAGGGGATGACCATGCTCCACGCTTCAACGCAACGATGGCGATAGATGCGCTCTTCGAGGGGGCGGAGTTTGAGAAGGGCTTCGATGTCGAAGGTCTTCGGCTGCTTGACGAGGCCATCCACTTTGACCGTCCAGGGGCGCGTGGGCAGGGCGCCTGCGTTCTGCGCGGGGTCGCCTTTGTCGACGCCAAACTCGTAGAAGTTGTTGTAGTGCGTGATGTCTTGGAGGCTGGTCAACTGCTCGCCGGTTGTGCTGAGAGGGCTCTTGATGGTGTCCAGCTTGGTGTCGGCATGCACGGCGGTGGGGGGCGAGAGAACTTCGGCGGCTCGCTCGATGACGGCTCCGGATGCACCGGCAACTACTGCGGTCGAGAGGGCTCCGCGAAGAAATCGGCGGCGGTTCAGATACTTGTCTTTCGATGTGATCGCCGATGAGGGGATCTCGGGCGGCTTGCCGATGAGCATTGGTGCGACCTCGCGCGGGTACTTAGCTTCTTCTATTAGACACGAAAGGTACGTTCCAAGTTACAACGTGGATTGGGAGAGCGCTGGAACCGAGGCAACCGTTCGACTAGAGCACTTTCGCGATGAAAGCTTCGGCATTGCCCCTCGGGACACGCCGCCTGTGCGAGACGCCGAAGTGGAGCGTTATTGAATTAGCTCTCGGATCGCTTGGGTTGGGCGCCTGAAACGAGCGCAGGCAAGCTGCCGCGCGGAAATGTCGACGATTGCCGGACTACGAGGCGCGTGGGAATGTGCCACTCGCGTCTGCCGTGTTTAGGGTGATCCTGTTCGATTCCTGCACGGAGGCCTTCGACGGCCGCGGCTGCCAGATCCCTGCACGACATCTGAACCGTGGTCAGTGGTGGCAGCATGAACTGCGCGAGGTGAATGTCATCGAAACCGACGACGGAGATATCTTCGGGAACCTTGTGCGTAGTGCGATAGAGAGCGTGCAGCGCACCGATGGCGGTCATGTCGTTGGAGCACATGACGGCGGTTGGCAATTCGGGCAGGGCGATGAGGCGTTCCATGGCCGTGATGCCGCCCTCCATGTTGTGGCTGCCTTCGACCAGGTGCTCGGGCGGGACTTTGAGACCGAGCTCGGCCATCGACTTGAGGAATGCCTCGCGCCTGGCTTTAGGTGAGCGCTGCGCCAAGGGGCCGCTAATGAACGCTATACGGCGATGACCGAGGGCAGCGAGATGCTGGACGCCCTGGCGAATGCCTTCGGCATAATCCACCTTGAGAACGTGAATGTTGGAAAGGTCGGGTGCGGCATCGACGAAGACAAGCGGAAATTCGCGCTCGACGAGCTTCTTGACCAGATCCTCTTCCACACCGAAGGTCATGACGGCGACGCCATCCACGTTGCGCTGGAGCAGGCGACGCATCAGGCTTTCGGTGCGAGCTGGATCGTAGTTGGTGGAGCCGATCAGGACCTCATAGCCTTGCGCGACAGCCAGGTTTTCGAATTCCTGCACGAGTTCGGGAAAGAAGGGGTTGGTGATTTCGGAGACGATGAGCCCCAGCATTTTGCTTCGGCCGGAGACGAGGGCGCGGGCCTGCGTGTTGGGCAAGTATCCGACTTCTTCGATGGCCTTCCAGACGCGCTGGGCGAGCTCGGCATTCACCGTGGAGATATGATTCACGGCGCGCGAGACGGTGGCGATGGAGACGCCGGCTCGCTGCGCGACGTCCCGGATGCTGACCGTGGCGGGGCGGCGGCGCTCGGTTGGATTGTCTTTCGAGGGGCTCACGTTGCAGCGATTCTACACCTTTTTTCTCGTGTTTCTCAGTGAGCGATCTGACGAGATTGAAGGATTGAAAGCTGCGAAGTCGCAATGCTGCCTAGGCTTCGGGACGAATGGTCCGCGAATTGGCTCACACGCTGGCAAGCCGTAAACCGATTCGATGGAAAGCGTTTGCTGCAATTTTGGGGAAACTATCGGACCGAGCGAGGATCGGAAGCACCGCTGACCCAACGCGTTGATTCCGACCTCCATCTGAGTGAGAACCCCCATTTTATGAACCGTCGCAGTGTCAAATTCTTCGCTTAAAGGCCGCGTTGTGAGACGATGTGCGTTCAGGAATTCTCAACCCTGTCGCACCCCACTTCGGCATCGAGTCAGGTCTCGGATTGTGCATCCGGGTCGTCCAGTCTGCACGGGAGAATCTATGGCAAGAGACATCATTCGAACGACGAACGCGCCGTCACCGCCGCCAACCTACAGCCAAGCTGTGCGGGCCGCTGGTCTTGTTTTCGTTTCGGGCACGGGGCCGCACGATCCGATCACAGGAAAGATTGAAGGGGAAACGATTCAAGAGCAGACCAGGCAGTGCCTGGAGAATGTGTCCGCCATCCTCAACGCCGCAGGCACTTCGCTCGAACGGGCAGTTAGTTTCACCGTGATCCTTTTGGAGGAGACGGACTTCGCGGGAATGAATGAAGAGTGGATGAAGTGGTTCCCGGCGAACCCGCCCGCGCGGCAAGGCGCGAAGTTGCCGGTTCGAATCCCCGGCATGAAAGTTTCCATCGCGGCCATTGCGGAGGCTTGAGCATTCAATCGAGAGGACGTGCGCGGCAAGCAGGCCACGCCTCCGGGCAGCCGGGAAACTAACTCTTGGATCGGCACTCTATCCGACTCAAGTATGGGTTTCAGTTCCCGCGATGGTCTCGAGGCCGTGACGGATGAGAGGCAGGATGACCGCGAAGCTTTCTTCAGCGCCGCGGGGACTGCCGGGCAGATTGATGATGAGGGTTTTGCCGATCAGTCCCGCAACGCCGCGCGAGAGCCAAGCCATGGGATTACTCTCGGCGCCTTGCGCGCGCATGGCTTCCGCGATTCCGGGGGCTTCGCGATCGATGACTCGGCGCGTCGCCTCGGGGGTCCAGTCGCGGGGGCCGAGGCCGGTGCCGCCAGTGGTGAGGACCAAGTCCACACCCTGGCTGGACCACTTCATCAGGTAGTCGCTGATCTCGACGATCTCATCGGAGACCAGTGCGGACTGGAGCTCGGCATCGGGCCACGTCCGGCGCAGGAATGCGACGATAGCGGGGCCCGAAGCGTCGCGAACCAGACCTTGCGAGCAGCGGTCAGAGACGGTGAGAACGGCGAGACGCATAGAACGATTGTAGGGGCTAAGTCTGTTCTCCAATTCATGGGTGGCATTTTGAATGTCGAGCAAGGTGGTTTTTTTCACCCACCCACGGACGAAGACCTGTCCGCGGGGACCCCGACCTATGAAAGAGCCGCTGAGCTAACGTGCCCTCGCTCGATAGAAATTGGAGAACAACTATTACTGGCCTGGCAGTACGTGGATGGTTTGCAACCAGACTTCGACGGATTGCGGCCAGGTGGTGACAGGCAGTGCTGTGCGACGCAGGCCATAGCCGTGACCGCCCTGGGCGTAAATGTGCAGCTCGGCGGGAACCTTGGCGTTTTTGAGAGCCGTGAAGTAGACGATGGCGTTTTCGACATGCACGGTGTCGTCTTCGGCCTGCACGATGAACGAGGGCGGCGTATCGGCGGTGGGATGGATCTCGGGATTGGGTGCCATGCCTTGATCGGCGATGGCAAGATAGCCGGGGTAAACAATGACTGCAAAATCAGGGCGGCAACTGAGTTTGTCGGCGGTACCGACTGGGTCGTAGAGACGCTGGTCGTAGTGCGTGCTGAGCGCAGCCGCTAGATGGGCTCCGGCGGAGAAGCCGAGGACGCCGATGCGATGGGGATCGATCTGCCACTCGGCCGCGTGTTCGCGAACAACGCCGAGAGCGCGCTGCGCGTCCTGTAGCGCGGCAGAGGATTTGGGATAGGGGCCAGTGTTGGGGACGCGGTATTTGACGAGGACGCAGGTCACGCCGATGGAGTTGAGCCAGTCGCAGACTTCGGTGCCCTCAAGGTCGATGGCGAGGATCTGGTAGCCGCCTCCGGGAAAGACCACCACTGCTGCGCCGGTGTTGTTGGCTTTGGGCGCGTACACGGTGAGGGTGGGCGTGGCGACATTGCCGAGACGAATGATGGGCCGGCCGGCGATCAAAGGCAACAGGGGCGTCGTGGTGTCGACTTCGGGCGGCAGGTTGGTGGGCGCGCCTGGAGCCGTGCCGGGCCAGAGTGGCAATGTGAGATGGCCGGGTGCAGGTTGCCAAGCGGGCTGCTGAGCAACGAGGTTTGTACCGGACACCGCGAGGGTGAAATAAAGAAAAACCTTCTTGTTCATTTGAAGGGCCTCACTGAAGACGGAGCGATGATCGCAGACGCGGGGATGGAGGATCAAATCGGTGAGCGGGATCAGAGGTGCGCGGGCGGCTTGCATGGATTGCGCAATCGCGCCGGCGTTAGGGCTGCGCATTCGGCGGGATGAGCAGAGTGAGCATCTGTGGCGCGATTTCCAAGCGAGCGGGTAAGGAACCGAGCACTTCTCCATCGGCTTCGACGTAGATCGGCGTCTTGGAACCATTGCAAGCGCGGCAGTCGACGGCGGTTGCTTCGATCAACTCGACGTGATTTGAAAAGGTGTGACGTCCCGCAACGACGGCTAGAAGAAACCGAAGGTAGCGAAAGCGGCTGCGCGTTTTGAATGTGATGAGGCTCAATGTGCGATTGCGCAAAGTGGCGCCCGGCGCCAGCGTGCCGAGTGCTCCCCCGAAAGAGCGGACACGCACCGCTAGAAGTTGCGATACGTCTGAAGTGCGCGTTTCGCCGCTGCCGTTGAGTGCAAAAACTGCCGAGAAGAGTGGAAATGAATTGGTGGCCCAGATGCGCGTAGCTTCGATCATGTAGAGAGCGTAGCCAAAGCGGCGCTTGAGCCCGGCATCGAGGCTGGCCATCAGCAAGGCATCGGCGCCGATGCCGGCCGCAACGGTAAAGTAGCAGGAGTGCTCCGCGCCGTTCTTGTCGTGATAGAAGATGCGGCCTACGGGAACTTGCGTTGGCGTGGCTGTGAGCAGTTTACGCACGGCATGGACGGGCGAAGTGCCAAGGCTAAGATCCTGTGCCAGCGCGTTGGCCGTACCCAACGGCACCACGCCGAGCGCCACGTCGGTTCCGACGAGGCATTGCAGGATTTCGTGCGCAGTACCGTCGCCACCGCAAGCAAGAATCGTATCGTAGCCGTTGCGCATAGCGAGCTTGGCGAGGGTCTTGGCGCTTCCGGGTGCATCGGTTTCGAGGGCTTCGGCGTCGATGCCTTCATCGCGGAGCAGCGCAAGGACGCGATGAATTGATTTATCGCGTTGCGCCGAATGCTGGCCGGATTGCGGGTTATAGATCAGCGCGACTCGACGCAACGCAGCCTTTCCGACAGTGGCGGTCGCCCGAACGGGGCTGCCTTGATTTTCTCAGGCTCGACCGGGCCGTGCCGTCAGAAGCGAGGGAATTCTGCGGCGCGGGTAGTCTGCAAAGATGTTCAATCGGAACCGAAGTGAGGATTGTCGCCGGCATCGCCGACGGTGCGGTTCGCTCGCAGGATGGCGACGCTGTCAGAGGGCAGTGTCACTGCGCCTTCGTCTACATGGACTGCACTGCATGAGGCGAGGAGTAGTTGTGTCGGCGCAGAGAGCGGAAAGGAACGCTCGGATTGACTTAGATTGCAGATCACGGAGATGGAGCCGCGATCCATGCGGAGCCACTGTTCCTGCTGGTTGTAGGAGACGTGTGTGTGGCCTGGCTCTCCGTTGTTCAGGCAGGCAGTTGCTCGGCGCACTCGTATCAGGTTGCGGTGCCAGGCCAGCATCTCGGCGTGTTCGTCCTGCGATACTTCGTTCCAATTCAGTTTTGAGCGAACGAAGGTATCGCGGCTTTCGGGGTCGGGAATTGACTCGGGTGGCCAGCCGAACGCTTCGAACTCTCGGCGTCGTCCTTCCGACACTGCGCGAGCCATCTCCGGGTCTTCGTGATTGGCGAAGTACTGAAACGGTGAAGTTGCAGCCCATTCTTCGCCTTGGAACAGCATGGGGATAAATGGGCTGGTGAGGACGAGCGCGGCGGCGATCTTTGCGCGATCGAGACCGACGACTTGGCCAATGCGGTCTCCTGTGGCGCGATTGCCGATTTGATCGTGATTTTGGATGAAGGCGATGAAGCGATGCTTCGAAACATTAATTGCAGGCCTTCCGTGCACGCGACGGCGGTAGTTTGAGTAGATGCCGTCATAGACGAAGATTTGCTCAATCGCCTTGGCGAGATGGGCGAGGGTGCCGAAGTCGGAATAATAGCCGGCTTCCGGTTCGCGATTGAGCACAGTGAAGAGCGCGTGGTGAAAGTCGTCGCTCCACTGGGCATTCATACCCAATCCAAAGGCTTCGCGCGGGGTGACAAGGCGCGGGTCGTTCAGGTCGCTTTCGGCGATCAGGACGAGGCGACGGCTGAGGGTTGCGGCCAAGGTTTCTGTTTCCGTTGCCAGCTGCTCGAGAAAGTGGATGGCCGAACGGTCCATGAAGGCATGGACCGCGTCTAGTCGCAATCCATCGATGTGATAATCACGCATCCACATCAATGCGTTGTCACAAAAGAAGCGCCTGACCTCGTGGGATCCGGCGCCTTCGAGATTTACGGCGCCACCCCATGGCGTCTTGTGGGAGTCGGTCAGATAAGGGCCGAACTTGCCGGTGTAGTTACCAACCGGACCGAAGTGGTTGTACACGACGTCGAGAAGAACAGCGAGTCCTTTCTCATGCGCGGCATTCACAAACCGCTTAAGAGCATCGGCTCCGCCGTAGGGCTCATGTACTGAGAAGAGCGCGACACCGTCGTAGCCCCAGCCGAATTCGCCGGAAAACTTGGCTACGGGCATGAGTTCAACGTGTGTAACGCCGAGCTCGGTGAGATGATCGAGTTTTTCGATTGCCGAATCGAGAGTGCCTTTTGTGGTGAAAGTGCCGAGATGCAGCTCGTAAACGATAGCGCTGGCCAACGGAGGCGCATGAAACTTGGCGTCGGTCCACTGAAACGCATGGTGATTATAGATCCGCGAAAGGCCGTGAACGCCCTCTGGCTGCCACTGGGATCGCGGATCGGGGTATGGTTTCGGGTCATCGTCGATGAGGTAGCCGTAGTCGGTTCCAGGCCCGGCATCTGCAACTTCTGCATGCCACCAACCGCGTTTACCTACTTGCGTCATTGGAAAGTTTTTGCCGTTGGCGCGCACGGCGACAGACTTGGCAAAGGGCGCCCAGAGATCGAACCTATGCATCTTTCACTCCGCTCGCTTTGTGAGGAGCGCCACGGGAAAACGCTGGAGTAGCGTCTGAATCCGCATCGAACCTCCGTTCCATTCTTCGTTGGTGAGTAAGTTTATCCAGCGCCCTTCGGGAAGGTTAACCGACGTCGAGCCCCAACGCGCTGCCAGGGTCGCGCTCCAGCGGGGAGCGACGGTGACCACATTTTGGCCGCGCCGATAGGCGATGAGATGATCCGATTTTGAACCGGAGACCTCGATGGGCGCGTAGTCCGCGCACTTGCCAAAACACTCCGGTTTCTCCTTGCGCAATTTCAGAGCGCAATGAACGAGCCATAATTTTGGGAGGCCGCTGTCAATTCTTGTCATGATTTCTTCGACGGCAAGGCCAGCCTTCAACTCGACGAGCATCGAAGTTCTAGCCTCGTAGTCAACCGGACCGCGATTGTCGGGGTCGACGAGCCGCAGATCCCATAACTCGCCTCCCTGATAAGTATCGGGTACGCCGGGCGCAGTGAACTTGATCAATGTTTGCGCAAGACTATTGATCCTGCCGGGCGTCAGGAGAAGTCCGACGAATGCTTCGACTTCGGCGATGAACTCTTCCGAGTTTAATGCGCGCTCGATGAAATTCTTCAGCGCGTCTTCAAAGTCCTTGTTCTGCTGCGTCCAACTTGTCTGCTGCTTGGCCTCGCGCGCCGCTTTCTCCATATATGCGGTCAAGCGATCGACGGAGATGGGCCAGGTTCCGACCAGGGTCTGATAGAAGAAATATTCCGTGTTGCGATCCGGGTAGCTGCCGGTTTTGAATTGCGCATTTCTGCGGAACCAACGACTGACGACGGATCTCCAGCGTGCAGGCATTTCTGAAATCACGGCGAGCCGCGCCCTCACATCGTCAGAGCGTTTGGTATCGTGCGTCGAGAGCGTCGTCATTGTGAGCGGATGTTTGGCCTGCATCTGTGCGCAATACTCGTGGAATTCCGCAATGGTGAGCCCATTGCGCTCTGGTGAGCCGCCTACTTCATTCAATCCGATCATGCGGTTGAAGCAATAGAACGTCGTATCCTCGAGGCCCTTGGCCATCACCGGCGAAGTGAATTGCTGGAAGCGCAGGAGGAACTCGGATTCGAGTTTTCCGCGAGCGCGAAGAGCCAGCACGTCTCCGATGAAGTCGATCAGGCCGGGATCAAGGTCGGGTCTGGAGGCTTTGGCTTGAGCGACTGCTTTGTCGATTTCATCGCGGTCCTCGCCGGTTACGAGATCGCGCGATGGAACAACATACGTTCTGTAGATGGTGAAGCAGGAAGCGATCTCCCGCAATGCGCGGCGAATTTCAGCGCGCGTGTAGTCACGGCGATCACGATTGTTCTCGCAGACCTCGACGAAGATGCTCGTCAAGCGGTTGACATCGCTGCCTAACGCCTCTCTCTCGACGTTCAGCTTCATGTTGCGGGCGAGCGGCGCAAACTCGACTTTTTCATTGAGGAAGCCATGATAGATCCCTTTCAGTTCCTGAAGCCCTTCAGGCCGCACCATGAGTTGATTGCAGACATTCATGAAGTCATAACCGCTGGTGCCTTCAATGGGCCAGTCGTCGCGGAGGAACTCTCCTGGCTGCAGAATTTTTTCAGCGATGATCCATGTATCTGTCCCGCGGCGGCGCAAGCGCTCGAAGTATTGCTGAGGATCGCGCAGGCCATCGGGGTGATCGACGCGCACGCCATCGAGCACACCATCATTCAGCCAATGGAGCACGCGCTGATGCGTGGCATCGAAAACATCGGGGCGCTCGACGCGCAGTCCGATGAGTGTATTGATGTCGAAGAATCGGCGGTAGCCGAGTTCCTGATCCGCGGTGCGCCAATAGGCTAGTCGATAGTGCTGGAGGTTGAGGACTTCGTCGAGCGAGTCGTGATCCCGATTGAGATCGTCGACTGCTTTGGTGATGGCCGTGGGGATGTCCGGCTGCTCTTCGCAGAGTCTCCGCAGCAGCTCGTAAATGACGGTCTTGTCGCGATGCCGCGACAGAACCAGTTCCCGATCCGCGGGCTCAGGAATTGGAAGCCGAGCGAGGCTTTCGGCGATGAAACTCAATTTTGCATTGTCGGCGTATTGCGCGGCCTTTGATAAAGGGATGGCCAGGGACCGGGGGGCGAGCGGAAATTGGTTCTCCATGTAATGGACACGGAAGAGGCCGCACTGTTGCACGATTTTGAGTTGGTTGGCACTCAAGACGCGCCCGTATTGATCGCCGAGGACGGGAATGAGTATCTTGTTTTGCAATTTGACTTCAGATGAATGCCAATCGATGTCGAACCAATTCGCATATCGGCTCGAGGGGCCATTCTCCAGAACATCCCACCAATACGGGTTCTCGGGGCCGGTGGCCATGTGATTCGGGACGATGTCGAGCACCTGGCCGAGTTCGAGTTCCTTGAGGCGCTCGCAAAAACGGCGGTGCCCTTCTTCACCGCCCAGTTCTTCATTGACCTTTTCGTGATCGACAACGTTATAGCCGTGCATGCTGCCCGGCGCCGCTTGAAGATAGGGTGAGCTATAGATATGGGAGACGCCAAGGTCCTTCAAGTAGGCAGCTACACGAATGGCGTCGTCAAATGTAAATCCTGCGTGCAACTGCAGACGGTAAGTGGAGCGCGGTGCGCGTCGCATTTCGTGTCTTTCCACCGTTTCTTGGGAGTGCACGATTCATGTGCCTGGAAGTGTAGCTGTGCATTCCCTGCGAAATCCTGCAAGTTGTTCAAGCGGGTACAGCGCATCATGAGGTTAGATGACTCTAAATACATCGAGGATGCTCCAGATCCGAATCTCCAGCCGGCGGCGAATAGCTCTAGATCACTGCCGTACACTGATGGGACCTGGAATGGGGGCAGGAATGGGATTGGCATGAGCGCTGCGATCGAGTTTCGAGCAATCACGGTTGCGACGCCGCAGGGACGGCGGCTGCTTGAGGATATTTCGCTGTCTGTCGAGGCGGGAACATTGAATGTGTTGCTTGGGCGCAGCGGGTCGGGGAAGACCACGCTTTTGCGGACTGTGAACCGGATGGTTGTGCCTACGGGTGGGGAAGTGTTCGTGAATGGAAAGCCAAACCGCGACGAAGATCTGATTGCGTTGCGCCGAAGCATCGGCTATGTGATCCAGGAGACGGGGCTGTTTCCGCATTTCAATGTAGAACGCAACGTTGGGGTGGTGCTGGAGGCCGAGGGTTGCGCACGCGCTGAGCGCACGCGGCGGAGTCATGAGTTGCTGGTGGCCGTCGGCCTCGATCCTGCGGGCTATGCAAATAGATTCCCGAACCAGCTTTCCGGAGGGCAGCGACAACGCGTCGGGCTGGCCCGGGCGTTGGCGGCCGATCCAGATATTCTCCTCATGGACGAACCCTTTGGCGCGCTCGATCCGCTCACACGCGGCGAGATGCAGGATATGCTGCGCGGTCTGCTGGCGGGTTTGAAGAAGACGGTGCTGCTGGTTACGCATGACCTGGACGAAGCGCTTTATCTCGGAGACCAGATTGCGCTGCTGAGTGAAGGAAAGCTGATCGCGTGTCTTGAGCCGGAGGAGTTTTTGAAATCCGATCTGCCGGAGATTCAGAACTACGTGCGGGCCTTTCATCGCGGCGAGCGAAGCGCGGGGCGGGTGGCGAGACGATGAGTGATGGGTTCTTCGCACGATACGGCGAGGAGATTGCCACGCTGACCATGGAACATGTGTGGCTGACCGCGGCGGCGATGGCATTTGCCACGATGATTGCGGTGCCGACGGGGATATGGCTGACGCGCGCGCCACGATGGGCAAAGCCGATTATCGGGGTGACGAATATTCTGCAGACGATTCCGTCGCTTGCGATGTTTGGATTTTTGCTGCCGCTGCCGTGGCTTGGAGAGCGCGCTGCGCGCATCGCGATTTTCGCGCTGACAGCTTATGCGCTGCTGCCGATTTTGCGGAATACGTATGCAGGTATTCGTGGCATCGATCCGGCGGTGATTGAAGTGGCGCAGGCGTTGGGCCTCACGGGGTCACAACGGCTTTTCAAGGTTGAATTGCCGCTGGCTGCATCTTTCATTCTGGCGGGATTGCGGACGGCGACCGTGACTTGTATTGGGATTGCGACCATTGCTGCGGCTGTAGGTGCGGGCGGGTTGGGCGAATTGATTTTTCGAGGTGTTGCGTCCGTGGATAATCGGCTGGTGCTGGCGGGGGCTGTGCCTGCGGCACTGCTGGCGCTGGCGGCGGATGGCGCGTTGGGATTGCTTGAGCGACGATTCAAGGTTGCTACGCGATGAGGCGGTGTTTTGTTGCTGCGGCTGCGGGCGTGCTTTGCATTCTATTGCTTTCGTGTTCACCGCCGCGGCCAGATCATCCTGTAATCGGCGCGAAGAATTTCACTGAGCAGGTGGTGCTGGGCGAGCTGCTGGCGCAGGAGATTGAAGCCAAATCGAATTTGAAAGTGGAGCGGCGGTTCTATCTTGCGGGCAGCTACATTTGCCATCAAGCATTGGTTGCGGGGCGCATCGATGGCTATGTGGAATACACCGGCACTGCGCTCACGGCGATTTTGAAGCAGCCGGTGGATCGGGACCCGCAGTCGGTTCTTGCGACCGTGCGCCGGCTCTATGATGCGCAATACGGCATCACTGTCGGCGCGCCTTTGGGATTCGAGAATACCTTTGCGATGGTGATTCGCGGCGAGGATGCGCGACGCTATCAGCTGTCCACGTTGAGTCAGGCAGCGCAATACGCCCCGCAATGGCGATTGGGCGTGGGTTACGAATTTGAGCAGCGCCCTGACGGGCTTCCCGGATTAAGCGCCGCTTATGGCCTGCGATTCGCGGAGCCGCCGCGCACCATGGAGTTGGGCTTGCTCTATCGTGCGCTCAATGTTCACCAGGTGGATATGATCGCGGGCAACTCAACGGACGGACCTATCCAGGCATTTGGGCTCACGGCGCT
This sequence comes from uncultured Occallatibacter sp., assembly GCA_964487345.1. Lineage (GTDB taxonomy): Bacteria > Acidobacteriota > Terriglobia > Terriglobales > Acidobacteriaceae > Telmatobacter. The sequence goes on along the minus strand of CAZAQN010000055.1, from coordinate 6,624 downwards.
CAAAGACGATCGGCATTATTTTCCGCCTTACCAGGCTGTGCCGCTGATACGCAAAGAAGCGCTGCAGCGCTGGCCGCAGATTCAGAATGCGCTTGTTGCCCTCGCGGGCCGCATCAGCGCCGATGATATGCGTGCTATGAATGAGGCGATTGACGGCGAGCATCGCGATCCGGCGGAGGTTGTGCGGGCGTTTCGTACGAGTCGGGGGCTTTAGGAACCGAGGAATCAGTTCTTGTTGCGAGCGGACATTCCCTCGGCGGCTAAAGCCGTAAGTCTGTTAGACCTCATTCGGCACGGCTGAAGCCGTGCCCTTTCAAAACCGAGATTCTCCGCGCGAGATCCCATTCTCTGGCTGGGAAACAAAGCGAAAGGATGTGCAGGGAGATGGTGCTGAAGCAAGCGGTGAGAGTCCTACTCCGTTTTGACAAGCTTCGCGATTAAGGTATCCCGGCGGGCATTGGCCATTGCATCGACGTTCCGAAGCACGGTGAGCCACGCAAGAACAGTGACGACCGCTAGCGCGAGAAGGATAGGCGCGGCCAGCCAGAGCCGATCGAAGATATTGCAGAGACTAATGACGCCGACGCCGATGCCCAGAATCGTAGTCTGAATGAGCATGCTGAGGAGCGCGTTGGCCTGTGAACCGGATTGACGTCCGATTCTGCCGAGATTGACGCGATAGGCCATTGTCAACGAAATGACGTTGCCGGCCGCGAGGTTGGCGGGCAATGCGAAGGTGAGCCAACCAAAGGTTGCCGCAATCACATCGGGATCGGGGCGGCCGATGCGCAGGCTGGCCAGGACGCCGGAGACGAGCGCGACGAAGATATAGAGCGCCCCGTGAAACAGATTTTTTGCAAGGATGACAGTGCGCAGAGGAACGGGGAAGAGGAAGACCAACTGAATTCCCTTCCCTTCGGCGCCGAGATTGTTATAGATCAGCTGCGTGAATCCGAGGAGGCCGTAGGCTACACAGATGGGTATGGCCAGACGAAATGGATGCGCAATCGCCGTCGCTCCGGTGCGAAAGAGGCTTCCTATGATAACCACCATGACCATAGGAACGAAGACTGCGTAGAGTTGGGGCATGGAGCGGAAGAGGGTGCGCAGCTCTTTCTCAATTTCCGCAGACATGGGGCCGGAGCCTGCAATGTGCCATGCCGCTTCGCGTTTTTCGTTTTTGCTTCTGCTCGGAGCTTCTCCAAGATTTTCTCCACGGTATTCGGCGCGCAAACGGATCCCGAGCAAACCACCGGCGCCTAAAACGAAAATGCCGAGGATGCCCAGCGATGCTGCAATGGCTGTTGAATCATGCTGGTCAGCTTCACCCACAACTGCCGAGGCGAGCCCTGGAGGCAGCCACGCCTGCGCTGTACTGACCGCGTTGACCCAGGGCCGGAGTTCGCCTGTTCTAGGACCGCCTGCATGGTGATGGTGCGTGAAGGGCTGATCCTCACGAAGGACCGGATTCAGAAGTTGCGCACTCACCGTTGCCAGCAGAAAAACCGCGCTGATGATTTCGCGGGATCGTCTTTTGGCAAGCCAGCGATCGAGCCACGCGAGAATGGCTCTGACCAGAAGAATGTTGAAGGCAGCGAATGCCAACAACGCAATCACGGTTGCCCCGAACAGATCTGGACGTGCCAGAGTGATTCCGGTCAAGAGGCCCAGGCAGGACAGACCGCCTGCCAACGTAGAGACATCGACCAGGCCAAAGATCAAATGGAGCAGGTAGAAGGAGCCGAAGTTCACCGGGAAGCGCAGCAGGTTGCCCAGATCGAAATGCTCCTGGAGCGAGGCAAGGGCAATGGAGATTGCCTGCCAGAGAATGCAGATTGCCCAGAACTCAAGGAACAATGAGTGCAAATGATTGTGGGAGACGAGTGAGAATGCGACCGAGCCTGCGCCCACGCCAAGACCGAATCCCATGAGGCTGTAAATGAAGTAGGAGATTGCGCGTGCGCCGAACTCGAATGCGCCGGCGCTGGTGCGAAAGTTGTTCGCAAAGATGCGCGTGCGCATGGCGATGAGCGCGGCGTACTGGGCGCGGGCCAGGCGATTGAAGGGCCCGGGCCCGGCTGACGCAAGTCCGGTATCGAAGGGGCCGGTCAGGTCAGCCATGAAAGTTCCTGCACCGGTTCCCCGCCGCCCGCTCCCACAATCGACAGGAAAATCTCTTCGAGCGTGAGCCGTTGTCCGCTCTCTGCGCCAGGGAGAATGGAGGCTACACCGGCACGCAGGGCCTCAATGGAACCGTTGGCCACGAGTCTTCCCTGATGGATGATGGCCACGTGACTGCAAAGCCGCTCGACGATTTCAAGCACGTGGGTGGTGAGGAAGATGGTGGCGCCGTGCTGGATCATGCCCTGGAGCATCGTCTTCAGCATTCCCGCGGCAATGGCGTCCACACCTTCGAAAGGCTCATCGAGGAAGAGCACTTTCGGCCCGTGAATCACGGCAGCGGCGAGCGCTAGCTTCTTCTGCATTCCATGCGAGAAATCAGTGACCATTTTGCGGCGCTCATTGGCGAGCTGCATGAATTCGAGCAATTCTTCGGTGCGGCGCTCGACGGTTGCGCGATCGAGGCCGTACATTCGGCCGACGAAGCGCAGGTATTCAGTGGCGGTGAGGCGACCGAGTAGAGCCATCCCTTCAGGGACGACGCCGATTTGCCGCTTCAGGTGCAACGCCGTTGAGCTGAAGGGCTGACCGAGAATTTCGATCGTCCCGGCGCTGGGCTCGAGCAGGCCGGTCAGCATTTTTATGGTGGTGGATTTGCCAGCGCCATTGGGCCCGAGAAAGCCGAAGAACTGGCCTTGCGTCACGGTCAGCGTGACGTTCTCCACTGCGATCAGATCGCCGAAGCGACGAGCCAGTCCGTGGGTTTGAATCGCCGCCTGATCCATTTGGGCAAGGATAACAAGGTTGGTTGGGGCGCGACAAAGCGCGCGTGGAATGGAATGTATGAAGGTAATGAATCGGACGTTTCTGGAAACTCAAGCGGCGATCGTGTAATCCCGTTATGTGTAGGTTGGTGGTATCCCAGATCTCAAAATCGAGACATGGGGCACCCACTTTCGTGCTGATCGATGCATCGTAAAAAGCAACCGCAGGTCCTTCGACTCCCTTCGGTCGCTCAGGATGACAAAGCTTCATTTAGGTTCGTGCTATCCCACCCAAGCGGAGCTTGGATGGGGCACCCACTTTGTGCCGGCTCGAGCGGCCGAGGTTCCTGGGGCATCGACTGACAATCGCGGGAGATTTTGTCTCATGCGCTTTTTTCGGGTTCGGCTAGGGGGTCGTTGTCGCGGTCGGTTACGTCTACGATTGCGGCCAGTGACTCAGCTAATTGGGGCGTCCAGCTGCCTTCGGGAGCGCGCCAACTCCAGTTGCCGGCGGCGACGGAGGGGGTGTTCATTCGGGCTTCCGAGCCGAGCTCAAGGAGATCCTGTGCCGGGTAGATCGACATTTGTGCAACGCTGGATGCTGCGGCGCGCATGATGTGCCACGTAGGACGATCTTCCATGCTGCCGAAGTAGGCTTCGGCGGCGGCGTGCTCCACTTCGCCTGTCGACTTCCACCAACCCAGCGTGGTGTCGTTGTCATGTGTGCCACTGTAGGCGACGGTATTCGGTGCGTAGCGGTGCGGAAGGTGAATATGCGCGCCCTTGTCGCCGAAGCCAAACTGGATGACTCTCATTCCCGGCATGCCGAGTTGCAGGCGAAGCGCCTCGACCTCGGGAGTGATGAGACCCAAGTCTTCGGCAACCAGCGGCAAAGGACCAAGAGCGCCTTCGAGAGACTGGAACAGCGCGAGGCCTGGAGCCTTTATCCATTCGCCGTTGACCGCGGTGTTGTGGCTCGCGGGAATTGCCCAGTAAGCTTCGAATCCGCGGAAGTGATCGAGGCGCACGATGTCGTAGATCTGGCGCGCGCGGCGAATGCGCTGCACCCACCAGTCAAATCCGCTGTGTTGGAGCACGTCCCAGCGATAGAGGGGGTTGCCCCAGCGCTGGCCGGTCGAGGAAAAGTAGTCGGGAGGAACGCCGGCAACGCGGATCGGCTTGAGTTCCTCGTCGAGTTCAAAGATGTCGGGATGAACCCAGACGTCGGACGAATCCATGTTGACGAAGATCGCTATGTCTCCGAGGATGCGGATCGCACTGCGGGCTGCGACCTCGCGGAGATGATTCCATTGCAGAGCGAAAGCGAATTGCAGGGCCTGCTCCTGAGCAATTGCGCGCGCGTGCTGGGCGGATGCTTCGGCGAGGGCTTCGGGATCGCGGCGGCGCAGCGGCTCGGGCCATTGGGTCCATGCGCCGGTATTCTGGCGACGACGCAGTTCGGCGTAGAGGGCGTAGTCGACTAGCCAGCCCTGTTCGGCGCGGCAGAACTCGGCAAACTGCTGCCATTGTGCCGCGAACTTTTCGTCGCGCGGGCCACGATCGAGAAAATTTGCGGCGGCTTCGTGGAGGAGCGGAAGCTTGCGCTGTTCGACGTCGTTGAAATCAACATAGCCATTGCGGCCTGCGAGGCCTGCAATACGGCTGCCGTCGATCCATCCCCAATCTGCGAGGAATTCAAGGCTGATCAAGTAGGGATTGCCGGCAAACGCGGAGGAGCCTGCGTAGGGTGAGTTGCCGTAGCCGGTGGGGCAAAGCGGCAGAACCTGCCAGATATGCTGCCTAGCGCTGGCGAGGAAAGCAACGAATTCGTGCGCGGCGGGGCCGAGGTCCCCGATGCCGCCGTAGGAGGGCAACGAACTGATATGAAGCAGAACTCCGGAGGAACGCTGGAATTGCATATTTGGATTATCTCCACCGAGGGGTCAGTTGAGCCGCAAATGTATGCACTCGGATGTTACGCAGGTAAAAGCGAAAGGCCCACATCCGGTGTTGGATGCGGGCCCGAGGGAAAATCGACTCGTGGAGAATTATTCGCCTGGGACTTCCTGGCTCTTGGACTTGGCGTTGAAGAGAACGCGTTTGTGGGTTTTGTAATCGTTGATGATGTTGCTGGCGAAGACCTGGAAGGCTTCACCACGGCGCTGCTCGAGGACCTGGTCGCGAGTCTGGTCAAAATTCTTGGTAATTTCATCGGCGCTGGGCGCCTGCTTGTCGACGATTTTGGCGACTACGCCGGTGCGGCCAGCGCTGATCGGCCCGCTGATGTTGCCGGGAGCCAAGTCAAAGAGCTGCGGAGCGACTTGTCCGAGTTCGCCCAGTTGCGGGACCTGTCCGGTTTGGCCGACGAGGTCGCTGGTCTTGACGGTCGCGCCCACGGCCTTTGCAGCTTTGGCGAGATCGTTGGTCATATGCGCCTGGTTGGCAAGGTCGGTCGTCTTCTGACGCAGCAATGCGGGAAGCTGCTCGGCACGGTAGTCGTCGAGGACATGGCTCTTCCAGTCGGCGAATGTCGGCGCATGCGCGGCTGTGATGCCGGTAACCTGGAAGATCGCATAGCCCTCACCGGTGGGCGCCGATTGTGCTGGGTCACCCTGTTTGGATTGGAAGGCTTTGGAGAGCAGAGTGGCGCTGTCGGGCAATCCGGCGATCACGCCCTGCTGGGCGACGGGAGACGTGGTGACCAGTTGCAGGTGATGCGCCGCAGCAGTTTTATCGAGGCCATTTTTCATAGCCTCGGACGTGAGCGCTTGCGCGTAGCTCTGTTGCGCGGCAGAGGACTTCTGGCGAATGAGTGTGGCTTGAATCGTGGGCAATACTTCGGCTAGCGATTGTGCGTGGGCCTGCTGGCGTTCTTCCACTTGCACGATGTGATAGCCATACTGGGTCTTGATGATTTTGGTGTCGCCGATTTTTTGCGTGAAGATGGCGTTGTCGAACTCGGGCACCATGCGTCCGCGCTGGGCGAATCCGAGCTCGCCGCCGGTGTCCTTGCTGCCGGGGTCGTCGGAGTTTTTCTTGGCGAGGTCGGCAAAGTTGGCGCCGCCCTGAATCTGCTTCAGGAGCGCTTCGGCTTTGGCCTTGGCGGCAGCATCGGTCTTGGCGTCGGCGCCCTGATCGACCTTGATCAGGATGTGGCGGGCGCGGGATTGTTCCGGCACGGAATATTCAGATTGGTGCGCGGTGTAGTACTGCTGAATCTCCTGTTGCGTGGGCTGGGGTACGCCGCCGGGCACGTTATCCGGCGTGAAGGCGAAGTATGTGATGGTGCGTTCTTCGGGAACGGCGGTTGCATAGCGCACCGCGTTCTTCTTGAAGAAGGCTTCGAGATCGGCGTCGGAGGGATTGATCTCCTTGCTCAGATCGTCTGAGGAGATGACTGCGTAGTCGAACTTGATTTTGACATTGTTCTTGAGATAGAGATCGCGCACTTCCTTATCGCCGACCGTGACGCCGGCGGTGATGAGCGATTCCAGGCGGCGCATGGCGATGTCGTGCTTGACGCTGTCTTCGAAATCCGCGACGGTGATGTCGAAGCGGCTCTGGATCAGCGCGGCGTACTTATCCTGACCGATGAATTTGCCGTTGGGAAAGAGCACCTGTCCTGGAGGGCCGGTTTGCAGGTATTGGCGGACGTCGGCGTCGGTGACGCGGATGCCGAGCTTATCGGCTTCGTCGAGCAGGATTTGCTGCTGGACTAACTGCTGGCCGACCTGCGGCT
>CAZAQN010000054.1:0-26820 GCA_964487345.1 uncultured Occallatibacter sp. | reverse complement strand
TGAGCGGCAGGCCGAATTCGGTTTGACCGGTCTTCAGTCCGGTGAGGAAGTTAAGCGTCGGGAAGCTTCCATTGAGACTTCCCGATTCAATGGAATAGCCGACCGTTTCGAGCTCAGTCACATTCTGGTGATTGAACAGATTGAAGCTTTCCGCCAGCAATTCCAGCTGCCGCATCGATCCGAGGTTGAAGTGTTTGGCGAGGCGCAGATCGGCTTTCCACGTTCGTGGATAGCGATAGGTGTTTCGCCCCACGCCATACACGCGATTGTCGCCGCCATAGCCGTTCATCCCAGGCGCAAATGCAACGATCGCCGTCCCCGTGGTGTCAAATTCCTTCGCCAACGATCCAGAGGTGCGCATGGTGTAGGGGAGCCCGCTATGGAATGTGCCGATTCCCGAAAGCATCCATCCGTTCGCAAATTGTGCGGTTTCGCCATGCAGCTTCCACTTCGGCTCCCAGATGACAGCGGCTGATGCTGCGTGGCGCACATCGAGGTCGCTGGTGCCATACTCTTCCTGGAAATCGGTAGGATCGAAGACGCTCGGCCCTGTCACGCTTGCGCTCTCATTGGGATTCCAGTCCATGGCATGCGCGTAGGTGTAGCGCGCGTGCAGCGTAATGCCTGCGCGACTGCTGCGTGTCACGCGCAGCATCGCCGCCTCATACGTCGAGTTGGCACGGCTGAAGATTTCCGTCACCTGTTGATAGTTGGGATTGAGCCGACCGGTGAAGCCGCTCGACGCATCGGACGACGGCCACGATGCGAAGAACGGAACCGTGATCTGCGGCGTCTTAATTGGGCCCGAGCCGTTACCATCGACAACTGCATAGGTGATGGTCTGCGGATTGACGGTGGGATCGATGTTCGCGTCCTCGGTGACAGGGAGCCTGCGGCCCAAACTGGCCATGGCGCTCGCGTCGATGTGAATGTGACCTGGCATTGTTTCCTCAACGGAAGCGACGGCTTGATGCACTTCGCCGTTGCGAAAACCGGGTGCGAACTCGACCGCACCCGGTTTGACTATTGAGGCTGGTTCGCCGGCGAGCACGTAAGGAAATGGCGGAGCGCCTCCAGCGTTGAGATTGTCCGTGGGCCGCATGAAGAAATTCGAATCGCCTTTGAGGGAGCCGGTCTGCGTCAGTGCGTTCTCAAACGTTGCATTCGGCGTGCGTCCAAAATACATCCCATATCCGAAGCGCAGCATGGGCCAGTGACTCTCGCCAACGCCCCAGGCAATGCTGGCGCGTGGCCCCCATTGGCTCCCGAGGCTCGGCATCTTTTCCGTGAGAGGCAAATCGGGATTGTTGAGCAGCACGAAGGGCGGCGGGCTTTGCTCCAATTCCCAGCGCATTGCAAACGAAGCGACGATCGTCTTTTTCGGCTGCCATTGCGACGTGACAAAGCCAGCCCAATCGTTGGTGCTCAGCCACCAGTTTGTCGGACCCATGGTCTGCGAGTACGAGGAATAACAAGGCAGATACCCAAGCCCGTGCAGTGTGCCCGCTGAGTCGCGCCACACTTTTCCGGTCTGGTCGCAGTTATGCTGATCCATCGGATTCAACTGACCGTTCAGACCGAAGGCAGCGAAGGCCAGCGCGTCCGAGGCAAAGTTCTCAACGCTCGCATAGTCGTATGTGCCCGTCTGGTTGCGCAGAAATCCGGTTGCATCGTTGTTGTGCCTGAAATCGAGACCGGCTTTGATCAGCGTCGCGCCCCGCACCCAGCTCAGTTGCTCTTGCGCCTCGTAGAGATGCTCGTCGGGGTAACCGCCCGGACCGAAGCGCGAAGGATTGCCGATGGTGAAACCGTAGCGCGAATCGACGGTCATCTGCGGCAGACGATCCCAGGCGTTGCTGATGAGCGATTGCTCGAAAGCCGACGGGTTTTCGGGAGGCGTCGTAAGGAATTGCCGACCGACGGATGCTTGCGTGACAGCGAGCAGATTGGGCGTCAGGAAAGCTTCCCAGCGACCGAGCATCCATTGATCGTCGGCCCGGCTCGATCCGTAACTGTGCGTACCGTACGTTTCAGACGCTCGTGTCAAGCCGCCTCCCGGCGAATCCCACAGCGCTCCCGTTCCTTCGATTGTGAACTTGTGACGCTCTCCGACAGCCCAATCGAGGCGGCCAAAGCCGGTCCATTGAGAGGACGCGCGAGCCGCCGGGCCTAGCAAGCCGTCGAGAGTTTGGAGCATGCTGGAATAAGCGCCAAGGCCCTCCGCAACGGGACTGGTACTGCTGAGACCGAGCCGTGAACTGAGAACCTGCATCTGGTCATTCGAGGGTTGCGCAAAGAAGTCATCCAGATGCTTGACAGTCGAAACAGCTGGGTCATCGCGCTTAAAGCCGTCGAGGGCAGCAAACCAGAAAAGTCGGCGTCGAAAAATATGGCCGCCAACGCCGAACCCAAAAATCATTTCCTGATCTTTCGGTGTGTAGGGCGCAGCCGCAAACACCGGAGTTGTCGTGAGCGTGGCAGGTGAAGTTTGCTGCACCCACTGCGTGAATGGATTCTGCGCACCAAGGAGGTTTCCGCGATCAAAAAGAAATCCCTGCCCATGCATTGCACCGGTGCCGCGCTCAGTCTCGACATTCAGACGCCCGCCCGGACTGCGATCACCGCCTGCTTCGACGATGCCCGAGCCCATTTGAACTTCACGGATCGCCGCTTCACTTCCCCCCGGGCCGATCAGCGACGCGGGCAGTCCCTTCATACGTCCCGCGCTTGTGCCACCAAAGGCGAGCCGTGTATTCGCGCCCTCAACCGTCGTCGCAGACGAACCCGACCCATCGCGGACCTCTGACGTGCGGCCGGTTTCGGAGTCGGCATCTCCTGTGGACGCATCAGGCAGAAAGTTCTGCCAATTCCGGCCGGCCAACGGCAACGCATAGAGTTGAGCCGCGAGCAGAGCGGTGGCAAGTGCTACACATCGGAAACGTCCCCTGCTGTTTCGATGATTGACCGGGGCGATCGTACACCGATTTGCAGCGCCTCGTGCGCGGCCTGAACTGCGATCTCGGTGACGGTAGAACCGAGTAGGCCCGCCGCAGCCAACCGAGGGTCAGCCATAGCGGCCGGTACGCCGGGCAATGGGATTAATGTGAGGGCCGTTACCGGAAGCGCGGCGTTTCGATTCGTTTCCGGGATTGATTCGCTCGCGATTTGGAATCCGCCAGAAGACGCCGGAATCTCGGTGATCGGAATGCGGCCAGTTTCATGCTGCTTATCCTCCGACGAAGAGCGCGCGGGCAAGGACAGCGAGCGCAACGCCTCCGGCTCAAGGGCAACGACAAATGGCGGCTCAATCGGCTCGGGGATTTCGCGCGATGCGAATCTGATGACCGGCTCAACCAAAGAAGGTGACGCTGTCGCCGTCGCTATCTTGTCTCCTACGGGCGATGTGGACTTGGCTGCAAGGGGCGATGCGGCAGTTGCTACTTCCTCGCGTGACGCGGGAGTGAGCTGCACGGCAATCTGCATCCGCTCCTCGTGTCCAGCGATGACTTCGATGCCGTTCACGGAACCGTGGCCCAGGCGAAGACTGAGCGCCTCGAGCGAATAATCGCCGGGCTCGATTCCTTTGAAGCTGTAGTTTCCACCCTTCGTTGTCGTGGTGCGCAATTCAGCTCCGGTGGCTTGGTTGCGCAGGGTTATGGATGCGCCTTCGAGTGGCTTGGAGTAAAGATCCGTCAGCTTACCGGTGAGGGAGCCGGTGGCTGATTGGGCAAACCCTGACCTACTCGCGCCTGACGCAATCCATGCGATCAGCAGCGCGGCTCGCGCCAGCGACTTCGTCCAACTGCAGTCTGCCATGGAGGACCGGCTTGCAGCAGAATTCGGGGGTTAGGTGCTTGCTACATTGCCTGCTCTTGTGGCGGGTCGATCTATATAAATGCGCTCTCGCGTCGGTAAGTCCATCATTAATCCCGCGCGATTTCGCTGGGTGAGGCAGTAATCTCAGCCAGGATTCTAGGTCATCCGCTCAAATTATCAGGTGCCGTTTATCACAGCCCATCGTGTTCCTGCGCTTCCGGTAATGAAGCCGCAAAAACGCACCGGGAACAATGCATCCCGCGCTGGTTGATAAACTAAAAGGACTGTCCTTTGGGCTCCGGAGTCATCCGGAGAGCCGATCCACATGAAAGAGACACATCCTGAAATTCCGGTTTACCCATGTTTATTGATGAAGCAAAGATCCGCGTGAAGGCGGGCGACGGGGGCAACGGCTGCATGGCCTTCCGGCGTGAGAAATTCGTGCCCCGCGGAGGTCCCTCTGGCGGCGACGGGGGGCGCGGCGGCGACGTCATCATGGAGGCCTCGCAGCGCCACAATACCCTGATCCATTTCCGCTACAACCCGGAACATAAGGGGCAGCGTGGCGAGCACGGTATGGGCTCGAATTGCACCGGACTCGACGGCAAGTCGACCGTGCTGCAGGTGCCTGTGGGCACAGTGGTTTATGACCAGGAGACCGGTGAGCTGGTACACGATTTTCAGGAGCCCGACGAACGCATCGTTGTGGCCAAGGGCGGGCGCGGCGGACGCGGCAATCAACACTTTGCCACCAGTACCCACCAGGCTCCGCGTGAACATGAATTGGGGCGTGCGGGCGAGGAACGCACTCTTCGATTGGAATTGAAACTGCTGGCCGATGTGGGCCTGGTCGGCTATCCCAATGCGGGCAAGTCGACGCTGATCTCGCGCATTTCCGCCGCCAAGCCGAAGATCGCAGACTATCCTTTCACGACGCTTGAACCGAATCTCGGTGTTGTGACTGTGGGAGAAGAGCCACACCAGGAATCGTTTGTCGTGGCGGATATGCCGGGCCTGATTGAAGGCGCGCACCTGGGGCAGGGACTTGGGGTCCAGTTTCTGCGACACATCGAGCGCACGCGATTGCTGGTTCATCTGGTGGATGTGTCGGATGCTTCCGGCCGTCCCGATCCGGTGGAGGACTTCAAGGCGATCAACCAGGAGCTGGCCAGCTTCGGCCACGGGCTTGAGGAAAAGCCGATGATCGTTGCCGCGACAAAAATCGATGTGGCCAATCCGGAGAAGCTGAAGAAGCTGGCGGCGCACGCGAAGCGGCGCAAGCTTGAGTTCCACGCTATCTCTGCCGTCACCGGGGCGGGGATCGATGAGTTGAAGTGGGCGCTGGCGAAACGGTTGCGGCGGGAAGACGAAGTTTAGTTTGCCGCAGTTCAGAAACCTTGTTAGTAGCCGGCTTCGCGTCCGTGGCGCACTGCGAGAATCACCGCCTGACTCCCGTCAAAGTGATACAGAACCACGTAAGCGCTTTGTCCGAACTGAATGATCCACTCACGAAATTCGGGCGGTAGATCGTCGACCGGTCGACCGATTTCAGGATGGCTGGCAAGGATTTGAACGCCTTGACGAATGGTCTGAATCGCGCGCTTGGCCGCACTGGGGCTCTTCGTATCGAGAAAATCGTGAAGGCGGGTCACATCGCGAAGCGCTGCTTGAGACCACCTTAGGGATGGCATTCCGGTGTCTCAGCGTCCTCACCCGCTTCGAGCTTTGCCAGCCAAGCATCGGCTTCATCGCCCGTAAGATACAAGCCCGTCTCTTGATAATGCGCCCAAGCCGCCAAAGCGTCTTGCTTGAGCTGCTCGCGCTTCTCTTCGCGCCCGACATATTGCTCGACGGCCTCACGCATGATCCAATGCGCCGACCTTTTCTGAACGGCAGCGAGTCGCTGCACACGATCCTTCAACTCAGTGTCGAGTTTGAGACTGGTTGTGGATTGAGCAGGCACTAACAGCACTCCAAGGTGTTACTTACAGCTACTCTAGCATACTTCGTGACACTACACCATCGCCCGTTCTTTCACGGTTAGATATTGATTCAGTACAGAGGACGTAAGGGCCTCGGGATTCAGATCGAGCGTGAGTGCGCCTTGCTCATGCAGACGGGCCAAGAGCAACTCACGGCGCCCGGCCATCTCCTGCGCGGCGGCGGCGCGAAACATCTGCTCGACATTCTTCGGGCGTGCGCGGGCGATCATGTCGACCTCGGGCTGCGCCATGGCGACAAACAGCAGAACATGTCGCCGGAGCAGTTGCACCGCGCCATCGATGACTTCGGGACGCATGGCTGATTCAGCCAGATCCGTGATCCAGAGAATCAGCGATCGTCGCGGCTGCAGACGATTCAGCGTGGCCGTCGCGCGCAGATGATCGGCTTCGCTCGATTCCGCCTTGACCTGCGCGAGCGATTCAATGATCTGTCGAAGGTGGGCCGCGCCGCGTCCGGGCAGCAGACGCTGTTGCGTTCCCTGCCCGTAAGCCAATAGGCCGACACGATCGCCAGAATAGAGCGCTAACTGGGCAAGTGAGACGGCAGTGGTGCAGGCGAAGTCCAGTTTCGAATGCACGCGCGCGCCCGGCTCGACGACCGGCAGCGCTGCTTTGCCCTTTGGCACTGCGGCTACGCGCGAACGCATCAGGCGGCCGCAGTCGAGCACGATCCACACCGGCTGGCTGCGCTCCGTTTGATATTGCCGGGTGATCGGACTGCCGCGCCGCGCTGTTGCAGTCCAGCAGATGTCGCGCAGGTCGTCGCCCTCGCGATACTCGCGGAGGCTCTCGAAATCGCGGCCCAAGCCACGCTGCCGGGCCTGGCGCAACTGTAGATCGATCTGCCGGCTGCGCGCCAGGAATAGCTTCTGCTCCTCGCCAGTGCGAAGCGCCGGATACACGCGGACTTTCTGGTCGAGCCGCGCTTTGGCCCAGCGCTCGGCAAGTCCCAGCGGCGAGCGATAGAGCACGTAAAGCGAATGCGCATCGCAGTCACCGCGTTCCTGCGGCTCAATGCGGTAACGAACCGTGGCCGGCACGCGCGGGAATAGGGTCAACTGCTGCGTTGCAGGCTGGCTGACGAGCGCTGGCGGCAAATCGTCTTCCAACCGGCACACGATAATCGTGCGCCCGCGGTTTTCAAGTGTCAGCTCAATTTCGGTCTCGCTGTCGAGAGCCGGAGCATTGGTCCAGGATCGAGTAGCCATGAGTTCTGTCGCGCGGGGAAGGCGCAACCCGTCGAGAGAAGCGGCCAGCAGAACGAGGGCGTCCCACGCCAACATCGCGTAGCTAAGCTCATTGTCCCAAAAGCCTGGAATCAGCCACAAGAATCCTGCGATCAGCAGGCCGACGGTGCGCGGTGTGAGACCGAAGGCCCAGCGCCGACGGGATTCGCAGGCAGCCTGCACGGGCGCGGGTTGGAGTGAGGCAGCAATCACTGCCGCGGGACCGGCACGGCTGCAACCACATCCGCCAGCACGCGCTCGGAGTCGAACCCCTCGAGCTCCGCTTCTGGCTTGAGAATCACACGATGGCGCAGCACCGGCGGCACGGCACGCTTCACATCATCTGGGACGAGGTAGTCGCGTCCATCGAACGCGGCGACGGCCTGAGCCACAAGCATCACGCTCAACGCAGCGCGCGGGCTTGCGCCAAGCGACAGAGTGGGCCATTCACGAGTTTGCCGCGCGACCGAAAGAATATAGCCGTAGAGCCCGGGCTCGATACGAATGGCGCGGACCTCGGAACGAGCAGTCGCCAGCAGCCCTTCGGAGATGGGCAGGATCGCGGCATCCTCGAGCAATGTGGCGCCCGCGCTGCCGTGATGCCGCTCGAGAATCTGGCGTTCTTCAGTCTCCGTCGGATACGAAACACGAATCTTCATCAAAAAACGGTCGAGCTGCGCTTCGGGCAGCGGATAGGTGCCCTCGAAATCAACGGGGTTCTGAGTTGCGAAAACCGTGAACCCGCTTGGCAATGGGCGGCGCTGGCCATCGATGGTCACTTGCCGCTCTTCCATGCACTCCAGCAGCGCCGCCTGGGTGCGCGGAGGCATGCGGTTGATCTCGTCGACGAGCAGCAGATCGGTGAAAACCGGTCCGGCGTGGAAGGTGAAGGAGTCGGTACCGGGACGCAGAATGGTTGTGCCCAAAATGTCGGCGGGCATCAGATCGGGCGTAGCCTGCACGCGCTGGAAGCCCAGGCCCAGCAGGCGTCCGAGCGCTTTCACCATCAGCGTCTTCGCAATCCCAGGCACACCTTCGAGCAAGGCGTGGCCCTGGCACAAAACGGCGAACAGGATTTCTTCAATGGCCGCCGTCTGGCCGGAGATGACCTTGCCCAGCTCACCGCGAGCGTGCGCGATCAGGCGATTCGTGGCCTGAAGGGAACCCGATTGCGTGTCGGTTAGTGCGTCCTGATTCGCTTCCTGATTTACTTCCTGGCTCATGAAGCCCTTTCTTGCGGAGCGGATTTTTCGTCTTGGGTGGTGGGCACACCACCTGGCCTTGCCGCCGCATCGAGCTTGCTCTGGTGCGCGTGCAGCGCCTGAATCAGCTTAAGCGCTGCGCGAGGCTCAATGGATTCGCTCCACGAAGCATCTTCGCAGGCCGCAAGGTCGGCTTCAAGGCTTGAATCCGCGTGCGGGAATCGCCTGCGAATCGCGGCTGCGAGTTCCGATGCACCCATCGGGCCAGTGCGCAGGCCGCAGAGCTGTAAGCTGTGCCTCCGGAATCGTTCCAACGCCACGGCCACCGCTGTGGACGAAGCTCCGGCGCCGCGATAGAGCGACCCAAGCGCGTCCAAAAACTCGATGGGCGCGGCCCGCGGCGCCTGAGGAAGATCGCGCACCGGACCACTGCGCCTGCTGAAACTGAAGACGATCAGCAATCCCAAAACAGGGAGCCCGATCCAGAGCATGTTGCGCGCCGGCCCTGCGACATAGCTCCAGTTCGAACGCACATCGCCGTGCAACGACTCATCCCAGAAGAAGCGATGGCCTTCGCGCGGGCCCAATGAGTTAAGCAGCAGGTCGAGATTGTTAGCGCGCGCCAGCATCCCATTCTCAAGTGGAGTCGCGCTCGACCACCAAACTACGTGCCCCTTGCCATATTCGTACTCCACAACAGCAGGTTGTCCGGCACAGCTGTATTGAATGCGGTGCGCGGGATTGCCCACCTGCCACGCGGCCTCCGGCACCATCCAGACTTCGCCCGAATTGGCGAGCGCATCGAGACCTTCGGGTTCGAGACGGCAGGCGGCGAAGCTGAACTCCCTGGGCGTGTCTGCCTGGCCGCCGGGCAAAATGAAGCCGCCCCAGTAGCCCGTCGAAAGAACGCGACCGCCGCGCCCCAGAATTTGGCGTACCGCCTGAATGTCTTCCCGTTCGCGCGTGAAGGGCTCTGCGAAAATCACGACAGTATCGGGGCCGGCGGTGTTAGCAAGTTCGTAGAGCGGCCGTTCCCAACGCTCGATCGGATAATTCGCGCGCAACAGGGTTTCATAAGCTGCGCGTGCACCATGCTGCCCCGCAAGGTAAGTCGAGGGTAACGGATTTTCGTTGCCATTCCCATTCGGAACCAGGAACCCTATCACCACGGCCAACGCGACCGCGATTCCGAGACACCAGAACAAAAGACGGCGGTCTTTGGCATCGAGCGACGCAGAGACCTTCATGCCGCACCGCCATCGATCAAAGAGGAAGCAATCGCTTCGGCGTGCCGGTAGTCGCTTTCAGCGGCGTCACGGCCGCCATACCAAGTGCGCTCAAAGCTGCCGGTAAGGGCGGTAAGGCCAGCACGGCGCGGATCTTCGGGAGCAATAAGAGCAAGATATTCGCGCGGCGTGCGCGCACGATCCGCAGGCCACAGACGGCGCGATTCGAGACGCGCGATGGCAGCCCAGTAAACCAGATGAATGGCGTCGCGCCACATGCCGGTGGCAGCTGCGCGCCGAGCGTCTTCCAGCCACAGTTGCCATTTGCGGGCGGAGGGGGCCTTGGATGACAGTGCAGCGCGATCATCCGGCACCAGGCGAACCCGCCACCTGCGCTCCAATTGCAGGAGAGCCCATACCAACGCCACACTCACCCCAAGGATGAATCCCCAGACAAGCAGGCGCCCGACCCACGCCGAGCGAGCACGGAGCCTGGTCGCGCTTTCAAGGAGATGGTTAAGCCAGTTACCCACTCTTTCTTCTATTGAGTCGCGGACAGAGGGTTGTTCCAGATCGCGAAAATCGCGGCCCGCCAGGACCTGGGCCATCGTTTCGCGTTCCAACGAATGCGCAGGCGCCGCAGGGCTCGCAGCATTGGCTTGTGCAAGGTCCGCAGCAAGGCGCAGCCCAGCCTGCTTTAACAACGTACTCGTGACCGGCAGCGAGGGCTGCGCACCTGCGGAGCCCGAAGCGCTCTTTGTTGACCGATCCGGTGGCGCTGACGGTGCATCTGGCTCTTCGGCTTTTGAAAATAGAACGCGCAGCCATCCGTAGCGTACGAGGCGTCGTCCGGCATTCGCGGTATTTCCAAGTGGTATGCGGTCGTCCGGTCCTACGAGCAGCGGGTCGCAGTTCTTCAAATCCCGCGCATTGGCGCAGGCCTGGACAAGCGTGGTGAGTTCGCCGAGATGTTTGCGATAGTCATCGAGAGTGACATCACGCCAGCGTCCGGACGGCGGCGCAGGCGGGGTTGTAGGAATCGGCGACACTGCACCGGCCAGCGAGCCCGTCCAAAATAAGGCGGCGAGAGCTGTCGTCCGGCCCCATTGCGCAATGGCGCTATGCAGAGTCAAGCCAGCGGGTCCTCAGTCGGAATTTGAGTTGGAGCGTGCGCCGGCGCTTCACTGGGCGCAGGGGCGAAGGAAACGCCGGTGGTCGGAGGCGGAGAAGGCGCATCGAGACCGGCCGCCCGCATCATCCACTCGATGTCGTATCCCTCTTTGCGCACGCGTTGGTCATAGTAGAACAGAGTGAAACCGGTGGCATAGATGGGACCAACAAACGTGTTGGTGCAGAAAGCTACCAGCTGTTGCAAAACGCGAATTGCGGCTGGTAGCTCGCCGTGATGCTGGAATGTGGCCACGATGAAAAAGATCTGCGTAATCAGCCCAAGTCCTATTTGAATGGCGACGACCAGAAGGCCGAGTAAAAGGATGCGTCCGCGCGACCCCTTGCTGAGCTCGATACTGCGGCGAATGGCTTGCCGCGCTTTCAGGTCTTCAATCACGCAGGCGGGAACGGCGAGAGAGTAGCGGAGGCCCATGAGGACGGCGTACACCATCGCGGCAAGCAGAAGAAGGCCAAGTGCCACGGTCACTAATAGGAAGACGATGAGTGCCTGCGGGTCGCGCTGCATCGTGGATTGAGTGAGAAGGCCCTTTGGCCGGACGTACAGGAAGATGAAGACTGTGTACCCAGCGTAAAGGACCCCGAACGGAAACCATACGATAAAGGTAGTAATGATCATGAGCCAGAGGTAACGGCCCAGTCGCGGCAAAATGCTGCGGTAGGCTGCGCGAATGGTGGCGGGTTCACCAAGATGGACCCATGCGACTGCGCGGTTGTTTGCCGCAACCGCGAGCCCGCCAACAACGACGATCACCGGCCACATCACCAGGATGCTGATAACGGTAACCCAGACGAGTCGACTCGTCATGTGCTGCGCACGCAACACTTCTTGCACACCAATCTGCATTAGACTTAGGGCGAGCAGCACTCCCGCATAGACCGACGCGATCCCCGCAAACAATAGGAAGTGCGTCCGATAAAGCTGGGCCGTTCGGTCGAGGATCTCACCGAGAGTCAGGGGTCGCAGGTTGGTTTCCATGGCCGTTTCCTTCGCACGCCATTCAGCGCAACCGGGACGCTGGCAACGCTTGCCGGGATACTAGCACAGCCCAATTTGCCGCCGCAGTGCAATGACTTCCGTTTGAATTGTGACAATTTGGAAATAGACGACTTAGGCGTGGGATTGGGGTACACTGGATTCCCCACAATGGATAGGTTGAAGGCCCCCGTCAACGAGCTTGCCAGGGATTGTGCCCGCTCTGCCGACACTGCGGTATGGGGCGAGTTTCTGGACCGGTGTGCGCCCGTCGCAGCACTGGTTGCGGCACGTGTGGCCCGGATTTGGCATGGCAAATCGACTGCTTCCGTTGTCGACGACATCGTCCAGGAAGTCTTTCTCAAACTCTGCGAACAGGAACGGCGCGTTCTTCGCGACTTTAAGCCAAGGGGCGAGGATTCGTTCTTTGCGCTGCTCCGGGTGGTCACCGCTTCGGTCGCTAATGATTATTTTCGCCGCCAGCACTCGGAAAAGCGGGGCGGAAAAGTGGTGACCATGGTGCTGGATGAAGAGTCCTCTAGCGTCGTGCCGGTCGCACCGGAAAAGGATTCGGAAATACAGCGGGCCGTGCTCTTTTCCGAACTCGATCACAAGCTGCGCTCGGCGACGGGGACAACTGCAGAAAGAGATCGAACCATCTTCTGGCTCTATTATTTACAAGGGCTTACCGCGGATGAAATCGCCGGCTTGCCGGCTTCCGATCTATCCGCCAAGGGTGTAGAGAGCGCCTTGCGTCGCATCACCACATGGTTGCGCAAGGAGCTGGAACCGAGTAAACCGGATGGTCCCGCAGAACCGGCGGGCGAACCCGGATAAACCAAACAGGTAGAACCTGAAGTAAGGTCCGGGCAAAAGGAATCCGGCGCCAGTTCTCGATAAGAAATGTGAACGGATGAATAAAGACACAAATCCCAATCCGAAAACTGGCCCGGCCGCCGAAAGCCCCGACGAGGGGCTCGCGAGGGCGCTTGAGGTTTTGGTGGCAAACGCTCCATTTCGCAATTCGACACAATATAACAAGGCAAACGGGTTTACCGCACCCGCAGCCGGTTCCTGTCCCGAAGTGGGAGAATGGCTTCGCTTGGCCGACGGAGACTTGCCTCCGAACAAGAAAGAGTCCCTGTTGGCGCACGCGGCGCTCTGTACAGGATGTCTAGCCAGGCTCCGAGAGAGTCAGCGGGCGCTTTCGGACGACATTTCCCCCGAAGAAGCGGCGGAGCTGAAGCAATTTACCTCGACGACTCCGCAATGGCAGCGCCGACTGGCTTTGGAACTGGCCCAGACGTCGCACGGGTCGAATAATGCAGGAAAATTGTTGCACTTTGCATGGCTGAGCGGCGCGGTCGCGGCCGTCTTGGTTCTCGGATTGACCGTCGCCCTGTGGTGGCGTCAGGCAACCGCTCCGGAGAAGCTGCTGGCTGAGGCTTACTCCCAATCGCGAACCTTCGACCTGCGCATACCCGGAGCTGGCTTTGCCGCGGTCATACCGCCGTCTCATCTTCGCGGCGGTGCGACGGATCGCGAGCCCGCCCCACTGCTCACGGCGCGCGCCGAAATCGCACGCAGTCTGGAGCAATCGCCTGCCGACCCGCACTGGCTTCAGATGCAGGCGCGAGCTGAGGTGCTCGATGAGCGGTACGACGGCGCCATCGATATTCTGGATCGTCTTCTCGCTGCCGGCCCCGTGACATCCAGCCTGCTGCTGGATGACGGTACGGCCTACTACATGCGCGGAACAGCCTCGGGTAGCGAAAACGACCGCGCCACGGCCCTCGACAATCTGCGCCGCGCGGACGAATTGGCTCCCAACGATCCCGTGGTGCTGTTCAACGAAGCGATCGTCATGGAAGACCGTGGGCAAGTGATGAATGCGGTTGAAACCTGGAACCGTTATTTGAAGTTCGAACACGATCCGCGTTGGCAGGATGAGGGACGCCGGCGTCTGCAGTCGCTTGAGGACAAGCTGAATCGGATTAAAACCCACGAGAGCCGCATGCAGCAGCATCTTGCCACGCCGCAAGCCATGCGCGCGCTGGCAGCCGACCCGGCGACGCTCGCCGGCATCGACGAGGAGTTCTCAACAACGCTGCTGCCGCGCCTGCTCGATACGGCATTTCCGTTGCCGGTGGACCGTTCCCGGGGATCGCCATGCTCTGAGAATTGCATGGCTGCGCGTTCCCTTCTCAACGCCCTCGCTGCCTCCCTCGAACACAATCATCAGGACCCCTGGCTCAAAGACTTCCTTCCTTCCAGTTCCGCTCCAACCAACAGCCACTATGCTAGTGCCGCCCATGCTCTGGGACAGGCTATCGATGCCAACACGAGCGGAGATTATGCCACCGCAGCGTCTTCGTCCTTGCAGAGCCAACTGCTTTTTCAAAGCCTGAAAATTCCGGCAGGCGACGATCGCGCCGCAATTGAGCGAGTCTACGCAGAACAACGTTCCTTCACATTTGCGCGCTGCCAGCAGGACGCTGAATCGTTGCTCGCGCATCGCGGGCAGTACATCTGGATTCAGGCGCAGGCGGCTTCGCTTGCGGCCGGCTGCCACATGAGTCCGGGATCCGCATCGATGCTCTTTGCAGAAGCGTTCCGAATCGCACATGAGTATCACTATCTCCTGCTCGAACTGCGCGTACGAAACGGAATGGCGTCGTGGACTTATCAGTCGGGAGATAACGAGGATGCGTGGCGGCTGATGCTCGAGGCAATTCGTTGCTTTTACGCGGGCGATTTTGCGCCTTTCCGCGCCGGCACCTTTCTGGCCAGCCTGGCCATGCTCGAGCAGGGCACTCCAAGGGTCCATCTCGCCCTCCTGCTCAACCGGGAGGAACTCGGACTCTTCGAATTGGCGCATAACGCCGCCTACACCGCCGGCGTTCGCGATCAACTCATTGGCGCTGCTTTACGCGCCGGCTCGCTTCAGGAAGCCAGAGAGCAGATGAAGATCGCACATAGCGAAGAAGCTGCGATTTCCGATCAGATCTTCCCACGCGGCTTCCGGGCTGAGAATGAACTTGAGCTAGCGGGTCTCTATCTGGACCGGCGCGAATTTGCAGAGGCATCGCAGCAACTCGACGCAGCGCTTGTCGACCTCTCCGGAAGTGACAATTGGGTCGACATTGCCAAGTACGCTGGGGAACGGGGGGAGCTCGATCTGGCGCTTGGGCACGCGGAAAAGGCCGAACACACCCTGCGCACGGCGATCCTCACAGAAGAGCTTCGCGCTCGCGGCACGGGACCATCCTATGTGGTGTCCGCACGCCAAGACCGAGACCTCTACGCGACGCTGGCTGGCGTGTGGCTGGCCGAGAACCGCTCAGGCGCCGAGATCCTGTCCCTTTGGGAACGCTATCGCTTCCGCATTCTCGGCAAAACCGTGCCGCGCTGCGGCGACCAGCGGCTCGACTGCCTCAAGACCACAGTCAAGAGCATGCTCGCGTCAAGCTTCGCAAGTGATTCGGGTCGCCGGCTCATCGGCCAGATCGTCCTGCGCGACAGAACACTTCTCTATCGAGCAAACGCGGATCAGGTCATTTGGAGCCAATGCCCAATTCGTGCATCCGATTTGTTCTCGGCAGCCGCTTCGCTCGAACACGTCGCAAGTACACCTGCGAGCTCGCAGGCCTCCATCGATCAGGCTTCCTACCGCGTTGGCGAGGTTCTATTGAACGGAGGACGGCTTCTTCCCAATCCTACGCAGACAATCCTTCTTGAAACAGACCCATTGCTGGGCAATCTGCCGTGGGCCGCAGTCAGCATCGCCAGCGGGCCAATTGGACTCCATTTCGATCTGGAAGAACTGCCTTCTCTTCTACTGGAGCATGAGACCCGCACGCATACCGTCCACGGCAGTGCTCTTGTGGTTGGTGCTTCGCTTGCCGCAGGAGAAAGCCAATCTTTACCCGAAGCGCTGAAGGAAGCGCGCATCGTCGCTGGCGACGGCATCGACTCCAACTTACTTCTGGCGGCGCAAGCGACGGAGCCACACGTGGCCACACACCTTTCATCGGCTTCGCTCATCCATTTTGCCGGTCACGCGGAGCAATACGAGGGCAGGACCCACCTTCTGCTGGCGCCATCCGGTCGAGCTGACGATAAACCGTACCTCGACGAGTCGCTCTTCCGTCGCGTTCCACCGAAAGCGGCTCGACTGGTCGTTTTTTCCGCATGTTCCACAGGCAAAAGGGAAGAAGGTTGGGATCACGGTATGGGAGATATAGTAGACACGCTCGCATCCCTCGGGGTACCGGAGGTTGTTGCTACGCGCTGGCAGATCGATTCCGCCTCCGCCGTTCCCATGATGGATGCTTTCTACCGTGGCCTGGTGAATGGACTCACCGTTCCCCAGGCGCTTACGGCAGCGCGGCAATCCCTCATCCGCGATGCACGATACAAACACCCCTATTACTGGGCGGCGTATTATGCCTCCGGTGTGGGAAGCACCGATCTACGAGAGGTCTTTCATGGCACCAGCAACTAGCACTCCGGCAACGGCTTCGCAATTTAATGTGGTCTTCGAAGGCACCTGGGTTTTCCTGCTCAAGGCGGATGCCTCTCAAAACCTCATCGGCGTCGACGTATATTCCCCATCGTGCGGCCATCCCCACGCCGCGCTCTTCCTAAATCAACTGGGTCCATTCGGGCCTCAGAACTTCCCTCCGCTTTCCAGTTTCTACATGCTGGACAGCCACGGTCTCACCTTGGCCATCGAACGCCCTGCGGGCGGAATGCCGTCCTCGGGTATCGACCGGACGGCGAACCACTGCATTGCTAAACCCCGCCCATTCGCAGGCAATTGGGACCTCGTGATCTCGATCGATAAGGGCCCCGACTCGTGGGTCTCAAGTGGTACGCAACTCCCGGTGGCAACCGATCCCTCTTCGGGCAAGACCGTCCCCTGCTTCAGTGGAGTGGACGCACCCGCTGGGAAGATTTCCACCATTCAGACTCTCGGCTTTACAGGAGTAACTTCCGTCACACTTTGCGGTGCGCCGGTCGCTGTTCAAAGTCTGATTCCAACTCCCTACCAAGGCAGCGGTTCTCTCCTCTTCGAAGGCGAGGTCCCTTACATTCCCTCTCTCCAACACGAGCGGGCGGCAATCACGGCGATGGCAACGTTGGCAGGTCTGGATCTGGCCCTCCAATTCCCCTTGCCCTCCAGCGGCAGCGCAGAGACCAACTCGGTGTTGATGCCCCGAACCCAAGGGCAAGCCAGTTGCGGTCACGGGATCCTCACTGGGCCATAGACCGGCATGCCGCATGACAACGCGTGAAAAGGCGGATTCCAGGATTCGCCTGCCGCGCACTCGTCCTCCGTCTGAAGACCGAATTCACGCGCCTTTCGAAGCAGATCGTGATTCATCTGTCTTGGTTCGTGGATACGAAAAACGCGACGGTCCATGGGACGCGCGTGGATGCAGCAAATGTGGAAATTGATGGTCCCTCCGACCGCAAAAGAAATTCGCATTGATTGGACGATCAAACCCGGCACGCCCGTTCTTAACTACCAGCGCGCAATGGACGATTACAAGGCTGAGTATGCGCGACGTTATCGGGGGTCATGCACGGAGCGGATATATAACACTCATCCAATCGGTGATCAACGCAGGCGATCAAACGTGGATTAAGTTTTTCCAATGCGCATGGAAGTTTTTACACCCGCGCTTAGACAACGCTCACTATCTCCTTGCGTTTGAGGTTCCCTTGGAATGGCCCGCGAGTTGCATTCTTAGAGGGCATTATGGGATTCACCGGACCTATCGACAATGCGATTTTCCTGTTTGAAGCCGACGAGCCTCGCGCATTCGGTTCGTCCCGCCTCTCAGTGATGCGCGCGCGATCCGCACGGAACCACGGGAAGACGATCCCATTTCGCTTCGCTCTTCCCCCAAAGAGAGGGGTCCTGATCCCTATGCCAACCCAGGAACCTCCCGCGAGTCCGCATGGGAAATCTCACAGCCAATTCCGAGGGAATACCTTAGAATGTTGGCCTAGAGGATATCCCTCGCATGACGACCTCTAACCC
Source organism: uncultured Occallatibacter sp. (assembly GCA_964487345.1). Classification (GTDB taxonomy): domain Bacteria; phylum Acidobacteriota; class Terriglobia; order Terriglobales; family Acidobacteriaceae; genus Telmatobacter. Next base: position 9,134 of record CAZAQN010000054.1, on the reverse strand, counting down.
AGGCCTGGCTACGTTGTTTTTGGAGTTTTCGCGGACTAAATTGCTGGACCAATACTGGCCGCGATTGCGGAGCAGCGTGGAACCATTGACCGACGAGCAAGTCTGGTGGCGTCCCGGCGCCGCCTGCAACAGCGTCGGCAACCTTCTTCTGCATTTGAATGGCAATGTGGGCCAGTGGATGGTTGCGTCTTTCAATGGCCTGGACGACGTGCGCAATCGCCCCGCCGAATTCAACGAGCGCCGGCGCATTCCCGGCAGGCAGATGCTCGATCAGCTCGGGGCGACGATGCATGAAGCCGCAAAGGTGCTCGACCGCCTGACACCCGACGATCTCGCAGCCACCTATGAAATTCAGGGGTACACGGTGAGCGGACTGGCCGCGGTCTACCAGGTGGTGGAGCACTTCGGAATGCACTACGGCCAGGTTGTCTATATCAGCAAGGCAATGCGTGGGGAGGATCTCGGCTTTTATCGCGAACTGACTGTGACCGGTCGCGCATCCATGAATCCTCACGGCGGCAATGTCGCAATCGCGACGCTATCCGAACCGCCTACTCGAGTTTCTGAACCTTAACTTCGTCCGGCATCTTGATCTGGAACTGTTCGTCTGTCAGCTTTGGATTCGGGATCACCCTCTCCACAGTTAATGCGATTTGAATGCCTTCCTGCGGGCGTTTGATGGTGACGACCGAAGGATATCTGCTGCCGCCGAAATCCGCATATTTTGCATAGACGACTTCAGTCTCGAGGTTTCCACTCCCGTCGTAGAGATCCTGCTGATACGGCAAAAGGTCGTCGCGGTGAAATGTGATCACGCGAACCGGCGTATCGCTGTGGCTCCCCTCGTTGTGGCGCGTGATGCTCAGGACGTATTCCGGCATTAGGGAAAGATGCTTCTTGGCGGCATCTTCAATCGTCTCGGTATCCGCCGTCATCGTATAAAAATCGTCCGGCGCCAATCCTCGCACCAGCATCGCGTCGAAGAAAAAGCCCGGCCTCAAGTTATACATCGGGTTGGATGACGTTCCCTTTGCATCGTTCGAGCCCGCGAATGCAATGCTTTTCGTTGGAATTAGGAGCGTGAAGGTCTTGCCGTCGCTGGCCATGTCGAAAATGCGGACGCTAAAAAAAAAGCCCACAACCCGCAACATCCTGGGCTTGCGCAGCACAATGAATGCGCGGCCGCTGGGAAAGTCTTTCTCCACTCCCTCTTTATTCTTCAGCTCGGTGGCCCGGATCTCAACCGTCGCCGTCAGGGCATCCACCGCGTCCCAACGCTTGTTCAGCTGCGCCACTAGTTCGTCGGCCGTAGCGGATTGCGTCACTGCAGGAGCCTTAGGGACCGGCAGTTTGCGCGTGGTCGGAAAAAGAGAACATCCCGCGAGGAGGAACGAAGGAAAGACCGTCAAAGCTGTGGCACATCGATAGCTCTTTCTCAACGGCCACCTGCCTTCTTCAAGGCTTGGCGATAGCCGGCAACATTGCGGTCATGTTCTTCAAGCGAGGTAGCGAACATCGACTTGCCCTGCGGATTCTGTCCGGCCGCGACGAAGTAGAGGTAGTTCGATTGCGCCGGTTCCATGGCTGCGCGCAACGACGGTAGTCCGGGATTCGCCACCGGCCCGGGCGGCAATCCAGCGTGCAGGTAGGTGTTGTAGGGCGTATCGCGCTTCAGATCGCTCGCATAGATCGAGCCGCGCCACTGGCGTTGTAACTGGAGTCCATAAATCACCGAGGGGTCGGTCATCAGCGGCATATTTTTCGCCAGTCGATTCTCAAACACGCTTGCTACCAGCGGGCGTTCCGAATCCACGGCCGTTTCTCTTTCCACCAGCGACGCGATCGTGACCACCTTGTGCAGATTCCCTGTCAGTCCCGCCTGCGCTGCCGCCTGCCGGAAGCGCTTCACCATCGCGATCGCAATCTGCTCCGGCGTCGCCTTCGGTGAAAAGTGATACGTATCCGGGAACAAATATCCCTCAAGACTCTTCGCCGCGGGATCAAGATCGGCAATCAGCGCAGTCTGTCGCCGCGCCTCGTTGAGAAAACCCTGCTGCGGGCCGAAACCAGCTTGTTCCAGCCGTACGGCGATATCGAACACGGTGGCGCCTTCCGGCACCGTCACGGCTTTTGTGTAAACATCCCCGCGTTCGATCTGCGAATAGACCTCCATCACGGTCAGGGGATGATCGAATCTGTATTCGCCCGCCCGCAAGGTCCCTCGCTTCCAGCTGCGCACCGCATCAAAGGCATACCGGCTGCGCACGATGCCCTCCGACTCAAGCAGGCGGCCTATCCGCACGGCCGGCGTGCCTGGAGCCACATCGACAAATGTCTCGGTGGAAGGACCAAACGGCGTCAACACCAGCCACCCAAAGCCCAAAGCCGCGCCCACTAGGAGAAGAAACGTAATCAGCAGGAATCCCGCTGCGCCGCTGCCCTTCTTTTTTCTACTTTTCCGAGTGGGGGATGCCATGCGCTGTTGGAAAAATCCTTCCCTGCCTTAAGACGCGATTTTCGCCCCTGCGGATTCTCTACTTACTGCTTAAACCATTGTATCTGTAGGAATTCTTTCGAAACACTCCTCGCACCGCCGCGATAAGCTGAGATTCGGGTATAGGAATGCCAAGTTCGGACCAACCGTTGCGCTATCTCGCCCTCGACGTCGGATCGAAGCGCATCGGCGTGGCCGTTTCGGACGAGCTGGGCCTGACAGCGCAACCGGTGCTCACCCTTGACCGACGGCGCAATACCCGCGAGGATCTGCGCTCGCTGGCGCGCCTTGCCCGAAGATTTGGCGTCGTCGGCATTGTGGTTGGCAATCCGCTGCATCTCTCCGGCGAAGCAAGCCCACGAGCCGACAAGACCCAGGCGTTCGCCGCCGCGCTCGGTGAACTGACCGGGTTGCCGATCCACCTGTGGGACGAGCGGCTGACCACGCGCGAGGCGCACCAGATCCTGTATGAAGCCGGCCATGCCCGGCAGGAGCACCGTCGCGTCATCGACCAGGTTGCCGCCACGCTGATACTGCAATCGTTCCTGGAGCGGAATACAGGGATCATGGACCAGGGGTCAGGGATCGAAGACGGGATGCGGCCAGAAGGAGACTCCAAAGACGAAAATGGAGAATGAGGGAAGGCGCCAAGGGCACTGGCTTTTGCGCAAGGGAGCTTGTGCCGTATTTCTGACGAACCGCACGGACGAGCTGCTTTCTGATCCCTGACCCCTGATCTCTGATCCCTGCGTTTTCCCGTATAATGAAGTTTCTAACGTCGATCGTTCGCGGTTTGAGTCAGACGCTCCCCGCCACGGAACCTGGATGCCGGATCACATCAAGAAACAACTTCTCAAGGAAATTCAGATCCTTGAGCACGAGCTTGCCCACGAACTGCCCGCCGAGATCAAGAAGGCAGCGTCGCTGGGCGATTTGTCTGAAAACGCCGAGTATCACATGGCGAAGCAGCGCCAGGTCTTCGTCAACGCGCGCCTCGGCCAATTGAAGAGACGCATGGCCGAACTCTCGCTCGTGAATCTGGCCAACATTCCCCACGACAAGGCCGGTTTCGGTTCGACTGTCGTTGTTTTCGATTCCACTAAGAACGAGGAGATTGTGTACCGGCTCGTGACCAGCGAAGAGTCGGACGTCGCCAAGGGATTGATCTCCACCACATCGCCAATTGGGCGCGGCATCGTGGGCAAGCAGGTCGGCGACGTTGCCACCATCGTTACGCCCAACGGCAAACGCGAGCTCGAGATTCTGAAGCTGACGACCGTACATGACGAAGCCGCAGAGGCCGAGGCCGAAGAGAACTCCGAAAACGGCACGAAGAAGTAGTTAGGAAGATAGGGATGACCCGGAGATGACTTGGACCAGCGCTTTCGGCCGCGCGTGCGGCTGGCTTTTAGACCGCATTGTGTACGGCCTGGCTCTTACCCGCATTTCCCCCAACGTTCTCACCTTCATCGGTCTCGTCATCAACATCGTGGCCGCGTTTCTGTTCGGTCATGCCAACGCGACCAATCCCGACCGCATGTTTCTCTACGCGGGACTGGTGATCATCGGCGCGGGCATCTTCGACATGGTGGATGGGCGCGTGGCCCGGCGCAACAATCAGGTGACGGTCTTTGGGTCTTTTTTCGACTCGGTCATCGATCGCTACTCCGACGTGGTGCTCTTCTTCGGACTGCTGGTTTACTACGGCCGCATCAATCGATTCCGCTATGTCGTGCTCGTCGCCTTTGTGATGGTCACTTCGCTGATGGTCAGCTACACTCGCGCCCGCGCCGAGGCTCTCATCGGCAGTTGCAAGGTGGGCTTCATGGAGCGGCCGGAGCGCATTGTGCTGGTGATCCTGGGCGCGCTGTTCAATCACTGGGGTGTGATGGCTCCGGTGCTATGGGTGCTCGCCGTACTCTCGACCATTACCGTGATTCACCGCGTCCAGTACACCTACTCGCGCACCAAGCACCTGGCGCCGATCAGTCAATAGGTCAGCCCTGCCGGTTCTTCCAGTCTTCGTACGACAGCCGCGGAATCTTCACAAATGCGTCGCGTGTGCGCACATAGTTGCCCAACCCATTCATGCGCCCTACCGCGTGCAGTTCCTCGGCCTTGATGTACGGTCCTGCAGGATCGACGTAGCGGTCTTCGACATAGATAGCCACGACTCGCCCGAGAATGATGCGCGACCGGCCAATCTCCAACGTAGTATGTTCGCGGCACTCGAGCGCTGCATGGGACTCCGTGATGCGAGGCGTCTTTACTACCTGCGACGGCGCGGTAGTGAACCCGGCGATCTCCAGTTCGTTCGTCCCCTCTGGAAAATCAACCGCGCAGATGTTCATCTTCTCCGCAATATCTTCGGTGACGATATTCACGACAAACTCCCCGGTGTGACGAATATTCCGCGCCGTGTCTTTGGGCACAAACGCATGATCGGGACGATTCGCAACGCCCACCCCGACGATCGGCGGATCGGTACAGAAATAGTTGAAGGCGCTGAAGGGCGCGGCATTCAGCTGCCCATTCTTATCCATGCTGGTGATCAACGCAATCGGCCGTGGTGCAATCAGCCCGATCAGCAGCTTGTAGACCTCGCTATGCGAGGCTTGTTCCATATCGAATTTCAACTATATCTCCGAGTAGTTTGCGATCCTGCTTCGGCTTCGCGCCTAGATAAGCGGTAATGACCTAGCAGGTCAACATCACGGCCGAGCAGCCGGGTTTGGTTGGCTTCCATTGCACCAGGAATTGAGTAACCGCCGACGACTCCACCATCTGCATCTTCTCGAACTCCGCCGTTTGCGTGCTGTAAAGCAGCTTGCCGCTCTCGCTCAAAACCGCCAGCTCGGGAACGCCTCTCTTGAGTGGGATCCTGTATCGCTCTGCAAGCTCGACGTTCTCGTCGAGATGACCCACGTTGACGTGGACCAGAACGAAGTTCGCATCGAGAATTGGCCGATTCGCTTCGTTATGAAAATAGATGTCGAGAACCTGGCAATCGCCACACCAGTTCCCGCCAAAATCGATCAGAACACGCTTGTGCGTCGCGGCAGCGGTTTTCAGGGCGACCGTAAGATCGGTTCGCGCCTGCGCAGGATCGGGATAGATATCGCGGCTTGCGGAATTTGCCATGCCGGCAGCGAGCGCCAACAGCGCCGCAGCGGCAATCCAGTGCAGTGTCTTCATGGGATGGGGAATCCTCCATTGGTCACCTTTTCAGTGTGCCATAAGAGGTAATGTTCTTTCCCCTTTCGGGTCAAGACAGCCGCGGCACACGGAGTTACCCTAGAGAGAAATGAGCGCCCTGCGGAATCGGCTGGAATCGGAACCTTTCCCTGACCTGGGAACCATGATGGACGGCTATGCACAGGCGGCCGTCGAACTGGGCGGCGATGGATTTCGGCAAAAACTCGACTTCAGTGCCGAATCGATCGAGAAGCTTGACGAGATCCTGGTGCTCGTCAGCGAGAATCCCGATGTCGATCTCGACTTTGAAGTGCGGCTTTGGGGAAGCTATCTCGGTGAGGTGCTGCGGCGCCGCTACAACGGCTCATGGGAAATGACCCCCTACCCAGGCGGCGCCGTCGCGGTTCCAGCGGTGGACGTGCGCGGATCGCGCCTGTTCCCGCTCATCAAAGTTTATCGCCGGCTAACTATGGGGGAAGAAGAGGACCTGGCAAGCTTTTTTTCCATGGTAACGGAGCGGCTCGGCAGTCCGGCCAAAGTGAACTGATCCTGCGACGTCATGGTGAGCTGTGCAACTTCCGTTCCATTGCAAGCTGCCAATCACCCCCGCTCGGGTAGCCTTTGTGCGACAATAAACGATGTCGGAATGCGCCGGTTTGACGCGGCGCGTGGAGGATTCAATTATGGGCGACCTTCTGCAACCATGGCACTTGATCGTGCTGGCCGTGGTGGCGTTTTTACTGTTTGGCGCCAAGCGGCTGCCAGAGATGGGTAAAGGACTAGGCGAAGGATTAAAAGGCTTTAAGGAAGGCTTGAAGGGGATCACCGAACCCACCCCGCCCACCCAGAACACGCAAAACACCGCGCCTCCGCCACCCAACACAACGCCCGCCGACCAGAAGTAGAGCCTCGCAGGCCGATCGGCGATCAAGGGCAAGCAGCCCGGAAGCGAGAATCGGTAGCTCTGCCCCTGTCGTTCGGTCCATAGAAACCAAAGGCCTGGGTCATTCGACCCGGGCCTTCGTGCCTCTCAAAAACAATCGCGATTCGCCTGCTTAGGGACGCTGGTCCTCTGCCGAGGGATAGTAGCCCTTCTTCGCAATCACATCCATGCCGGGCCGTTCCACGCGCACGTCGATGTTGCGGAATTTGCTGTCGTAGATCGACTCGTTCGTCGAGTAGACGAGCGTGTACTGGTTGCGGGCTTCGGTTGCGATCTTTTCGTAGCTCTTTTCAATGCCATTCAGATTCTTCTCGGAGTCGGGCTGGCCACCAGTGGTGTAGATGTACTTGACGAGCAGATTGTCGTTCATCTGGAAAGGTATGTGGAAGCGGCTCAGGTAGCCCTCGCCCCAGCGCGCCGAGTCGCCCACCAACGTTCCCCATACAGCGATATTGTTCGTCTGCAGATAACGCAGCACATCCTTGTAGGTCGCCTTGCTGCCGGCTTCTTTCCCGTCTGAGATCACGTAAATAATGCGGCGACGTCCCTTGGGCCGGGTCGAAAGCTCCTTCGCGGCCGCAAGAATCGCGTCGTTGAGGGTATGAATTTCTTTGGGAATCGTGATGACGCCGCTCCCACTTCCGGTCGACCGCCCCTCTTGAAGGTTCGGATCTGCGCAATTGCCGTTGACATGAATACTGCAACCCGCCAAAGGCCCACTGTTGACCGGGATCAGCTCTTCGGTGCCGCTTGCCTTCGCGATTGCGAATACGGCTGGGACGCGTGCGCTCTGTGCGCCGGTGAAGCCTGTCCACTCATGAGAGATGTGGCTATAGGTGAAGATCGCCAGTTCGTCGAAGGGGGTCAGTGCGCCCTGAATTGCGCCCATCGATTCATTCACGCGGTCCATCACATCGGAGGTCAGGCCCTGGTCGATGACAAACGCGATCGAAAGCGGCATGGGGTCTACGGAAAAGATCTTCAGCGGCTCGTATGTTCCGTTTTCAAAGACCCGGAAATCCCGCCATGTGAGGCCGGGCACCAGATTTCCCTTTGAATCTTTCACAGTGACCGGAACCTCGACGTAGGTCACATTGATGCGAAAGATATTGGCCAACTCCGCAGGGGAAGCCGTCTCTGGCGGGGTGGCCTGAATCGGCTCCGGCGCCTTGGTGGGTTGTGTGCCAGGCGTGGGCTGTTGCGTTGAGGAAGAATTCGGAGACGCGCCATCCGCGGCTGGTTCGCTTCCCGCGCCGATGCCAGGCGTAATCGGGCCGCCCACACTGCCCAACGGGGCGGGATTCTGGGGCGCTGGGGCATCCGGGACGGAGGACTGCTGCTGGGCTGGAGCCGTTTGGATGAAAATCAGGCCCACACTCAAAACCGCGCCCAATGCCTTCAGGTTGAAACCAAGCTTCACAGGTCTATCTTCCTCCAAAAACCGCGCCCGCGGATACAGACTTTGCAAGCCGCTTCCGCCGAACGGAAAACCAAATTCTCTGCAATTCGTGTCGTCTATCCCAAGCCCCAAACGATCGTTTTTTTCGTCGTTGAATTGTTCCCTGGCTGCACTCGTCAGAGTATCAGACGCGCCACAGCCCCGCAGGTTGCCCATTCCACCTGGAAACAGTTGGGGTATGCTCTCTTCATAGGCGTTTTGCCGTCTATCTCATCAGATGCGGATTCCCCTGTTGGCTGCTGCGCTTTTGTTGGCACTGCCGGTATTTTCATTACCGGGCAGGGCACAGCTCGCGCCTTCGCCGGATGCGCCTCCGGTCAGCAACGCTCCGGATGCGCCTCCCGAAGATCAATCCGTCGCCACGTTCAAGATTGAGGTCAACCTGGTTGACCTTTTCTTCACGGTGAAGGATAAGAGCGGCAACCTCGTTCCCCATCTCACCCAGAACGATTGTTCGGTTGCGGAAGACAAGGCGCCCCAGACCCTGAAGCATTTTGTGGCCGAGACCAACCAGGCACTCACACTGGGCATTCTGCTCGATACCTCCGGAAGCCAGCAGCGGGTTTTGCCGCTCGAACAGCAAGCGGGCAGTCAATTCCTCCAGCAAGTTCTTCGGCAGAAAGACCAGGCCTTCCTGGTTTCTTTCGATGTGAATATCGACTTGCTGCAGGACTATACCAACAGCCCTCATTTGCTGGCTCGCGCAATGAATAAAGCCGAGATCAACACAGCGGGCGGCAATGGCGCTGGCGGCGTTCCGGGACTTGGCGGCGGACCGGTGCCTGTGCACGGCACGCCCAAAGGAACCCTGCTCTATGACGCCATTTATATGGCCTCGAATCAGAAAATGAATCAAGAGACGGGCCGCAAGGCGATGATCATCCTGACCGACGGCGAAGATGAAGGCAGCGAGCACAAGATCAGCGAAGCGATTGCCGCGGCGGAAAAAAACAACGTCATGGTCTACGTCATCTTGATTGCCGACACGGGCTTTTACGGCGGCTTTGGCTACGGCGGCTACTCCGCGGCAAAAAGGATCTCGG
>CAZAQN010000053.1:0-28640 GCA_964487345.1 uncultured Occallatibacter sp. | reverse complement strand
CCAGCACCGCCAGCACCCACGCCGGCCATGTTCCATCCACCGCCAGGCCCAGCGCCACCAGCGTCAGCACCACCAACCCGAGCCCCAGGTGCTTCACCAGTTTCCCCTTCGCCCGGTGGATGGCCGCAGAGAAAACAAAGCAGGTTCCGGCGATCGCAAGGGCGTCAATGCTGATCGAGCCCTGAACCACCTGCCACCCGTGCCCCGCAGGTTGCCAGAGTTCGACCACGAAATGCGTGAGGATGCTAAGCCAGCCCGCCGTCCACAAGCGCAGCCGAACATCCCCGCGCCCCGAGGACATGGCCGCGAACAGAAAAACAAATAGGCCAACAATCGCCGCATTGACAAGGGTTTCTTGCATCTCGCTCGCCTACCTGTTCCGCTTCCGCAATCGCCAGACCCGTCTCAGAACGCTCAGCCTGTTGCGTGCCCTCACCCCCAACAACCCAAAACGGATGAGCAATTCCGGAATCGTCCTGAAAATTGGAATCTCCCAACCCATCGTCGCCATTTGGCCGTAACCTGAGCCCAAATGAAAGTAGGCTAGTTTCTTTCGTCATGTTGATCGGCGAATACATGTCTCAATCGCGAACAGATAGGGCCAAGCCCTCAACAGCAGCCATCAAACGCATCAAACATCTCTGTGAATAAACAAATAATCCTCACCGAGCGCAGCGCATCGAGTCCGGTAATCGCGCTCCAAAGCGAGTCTGTTACCAATGACATCCAGCTAGAATGCCCAATAGGGAATTGACCCGCCCAATCCTTCCGGTCTACCATCCGATACGCCTATGTGGACTCCGGGCTTCAACTCGCCAGCCATCGGCAATCGCCGCCTTGCGGCAGGATTCGTTCTGCTGTTCGCGCTTGGTCCAGCATTCTCGCTCAACGCCATGCCCCGCGGAGAACGTCACGAGGTCCGTCACCAAATTGACCATCTGGAAGACCATTGGCGCGACGCCATCCTGAACCGCAACGTCGCCGCCATGGATGCCTTGCTGGCCAGCGATTACATGGCCATCACCGCCAATGGCACGCTTCAGTCCAAAGACGAAACCCTGGCTAACCTGCGCAGCGGCACTCTCCACATCAAATCGATCGATATCACGGATCGCAAGGTTCGCTTCTACGGTGCCACGGCCCTCGTCACCTCGCGCGCAGAAGTCAGTGGCTCCACCGCCGAGGGCGATCTCACCGGCAGCTACCGCTATACCCGCGTCTATGTGAGAGATGCCAACGGAGTCTGGCGCATCGTGAGCTTCGAAGCCAGCCGCATCCGCGAGTCCGGCGACCACAAGTAGCGCCTCCAGGCTGTGTTGCCGAACGAATCGAGCATCCCTCAATTGACAGATCCGTTGCACCGCCTTGTCTCGCAATCGGAAAATGACCCGTCGCTCTTCGAGCCGAACCAGCTTCGCCGCCGTCTGGAGACACTTGACCGCATGGACGCTTATTCCCCCGGCTTCCCTTCAGAATTAGGCGCTGCATCAATCCAGGCGGAGCTCCACAGCCGAGCGAGAGAAATTTGCCTCAGGCTCGAAGACGTGAATCATGCGCTCTACAGAGCCCTTCGAGAAGAAATTCAGCGCGGAGTCGGAGCCGATGCCTTGCTTCGTTGGGTCCATGCGCCACCGGAAACCGAAGAAGCAGTCGCGCAGGCCGACGGCATGGGCTATGACTATCTCGATGAACTGATCAGCGAAGTCTTTCAATTCGAAGACCCTCTCACCGGACACGCTCGAAGAGAATCCGAGATAGTGCCTTATCAACCGACCCCGGCGCGCCACATCTTCAGTCTCATCGGCCTCACTGCGCTCACAGCATCCGATATTCTGGTCGATCTCGGCTCCGGACTGGGCCATGTTCCTTTGCTCGTCTCCATTTGCACGCAAGCCCGCAGTATCGGCATCGAGTTGGAGGCGAACTATGTCCAGCGCGCCCAGCAATGCGCACAATCGCTGAATCTCAAGAACGTTACATTCCTTCATCACGATGCGCGAGAGGCGGATCTGTCCAACGGCACAGTCTTCTATCTCTACACGCCCTTCACAGGGTCCGTACTAAGAAGCGTGCTCGACCGCCTGCGACGCGAAGCCACAACCCGTCAGATCCGAATCTGCACCTATGGCCCATGCACACCCGTCGTCGCGAACGAGCCCTGGCTTAAGACCGCCGAAGCGCCGGAAACCCATCAGATTGCTCTCTTCAATTCTCGCGAAACGAGCGCACCGACTTAGAATAAACCGATGCCCGAACTCCCTGAGGTAGAAACCATCGCCCGTGGTGTCGATGCCCGCGTGCGCGGCGATCGCATCCTCCACGCCTGGTTCGGCTCCCACCGCGAACCATTCAAAAACCCGCCATCCCGGCAATTGCAAGGCCTCGAGGGCCGCGCCATCCTCGGCGTCGAGCGCGTCGGCAAACACATCGTTTGCAACCTCGGCGCACAGCTAAGCGCACCTCAGAAAAAGCGCGCGGGCAAGCGGGCGTCTCAACCCCCCGCGCAAACACCCAGCGCCCAGTGGATAGTCCACCTCGGCATGACCGGCCGTCTCCTCGTCACCACCCCCGACGCATCCGTCGCCCCGCACACCCACGCGCGCCTCACTTTGGCCAGTGGGCGCGAGTTGCGCTTCGTGGATCCGCGCCGTTTCGGCCGCCTCGAATTCCGCGATCTCGCCGACAACCACGGCGCGGAGGCGCCCGGTCTGGACGCATCCAAATTTGCCGCGCCCGGCGCCGAACCACTTAGCATTCAACCTGCCGAATTCGCAGCCCTCTTCCGTGGCCGCCGGCTCGCAATCAAAGCGGCCTTGCTCAACCAGAAGCTCCTGTCTGGTGTAGGCAACATCTACGCCGACGAGAGCCTCTTTCGCGCCGCCATTCGCCCCCGCCGCAGCGCCGGACGCCTCACCCGCATCGAACTCGAGCGCCTGCGGCTCGCCCTCCGCGAAGTCCTCCAGCACGCCATCCGCCTCGGCGGGTCTTCTGTCTCGGACTACGTCGATGCCGAAGGCATGCGCGGCTTTTTCCAGCTCGAGCACTGCGTCTACCAGCGCACCGGCCAACCCTGCCTCACCTGCAAAACACCCATCAAGCGCATAACCATCGCCGGCCGCAGCACCCACTACTGCCCCCACTGCCAGCACTGATCCCGAACCCAGCCGACCTAAAGTCTGTCAAAAAACTCGGGTTGCTTTGAAAGGGCATGACTTCAAAGCCCGCCCTGAAAGAAATCGAAGGGTGCCGCAAGTGGCGGAGAATGTGAGATCCTCCGCGATAGCCGCAGGCTTTATGGTTGGTGGCCTCTGAAAAGGAGCCTGTGTAGAAGCACTCCCTGGCGGATGCAGCCCGTCGCCCGCGCCGTAGGCAGTGGTGTTGAGCCCCGCGCTTCAGCGTGGGAGTTAACGAAACCAGCAATTCACACGAGTCCCGTAGGGAGGGTGCCCGTGGGACGAGTTCTTTCGCAACCTGTTTAGCAGCCCCTGAGGAACGGGTTTTTGCATCTAATCGCCTACCGTAGCCGCCCCCAAAAAACAGTTCCACCCTTAGATGACAACCCTCGCCAGCTCGATGCCCGGCAATTTTGCAACGGAGGTATCTATGGTTTCCCACAGAATTCCGGCAAATAGCTACTGGAATCGAGAAAATGCGCCCCTCAACAACGACGTAAATCCTTGAAACGAATAGACGATAATAACGGCCCAGTAATTGCTATAAAGTGAGTCGCCAGTGATGTACCGGCTGCTGGAAGATTCCGGCGAGCCCACAAAAAAGCAGGCACCGGCAAGAGCATCCGCCCCAGGGAAATAAGCCTAGGAGGCGGCCCGAACAGAGGGACGACCGGTCGGGGAGCCTGCGATAGGCACGGTGGAAAAAATCCACCGGCCATGATTTGCTGGGAGGCCAGTGACCAGCACGGGAAACGCAAAACGCCATCCTTAAAGGGTGGCGTTTTGTGCACCACCGGGCTTAATCCGTATCGCTTCTTTCTGCTCGATTATTAAGATACTGCTTTTCATTACCCTCGTTTGCTGTCCGGACTTGCGCAGCAGGTCGGCTCGCTGTAGTATCAGATTTGCCTGTCAAAGCGGCTGAAGCGGACCACCCTGTTAGGGAAGTAAAGTTAAGGGAAGTGAAAGCTCGCCGCCGATGAAGGGATTCTTCGCCAGCCTCTAGAGACTTAAATAGTCCGAGTACGGCGAATGCCCCAGAGAAAGGGCATTACCCAGAAAACGCTGACCGCTCCGTACCGATCCTCGCAACCGGAAAGAGTTGTTGCCGGTTTTGGTGTACCAGGTGACCGGAGCGTTTTCACGGGGTCAGTACCCAGGGAGAGCCACCTTTCGTTTGTTTGGTTTTTCGTCGCACAGTTCGTCGGCTTCGGTAGCAAGGGCCACACTCGCTGTGAAAAGACTATAGTTCCACGGGAACAAGGATTGATTGCGTGCGAGCAACGACTCGCCGCAGTCTCTCCGGTTCCGGATAGGAAAAAGCAACTGCTCGCCACCATTCCCCCGTCCCACCAGGACGCGTGGCGCGCAAAGGGATCTAGCTCCCACCTTGGGAAAACTGGGCCCCGCAACGCAAATGCGCAATAAAGAAATGTGCCAGGAAGTACACGCATGACGACAGAACCGACCCAGCCCCAGCCAGAGATGGGGTCGGCCCAGACAAATGGTCTTGGGCCGTCGCAGGGGCATCGCCGCCGCAGGCGCCGCCGCAAGAATAAGTCCAGCCAGCAGCCAGGCACGCCGCAGCCCCAACAGGCTCAGGCCCAACCGCCGCAAATGCAGGCACCGCCCCAGCCGCAGCCTTCGCAGCAGAAACCGCCCCACGTCCGCCAAAACCAGGGACGCAAGAAGAAGAAATTCTTCCAGAAGGGCAGTGGCGGCGGCAGCAGCAACGGTCAGGGCCCCCAGCCGGGCAACAGCATCAATGGGCCCAGCAACGGCCGCCGCAAGGACAGGCAAAAAGGGCCGCGCATGTTCGTCGGCCCCATGGACCACAGCTATCGCATCGCCAACGGCAACGTCGCCGACGGTCCGCCCTCCACCATCCCCACCTCGTCCAACGGCCACGGCAGCTACTACCCCGATCCCTATCAGGCAGCCCCGCCGTCGCCCGCGCGCGAAGACGCCCCCACGCGCATCTTCTGCTTCATCGAAGACCTCTTCTTCCAGGCCAAGATTCAGGAGACCTCGCGCAAGCTCGGCATCAAGGTGGAATTCGTCAAGGGCGACAAGGAAGCCGTCGCGCGCCTCATCGATTCGCCCGACGCCGCCAAGCCCACACTCGTCGTCTTCGACTTGAATAACCTCAACGCCAAGCCCCTGTCGCTCATTCCCAAAATCAAAACCAAATTCAAAAAGGCGACCTCCATCATCGGCTTCCTCAACCACCTGCAGGGCGACCTGAAAGCAAAAGCAGTCGAAGTAGGCTGCGACACGGTCATGCCGCGCTCCGCCTTCTCGCAAAGTCTGCCCAATCTTCTCCGCCGCTACGGCCTCGAAGAAGAAGACGAATCCATCGCCCAGCCCATGTAAAGCAGGGAATAGCGAATAGGTACCAGGAAACAGAAAAGCGCATCCGGAACGGGTGCGCTTTTCTTTGCTTTTGATATGGATTCTTCGAATCGAAATTTCTTCAAGGATGTTTCAAATCCCGACAACCACAGTGAGGCCTGTGGATTCCATCGCACCTAGTCCCTAGTCCCTAGTCCCTAGTCCCTAGTCCCTAACTCCCTGCTTTCGCGTTACCGTCTCCTCCGCCGCGCCCAGCACGTGCCCCGTCTTGTGATCCACAAGAAACACCACCAGGCGCACTGGCCCATTCGCTTCCTCTTTGTGCGTCAGACTCCCGCCCGCAAGCTTCAGTTCACGCCCGTCCACCGTATTCCCACCGAACTCCTTCATCACCCGCACCACCGCCACATGATGCAGCGTCCGTCCTGCATTCTCGCCGCGCGCTACTTCGGAGTGCGTTTCATCCGCCGCAAGCACCGCCACCAGCCGCGCTCCCGCATCCGCCGCGCCGCGCACCTTGAACGCAGCCTCGCCATCCTCCCACTGCGCTTTCTCAATGGCCAGATCAACCTTCGGCCGCGCCGCCGCGGCCTGCATCGCGGCTTCCAACGCCTGTGCACTATTCCCCACAAACTGCGCCGTGCCATCCACCACCATCTGCGGCGTATAGCTGTCCTGCAATCCAAAGCGATACACGTACGCCTTCTGCCGCTCCGTCATTTCCTCCAGCGAAAAAGGATCGCGCCACCCCTGATGATCCCAGTACGTCACATGCTCGCTCAACACAATCGCATGCGCTCCCGCAATCGGCTGCGCCTTGTCCAATTGCTCCAGCAGCCGGTCTGCAGGCGGACAATCCGAGCATCCCTCCGAAGTGAACAGCTCCACCAGCACCGGCTTTCTCCGCACCGCAGAATCCTGCGCCGACCCACTCTGGCCCACAGCGTGTAAACCAAAGCCGCGGCCGGCGAAAACACACAACCCCGCGAGCGTCAGACCATAGACGAGCCCAACAGTACGAATCCGCATCAAGAAAGCCATCCTTCTTCTGACTCCGATCCTAGCGCCACGTGACAAACAAACTCCACGCCCCAGCGCCAAACCGGCCCCCAAAAACCACCACCCGGTCGAAGAAGAGACCCATGCTTGTTCTTCGCCCTGCCTCAATCCGCACGACCATGGGTGCCCCATGTCTCGCGTTTGAGACATGGGAAAGCAACGAACCCAACCCAGCCTCCGCCCGGGCCACGCACCACCCGTTTATGCTGAACCCATGCCCGCCTCCCGCCTCTTGCGGCTTCAATTCCTCCTCGCTTTCGCAGCCGCGACCGTCGCCTACGCACAGCCTCACGCGACCTCGACCCCGCCCGTTTCACTCACACCCGCCATCGTCGTAGCCGGCTCTCCAGAACTCCTTCGCATTTTCGCCCCAGACGCGACCTCCATCGATGGTGAATGGCTAGGCCACAAACTCCAGTTTTTTCCCGCACGCGATCACCGCACCTGGTTCGCCCTCGCCGGCGTCGACGTCGAAGCACCCCCAGCCCCATCGACCCTCCAGATACACATCCATCTCGCCAACAACACCACACGCGACCTCACCCAGACCATCGAAATCCATCCCGCCCACTACCGCACCGGCGTCCTCACGGTCTCACCCAAATTCGTCGAGCCCGGCCCGGACGAGCAAAAACAAATCGCCGCCGACAGCGAAATCAAAGCCAAAGTCTTCTCCACCAGCGCCGCCGAACCCCTCTGGTCCGGCAGCTTTCGCGCTCCCGTTCATGCCCCGCCCACCGACAGCTTCGGCACCCGTCGCACCTTCAACGGCAAGTTAGCCAGCATTCACAAGGGCATGGATTTTCGCGCCCCCATGGGCACCGTAGTCAGGGCAGGGAACAGCGGCACCGTCGTTCTCGCCCGCCCGCTTTACTACGAGGGCAACTGCGTCGTCATCGATCACGGCCTCGGCCTCTACACGCTCTCCATGCACTTCAGCCGCATCGATGTCCACGAAGGCCAGCACGTCAAAGCCGGCGATCCCCTCGGCCTCAGCGGCGCAACAGGCCGCGTCACCGGCCCCCATCTTCACTGGGCCATCCGCTGGCAAGGCGCCTACCTCGACCCCGCCAAACTCCTCCGCCTCAACCTAAGCGCAATTCACTAGCGCGAGCCTATCTCCTGAAACAAGTCCGCAAACGGCCTTCTGGTAGTGGGTCAGTTTCAATTGACCCGCGGACGGCCTTCTCAAAGCAGTTGCCGAATGCCGCCACGCAAGTCGAAACTAGCTGGTCATGAATTTCAGCCGATCGCTTGCCGCCTCTCTGTGCGCCTTCGTAGCTTGCCTGCCTGCCGCCGCCACGAATCTCGTAACCGGCAACGGATTCGGATTCGCCGTGGTCTCGCCGGAAAAAGCAATCGTCAGCAAGTTCTACGCGCATCCCTACAGCTTCATGCGCCCCGATGCAAAGAATCCACTCGCCGAAGGGGTTGAAACCGCAAATTTCATCAAGAGCCTTGGCCTGAACGGCCCAACCGTGGGCGACCTAACCGCGGACTACGAAGAAGATTCCCACGTCATCCACCTCCGCGGCAGCGCGGGCCAGGGTTTTGCTTTCATGCCTTTCGGCCTCCGCCGCGCTGCGCTCATCATCGCTTGGCTTCCTCTCTCAACAGCAACATCCGATGCATGGAGGGTCGAGTGGAACCATCCCGTTCTATCGAACCGCGCAGCAAGAATTTCCGGCGTCGACATCCAGGTCCTCAAATTCGACGGCATCGAAGAGTCCCTGCTCCTCATTCCGCTTGTTCCCCAACGTCTCAACCACTCACCCCAACGTCTCGCAATCGACCAGCAGGTTCTCTCCGCCAACCCTGCATGGGCGCTCGTTTCCGTCGAAAAGGACAGCGACCTCGAACCAACAGTTCGCGATTTCATTCAATGGCGTGCCAACCTTGCGCCGCGCGCTCTGGCAGAGCGCGAAATCGCGGAGCTCGAGCATTGGCGCGTCAAACCCGCCGTTCATTTCGCGGGAGACAAAGAACGGCACCTCTGGCGTCAGAGCGAAGTCCTGCTCCGCGTCGCTCAAAGCCGCGAACCCAATCGTCCCAACCGGCATAGCAACGGCCTCATCGTCGCCAGCCTTCCCGACGGCGTATGGTTCACGCCCTGGGTGCGCGACATGGCGTATGCGGCGGTCGCGTTTGCGCGCATGGGCCATCGCAGCGAAGCGCGCGCCGCACTGCTCGCTTACTTCAACGCACAACCCACTGGCAAGATGCGTGCGCAAACTGCGGGGGCCGACTACCAGGTCTCCGTCGTACGCTACTTCGGAGACGGCTCCGAAGAACCCTTCTTCACCATGGAAGGAAGCACCAATATCGAATTTGACGATTGGGGTCTCGTGCTGTGGGTGCTCGGTGAATACCTGCGTCTCTACGACGATCCCGCCCTGCTCGCCACATCGACCTATCGTGGCCCGCTCTATCAAAGCGCTCGAGACTACGTTGTGAAGCCGCTGCTCGCCAACCTCGAGAACTACGGCCCAGATTCGGATTTAGGCTTGATCGTCGCCGCCGACACATCCATCTGGGAAGAACGCCAAAAAGACAAAAAGCATTTTGCATTCTCCACCGCCATGGCCATCGTCGGCCTCCGGGATTTTGCTGAAGTCGCACGCAAAACCGGCGATGAGCCAACCCGGACGAACATCCTGAACCACATTGCCCTGCTCGAAAAAGGATTCGCTGCAGCCTTCCTTCGCGAAGGCAAGCTCCACGGCACGCTGGAAGAAGGCGTAAAAAACGACATCGACGGCGCCCTCCTTCCGATCATCAACTTCGGCCTCGTCCGGGACCCTGCCGTAGTCCGCGATACCGTCGCAAGAATGGAGCTCCTCCTGCTAGCCTCCGGCGGCTACCGGCGCGTCCGCAGCACCTACACCGATCCAGCCATCTTTGAGTATTGGTACGAACGCGAAGAGTTTCTTTTCGTCGACGTCAGTCTCGCCGAAGTCGATCGGCGCCTCGGCCGCAATGCAGAAGCAGCTGCTCTCATCGCGCGCATCGTCGACAAAGCCGCGGCCGACCACAACATCATTCCCGAAATGTACGTGGCTCTGCCTTGCGATCTCTTCCCCGGCCACATCGGCGATCCCACAGGTGCACGGCCCATGGTCGGATACGGGGCCGGAGCTTTTGTCCTCGATCTGCTCGATCGAGCACTATTCGCGAGCACCGACTGAGCAGGGTCAGCCCCGCCCGGTCGCCTTCGTAATCGTCAGCCCCAGCCGCGCAAACGGCTTCAACTTTTTTTGTTTGGTCGTCGCCGCCACAATCATTCCCGCAATCTCCGACATCGGCACAATCACATAGGGCGAAACAGCATTCAGCTTTTCTGAAGAAGCCAACACAATCGTCTCCGCCGCACTCGCGCTCAGCGCCCGCTTCACATGCGCCTCTTCAAAATCTCCCGTCGTCAGGCCAACCTCCGCATGAATCCCCGTCACCCCCATGAAGTACACATCGGCGTGAATCCTGCGAATGCTCTCAATCGCCGGCGCGCCCACGGCCACAACCGAGTGCTTGAACAGCTTGCCCCCGATCAGGATCACTTCGATGTTCCGATGCTCCACCAACTCCACTGCGATCGTCGGACTATGCGTCACCACCGTCGCCTTCAACTCCGGCGCAAAATGCCGCGCAATCTGCACAGCAGTTGTTCCGCCGTCGAGAATCACCACCTGCCCCGCGCTCACCATCGCGGCCGCCGCACGCCCAATCGCCTTCTTCTCATCGCTTGCGACACTGAGCCGCGCCGCAAAATCCCCCATCGCCGGCGACGCAGGCAGCGCTCCGCCATGCACGCGCTGCAACAGTCCCTCTGCCGCAAGCTCGCGCAGATCGCGGCGAATCGTGTCTTCCGAAAGTTCCAGCTCTTCGCTCAGATCCTTCGCCACAATCTGACCCGATTGGCGCAGCTGTTCAAGAATTCTTTGTTTTCGATGACTTGTCAGCACAGCCCTACTATCGCATATTTAAGATTAACCGGTCTGCACGAACTTGCATGAAATTGCACAAATCTGCACGACATGTTAATTTGAGACCTGGAGGGTCGTCATGCCCACATCAGCGTCCGCAACCCAACCGCTCATCATCCTCGTTGCTGGGCCCTATCGCTCCGGCACCAACAACGATCCACAATTGATCGCAAAAAACCTCGACCGCCTCGAGCAATTTTCCTTGCAGGTTTACAAGGCCGGCCACATTCCCCTCATCGGTGAATGGGTAGCGCTGCCCATCGCGAAACAAGCCGGCTCGTCACATCTGGGAGACACAATCTCCGAGCAGTTTCTCTATCCCGTGGCCAACCGCCTGATCCAACGCTGCGACGCAGTCCTTCGCATCGAGGGGCAGTCGAAGGGCGCGGACGAAGATGTCCGTCTCGCGCGCCAGCGCGGCCTGCCCGTCTATTTCAATATCGAAGAAGTCCCAGCGCTCAACTCTATCTCATCCTGAGCGAAGTCGGGGTCCCCATCGCCGGGGTGAGAAGTCAAAGGACCTGTAGTTGTTCTTGGCAATTCCTCGTTCACACAAACTTGGGTGCCCCATCCAAGCTCCGCTTGGGTGGGAAAGCAAGAACCCTAAGCAGCCCCTTCTTCGAAGATTGAATCCGGAGGAGCAAGGCTAACCCTCTCTCAGATCCCCTCGCCCATCTCAACATAATCGCGGATGTAGTCGAGTTCCTTCCGATACGCGACGCGCTCAGCCTGCTCAGCCGCAAACGGCTCCGGCTGGCCCGCCTGCGCGCCGAGCCGCTCCTCCAGCTCGTCCACGCGCGCCGACAGCGCAATCAGCGCATCCGACAGCGGGTCCTTGATCTCATGCGGATCTGTGATCAGCACGCGCTGCCCCGCGCGATACACAATGTGCGCCGGCACCCCCACCACCGTCGAGTTCGGCGGAACATCGTCCAGCACCACAGACCCCGCGCCCACCCGCGAGTTCTCGCCCACACAAATGTTGCCCAGAATATTTGCGTTGTTCCCAATGAACACGCCGTCGCAGATTGTCGGATGCCGCTTGCCGTGCTCCTTGCCCGTGCCGCCCAGCGTCACGCCCTGGTAGATCGTCACGTCGCTGCCCACAATCGCCGTTTCCCCAATGACCACGCCAGTTCCGTGGTCGATAAACAACCGTCGCCCCAGCAGCGCCCCCGGATGAATATCCACGCCAGTAAAGAAGCGGGCCACCTGCGAAAGAATGCGCGCGGGAAGAAACAGTTTCGCGCGCCAGAGGCTGTGGCTGACGCGGTAATACCACACCGCCCACAGCCCCGGATAGCATAGCAAGATCTCCAGCCGCGAGCGCGCAGCAGGGTCACGCTCCCGCACGGAGCGAATGTCTTCGCGAATCCGTTCGAACATGGCCATTGTTCTAAGTTCGTAAGTTCAGAGTTCTGACTTCGTAGTTCAGAGTTCTAAGTTCGTAGTTCTTAGTCCCGAGTCCCTCAGAGCCCACTGTGAACTAAGAACTCTGAACTGCGAACTGTTCTTAAAGCGTTACCGTCTGCGTAGGCAGCGCTAGCGCTTCCTGCCGCAGCGAATCGAACAACACGCTCGACAAATAGCGCTCGCCGAAATCGGGCAGCACCACCACAATCAGCTTGCCCGCATTCTCCGGCCGCGCCGCCACCTTCAACGCCGCCACCACCGCCGCGCCCGAGCTAATACCGACAAACAGCCCTTCTTCCAGCGGCAACCGCCGCGCCAGCGCCACAGCCTCGTCGTTCGACACCTGAATCACTTCGTCAATCAGCTTAGTGTCCAGAATGCTCGGCACAAACCCCGCGCCAATCCCCTGGATCTTGTGCGGTCCCGGCTTGCCTCCGCTCAACACCGGACTGTCCGTCGGCTCCACGGCAATCGCCTTGAAACTCGGCTTGCGCGGCTTGATGTACTGCGCTACACCAGTAATCGTCCCGCCCGTCCCCACGCCCGAAATCAGGAAGTCCACCTTGCCATCCGTATCGTCCCAGATCTCCGGTCCCGTCGTTGCAAAATGGATCGCCGGATTTGCCGGGTTATCGAATTGCCCCAGGATCACACCGTTCGGCGTCGATGCCAGAATCTCGTTCGCCTTCGCGATTGCGCCCTTCATCCCATTCGGCCCCGGCGTCAGCACAATCTCCGCGCCAAACGCCTTCAGCAGCACCCGCCGCTCCAGGCTCATCGTCTCCGGCATCGTCAGGATCAGTTTGTAGCCCTTCACCGCCGCCACAAACGCCAGCGCAATCCCAGTATTCCCGCTCGTCGGCTCAATCAGAATCGTCTCGCCCGGCTTGATCCGTCCTTTCTTCTCCGCATCGTCAATCATCGCGAACCCGATGCGGTCCTTCACACTCGCCGCCGGATTCCGGCTCTCCAGTTTCGCCACCACAGTCGCAGGCAATCCCGCCGTCACGCGGTTCAGCCGCACCAGCGGCGTGTGCCCAATCAATTCCGTTACACTCGCGGCAATACGCGCCATCGTTCTTCTCCTCTTTCTCGTGAAATGACCCAGATCAACTTAAATCACCGGCTCAAGCCACAGCGGACCAAGTGAGTCCGGGTCAAATTAGGTCAACAAGCATGCCAGGGGGTGGATTCGTCTCGACAGGCCGGGAAAACTTCTGCGCAAACCAGGCGCACCCGTGCATCGCAGCAATCACCAGGACGGTGTTAGCGACATCGACGCATGACGACAGACTATTCTTGCCCCTGGGGTTATGGCAAGTACGACCAATTGCAGTAATGTCTCTTGCTCGCTTCCCAAGGCGCCACACCAGGGTAATGGTGCAGTTTGACTGCACCACAACCCACACCGGCGATCGTCCAGCAGCCGGTATATCCTGAAAGGTCGTCGCACACTTAAGTTGTGACCGCAGAACCAGGCACCCAAACAAACATGAGCAAGCCATCCATCGCCATTCATCTCCCCGACGGCTCAGTCCGCGAAGTCCCGCAGGGCACCACACCCCTCGACATCGCGAACTCCATCTCTCCGCGCCTCGCCGCAGCCTCAGTGGTCGCGCGTCTCACTCCGATCGCTGCTGTCGATGCCAAGTCCGCCCCCGATGGCCAATCAGAGTCGGAATCCGAAGCCGCCATGTACGCCGCCGAGAATTCCGCGGCCCCGCGCCTCGTCGACCTCTCCACACCCCTCACCGCCGACACGCGTCTCGAGCTCGTCAAGGAGAACGACCCCGACGCCCTCAAAGTCGTCCGCCACTCCGCCGCGCACGTCATGGCCACCGCGGTCCTCGAGCTTTTTCCTGAAACCAAGCTAGGCCACGGCCCCGCCACCGACTCCGGCTTCTTCTACGACTTCTATCGCGACAAGCCCTTTTTGCCCGAAGACCTCGCCGCCATCGAGAAAAAGATGGCCGAAGTCGTCGCCCGCAACGAGCCCTTCGTCCGCGAATACGAGCCCCGCGAACAGGCCCTCGCCGAATTTGAGAAAGACGGCGACTTCATGAAGACCCACTTCGTCACCAAATTCACAGAGCCGGGCTCCCAAGTCAGCTTCTATCGCAACGGCAGCTTCGTCGATTTCTGCCGCGGTCCCCACGTGCCTTCGACAGGCCGCGTCAAGGCCGTTAAAGTGACCAAGGTCGCCGGCGCCTACTGGCTCGGCGACGAGAAAAATCCCCAGCTCCAGCGCGTCTACGGCACCGCCTTCTTCTCGCAAAAAGAAATGGACGCGCACTTCGCGCGTCTCGAAGAAGCAGCCAAGCGCGACCACCGCCTCATCGGAAAGCAGCTCGACCTGTTCAGCATTCAGGAGCTCGCCGGCGCCGGCCTCATCTTCTGGCATCCCAAAGGCGCCATGATCCGCAAAGTCATGGAAGACTGGATGCGCGACGAGTGCCTCCGCCGAGGCTATCTGCTCGTCAACACCCCCCACGTCATGCGCCGCGAACTATGGAAGGTCAGCGGCCACGAGGGCTTCTACTCCGGCAACATGTATACGCCGATGGAACTGGATGATGCCGAATATCGCCTCAAGCCGATGAACTGCCCCGGCCACATCCTCATCTACAAAAACTCGCCCAAGAGCTATCGCGACCTGCCCCAGCGCTACGCCGAGCTCGGCAACGTCTACCGCTACGAGCGCTCCGGCACCATGCACGGCCTGCTCCGCGTCCGCGGCTTCACCCAGGACGACGCCCACATCTTCTGCATGCCCTCTCAGATCGAGAGCGAAGTTGCGGCCTGCATCGACTTTGCCGAGGTCGTGCTGCACACCTTCGGCTTCAACGAATTCAAGGTCGAGCTTTCCACCTGGGATCCCAACGACCGCGACCATTACACGGGCTCAAACGAAAATTGGGACCTCGCCATCCGCTCGCTTGACTCGGTGCTCAAGTCGAAAGGCATCCCCTACAAAACCATCCCCGGCGAAGCCGCCTTCTACGGCCCCAAAATCGACGTCAAGTTAGTCGACGTCCTCGGTCGCCTCTGGCAACTCTCCACGGTCCAGTTCGACTTCAACCTGCCCGCACGTTTCGAACTCGAATACATCGGGGAAGACGGCGCACGCCATCAGCCAGTCATGGTCCACCGCGCCCTCTTCGGCTCGCTGGAACGCTTCTTCGGCGTGCTCATCGAACACTACGCCGGAGCTTTCCCACTCTGGCTAGCGCCGGTGCAAATTGGCCTCGTTCCCATCAGCGAGAAACACCTCGCCTACGCCAAAAAGCTCGAAATCGAACTCAAAGCCGCCGGCTTCCGCGTGGAAACCGACGACCGCAACGAAAAAATGAACTCCAAAATCCGCGACTTCGCTAACCAGAAAGTCCCGTACATCCTCGTCTTCGGCGACAAGGAAGAAGCCGCCAACGCCGTCAGCGTCCGCACCCGCAGCAAAGGCGACCAAGGCTCTCAACCTCTAGCCGACTTCGTCGCCAAAGCCAAATCGCTCGTCGCCACCCAGTCCATCGACCTCTAAAGCTGCCGCAGCCCAATTCGCGAGAACGTGGGGTGCCCGAGATCTCGCTCTTGAGACCTGGGAAAGCACAACTTCAGCCATCGCGCGTTTGTTAATAGATAAGAGCTATTGTTATAATGATCTCAGAGGAACAAAATGACCACGCTCACCATTTCGCTGCCGGATTCGCTCAAGGACTTCATCGAAAAGGAAGTACAGACCAAAGGGTATGGAAACGTAAGCGAATACGTTCGCGGATTGCTGCGCGAAGCGCAAACCAAAGAGGCAGACGCCCGTCTAGAGGCTCTGCTCATCGCCGGTTTAACCAACGGCAAGGAGATTCCCGTCTCGCCTGCATTCTGGAGTGAGCTCAAACAGGACGCAGCGAAAATCCCTGCCAAACACAAGCAGTCCGGTAAGGCACGCATAAAACGTTGAAAGTCTCGATTCAGACCGCAGCACACGACGACATTCTTAGACAGTACCGCTATTACCTGGTTGAGAAGGATGCCGCACGAATTGCGCAGCAGTTTCTTGCTGCCGTGCAATCGGCAGTCGAGACACTCTCTCGAACGCCCGAAATGGGAACCCCTAAACATCTGGAGAATCCGCTGCTCGCAGGCCTCCGTTCCTGGCCCATTCCACGCTTTCCCTCGATACGCCTCTACTACATCTATGCCGGAAACACGCTGCGTATCGTACGCGTCCTCCACGGCAAGCGCGATATATATCCTTTACTGGGAGAAGACGACGAGGTGTGATGAATAGCTCACAGACGAGTCGATTCGACCCGTCGCCGACTTCCCCGCAAAAGCCAAGTCGCTAGTCGCGAGATGGCGGACGGAGTCGTAGTGAGGGTGAGGCCGACACTGACCTACCTCTGGCTCATCGTATCGCCGTCGAGAGCGGGATGCGGCTGAGCCTCCGAAAGACTGGCGTCTTGTCCATCGGCCAAACGCTCCTGGGCCTGCTCCTTCTGGTGCGGGGTCATCACCGTCTCGAGATTCTTGAGACTTCGCGTAGCGAGTGACTCGCCTGCAGCAGCCGCACGGCTGAACCATAGATACGCGGTTACATAGTCCAGGGGAACGCCGCGGCCGGAGGAATACAAAACCGCGAGATTGAACTCACCGCGGACGACGCCTTGCGTCGCCGCGTCCCGATACAAAGCAGCCGCCTTTGGATAGTCCCTCTCGACGCCGAGGCCGTCCTCGTACATCACACCTAAGTTGCTCTCTGCTTCGGCGAGGCCCTGGGACGCGGCCTTTTGGTACCAATCGAGCGCCTGGGCATAGTCCCGGGTGACGCCCATGCCGTGGTGATACATGGCGCCGAGGTTGTTTTCCGCTGCCGCATTTCCTTGCTCCGCGGCCTTGCGATACCACCCTGCCGCTGCCGCGTCATCACGCGAGGTGCCGCGCCCGTTGTGGTAGAGGTTGCCGAGTTTGCACTGGGCGATGGCGTTGCCCTGCTCGGCCGCGGCGCGGAACCAGTGCATCGCCTGCTCGAGATCGACCTTGCCGCCCCATCCCTTTTCATAGAAAACGGCGAGGTTGACCTCGGCTGGAGCAAAGCCCTTGGAGGCCGCCCCCGTAAGCCACTTGAGAGCCTCCTCATAGCTCTGCGGAACGCCTTTGCCGAAAGCGTAGTAGAAGCCGAGGTTGTTCTGCGCGGCGAGATCGCCTGCTGCCGCCAATCTGGTGAGCAATTCAACGCTTGGCAGCTGGCTATTGTTGCTTTGCTGGGCGGCCGCGGGAGCCACCGGCCGGTGGGGTTCTTGCGCGCCTTGCGACACAGGAGCCGCCAGCGCCAAACAAGCAAGTGCGAGCGATGAGGATAAGAAACCGGCCTTCATAGGACTCTCCTTCGCGACGTGCAGAAGGAAAAATCCTAGCTCTCTTTACATGTTCTTCTCAATAAATTAATCGAGTGTTAATGACGAAAGTGCCAAACATGGAAATTGAGCGTCGCATATTGCACAGATTCTCGTTTTGGTCCAAGGCAAGTCCCCTCGTCTCGCGACCGACCGACGAATACCTCTACATCTGAAGGGCCGCGAAGCGGCAGTTGGCCCCACCGCAGGTGGCGGCAGTTGGCCCCACCTCAGGTGGTTGGCAGCGCCGCAGGTGGTGGTTAGGCGTTGATCGCCATCCCCTCCACCGCTGCATACGCATCCAACATCGCCTCGCTCAGCGTAGGATGCGCATGAATGGTGAACATCAACTCGTCCACGGTCCCTTCCAGCTCCATCACCGCAACCGCCTCGGCAATCAGCTCCGTCGCCTGTGGCCCGATAATATGCACGCCCAGGATCTCCCCGTACTTCGCGTCGGCCACGATCTTCACAAATCCATCGTGGCTGTTGACGATCGTCGCCTTTGAATTCCCCGCAAACGGAAACTTGCCCACCTTAACCTCGTAGCCCTTTTCTTTGGCCTGCGCCTCGGTCAATCCCGCCGACCCAATCTGCGGATCGCAATACGTGCACGCCGGAATCCGCTCCCGCCGCACAGGCCTGAATTTCCGCACCGCAATCTTCGTCACCGCAACAATGCCGCTCATCCCGCCCACGTGCGCCAGCTGCGGGAGCCCCGCGACAATATCGCCAATCGCAAATACCCCGGGCTCCGCCGTCTCCTGCGCCTCATTCACCTTCACAAATCCGCGATCGAGCTCGATCTTCGTCTTCTCAATCCCCACGCCTTCGGTGCGCGGCGCGCGCCCCACAGCCACCAGCACCTTCTCGGCTTCCTTCTCCACCGTCTTGCCATTCGCGGTTGTCCATGTCACCTTCACGCCCGCGTCGGTCTTCTCGATCTTCTCCACCTTGCAGCTCGTATTCAGATCGATGCCGCGCTTCTTGAACAGCCGCGTCAGCTCCTTTGAAATCTCCTCATCCTCCGGCGGCATAATCCGCGGCAAAAACTCGACAATCGTCACCTCGGTTCCGTAGCTCCGAAAAATCGACGCGAACTCCACCCCCACCGCCCCCGCGCCAATCACGATCAGCGACTTCGGCACCGCGGGGATCGAGAGAATTTCAATGTTCGTCAAAATGCGATCGTCCGGCTTGAGCCCGAAGATCATCTTCGCTTCCGAACCGCTCGCCAAAATCACAAACTTCGCTTTCAGCTCGCTCTTCGCGCCATCGCCAGCCGTCAATTCGACTGTATGCACTCCGTCCTTGGCAGGTCCCGTCAACTTGCCATAGCCCGGCACCACCGTCACCTTATTCCTCTTCATCAGAAACTCAAGGCCCTTGGTGTGCTTGTTCACGATCATGGTCTTGCGCTTAAGCACGTTCTCCCAATTCAACACCGGCGCAGGAACGTTATCGATCCCGTACTCCGTCGCATCCTTCAAGTGATCCCATATCTCCGCGTTGAACAGCAGCGTCTTCGTCGGAATGCAGCCCACATGCAGGCACGTCCCGCCCAGCACGCTGTCCTTCTCGATCAACGCAACCTTCAGCCCCAGCTGTCCGCCGCGAATCGCTGCCGTATACCCCGCCGGTCCGCTCCCAATAATTGCAACGTCATAAATCGTGCCCGTCTCTGTCAACGCAAACTCCATTCCGGCGCTCTCCTGTGATTTCGAAGAGGCCCGTGGGTCTTGACCGCTTGATCCAGCACAAAAAGGGGTGCCCCAGGTCTGGATTCTCACCGGGGTCCCCTGCGACAGGTCTTCGTCGCTGGGGTGGTTTCAGACCTGGGATAGCACGAACCTCAACACTCGAAATTACGCGATCAAATTCCTAGCCAAGGTCAGTCTAAAGGACCCGCCAACGCCGAATGCAATCCACTGACGTTTCCGAGACAATCTCCAGGCGCGTCCCGCCTAACATCGGCGCATGGGAACCGCGCATGCGAGTGCCGAGCAAATCCAATCCGCGTCAGCGCAATCGGACCGTGCACACGACATCCCATCCCTCGATGGCCTGCGCGCCCTCTCCATCGCGATCGTCATCCTCGCTCACACTAAATCGCTGCTGCCCGCCGCCATCGCAAACTCCGGCCTGTTTCGCTACATCATCGGGGGCGGCCTCCACGGCGTCCAAATCTTCTTCGTACTCAGCGGCTATCTCATCACCACATTGTTGCTCCGCGAATACGACCGCACCGGCACAGTCTCTTTCAAACGCTTCTACGCACGCCGCGCCCTGCGCATCTTCCCGCCGTTCTATACCTATTTCGCCGTCCTCGCCATCCTCTGGCTCACCGGAGTAATTCCGGAGCACTGGCCCACTTATCTCGCCTCAGCCACTTATACCTTCATCTACCTCCCCGACCCGCATGGCTGGTATGTCGAACACGCCTGGTCCCTCAGCATAGAAGAGCAGTTCTATCTCCTCTGGCCCGCCTTGCTTCTCTTCGCGCACCGCCGCGCCAAAAGCATCTCCCTCGCCGTCGTGATCATCGCCCTCATGCCCATCGTGCGTATCGCTCTCTATCTCGCCTCATCAAGTCCAGAGCGCGCCATCGTCACCAGTAGTTCCGCCGACACGCTCATGGTCGGCTGCCTCCTCGCGCTTCTCAGCAATCACGCCTCATGGCAACAATTCCATCGCCGCTTCCTCAATGCCCGGACCGCGGCACTCTTGCCGGTCATCGGCTTTCTCCTCATTCCGTATCTAAGCGCCAAGCTTACCGTCGGTTTCGCTGGTACACTCACCATCGCCACCGGCAACACCGTTACTTCTTTCTGCATCGGTGGCATCCTTCTCTATGTCATCGATAACCCCCAATCCCTCACAGGCAGATTTCTAAATCTCCGCCTCATCCGCCACATAGGAGTCATCTCCTACAGTCTCTATCTATGGCAGCAACTGTTCACGGGCGATCCCGCCCACATGCACTTATATGTCTACTTATGGATGCTCATCGCCGCCGAGCTATCCTTCTGGCTCATCGAGAAACCGGTGATGCGGCTTAGAACCCGGCTCAAGTTGTAACTGAGTCTGGCCTCAGAATGAAGGTCGTGTTACTCTGACGGCATCGTTTTGGAGGTCGCGATGCGCAATTCCCTGCTGGTCCCGGTTCTCCTGGCGACGGCGATAGCCAATGCCAACGCGCAGGCAGTTCGCGAAGAGCCGCCTCCGTATTACGGCCCGGTGACGCTTGTGAATGGCGTCTTTGTGACGCCGATCGCCGGCGTGCCCTTCGCAGGCACAGTGTCGATCGAGAGCGAGCAGATCTTGCCGGACGGAACCGTCGCGAAGAAGCACTCAACCAGCCTGATCGCGCGCGATGCAAGCGGGCGCATCCACAACGAGCGCAGACTCCTGGTACCAGACACATTCAAGGCCACGCCGCCGTTGCTCAGCGTGCACCTGTTCGACCCAGCCACGAGGGTGAGCGATTTCTACAACCCCATGACCCTGATTTGTCGCGAGCAGACCCTGCCACCGCAGGCACAGGAACCCCCTGCGAACCTCCCCAATGCCCAGGAAGCGGGCGCAGACCTCGGCGTCAAGACAGTGAGTGGATTTGAGGCCAAGGGCACTCGCGTGACGCGAACAGTTCCCGCCCAGGTCAGCGGAACAGGCAAGCCCGAGCAGATCATAGATGAAACATGGTATTCGGAAGAGCTGCATATGAACCTGCGGGAACGGCACACTGACCAACGCAGCGGCGTGCAGACCGTGACGATCACTGCGATCACGCGCGGGGATCCGGATGCAGCGCTGTTCGAAGTGCCGGCCGGCTACAAAATCGTCGACCTGACCCCGCCCGCTGAAGCACCGATAGCGCGAGCCAACCAGTAGCTCAAGTCAACCGGGAGCGCCTCAATCCGGTAGCTTAAGTTAACCCTTAGATTGCTCGACGTGCGCCGATTCCACCAGGGCCTCAACGACCGTGGCTGTCTCGGCTGCATCCCCGAATCTCTCCATCCAATGCACGTCAGGCTCCCGCCGAAACCAGGTCATCTGCCGCTTCGCATAATTGCGATGCCCCTGCTGCGCTTCTGCGAGTGCCACCTTCTCGCTGATGCCCTTGAGGAGAACTGAAACCGCTTGACGGTATCCAAGCGAGTCCAGCGCTTTGATCGGTCCGTAGCAGGCCAGCAGAGCCCGTGTTTCCTGCAGCAGCCCAGCCGCAAACATCTCTGCACAACGCCGATTCAATCGTTCATATAATGCTTGCCGTGGCGGATTCAGCCCGATCCGCAGCAACCGAAACCCCTTCAGCGGATCCTTGGCCGCGCTCGGTTCCGCCAGTACCCGCGACAGCGGCCTGCGCCCCGCGAGGCACACCTCAATCGCGCGAATCAGCTTCGGCGCATCATTCGCATGAATCCGCTCGGCAGACGCCGCATCAACGCGCGCCAACACCCGATGCAGCCACGCAACCCCACGCTTCTCCGCACTCCGCCGCAACCGCGCCCTTAAAGCATCCTGCCGCACCGGCCCTTCAAACAACCCTTCCGTCAGGGCGCGAAGATAAAGCCCCGTTCCCCCAGTCACAATCGGCAATTTGCCGCGCCCCACAATCTCTCGCAGCGCCGCCCGCGCCTGCCGACTATATTCACCGGCCGTAAACACCTCATCGGGGTCAGCCACATCGATCAAATGATGCGGCACCCGTGCCTGCTCTTCAGGTGAAGGTTTCGCCGTCCCCAAATCCATCCCGCGATATACCGCCACCGAATCGCAACTGACAATCTCGCCGCCGAACCGCTCCGCCAGCGCCAACGACAGCGCCGTCTTCCCACTCCCCGTAGGCCCGAGCAATAGAACCACCAGCGGATCCTGCATGGTCGAGTTGAAATTGGGAGACATTGGCAAGAGTCTTTCCGGATTCAATTCTGGACCGAATCTTATGCGCGAAGTATTCTCCATCGAATCGATGCGTTTCTCCCCTTGGGAGAAATATTCTGCTTTGTAACAGGGCACGACTTCAGTCGTGCCGAATCAAATACCTTGTAGAATCCGGCTTTAGCCGCTGCGAAGTAGCGCTTCCTTCAATTTCTTAATAAGTCGAGAAATCATGTTTACACACTTGCAGCCCGGCCACTATTCGCGGTGCGCTGCGGTCACAGCCGCCACCACCCCGGCGGAAAAATCCACTTCGGATTGGTATGAAAGAGCCACCACAAACAAATCGCCGCCGCCAAGATCACAAGCCCAATCGTCTGGTTCCGCACGAACGCCCGTCGCTGCGCCGCGCGCCGCTCCTGCTCAGCCACTTGCTCGCCATACGGCTTGATGCGGCTTTCCACCATGGCTCTCAGGCCCAGCCGCTCGACGATCCTGCGGCTGTCCAGATCTCCTTTTGTCCAGGCCTCAGTATAGGAGTTGGCCCGTCCCGCGCCGAAGGCGCAGTCCGCCGCACGCGCAGTGCCGCCGAAGGTGCGGTCCGCTGGATGAGCGGTGCGTTTGACTTCCCACCCCCCCATTGCCGACCATTACCTGTCAGGGGAAAACCATTTCCATGAAAGTCCTCATCCTCGGTTCAGGGGGCCGCGAACACGCGCTCGCCTGGGCCATCGCACGCAGCCCGCGTGTCTCTGAAGTTGTCTGCGCTCCCGGCAACGGCGGCATCGCGCAAATCGCCCGCTGCATCCCCGTCGACCTCAAAAATCTCGACGACATGGTCCGTCTCGTCACAGCCGAAGCCCCCGGCCTCACCATCGTCGGCCCCGAGCTGCCGCTTTCACTCGGCATCGTCGATGCCCTCCAAACCCGCGGCCTCCGCGTCTTCGGCCCCACCCAGGCCGCCGCGCGCCTCGAATCCAGCAAGGCCTTCGCCAAGCAGTTCATGAAGCGCCATCAGATCCCCACCGCCAAATACTCGGTCTGCGCGCACGCCAGCGAGCTTGAAGAAGCCATCGCCCTCTTCCATCCGCCCATCGTCGTCAAAGCCGACGGCCTCGCTGCCGGCAAAGGCGTTATCCTCTGCGAGTCGCGTACCATCGCCCTCGAAGCCGCCCATGGCCTCTTCAACGGCTCGTTCCTCGGCGAATCCTCGCAGCAGGTTGTCATCGAGGAGTTCCTCGAAGGCGAAGAAATCAGCTTCCTCTGCCTGAGCGACGGCACCCATGTCGCGCCTCTACTCCCCGCGCAGGACCACAAGCGCATCGGCGAATACGACACCGGCCCCAACACCGGCGGCATGGGCGCCTACTCCACCGACACCATGCTCGAGCCGCAGATGTCCGAGTGGATCCTCCATCACATCGCCGAGCCCACCATTCGCTGCATGGCCGAAGAAGGCACGCCCTTCATGGGCGTCCTCTATTGCGGGCTCATGATGACTCCACGCGGTCCCGAGATCCTCGAATACAACGCCCGTTTCGGCGATCCCGAAACCCAGGTCATCCTGCCCCGCCTCGAGTCCGACCTCCTCGACGCTCT
Organism: uncultured Occallatibacter sp.; assembly: GCA_964487345.1. Taxonomy (GTDB): domain Bacteria; phylum Acidobacteriota; class Terriglobia; order Terriglobales; family Acidobacteriaceae; genus Telmatobacter. Next base: position 4,796 of record CAZAQN010000053.1, on the reverse strand, counting down.
CGAAGCCTGCATCGATGGCCGCCTCGCGGAAACCCCTTTGCGCTGGAGCCCCGGCGCCTCCGCCTGTGTAGTAGCCAGTTCCGCCGGCTACCCCGCCGGCTACAAAACCGGCTTTCCGCTTACCGGCCTCGGCAACGCCGCCCAGGTTCCCGGCGTCCAGGTCTTTCACTCCGGCACCGCGCGTCTCGGCAGCCAGCTCGTCACCAGCGGCGGCCGCGTCCTCTGCGCCTCCGCCCTGGGAGACACGCTCCGCGAAGCTCTCGCCCGTGCCTATCAGTCTCTCGCTGAAATCCAGTTTGAAGGCATCTACTTCCGCCGCGACATCGGCTACCGCGCACTCAAGGCAAAACCGTGACCCCTGCCATCACACTTGAAGAGCTTCTCGTCTGGAACCAGGAGGCCTCCGACTTCTGGAAAGCGCACCTGGAAGCGAATCCGGCACTCTTGGAGCTACCCTGCGGCATCGGCGGAAACGCTAATGTGCAAGCCTTCGTTCGCCATATCTGGGGAGCCGAGCTGGTTTGGAGCCAGATTATCGCTGGCCAGCCTGTGACAGATTATGACGTATGGCCCACCGGCCCGCTGGATGCTCTGTTTGATATGCACAGTCGCGCAATCCACAATTTCAGATCCCTGCTGGATGACCCCTCGCCAGCCTGGAACGAGAGGACCGTGCATTATCCGTGGCGGAAGCCGGAGCAGCCAAAGCCTACCCCGCGCAAGGCGCTGGCCCATATTCTCCTCCACAGCCAACGCCATTGGGCACAGTTGGCCACACTCGTCCGCGCCGCCGGCTTTCCTTCCGGCTTCAGCGGCGATCTGCTCTCTAGCTCTGCGCTACGTTAGGATCGGCCGAACTAGAACGGGCCGCATTGGGCGTCGTCTTGCCCTTCGAGAAACAGCTGCGGCACAGCACCGGCCGGCCCTGCGTCGGCTTGAAAGGAACCGTCGTCTCTTCGCCGCACGCCGAGCACGTCGTGCGCGTCTCCGCCCGCACTCGCCGTCCGCTCGAGCTGCGCTTCGCCTTGCACTGCTTGCAGCGCTTGGGGTCGTTCACAAATTGTTTGTCGTGGAAAAAAACTTGCTCGCCGGCGGTGAATACAAACTCCGCCCCGCAATCGATGCATATTAGGATTCGATCGGTATACGCCATGGCCGTTCCCCGAGAAGGGATCGCCGAAATCGGCCATGACCCTGGAAGCTTGCCGGTCCCGTCTCCCTGTCTTCGTACTTCTCTCCGTAACAAGGGCCCGGGCCGCGATAAAAGGATGCGGCGTTTGTCAAAAGTCTCCCGTGGTTTGGGAAGACTGGGTTGTGTTCGCCTGGCATGTACACCGGCGAAAAGGCCAATGTTCAAAATCGCGACGCGCCGCCTCAATCTAGTCTTTCTTCCGTGCACCTTCCGCTGTTCTTCCGCGGAACGCGCCGAGACGGCTCATCGCGATTCAGTTTTCTTAGGACCTGCCTCCAGGCCCCTGCTCAGCAGCCTGTGGTGTAGGTCGAGTTTTGAAAGGGCTCGACCGGGGCACCCACCCGGTGAGTGGGTCGCGTGCCGTAAATTCAGCACAATCGAGAGGGCTTTAGCCCCTGAGGGACGGCTAGTCAAAATTCCGACTCTCACCAAAGGCCGTTAGTCCTGCTCCTTACGAGCCTTCTTACGATTCCGCTTGCGCGCCAAAGCTGCCTTCACACGACGCTTCTCGCCCGGCTTCAGGTAGTAGGAGTGACGCTTTACTTCCTTGATGATGTCTTCCGTCTGTACCTTCCGCTTAAACCGGCGTAGCGCATTCTCGAGCGGCTCGCCTTCTTGTACACGAACCTCTGCCAAAAATCCCACCTCCAAACCTGCCAAAGGGCCACTCTCATGATACTGGAATCCGCGACCGTCCGGTTAAGAACTACGCGAATCGCCAGAATTCCCAATGGGATCCCATCGTCTTCTTCTAAGAATCTGTCGAGAAACTCCTGTTGCGTTGAAAGGGTCCGACTTCACAGGTTGCGAAAAAACTTACCTGATGCCAGCAATGAAGGGTACGGGCTTCACAGGCTGCGGAAAAACTCGTCTCAGGAACGGTTTTGAAAGGGCACGAGTTTACTCGTGCCGATAAGTCGATTGGATTGACGCCGGCTTTAGCCGCTGAGGGACATGATTCACGATTCCTGGTGGAATATCCGACCTTTCCGCAGCCTGTTTAGCCCCTGAGGGCCTGTTTTTAAAACCTCATCGCGAAACTCGGACTATTTTTTGGACAGGTTCTAAATCCCTCCAATGGTTCTTCAGTAGAAGGCCCGATTCCGATTTCGCCGTCCCTCGTCCGCAACTCCAGGAATCCGCCTCCGTCCACGAGGAATCCTCTGCTCACGCCCCCTTAGCTCGTCCAGCAGTTCCTGATCGACTGGGTGGGAGTTCGGAGGTCGGTGATGAACTCTGCCCTGGCAATTGGTCGTGGAGAATCACATTGAGCAGCGACCGATGGACCCGGATGCGACCCTTGTATTCAATCAGTCCAAGGTCGCGAAAGCGATTCATGAAGAAGCTCACGCGGGAACGGGTTGTGCCGACCATCTCTGCCAGAGTTTCCTGCGTGATGGGAGGAACGAGGTGGTCCGGTTTTCCCGGCTCATCGAATTCGGACAAGATCAGGAGAATTCTCGCTAACCGCTTCTCGCTGGAGTTGAAGAGCTGATCCACCAGATCCGCCTGGGTTCGCATACTCCGGGCCAGCAGGAATTTCCGGAACATCTCGGAAAAATCGCTCTCCTCGTGCATCACGCGGATCATCTCATCCCTGCCTATCTTGAGCGCTGAACAGGCCTCGATCGCAGTGGCAGTGGCCAGGTGCAATGCGCCCACACTGGCCAGCGACTCCTCTCCAATGAATTCCCCCGAAACAAGAAGCGCGATAGTGGCCTCTTTGCCCTCTGGGGAGACAACGGTGAGTTTCGCGCGGCCTGCTCGAAGATAGAACATGGCGTCAGCCGATTCCCCCTGCGAAAAGAAAACCTGCGTGGGCCGCAATTGGACGAGTTTTCGTCCCACTCCTGCTTCTTCAAGAAATGTGGCGAGGTCGAAGTTCATGCTCCTCACCTCGATCCTTCGTTCAGCTCATCCTGGATGCGAGTCTCAACGAGAGCCGTTCAGAAGGGTGCGCGACCGTTTCAGACTTGAGGTAGTCGAGATTTCGCTTGCGCAATCCCGGCTGGGCAGCACTATACTCCTTGCCTTGGCTGTGGGACGTTTTTTGTGGATGGCCGTTTCCTGCCATCGCGTTCCCGAGCCGGAGAATGTTCAGGGTCGGCCATCGTCGTTGGTCCAGCGTGAACGGTGGCTTCGTCAACGCCAAATTCGTTCGGCAACCTGCCTTTGCAGGAGGTTGAGGTCCAGGCGGTGCGCGGATGTGATCCGACGATGCACGAACATTCGCCGAATATGATTCGAGATCGGGACCACGGCAGTTGAGCAAGACTCCTCAGATTATTGTTGGGTTCAGAGCCATGCTATGAACGCCCATTGGTCTCGCCGGAAAGGGAGACAAATGTCCATTGAGATCCTTTTGGTCGAAGACAATCCCGGCGACGCACGGCTGACAAAAGAAGCGCTTGGCGAAGGAAGCGGGGCAATCCATTTGCACGTCGTCAACGACGGCATAGAGGCCATGGCCTTTCTGAGGAAGGAGGGAGTCCACTCGAACGTCCCTTCCCCCGACTTCATTTTGTTGGATCTCAATATGCCCCGGATGGATGGCCTCGAGGTGCTTGCTCTAATCAAGAGCGATGAACGCCTGAAAACAATTCCGACGATCATCTTAACGACCTCCAGCTTCGAAGGGGACGTCCGCAAGACCTATCAGTTGCAAGCGAACTGCTTCCTCAACAAACCCCTGCAGTTGGATGACTTCGAGGCCATTGTGAAAGGCATCAAGGATTTCTGGATAGACAAAGTTAGATTGCCCAAGCAGAACCAAACCGAATGAGCCTGACCTGCCCCCATTTTCTGCACGGTGATCTTACAACTTAGCCGGCAGCCGCCGAAGCTGTGGGAAAGTGGAGGGTTTTTTTGTGGATGGCCGTTTCCCGTCATTGCGTTGCCGTGCCGGAGAATGCTCAGAATGGGCCATCGTCGCGGCGGTAATCGACTGGAATAGCCGAGTTTCACCTCCCTCTGGATTTCGTTTGTCCTGTTTGCGGAGCGATTCCAAAGGAAGGGTGCGCCTCGATCACAGGGATGGCTTGGGAAGGGACCCAGGGCAATCGCATGAACGGTTGTGGTTGCCAAGGCTGGTCCTGTTTCGGCACCGAACCGGGCGATCACCGCGGTCTTCCCGGAGGGAAGACACGAAAATAGCCCAGGACAAGCGGAACGCCGTCCTGGGACAGCATCCCAAGCACGTTTTCGCGCCCCGTAGGGGCGCGGCGAAGATCTTAACTACCGTTCGTCGTGTTCACGCAATTGCCTCGGGGAAGCGACCAGCCTGCGGAAGACGTCGCACGGAAAGAAGTAAATTTGGGTCTCTATCGGCCGAAGAATCCAACGCCATTGGCCCCCGGCTCAAACTAACTCGCAGCCAGTTCTTCTCCGCGTGCCTAGGCATCTGCTGTCGTAGGAAGCTCTTTGCGTTCCGGCATGGCGTCCAACTCGAATATCTTCTCGACGGACCTCAGCAACACATCCGGATGGATCGGCTTGGCGAGAAGCTCGAATCCTCGCGCTTTATCCCCTCGGACCTCGAGCAAATCATCTAGATTCGCCTGTCCCGAAAACAGAATCACGCGGCACCCTGGGCAATCCCCCTGAA
>CAZAQN010000052.1:0-28908 GCA_964487345.1 uncultured Occallatibacter sp. | reverse complement strand
GACAACGGTTTTGCGGAAGCTTGTGCGCTGGTCTTCGGTTAGCACGGCGCCGCTTGCACAACTGCCGGTGGGGACCTGACTGGTAGCGGGGCCGGTGGGGATCTGCTCAATGAACATGGCGAGGGGGCCGCTGTGGGCGATGAGCTGGTCGATGTTGCGCGGGTCGGTCCAGTACTCGATGTTGGCGGGGGCTATGGTGACGGCGATGCCGGTGAGAACGCCGGCTTGCTGGAGGCGGTCGAGGGAGCCGAGGGCTTTCTCGTAGACGCCACGGCCTCGGCGGAGGTCGGTCAGGTCGCGGTCGCCTTCGAGGCTGACGACGATGACGGTGTTGGAGCAGTTCTTCAGGATCGCGTAATCGCTTGGCTGCAGGGCTGTGCCGTTGGTGAAGACGAGAAAGAGCCGGTCGGGATGGTCGCGGAATAGATTCACGATGCCGGGAAGCAGGAATGGTTCGCCGCCGGCGATCATGAAGGCCATTACGCCTAGCCGAACTGCTTCATCGACGACGGAGTACCAATCGCGGAGGCTGAGGCCGGGATGCGCGGGGGCAGAGGTCACGGTGCCGATGGCTCCGGCGTAGCAGCCTGTGCAGCGCAGATTGCATTTGGAGGTAACGCTAAGAACGAGGAAGGGCGGGACGCGGACGCCATCGGCAAGGGCGCGGGCGCGCACGCGGTGCGATTGCTTGAGGGTGTGGGCGAGGCGGAGGAAGCCTGGGAGGTAGCGCGGATGTTGGATGATCCACGGAACGATGACCGGCGGCAACTGCGGGTCGAGGCCTTCGATCTTGCTCGTGAGGCCCAAGAGACGCCGGGAGAGGAAATCGGGTGGCGACATTTTGGTCGTGCTTGGCATTTGCCCTGAATATACGCGTGGGGGAGCGGCTTGGTTCCGGGTGAACATTGGGCTGTGATGAGAGGGCGGAGGCCGTTGGTTGTGTCTCCCTACACTTCATCCTCCATCCACTACAATTTCGAGCGGATTCACAAGACGCATCATGCTAGCGATGGCCGCTGACATTTCAGACCATGTTGGAGCTGCGAGGAAATAGGGCTCCGGCAAACTGGAGGGCGGAGCCAAAATCAATGTGCTGGGACTACCAGAATCAAAATGAGCCAAGAACGGATAAGACAGGAAAGGGATGGAACTTTCCCATACAGGGGAGACATGTTGAGCAAGTGTTCTTCTGGGATGACTCGCAAACTCGCCGCGCCGCCTACGGGGCGCGAAACGAGACTTGGATGCCATCCCAGGACGGCGTCCGCCGCGGCGGACTTGTCCTGGGCTATTTTCCTGTCTTCCCTCCGGGAAGACCGCGGCGATCAGACCGGTTTGGCGTTCGAATAGAGCCAGCCTTGATAACCGCAATCCTTCATGCGATTGCCCTGACCCGGTAGTTGCATCGTTTGCGCCTGGTTGGGAATCAACTTACAATAGAGAGAACTGCAGGAAAGGTCTGTCTTCGAGATGCCCAAGGAAAAGATTCATCCCAATTACGACGCGGTGCGGGTGTTGTGCGCCTGCGGAAACAACTTTGAGACCCGTTCGACCCACAAGGGCGACATTCACGTGGAAATCTGCTCGGTTTGCCATCCGTTCTTTACCGGCAAACAGAGGCTGGTGGATACGGCTGGGCGCGTGGAGCGCTTCCGGCGGAAATATGCCAAGGCGGGCGAGGCTACTACTCCTGCGAAGGCGACGGCTGCGAAATAGCGGTCTGCGGCTTACGGATTGAGTGGGCCTCCGCTGCGGCGGGGGCCTTTTCGTGTGATCCTTGTGCAAGAAGGTCCATTATGATCGCCGTCGAGGTCCAGCATTACTTAGGTCGAGCGAGGGACTTTCTTCAAGGGGTCGATCTTTTGAGAGAGGACCTTGACGCGTACAAGTACTCATCGGCGCTCTTAGGCATCCACGCTGCGATTTCGTATTGCGATGCCATCCGGATAGGTCTCGGTACAACAACGCTGTCATCTGAAAACCATCAAACTGCTGCGGCAGATTCAAGGTCACAACTCGGAATGCTTAAGTACGATCCTCATAATGGCCTGGATCGTCTGCAGAGATTGATTGGGTGCAAGAGCAAGATCGCTTATGGCCCCTTTGAGTCGGGTTTAGATTTCGGCAAGATAGTCCAAGACGCCATTAGATTCGCCGCCTGGGCCGAATCGACGGGCAAAGCGTTGAAGATCGAGGGGTGGAGATATGAATGAGCTTCAGGAACTTGAAAGTCAGCACTATTTCGGAAGGGCTAAGAACGCGGTTCAGTCTTTCCTGATCCACAAGCTTTTAATTCCGAAGGTGTATCTAGATGCAGATTGGGACAGTTGGAAGGTAGACGTTCTCGCGATTGATCGAGCCGGTGTGGGAGATATTCATGGAGTGAGACTTGTGCCCTGGGAGTCCGGCCATGGTGACGATCACGGCCATTCGAGATTTCTCGAAAAGACTGTTTCCGCTGCACTAAGCGATTTCTCGGGATTTCCTGGACATTTCAGATACTTGACCATCGTTTCTTTCGAGCCTGACAAACGGCGGTGGATACCTAGTAAGGCGATTGCGAATCAAGCTCTTGCTGCAGATGGAGTGGGCCGTGCAGGGATACTGTATGTGAACGTGACAGAGGATGACGCTGCAGTGGAGACCCTGTTGAAGGCCGAGCGGTTCCGCTCTTCGAAGGAGATTGTGGAACTCGCTGATCGTTACGTTGCCGAGCACACGGCTAACTGGGAAGTCCGAGAGTAGCGGTCGAATGGCTGGCAAGGGATTTACGGTGAAGAAGGACTGGGATAACCCCAGGGAGCACACGATGCCTACGGGTGTGCGGGTGCCGGCGGAGGTGCGTTTGGGATCCGTCCTTGTTGCTCCCGCGACGGTGCTGGCGCCTATGGCTGGGGTGACGGATACGGTGTTCCGGCGGTTTATCCGTCATGCGAGTCTTTTTTCCGGGGATCAGGGGTCAGCCACCCCTGCGAGCAAACATCACTCGCCGGGGGCCTCGGCGGGGGTCAGGGATCACGAAACGTTGACAGGGGCTAAAGCCCAGCTCGTAGAGGGTGCCGATACGGCACGACTGAAGTCGTGCCCTGTTACAAAACATGCCTCTCAGATGGCGGTGGAAATCGATGCTGCGGTGACAAATGCGCAGTCGGGGTGCGGGTTGTTGATGACGGAGTTTACGTCGGCGGATGGGCTGTCGCGGATGCGGGAGTCGAAGCGGCGGCGGTATCTGACTTTTTATGACGATGAGCATCCGATCGGGGCGCAGCTTTTTGGGTCGAATGCGGAGACTTTGGCAGAAGCTGCGCGGATTGTGCAGGACACTGGATTTGACCTGATCGATTTGAATCTTGGCTGTCCCGCGAAACGTGTGGTGGGGTGCAATGGCGGGTCGGGGCTGCTGCGGGATTTGCCCAAGATTGGCGAGATTTTTCGGGCGGTACGTAAGGCGGTCACGATTCCCTTCACGGTAAAGTTCCGGATGGGTTGGAACGATGCGCAGATTGTGTGCGTGGAATTGGCGCGCATGGCTGAGTCCGAGGGGTTGAATGGCGTTGCGCTTCATGCGCGGACCCGCGAACAGGGCTATAGCGGGCAGGCGCAGTGGGAATGGATTGCGGCCGTCAAGCAGGCAGTGGGGATTCCGGTGATTGGGAACGGCGATATTCGGACGCCGGAGGATGCGGCGGCGATGGTGGCGCAGACGGGGTGCGATGGGGTGATGATTGGGCGTGCGGCTCCGGCGAATCCCTGGATTTTCCGGCAAATTGCTCAATACACGGCGACTGGGAGCTATGAGCGGGCGACTGTCGATGACCGGTATCGGCTGATCCGGACCTATTTCAAAATGCTGCTGGAAGAGGCCGAGGCCAGCCAGGCTCTCCCTAAAGACGCTCGCATGGGGGAAACCTCAGGCAAAATGAAGCAGTTTGCCTCGTGGTTCACCCACGGGGTGCCAGGCGGCGCCAAGCTGCGTGGTGCAATCTACCACGCGAAAACGGGTGCTGAGGTACTGGGACAAGTCGACGCCTTTTTCGCCACGCAGCAGGATTCCTGCGGAGAAGTGGTGTCTGAAATCGACGCAGTTGAGCTCTCTGGCTTTCCCGAAGCCACCCTGATTTGCGACTAAAAGCTCTTCCAAACCCACCATTTTCGGCTATGGTGCGCGCATTGGTAACCTAGCTCTAACTCTAAGAGCAGAATGCACCAATTGACTATGACTTTCGACTTTTGTGTGATTCCCGGCACCGAGAGTAATCTCTATATTGGTTCCACTGGTAATTGTAATTCGCGTGACCAGTCGTGCAGCGTCGGCATATCCGAGCCGGCCTTACCGATTGGCCAGGACAAGCACCCTGCGGATTGGCGGTCGTGCAAGCCAGGCAGCCAGAGGGGAAGTTATTGCGTAGGTTACTCAAACCTGGGTGGACACTCAGGCTGCTGCTCAGCGGCCTTGCAGCGATTTGCGCCTTGTCCACAACATGCCCAGCCCAGCGTTATAGCTTTCGCGAGTACACACAGGGACTCGGCAACCTGAACATCGCGAGCCTGACGCAAGATCGCACGGGATTCCTTTGGGTAGGAACGCAGAACGGCCTCTACCGGTATGACGGCAGTCAGTTCCAAAGTTTTGGAGCGGCCCAGGGCCTTACCGAACCCACGATTGTGGACCTCTATGTAGGCATGGATGGCACTCTCTGGGTTGCGACCTCGGCGGGATTCTTTTTTGAACAAAAGGATGGCCGATTTGCCGAGGTGCAACCGTCGGCGCCTGGAGTCCATTACCTGCCACGAGCCGGAACGGTGTTTGCTTCGAACAAAACAAACGAAGTGATTGCCGTGACCAAGACGGGAGCGGTTCTGCTGCGACGGTCAAACGACGACCATTGGGCCGCGGAGCCAATGCACCTGGAAGGCAATCCCGTCAGTGTGCTGTTCGGCCCGGACGGTGCGCTCTGGTACGGCTGCGATTCAGACCTGTGCCGCTTCGCCGATGGGAAGACGACCCGCATGGGATCCAAGCTGGGACTTCCAGCAGAGGAGTGGACCAATTTGCTGCTGACACGCGGCGGCCACATCTGGGTCCGGGGCGCGGTGCACGTGGGCGAGATCGACCCCGCCAAGCTTCGCTTTGAGCTGCACGATCTTCCTGGTTCGCTGGCATCGGAGGCCTATCCGGCGCTCGCCGAAGATGCACAGGGCAGAATTCTAACCCCGCAAGGACCCTCGCTTGGCATGTGGGAAAACAGTCGTTGGCGCATGGTTACGGAGCACAATGGGCTTTCTCGATTCGAAATCCAGGACCTGTTTGTCGATCGCGAAGGATCAGTTTGGATCGGCGTCGTAGGACACGGGCTGAAGCGCTGGGTGGGCCAGGACCGTTGGGAAGGATATACCGAGGCCGACGGTCTGAGCGACGATCTGGTTTGGGGGGCGCTGCGCGATCGGAAAGGGAGATTGTGGATCAGCACCGAGTCTGGCTTGGATTGGATTGCTGCCGGACAACCGAACCCCAAAGTCTGGCGGCAACCCGGAATCATTACGGATCGCGCAGGTGCATTGGCTGAGGCCGCGGATGGAGCGATCTGGATGGGCAGCGCGGCGGGTGCGTTGGTTCGGATCGATTCGAATTCGCTGGCGGGGCGGCAGTGGAAACTGCCCGAAGTGTACAGCGTACTCGTCGACGGTCAACAGAACATCTGGGCGGCTACAAACAGCGGACTGTACGAGCTGGATTCCAATTGGGCGCACAGTCAGCCGCGACTTGTCGAAGACGCTGCGTTTGGCAATGTTCATCAACGTTTCTCAAGCCTCTGTGCCGACGCGCAGGGCCGGATCTGGGCGGCTGCGGACCAAGGGCTCTTTCTGAAGGACGGGAAGGGCTGGCACAGCATCGAGACGGGCTCCTCGGGGGCTCACCCAGACACGATTGCGATTGACCAGGATGGATATGTCTGGGCTGCCGGCTCGTCGCAGGAGCTAATGCGGCTGAAGGTAGACGGGTACCGAGTGGCCGAAGTAAAGCATATCGGTCGCCCTCCGCTTTTGTCGCAGCAGGTTGTTTCTCTAATGGTCGACCATCGGGGATGGCTCTGGGTCGGGCAGGATGCTGGACTGACGGTGTTCGACGGTCGAGCGTGGCGGAGCTATACCCAGGACGATGGTTTGCTTTGGAACGACACGGACAGCTTTGCTCTAGCTGTGGATTTGGATCACAGCATTTGGGTTGGCACTTCGGGTGGGCTGAGTCATTTGATCACACCGCAGGATGCACCGACGGGGATGCCGCAGGCGCCTGCATTTTCGCAGGTCACTTACGGATCCAAGCTGCTGGGAAATGGATCTGCGGTGCAATGGAGTTCCAGCCCGCTGGAGATTTCGATGGCGCTCTTATCCTTCCGTGGAACGCAGGATGCGGGGATCCGCTATCGGCTGGTCGGCGGTCAGGGTTCCGAGTGGGAAGAGACGCGCGATATGGACGTCCACTTCCAGCACCTGGCGCCGGGGAATTACCAGTTCCAAGTGGCAGAGGTGGACCAGACCGGACACTTGATTTCGCCGGTCGCGACCTATTCGTTCCGGATCACGCCGCGCTGGTGGCAATCGCGGGAGCTGCAGATTGCGCTGGCGCTTATTGCGCTGGCGGTGCTGATCGCGACGTGGAGGCAGCGCGTGGGCGCGCTGGTGAAACAGAAGCGGCATCTGGAAGCCGCAGTGAAACTGCGCACGATCGATCTGGAAAAGGAAAAAGGCGAACTGATGCGTACGCGGGAGCAGATGCGACACTACGCCGAGCACGACGATCTGACTGGGCTATGGAATCACCGCATTATTGTTGAGCGATTACGGATCGAGGTAGACCGATCGCGCCGCGAAGGCCTGCCTGTGAGTATCATTCTGGCCGATCTGGACTACTTCAAGCGGATCAACGATACCTTCGGCCATCCTGCCGGCGACCAAGTGCTGAAAGAAGCCAGTGCGACATTCCAGCGCATGGTCCGAACCTACGATTGGGTAGGCCGGTACGGCGGCGAAGAATTTCTGCTGATCCTGCCCGGTTCCGGATTCGTGCATGCGCGGCAGCGCGCCGAGGAACTAAGGATTGCGGTACAGGAATGCTGTGTGAAGGAAGGCGAGACGATGATTCCTTTGACGGCAAGCTTTGGCGTGGCATCGGGATTCCCGGCCGGTCACGAAGAACTGATTCGCGAAGCGGATGAGGCTCTTTACAAAGCCAAGAACAGCGGGCGCAATCGCGTAGTGGCGACGGAAATCGACGCGCGCAGGGATATGATGCCGCGTGTCGGCTGAAGGTGGGCGTCCGGATCGGACTGCACTAGCGAGGGGTCTGGCTTTTTTGATGATCGGGAGCAGAGTGTGGAGAAAGCCGGGTTCCGCCAGTAGAGTCTGCCTACCTGCAAACGGACTGTCGTGACGCTCTGAGCAAGGGAGTTCAACATGGCCTTCATACCCAAGGGCGCGGAATGGTACGTTGCCGAAATTGTAGAAGAGATTCGAGTCGATGACGATCCGCGCAACGTGGTACTGAGAAATCTAACTCTGATCCGAGCCGATTCGCCAACCGAGGCGTATGAGAAAGCCCTGCGAATTGGCAAAGATGGAGAAGTCGAATACGACAATCCCGAAGCCAAACGGGTTAGGGTCAGCTTTAGGGGCATTTCTCATCTGGATGTAATTCAGGACAAGCTGGAGGATGGCGCGGAGCTTTCGTTTCAATCACAACGCGGCGTGTCTCAAGAAGAGATTGCCGGAATACTGTGCCCCAAGGAAGAACTCGACCTATTCCGCAAGATCAGAAAGCTCGACGGTCCAGACTTCACCTCCGCGGAGGTGCTTCAGGAGGTCGAGGACCTACTCAAGCACATCCAACTTTAGGCCAATGGCAGACGAACGGTGGCGCGGGCTCCCTCGTTGTCCTCGCGATTGACCAGTCGAATCTCACCGCCATGGGCGCGCGCGATTTGCTGAGCCAGCGCCAGACCCACGCCGCTGCCGGTGGGCTTGGTCGTATAAAAGGGCACAAACAAGTTTTCGCTATTGGCGATGCCAAGGCCGCTGTCCTCGATAAAAACCTCAAGTACAGACTCTGCAACCTGCCATCCGATGCGCACCGGATTCGCGCCATTTGCGATTGAGGCATCGACAGCGTTGGTGAGCAGGTTGATGAACATTTGCTCCAGCTGATCGGGGTCCGCATGCAGGATCGCGGTGGGGCCGGGTTCGAGTTGGACTGGGACACGCTGCTCAAGCAATGCGATGCGTTCGACCAATGCCGCCACCGGAACCGGCTTAAGATGCGGCGGCGGCAGTTGAGCGAGGATGCGATAGGACTGCACGAAGCGATGGAGTGAATCGGCGCGGCTCTCTACGACGCCGAGGCCGCGACGGAAATCGCGCACCGTATCGGTGTCGCCCTGAATCTGATCGGCGCGGGCGAGCAAACTGCCGGCGATGGATTTGATGGGCGCGAGCGAATTCGAGAGCTCGTGACCAAGGACGCGAATGAGGCGTTTCCACGCAGCCTGTTCTTCTTCTCGCAATGGTTGGCTGACATCGGCGAGCAGCAGGAGAAGATGTGGAGCGCCATCCTGCCGGAAGGCGGCCTTGCGCAGCAACCAGCGGTTGGGCTTGGAACCGAAGGAATGGATGCTCTGATCGGGCGAGGCAAGGAGACCTTCGAGGCCCAATTCGCGGGCGGTGCGGCCGAAGCAGCGGGCATGCGGCAGGCCGAGCAACTGGACGCCGGCATCGTTGACCAGCTGGAGCACATTCTCGCGGTCGAACGCGTAGATCGGCGAATGCATCACTTCAAGAATGCGGGCCAGCAGCGCAGTCGCTTCAAGAGAGCGCACACGCTGCCGCTGCAGCAGATCGGCGAGGGTATTGATCTCCGCAGCCAGTTCGCCGAGCGCGTCCTGTGTACCGGCTCCGCGCGCCCGAAACGAATAGTCGCCTTCCCGCAACGACGACACGACGTTAGAAAGAGTTTGTAGAGGGCGAACGAGGCTTTCGATCATCGTGGCGGCGATGAAGAGCAGATAGATTAAAAGGCAGGTTCCAACCAGGATGCCGGGAGCGGCTGAGACTTTTTGTTGATAGAGAAGGATTCCGGCAAAAATCAGCGTGGGGAGGGAAAGAAGCAGGCAATAGAACCACGCCCGGCGAACCGCCGAGTGGCGGCGCCTGCGGATGTGCCGTGTCCTCAGCTCGCTCTCATAGGCCATATTTTTCAATGCGGCGGTAAAGTGCGGCGCGGCTGAGCCCAAGCGCTTCGGAAGCCTGAGAGATGTTGCCGTCGCAACGGCGCAGCACCTTGCGAATGAGGAGAGACTCAACCTCGTCGATGCTCATGTTGTCGAAGGATGGAGCACTGGGGCGCCCAGGAGCCATGGCGAGATTGGCCGGCTCAATTTCTTCACCGCGGCACAACAGTACGGCCCGCTCCACTGCGTGCTCGAGCTCGCGCACATTCCCTGGCCACCCGTACTGCATCATCTGCTGCATCGCTGAGGCAGAAAAGGCTGTGACCTGCTTGCGGTAGCGTGTGCGGTTGCGTTGGAGAAAATGCGTGGCGAGCAGCGGTATGTCTTCGCGCCGGTCGCGAAGAGCGGGCAGATGAATCTCGACCGTGTTGATGCGGAACAGAAGGTCTTCACGGAAATTGCCGGCTGCCGCCTCTTCAGTTAACTGCGCATTGGTCGCGGAGAGCACGCGCACATCGACGCGACGGGTTTGCGAGGAACCGACACGCTCGAGTTCTCCTGTTTCAAGCACGCGCAACAACTTCGCCTGCTGGCGCAGTGGAACATTGGCGATCTCGTCAAGAAAGAGCGTGCCGCCGTTGGCGAGCTCAAAGCGGCCGACGCGATCTGTGCGCGCGTCGGTGAACGCGCCTTTGACGTGGCCGAATATCTCGCTTTCGAAAGTTCCTTCGGGCAATCCGCCGGCGTTGACCGCGACGAGTGCCATACGGGAGCGCGGCGATGCGGCGTGGAGCAGCTTAGCGACGATCTCTTTGCCGGTGCCGTGCTCGCCGGTGATGAGGACATTGGCGTCGGAGGGACCGACCTGCGCGATGAGTTCGAGGACCGGCTGCATGTTGGGCGCGCCGGCGATGAACTCCGGCATGCCTTCGGCGCGGAGCAGGCGGTTCTCGAGCTCGAGTTGACGCGCGCGGCGCAGGGCCTGGTGCAGCTCAGCATGAACGCGGATGATAGAGATGAGGCGCTCGTTTTCCCACGGCTTCTGGATGAAGTCGCGCGCGCCGCGCTTAATGCTCTCGACAGCGAGATCGATGTTGCCCCACGCGGTCATGACGATGACCGGCAGGCGAGGATCGATCTCCTGAAGGCGCGCGAGCAAATCGAGGCCCTCTTTGCCGGAGGTAGTGTCGCGGGTGTAGTTGAGGTCGATGAGCAGAACGTCGTAGTCGCTTTGACCGAGCGCCTCGAGCAAAAGCTGCGGTGAGCGCACGGTGTCAACCTGGATGCCTTGCGGCTGGAGCAAGAGCTCCACTGCTTCGAGAATGGAGGGCTGATCATCGGCGACGAGGACCCGGATTCGAGCTTGCTTACGAAGATCTGTCATGCACTCTTTCGGTGATTTTGAGCTGCTCTACAATTTGTATGTAGCATTTTAGTCCTCGTGCAGGGTGTCTTTTTCTTGACGAAAAGGCACTTAGGAGATGCACTTTCGCTTTACAGCAATTGGGGAACAGCTTACGGTGCGCGGGTTACCACGCCAGATTTCGCATCGTCGATCGAGACCCCTGTCCGCTCCAGGGTTTCTCCGATGGCACGGTCGATATCCACCTTGGCCTTCTCGTAGGCTGATTGTGCGGTGTCGAGAGCGGACTCGGCCTGCGCGAGTACGTTTTCGGCGTTCAGCGTATCGACGCTGGATTTGGCGCCGAGCTGTTGTTCCTGTTTGGTGATGTCAAATGTTTTCTGCGCGAGATCTTCGGCCTTCTGCGCCGCATCGACACGGGCCTGCGCCTGTTCAATCGCGAACTTCGTGTTGCGGACATCGAACAGAATGTCCTTCTGCTGCTGCTCGGAGGAGATCTGGCTCTGGCGGTACGCAAGAACGGCACGGAACTGATCGGCCTTGACCTGGCGGTTGCGCAGATTGATGTTGAGGGTCATACCGAACTGGTATTCCGGGGACGAGTAGTTGAAGGTGTTCGTGAACATGCTGGAGAAGTTCGACGGCAGGTCCGTGGTGCAGACGACTGCTTGCGGGTCGCAGATCGCGCTTTTCGGTCCGGCGGTGCCTGCGCCCGCGTAGTAACCATACGCGTTGAGGGTCGGCAAAAGTTCGCTATTGATGTCCTTGAGGGCCTGTTTCTGCACATCGGCAGTCATCTTATAGAGGGTGACCTCGGGGCGGTTCTTCTCGGCCTCGGCGATGAGATCGTCCATGGATTTGGCGGCATTGGGATCGGCTGCGGCGTGCAGGTCGAGAGGTATGACGGGCATCTCGTCGATGGCGGGATCGTCGGTCTTGGTGAGCGCGTTCTTCAGCAAGAGCTCATTCAGACGGAGGCTGGCACGCGCTACCGTGAGGTTGCCTTCGGCGGCCGCAACAAGGGACTGATCCGTCATGACCTGGAGCGCCGGGATGGCCTGAAGGTCGAGCTGCTTTTGGTCGTCGGAGAGAGTTTGGTTCGCGAAGCCGAGGGAGCGCTCGTTGATCTGCTCGGCATCGTAGGCATTCACGAGGTCCCAGTAGATATTTTCGATCTGAGTCACGGTGGCGATGACCTGGGCTTGGAAAACAACGTCGAGGATCGAGGCGTTGCGCTTGGCGATGCGGATGTAGCGCTCGTTGCTGGCGAGTCCGAAGCCGGCGAGAAAGGGCTGGGTGATGCTCACCGCAAACTTGCCATAGAGCTCGGGATTGATGGCGTTGTATGGCGAGTTGTTGGCGACACGCTGGCCGATGTAGCTGACATTCACGTTCGTGCCCAAAGGGAAATATTGGGAGTAGTTCGACAATACTTCAATCGTGTTGGTCTTCAGGATCGGCGTGCCGACCAGGGACGTGTTGGCTTCCTGGGTGACGGTGTGATCGACGTAGCCCTGAAACGTAAGGTAGGGATCGAACGACGGAACAGGAGCTCCTGCGCCGAGAGTCGAGGTAACGATGCCGCCGTTGCCGGCGGCGAAGCTCGGCCCGGATGAGCCGCCTCCGCCGCCCGAACCGCTAAACCCACCCTGGGTGGATTGGACGACGCTGGCATTGACGCCGTTGGCCTGGGCGCCCGATTTTGTGCGTTGGATATCGGTCTGAGCGATGGGGAAGTTGTAGCGGAAGTAGGCCAGATCGAGATTGTTCTCGATGGCAATCGCGATGGCGTCGCGCAGGGAGATATAAATCTTTCCATCGCGGATAAGGTTCTGCAGGCGCGGTGAATTGATGAGATCCAAGGGAGGCGCGGTGCTGGCGCGGTAGCGTGCGATCGGGTTGCGCGAGTGGGGCATTGGTACGTTAAACGGCTGCGGCGGAGCAACTGCCATCTGCTGCTGTTGCTGGATCGTTTGACCCAACGACGTTGGAGCTGCCGTTGTGTTGTTGGTTGGGGGTGCTGGGGCTTCCGGCGCGGACTGCGTTGTCTGCGGGTCCGCGGGCGCGGCTTGCGGTTGCGCGGACGCGGCAGCCGCGGCCATGTTGACTTGCAACAAGAGAATCGCGGCAACGGTTTGCAATCGAGTGCAAATTCGGACGGTCGAAGCGTTCATTTTGTATTTCCCTTGAGAAGAATTCACTGAGCGCCGACCTCCGCGGGGTTCTGTACCGCTTCGTCACGGGTGAGCCATCCGTCGCGCAATTCGAGGATGCGCGATCCGTAGCGTGCGTTCTCTTCGGAGTGCGTTACCTGGACGATGGTCGTGCCCTGCCGGTTGAGCTCGCGGAAGAGATCCATGATTTCGCGGGCCTGCGTGGAGTGCAGGTTGCCGGTGGGCTCGTCGGCTAGAAGCAGCGAAGGCGCATGAACAACGGCGCGGGCGATACCGACCAGTTGCTGCTGACCACCGGAGAGCTGGTTCGGAAACAGGTCTTTCTTGGCGACGATCTGGAAGCGGTCGAGGATGTCGGCGACCATGCCGGCGCGTTCTTTCGAAGGCAGGTTCTTGTAAGAGAGCGGCAGGTCGATGTTTTCGGCGACGGTGAGGTCGTCGAGGAGGTGATAGCTCTGAAAGACCATGCCGATGCGCTGGCGCGCGAGATCGGCACGCTGCTTGCGATTGAGCTTGTGGGCAGGCGTCTCGTCAAACCAGTATTCGCCGAGCCAGCCATCGTCGAGAAGAGCGAGGACGTTCAGCAACGATGACTTCCCTGCCCCGGAAGGACCCATGACGGTGACGAATTCGCCTTCGCGAATGGTGAGCCCAACGCGGCGCAGGACCCAGGTTTCGGTGTGGCCGGTTCTGTAACTGCGTTCGATATTTTTCAGTTCGATCATGATGATTACTCCAATTCCATTTCCAAACTTCAACTTCTTCTCTCAGATTATTCGGTGCGCAACGCTCGCATGGGGTCGACGGCAGCGGCGCGGCGGGCAGGAAAGTAAGAGGCGACCATTGCCGCCACAAACAGGATGGCTGCCACCGAGAAAAACGCCGACAGGTCGATTGCTTCCACGTTGTAGAGCATGCTCTTCATGGTGCGGCCCACGAAGTAAGCGCCCACCAATCCAAGAACCATGCCAATCGAGGCAAGGATGGCTCCTTCGCGGAGTACCATGCGTACTACGCGATTACGCCCCGCGCCGAGTGCCATGCGCAAGCCGATTTCATGCTGCCGCTGGCCGACGGCGAAAGCCATGACGCCGTAGATTCCGATGGCAGCCAACAAGAGGGCGATCGCGGCGAAGCTGGCGAACAACACCAGGGAGAACCGCTCGCCGGAGAGATCTCTATCGCGAATTTCGTCCATGGTGAGCACCTCCGAGAGCGCTACCGTGGGATCGACGGAATGAACTGCAGCGGCGATCGTCTTGGTCATGGACTCGGGGTCGAGCGCCGTGCGAACGCCCACGGAGATAAAGGGCCATGGACTCTGGTAGAACGGAACCAGAATCTCTTCGCGCTGCCGCTCGAAGGATCCTCCGCGCACATCGTGGTAGACACCGACGATCTCCCAGGGTTGAGCGGGCCCGAGCTTTTGGAGACCTGGGATGAGTTGCTCGACGTTGACGACCTGCCCGACGGGGTTCTTGCCGGCCAGATAGTGAGTTGCGAACTTTTCATTAACCACGGCGACCTTGGGGCTGCCGGCATTGTCCGCTTCGGTGAAGAACCGGCCCTTCGTTAGGCGGATACCGTAGGTCCTGAAGTAGTCGGGCATGACCATACCAAAGCCGCAAGCAGGCCGTTGCGACGGATCGGCGAAATCTGCCTGCCCCTTGATGGTGAATGCCATTCCAAACCCAGTTCCCTCCAGAGGCACTGCCGTAGCTCCGGAGGCACTTTCGACACCGGTGGTAGACGAGATCCTGCGCATGATCTGCTGATAATGGCCAACGATCTGCTCCGGCGTGAAGACCACATCTTTTGTCATCGGCAAGCTGAAAGTTAAGATGTGATCGGTCTGCACGCCGAGATCGACATGGGTCAGATTCCAGAAGCTGTGCATGGCGAGACCTGCGCCTGCGAGGAGAGCGAGGGCCAGCGTGAATTCGCCGACGACCAATGCCTGGCGGACGCGATGCCGCCCCTTGCCCGAGCCTGCGCGACCGCCCTCTTTCAATGTTTCGCCGGGGTCGAGACGCGATGCGTACCAGGCCGGAGCAGAACCGAAGAAGAGTCCGGACAACGTAGTGGCAGCAAGCGTGATAGCGAGAACGGGAAGGTTGAGGGAGAGGTCGGCTTCGCTGGGCAACGTATCGTGGGGCATGGCTGCAATAAGGCCGCGCAACATGGCGTAGCCGATGCCGACCCCAACGATTCCGCCCAGGAATGCGAGCGCCAGGCTTTCGGTAACGAATTGAAGAAAGACGGTGCGCCGCGAGGCTCCCAAGGCGGAGCGAACGGCAATTTCGCGCTGACGCGCTGTTCCTTTGGCGAGCAGAAGGTTGGCGACATTCACACAGGCGATCAACAGGACGCATCCCACGGCGCCGAGGAGCAGCCACAGAGTGAGCTTGACATCGTCCCCGAGGTAATCGTTCTGGAGGGGATCGACCTGCGCACTCCAGCCCTTGTCGGAGCGGGGATTGTCCTGCGCGACATGAGCTGCAACGGCGACCATGTCCGCGTTGGCCTGCTGGAGGGTGACACCGTCTTTGAGACGACCCATGACGTTGAGCCAGTGAAAGTCGTGATTGATCTGTTCGGGCTTGAAGACCAGCGGAACGACCAATTCCCAAGGCAGCCGGTCGGGCTGGCCGGGCCTCCAAACACCCACGACGGTGTAGGGTTTTTGGTCGAGGGTGATGGTCTTGCCGATGATGTTGGGATCTGCTCCCAGCCGTTTCCACAGCCGGTTAGAGATGGTGACGACCTTATCCTTGCCGGCTACGCCTTCACTGGAAAGAATGTCGCGGCCAAGCTGAAAGGAGATGCCCCACATGTTGTACCAGCCGGGCGTGGCCATATCGGCCTGGACCATTTCCGGCGCTTCTTTGCCAGCCAGGTTGAAGGATGTCCCGGACATCGCGATGAGGTTCTGGAAGGAGTGGCTCTGCCGGGCCCAATCCAGGTAATCCCCCGCCGCGACGCCGTTTTTATGGTCCTGAATCTTGGACCAGACGATGACGAGCTGGTTCGGCTTGGGATAGGGCATGGGAGCGAGAAGGACTGCGTAGACGACGGTGTAGATGGCCGTGGTGGCGCCGATGCCGAGGGCGAGTGTGAGGACTGCGGCGATCGCGAAGACCGGCGACTTGCGCAATTGGCGTAGCGCGTACTGCAGATTGCGAAGTATCGTTTGCATCTCAGACCTCTCCTTATCCGTAAGAGCTATTCCGTGCGTAACGCTTGCATGGGTTCGACGCTGGCTGCGCGGCGCGCCGGGAGAGCCGCGGCTACCGCGACCATCAAAGTGGTTATGAGTATGGCTGCCGCCAGCGTGATGGGATCGAACGCGGAGACGCCGTAGAGTTGGCTCGAGAACAAACGTGCCAACGCGATCGTGGATGGCAATGCGACGACTGTGGCGATGGACGCGATGATTAGCATCTCGCGCGAGATGAGCATGACCACCTGCGAACGCGGCGAGCCGAGAGCGAGACGGACGCCGATTTCGCGGGTGCGCTGTTCGGTGGAATAGGCCAGGACACCGTAGAGGCCGACGGCTGCGAGGACCATGGCCAGCGCCGAAAAGCCGATGGAGAGAAACGCGAGGGCGCGATTGTCGGAGGCGCTGGCATCGACCTGCTCATCCATCGTGTACAGTCCATCGACAACCAGAGTGGGATCGAGGCGCTGAATCGTTTGCCGGATTGCGCCTTTCAGGATAGCGGGCTCCGCCGTCGTCCGAAGGTACATCTGCATGCCCAGCGGATGCTTCTGTTGCAGGTACGGCCTGTAAACCGCAGGGCCCATGTCCGTGCGCAGGTTCTCGTGCTTCACGTCACCGACAACGCCGACGATGGTTGTATCCGGTTTGACTTCAGGGCCTCGGCCCTCGGCGAGAATCCGGCCCAGAGCTTTCTGCGCCGAGCCGTAATAGTGCTGCGCGAGGCTCAAGTTGACGACGGCCACCGGCGTCTGGCCCTTGGCGTCGGCGGCGGTGAATTCCCTGCCCGCCAGGATGGGCTGGTGCAATGTAGCGAAGTAGCCCGGCGTCAGCCGTACATCTTCGAAGTGTAAAGCCTCGTCTTCGGCAGGCGTGTATCCCTGGAGCGTGAACGAAGAGTGCTCGGAGTTTCCGGCGAGCTCAGGATCGTTGGTGGCGCCCACCGAGACCACACCGGGAATCGCGCGCAGCGCGTCGATTGCGTTGGTGACGATCTGCGGCGCACGGTCTTCTCCATAGCCGGAGCTGGAAGGGTCGAGTGAGAACGTGAGCAGCGTGGTGGTCTCAAAGCCAACGGCCTGATGACGCAGATTGTCCAGCGTGCGCACAAAGAGGCCGCCTCCGGCAAGGAGCATGACGCTGATCGCAATCTGGGCGCCGACTGCGATCTTGCGGAAATGCAGCGAGCCTTTGGAAGCAGTGCCTGCGTTTTGGCGCAGAGCGCCGGCGAGGTTGGGACGGAGAAAGTGGAGCAGGGGCGCAATGCTAAAGAGAAGGCTCGATACCAGCGCGACGGCGAGAGTGAGAAGAAGAATGCGCGCATCGATGGTCGTCGCATAGGGCTCGTTGCCGGGCTCGGCGCCGGTCATCAGACGCACGAGAGCTGTCACGACGACGGGGGCAAGCGCCAATCCGGCAGCGGCTCCGGCGATTCCGAGCATTCCGCCTTCGACGAGCAGTTGGGCGACGATGCGGCTTCGTTTTGCACCCAGTGCATAGCGCATGGACATTTCGCGCGCGCGACCTGCGGCGCGCAGCAGCAACAGGGTGGCCACATTGATGACGCACATGGCCACCAGCAGGCCAGCCATGCTCATCAGAATGATGAGTGGCGTCCTGAGTTCCACGCGTCCGGGCGAATAGCCCGTGGAATCATCAAGCACTTTGAGATGCGAGTTATCGAGAAACTCTTTGCGGAAGTGCGCTGTCGTGGTCTTGTAAAGAGTCAGCTCATGCGCGCGCAGCGTGTGCCACATCGGTCCAAGGCTGGCTTCGGCCTGGGCCTTCGTGACCCCGGGCTTGAGGCGTGCGATCAGCGTGAGCCACAGCGACTGGTGATTGTTCAGATCGTCGCGCGGGGCCATCCATGGCATAGCGACCTCGACCATGCTGATGGGCAAGAATAAACCGGGCCTATAGCCGCCAATCGCCGTGTCGAAGTTTTTTGGCGCGACGCCCAGCACAGTGAAGGGATGGCCATTGACGAGCACAGTCTGGCCGGCGATGTCGGGCGTGGCGCCAAAACGCGCTTTCCAATAGCTGTAGCTGAGGACCAGCACCGGGTTCGCATTTTTCGCGGTATCGTCCTGCGGCGTGAGGAGGCGTCCGAGCGCAGGCTTGAGACCGAGAAGCTGAAAGTAGTTGCCGGAGACGACTTCCGCGTCTTTGTTCTCGGACGTGTTGCGCCAGGAAACACCGACGCCGGCGCGGTCAGCTGCCGCTATGCCGTCAAAGACCTGGTTCTGGTCCCGCAGGTCTTTGTACATGGGATAGGAGAAGTAGTTGTGCATGTCGCCGCCGAAGCTGGAGGCAGAACCGGAGAAGCTGCCGGTCCAGTTGAAGCGAACAAGCTCCTTCGGGCGTTGCACAGGAAGCATGCGGAGAAGAACCTGGTCGAAGAGAGTGAAGACCGCGGCGTTGGCGCCAATGCCGAGCGCGAGCGTGATGACAACCGTCAATGTGAAGCCGGGCGACTTGCGGAACTGGCGAAATGCGAAGCGAATATTCTGTGTGAACTGATTCATTGCGATTCTTCTCCGGCGATTGGGGCTTTCATCATGGCTATTCGGACCTGAGGGCCTGCATGGGTTCGATGGAAGCGGCGCGGCGAGCCGGCAACCAGCTGGCACCCAACGTTGCGAGGGCCAGCAGAGAAAATGCTGAAAGCAGCGAAAACGCGTCGAGGGGATGCACGCCAAAGAGGACGGAGGTTTCAAGTCGGGTTGCGGCCATGGCCAGCAGGAAGCCAAGGGCGAGTCCGATAGCGGTCATCTTCGCGGTGTCGCGCAAAACCTTAAGAGCGGTCGCCTGGCGCGATGCGCCCAAAGCCATGCGGATGCCGATCTCGCGTCGTCTTTGCGTGACGCGAAAGGCGAGGAATCCGTACAACCCTACGATGGTGAGGAACAGGCCGATGAGGCCGAGCGCGCTAACGAGTTCGGCCATCATTTGATAGTTGCCGGCCGAGTAGCGAATGAGTTCGGGCAGCGACGTGATGAACATCGGATCAAGCAAAGGATTGGCGTGGATGAAAACCTGTCGCGCGCTCTGGGCCATCGCCATCGCGTTCGGGCTGGTTTGGACGACGAACGTGACCTCGCCCATGTTGGAAAGATGAGCCTGGTACTGATGAAACGGAATGTAGAGAAAAGGCTCGGGCATCTCGCCGATCTGGACGATCGGCGCATCTTCCGCGACGCCGACTACACGGGCGTCCACGTGGCCGTCGGAGAGGCGAACGATCTGGCCAACAGGGTCCTGGCCGGGCCAGTATTTTTGCGCCATGGTCCGGTTGATAACCACGGTCACAGGTCCATTGGCATTGTCAGCATCAGTGAATCCGCGACCGCGGACGATATTTGTACCAGTGACATCGAGGAAATCTGGACTCACCGCGTTGAATTTGATGTCAACCGGATCGCGTAACTCGGGGTGGCTGGGCAGGAGGGCTTTGACCGCGATGCCACCCTCCGAGGGCATGAGCGGGGAGCGAATGGCATACGCGGCACGTTCAACTCCAGGCAGCGCGCGCAGGTTCGTCAACAAAGCGTCGCGCATGGCGGCATCAGGGTCCTGCGTGAAGGCGACAAGGACCTGGTTGCGTGTGAGGCCGATGGATTGGGTGCGCGTGTTGAGAAAGCTTTGCACCAGCGCGCCTGTGGAGACCAGCAGCGCGAAGGAGATTCCGATCTGGATCCATACTGCAATGGGGCGCAGCGCGGGAGTGCGATTGCCGGCGTGCTGAGCGGAGGACGATCGAAGAGCCGGGACGAGCTGCGGCTTTGCCACCTGCGCCAGCGGGACTAACGCGAGCGAGAGCATGGTGCAGAGGGCGAGTAGACTGGCGAGGAAGAAGACACGCCAATCGAGTTGGAAATGCGGAGGCGCGCCGAGTGAGACGAGCATGGCGGGTTCGGAGACCAGCAAGCGCGGCAGCAAGGCCGCGATGCCGGCAGCTACGCCCAGGCCCGCGATCCATCCGAAGGTACAGAGCAGGAGATTCTCGATCAGGAGCTGGCGGGCCACGACCCAGCGCGTGGCGCCGAGCGAAATGCGCAGAGCCACCTCGGGGCCGCGACTGAGAGCGCGTGCCAGCAGGAGGTGCGCGACGTTAACTGTGCAGAGCAGGATCACGCCGCCGACGATGGCAAAGAGTACGATGCCGGTGGTGCCTGCGTTTTGCATTCGATAACTGAGATCGGTGACGGCGCGCGCGCTGCGGCCACGATTGTTGGCGGGATCGGCCGCTGCGAGAGCCTGTGTAATGGCGGAGACCTGATCGTTGGCCTGCGCAATGGTTGCGCCGGGTGCGAGGCGGCCGATGAGATTGAACCAGCGGAATGCGTTTGAAGTGAGCTCGCCCGGATCAACGGTGGCAGCCCAGGTTTCGGCTGGGATCCACAGATCGCGGTCGCTATTCGGGTCGACATCCCGAAAGTCCGGCGGAAGCACGCCCCAGATTTCTACCTGGATGATGCGATCTTTGCCATGGCGCAGCGGAAATTGGCGGCCAACAATGTTGGGATCGGCACCGAAGTTGCGCTGCCAGCAGCGGTAGCCCAGCAGCAGGCCTGGATGTGAGCGCAGCCGCTCTGCATCGGCGGCGGTAAAAACGCGGCCCAGCTTGGGATGTATGCCGAGCACACTGAAGAAATTGGAAGAGACAACGTTGTTCAGCAGCAGGGTTGATGTGCCGTCGGGATTCGGCATGAGGCTACCGCGGCCGCCCATGGCAACAAGGCCGGCGGACTCACCATGAAACGCGGGGGCGCGGTCGGCCAGCGCCTGGTACTCGCGATAAGAGAAAAAACCGTCGCGCGATTCCGGCGAAGTGGCGAAGACGCGTGTGAGCCGGTCAGAATGCGGCACCGGCATGGGATGGAGCCAGAGTCCGTCGATGAGGCAGAAGATGGCAGAGCTCGCGCCAATGCCGAGCGCCAGAGTGAGCACCGCCGTCAGAGTGAAGCCGCGCGCTTTGCGCAATTGGCGCAAGGCAAAACGAAGATCGCGGGCTATGGAGCTCATATGCTTCCTCCTGACTATTCGTTGCGCAATGCCTGCATGGGCTGAATGATCGCCGCACGGCGTGCGGGCACGAGCCCAGAAGCGAGAACTGTGAGCAGCAGCAACACGGCTGCGGCTGAATAGCTAATGGGATCAAACGCGGCGACGCCGAAGAGCATGGAGTGCAAGAGACGCACGGCGGCAATGGAGCCAAGGCCGCCCGTCACCAATCCCACAAGCGCTACGCTGGTAGCGCCTTTCAGAACAAGACGGAAGATGCCGCCGCGCGTGGAGCCGAGGGCAATGCGCAACGCAAACTCGCGGTGGCGCTCGATGACCGAATAGGCCGTGACAGCGTAGAGGCCCATCATGGCTACGAATACGCTAGAGATCGCATAGACGCCGAGCATCTCGGCGGGAATGCGGGACATTTGGTACAGCTCGCCGGTGACTTCCTCGAGGGAGCGAACATTTTCCAGCGGTACGGACGGATCGAGGGCGCTCACTGCTTGGCGCAATTGAGGAGTGACTGCGTAGGCAGTGGTACGCGAGCGCAGAGCGACGATGACGTAGCCGTAACCGGATGTGCCTTGTGCCAAGGGAAGATAGAGCACGGGCGAAGGTGCGTCGGTATTGGCGGGATCGCGGTAGGCGTAATCGGAAACGATGCCGATGACGCGGCGCGGACGCTTGTCGACGATCACGCTGCCGCCGATGGCGCTCGATTTCGGCCAGTAGCGGCGCGCCATGGCTTCGTTCACGATGGCAACGTCAGGGGATGAAGGGTTGTCGTGGACATCGAAGTCGCGGCCCTGTTGGAGCGGAATGCGCATCGTGTGGAAGAAGTCCGGCCCGTCGAAGTCTGTTACCACGGACATCTCCTCGGTTTTGGCGGGGACATAGCCCGGGACGCTGAAGTCCTGGGTGTTGCCGGAGCCTTCGTCGCCCAGAGGCAGGTGCGTGGTGATCGTGGCCGATGCGACTCCGGGCGCATTGCTGAGGCGATCGAGAAGGGCGCTGTGAAATGCGAGCATCCGTTGCTCGCCGTATCCCGAGCGCGAGAGGTCCATGAAGGCCGTGAGCGTGTTGGTGCGGTCGAAACCGGGATCGCGATGGAAGACGTTCAGCGCAGAGCGTGTCAGGAGGCCACAGCCCACCAGGACGATGAAGCAGATGCCGAGCTGAAGTCCGAGCAGGAGGCGCTGGCCGAGGCGGCTGCGCGATGCGCCCGCGACTGCGGCACCTCCCTCATGAAGCGCTTCCTGCTGCGAGATGCGCAGGGTTTGGCGCAGAGGATACATGCCGCACAGCAGGGTGACCGCGACCGCAACCGCGGCGACGAAGAGGAGAATCCGGTGGTCGCTCTGCAGATTGAAAGTGAGAGGAATGCCGAAGTTGGGCAACAGGAGGTAAAGAGCGCGCGACAGGATGGTGCTTGCGCCCCATCCCGTGAGGCCACCGGCGAGGGTGAGCAATCCGGTTTCGGCGAGAATCTGCGAGACGATGCGTGCGGGTTTTGCGCCGAGGGCGGTGCGGATGGCGACTTCGCGCCTGCGCCGTGCGGCGTGCTGGCCGAGCAAGGAGGCGATGTTGATGCAGACGAGGACCATTAAGAGCCCCGATGCACCGAGAAGAACAGGAAGCTGCGTGCCGACGGTGTAAAAGAGGCCACGTTGGAAGTGCGCGGAGTCGCCTAGGTTTAGATCCCAACCGTTATATCGGCTCTCTTTTTGATTGGAAGCAAAGATATGGGCCAGGGAGTGGAGCTCGGCGGCCGCTGTTGCATCGGTTACGCCGGGACGAAGGCGGACGACTTCCTGGAGGCCGTAATGGAGAAGCGGGTCAGGCGGGGCGTCAGCAGATAGATCGCGCAACGAAGAGAGAGGGACCCATGCCCCTTCAGCCAGGCCTCCGAAGATACCCGTGAAACCCGCAGGAGCGACACCGATGATGGTGAAGGTGTGGAGATTGATGGAGACGGTGCGGCCGACGATGTTGGGATCGGCGCCGAAGCGGTCGCGCCAGAGAGCGTCGGAGAGGACGAGCTCGTCGTGGGCGCCGTAAGCACGATCGTCGGCGTTGGCCTGAAAGAATTGGCCGAGCTGCGGCTTCACGCCCAGCATATGAAAGTAGTTTGCGGAGACGACGCCTCCCTCGATGGCCTGGGCTTGCTCGCCGGCGCGATTCAGGTTCATTGTGGGGTGCGAGAAGATGGCGGCATCGCTGAAAGAATGTGCTTGGCGGCGTACGAACTGATGCTGGTCGTAATGAACCGAATAGCCGTTACTGCCGAGGACCGTTGCCGAGATGAAACGTAGGCTGCGCGCGTCGGTGACCTGGGGCCAGGGATTGAAAAGCACGGCGTTGGTCCATGTAGCGACCGTTGTGAGTGCACCGATGCCGAGCCCCAGCGTGAGCACGGCAGTGAGGGCGAATCCCGGAGACTTACGCAACTGGCGCAGCGCGAAGCGAATGTCGAGAAGGAATGTGGTCATCCGATTCTCCTTTACTGAGCGCGGAGCGCTTGCATGGGGTCGATGGAGGCGGCGCGGCGCGCGGGAACGATAGCTGCGACGGCTGCGCAGAAAATAAGCATGAGTGGCGCGACGATTAGAGCCATGGGGTCATTGCCGACGACGCCATAGAGCAGGCTCTTCATCAGGTATCCGGCGTAGAGCGCAGCCGGAATACCGAGGGCAAGGCCAAGCAGAATTTGCAAGATCTCGCGACGCAGGACCATCATCACCACGCTTGAGCGGGTCGCACCGAGAGCCATGCGGATCCCGATCTCGCTGGTGCGGCGGGCCACGAAGTAGGACATGACGCCATAGAGGCCAACGCAGGCCAGGGTGAGCGCCAGAATCCCGAAAAGCGCGCTAAGACGGGCAATGAGGCGCTCCTGATCGAAGTTGCCGGCGACCTGCTTAGAGAACGAACGCAGGTCCGTAACGCTGAGGTTGGGGTCGATAGCGGCGAGCGTGTTCCGCATCAAGGCATCGACATTGGAAGGAGGCGCGACGAAGTCGACAATCATGGCCTCCATGTCCATCGATTGCACCTCGCCGGCGATCATGTCGGGCTCTGTGTAGCCGGCAAATTGCTGGGTAAGAGGGCGAAGATAGACAGGATGCACATCCTCGCGAGGATTGTTCATTTTGAAGTCGCGAAAGACACCGACGATTTGCCATGCACCTGAGTACTTCGGAAAATCGATGCCAAAGTGCTGACCGATGGGATCCTGATTCGGGAAGAAGCGTTTGACAAAAGTCTGATTGACAAGAACGACCTGCGCTGAAGCAGACGTGTCCTGGTCGGTAAAGTTACGCCCGTGCACAATGGGCACGCCGATGGCATCGAGGTAGTGTGTGCTGACGCGCACCCAGGTCGCGCCGCATTTGTCGCCCGGCTTAGGCGAGGGATGGCCCTGCTGGATGACGCACTCGCCCCAGTTGTCGCCTTCGAGCGGGCTGTAGTTCGCAAGGCTCATGTTGCGAACACCAGGCAAACCGGAAAAGCGGTCTTCTATCCTGCGGTAGAGTGCGGGAAGGCGTTCGGCGGTATAGCCGGCGCCGTCGGGGTCGAGGTGCAGGACGTAACGGTTTTGGGTGTCGACGCCGAAGTTCTGATTCTCAAGCTGGAAGAGGCTCCGTGTCATGAGAATTGCTCCGCAAAGCAGCACGACGGACAACGCGGCCTGGAAGACGACGAGAGCTCGTTGCGGGAGCGACGAGCTGTCCCTTGTGGAGCGGTTGACGCCGCGCAGCGCCTCGGCTGGTTGCGCATGCGACGAGAGCCACGCCGGCCCCGCGCCGAATAGAACACCTGTGAACAGCGAGACGAGGAACGCAAACCCGAGGACAGTAAGCGAAGGATTGGCGTCAACGGGCATATTATGTGCGTCGGGGAACGCGACAGCGAGAATGCTTCGGCATCCAAGATAGGCCACACCGAGACCGGCAAGACCGCCAATAAAACTGAGGAGCACACTCTCGACGAGGATTTGGCGGATAAGGTGGCTACGGGCGGCACCGAGGGCCATCCGCACGGAGATCTCGGCACGGCGCGTGGTGGCGCGGGCAAGCATGAGATTGGCAATATTGGCGCAGGCGATGAGCAACACGATCGAGGAGAGGATCATGAGCATCGTCAGACCTTTGCCGGAGTAGTCCTGCAGGTTTTGAATTCCGCCGCCGCCGGGAGTGAGAACGACGTGCATCTTGGGGATGATCGCGCCCCCGCCATTCTCAAGGAGGACCGTACGCGTCTTGAGCCACTGGCGCAGCGTCGCGGTGATTTTGGATTGAAGAGCGGGAATGCTTTGGCCGGGGCGTACGCGGCCCACGAGATAGAGCCAATGCGAGTCGCCGTGATGCAGAATGGAGGACGGTCCGCGCACATAAGGCTCAGCTTGAATCGGTAACCAGAGATCGGGAGTGTCGCCGACGCGGTCGCCAAAGAAGCCCGGGGGCGCGATACCGATGACCGTGAAGGGGTGAGTCTGAATGAAGATGGTTGAGCCGACGATCGTGGAATCGCCGGCATACTCTCCCTGCCATGCCTGATAACTGAGAACAACGGCGGGCGCGGCGGACGGTGCATCGTCGGAATCGGCCAGGACGCGACCCGACCATGGGCCAATACCGAAGGCGGAGAAGTAGTTGCCCGAGACGAACTCCGCATGTAGGGTTTTGGGCACCGCGTTGCCGCGGCGGACGGCCCATCGCCATTGGCCAGCCTGCATCGCGGCGAGTTGCTGGAACTCGGGTGTGTTGGCGCGCAGGTGTTGATACAAGTCGGTGGAGAAGATTGTGAAGTCGCCGGTGTCGCTTGCGCCACCGGGGAAGCCTCCCTCCACGCAGCAATCATCATTGTCGCCGATGCGCCAGAGCTGAGCGGGATCGGCGACGGGCAGCGTGCGCAGGAGAATGCCGTGCACCAGGGTGAAGATGGCAGTGTTTGCGCCGATGCCGAGAGCGAGAGTGATGACCGCAGTCAGGGTGAACCCCGGTGACTTGCGCAATTGGCGCAGAGCGTAGCGAATATCCTGAAAGAGTTGACTCATCGCGATTCTTCTCCGATAACTGCCCCCAGAAGGGAATGATGAACTACTCGCTCCGGAGAGCTTGCATGGGTTCGATGGAAGCGGCGCGGACTGCCGGAATGAGGGCGGCCATGAGGCCAGCCAGCAGCAGGCCCACAGCCAGCAGCAAGAATCCACCGGCTTCTTTTTGCGCGTCGAAATAAATCACCATGCCAATGATTTTGCGGGCAAAGACGGTCAGAAGCAGGCCAACGAGTGTACCCGCGCCTACCATCCATGCAACCCGCCGCATGACCAAGCCTAAAATGCGGTCGCGCGAGGCGCCCAGCGCCATACGCACGCCGATGTCTCGTCGGGAGAGTTCGACTTCATGGCTGACGAGTCCATGGAGGCCGACAAGAGCGAGGACCATGGCGAGCGTGGCGAAGATGCCGAAGAGCCAGCCCTCCATGCGTTCGAGCGCCAGTCCATCGGCGATTGTGTCGGACATGGTGCGCGGATCGGCGAGCGGAACCGTGGGATCGACTTCACGCAACGCGTTGGTAAGCGCGGGAATGAGCAGCTTCGGGTCGCCGTCAACGCGCACAACGAGCACCATCGTTGACAGGGTAGTGGCACGCTCTTTGAGAGGAACTTCGTCGATGAGATAATCCATCTCGGCCAATGCCGGCTGGCGCAGATCCTGGCGAACGCTGCCTGTGACGCCGACGATCGCGGTTTTCTCCTCAGGCTTGTCGTGATCGTCGATGTGCGGCGTCGCGCTGGGGAATGTGCCGTGCAGAAATTTCGCGACGAAAGCCTGGTTCGCGAGTGCGGTTCCTGCCTTGTTGTCGGGACGATCGAGAGATGTAGAAAGCGCGCGGCCGGCGCGAAGCGGAATGCCGAAGACGTCGTAATATCCCGGCGAGACCATGCGAATTTCCGCCAGCGTTTCGGTGTTTTTCGGATTGGGCGGCTGACCTGCGATGTGGACGTCGGAGTTCGAACCCCAACTCTCGATGGGCAACATATCAATGAGCCCGGCGGCGCGCACGCCTGGAATCTGCCGCACGCGATCGAGAAGCGGATTGAAGAAGCCGGAGAGGGGATCGCGACCTTCGTACCTCGCGGGCGCGATGTGCAGATCGACGGCCAAGATGTGCTGGGGCTCGAAGCCGAGATCTTCGTGCTGGTAACGCGTGACGACGCGAATGAGCATGCCGGCGACTACGAGTAGAACGAGCGTAAGCGCGACCTGCGTGACGATAAATCCGGAACGCAGGCGATGCTGCGCGCGATCCGTGCCGGCGCTGCCGCCGGAGCGAAGCGCGCGATTCGGATCTACGCCGGAGAGCCGCAGCGCGGGAAAGAGCGAAGCGGCGATGCTGGCGCAGACGGCGATGGCGACCGCCGCGCCGAGCACAGCCCAGTTCATGTGGATGTCCGCGCCACGCTGCAGCGCTTTGATGAGGAAGGCGCGCAGCAGATCGAGCAGGCTCCACGCAAGCAGCATGCCACCGGCCGCGCCGGCCGCGCCGAGCACCAGGCTCTCTGTGAGCACCTGGCCGAGCAAGCGACGACGGCCGGCGCCGATGGCGACACGCATGGCCATCTCGCGTTCGCGCTTGACGCCGCGCGCCAGCAGCAGTCCAGCAATATTGACGCAGCCGATGGCGAGCACAGCGAGAACCGCAGCGAGAAGGACCCAGAGCGGGCCGCGGCTCTTGGAGTCGACCGACTTCGACAACGGAAGCAGTTGAAGGGTGCGGCCGCTGTCGGTATCGGGATAGGCGCGAGCGAGGTTGGCGAAGACGTGCGCGAGATCCGCCTGTGCAGTCTCCACGGTTACGCCGTCGTTGAGGCGCGCAACGGTTTGCAGCCAATGGCCGCCGCGGGTCTGCATCCACGAGGCGGCATCGAGATGGACCGGTGTGTAGACGGCATCGCGTGCGTTGAGGGGATAACGGAAACCAGCCGGCATGACGCCGACGATGGTGTAGGCGCGGCCGTCAATGCGGACGGGCTTGCCCACTATGTCGCGGGAGCCGTTGAAGTGCTTCGTCCAGGATTCGTAGCTGAGCACGACCACATCGTTCTTTCCCGCTGTTTGTTCGCCGGGAAGAAAGGTGCGGCCGAGCATCGGTGGAACGCCGAAGACGTCGAAGAAATTATCTGTGGTGCGGACCGATTGCAGAACGGCCGGACCATTGGGAGTTTCGGCCGCGGCCTCACGCCAGCGGAAGTATCCCGCCAGCGCCTTGAACGCGGTGGCCTGGGCGCGCTCGTCCTGGTACGACGGCCAGGATGCCGGCTGGAAATAGCCGCCGCTGCTGTTGTGGCTGTCAATCTCGACGATGCGATCGGGATGGGGATAGGGCAGCGGGCGCAGAACGACTGCATCGAGCACACAAAAAACCGCTGTGGCCAGGCCAACGCTGAGGGCGAGCGTCAACACCACGGTCAATGCGAACCCCGGGGCCTTGCGCGACTGGCGCAGGGCGTAACGCAGATCCTGAACCACGCCGCGCAGCATTCTTACGCCTCCACTTCTTCGGTGAGCTTTCTGAGCTCGTCCTCCGAGACCACTTTTCCGTCGAACAGGTGAACCTCGCGCTGGGCGTGCTTTGCGAAACGCGGATCGTGGGTCACCATGCAGATGGTCGAGCCTTCGCGATGCAGGTCGGCGAGCAGGTGCATCACGGCTTCACCGTTTTTGGAATCAAGGTTGCCAGTAGGCTCGTCAGCCAGAAGGATAGAGGGCGAACCTGCCAACGCGCGGGCGACGGCAACGCGCTGCTGTTGACCGCCCGAAAGCTGGGCGGGATAGTGCCGCATGCGGTGCGCCATGTTGACGCGCTCGAGAGCTTCCTTCACGCGCTTCTTGCGCTCGGCGGACGGCATAC
>CAZAQN010000051.1:0-29631 GCA_964487345.1 uncultured Occallatibacter sp. | reverse complement strand
CCACAAAATACCAGTCTCGGTCCCCTAAGCCTTTGAAAAATAGGCATAATCAACCGGCATAAACATACTTGACACACCATACTGCCCGGTACACAATGAAGTGGCCGTGACAGGGCAGCGAACCACAACTAATAGACAAGGGTAGAAAAACTCCACAATAGACAGAGAGACGGTGCTTTTCTCTTGATTTTCGCCTCGCGCTGAGAGCATATTTGATCGGTGGCTCTAAATCATTGGAGGCAAACGCACGAACGCCCTATCGGTCAGGATAGGGCGCAGTGAAAAGCTAGATTTTTAGACTCTTGGGGAGTCCCAATTCTTCTTGAGCGTATCGCTCATCTTCCCGACAGTCAAGCAAATTGTGCGCGTAAGCGTATCGCGCTATCCCTGCCTTCCGAGAGGAATGCGGCAGGCTAGCCCCTTTGGCCATGTGATCCAAACACATAGCCAAGGGGATAACCATTCACCATTTAACCCAACGGAGGCAAAACGATGAAACACACACCGGTCGTAGTCTACCGCAACTCAAAAACTGGCCAGATGACGACGCCTCAATACGCGCAGAAGCATCCGGCTACAACCGAACGTGAAGTCGTCTACCGCCCCTCACCTAAGAAGGGCTAAGACACACCCCACATTTGCCGGATTCACTTTTTCGAGGGCCCACCGGATTCGCCGGTGGGTCGTTTTTATTGCCCTAAACTAAAAAGCGAACAAAAGGAGAAATATGGCATAATGCTGATTGAGTGTTGCACTGTGGAAAACCTTTGCGCAAGAAGTGTAACTTCGGCATTGACTTTGCATCAAATATGGTGAAACATTGGACTTACACGCTCAGAGTATGTGGAGCGATGCGCTTCTTGCTGTGGGAAAACGGTACTTAATGATGATTCTGCGCTGTTTGTGCAACTGAAACCTCAGCCGAGAAAGTGAGGTATCGAATGAAATTCTCGACCAGCGGATACGGTAAAGAAAAGAAATTTACCGAACTCGTTCTCTACATCACCAGCAAGCTATCTAATGATCAATTCCTTGGCGGAATCAAGCTCAATAAAGTCCTTTATTTCTCAGACTTTACTGCCTTTGGTCTACTTGGAAGGACTATTACGGGGATGGATTATCAGCATCTCCCCGAAGGGCCAGCGCCACGAGCGATGTATCCGATTCAACAACGGATGGTTCAATCAGGCGTGTTGGCAATTGAACCGACCCCGATTTATAAACACGTCCAGAACAGACCGAAGCCCTTGCGCCACGCTGAAATGAGTTATTTCAGCGACCAGGAGATTGCTATTGTTGACAGGTGGATCGAGAGACTGCGCCCTTTGACAGGTAAGCAAGCGAGCGACTTATCCCATGACACTTTCGGGTGGAGAACGACCATAGATGGCGAAACAATAGACCCACGCACTGTATTCATTGCATATAGAACCCCAGCCGCCTCCGACATAGTGCGCGGACAGGAGCTTGCAAAGAGGTACGGCCTGACGGCCTAGGATTCGCAGTGAGAACGATCCGCTGGGAACACGTCACGTTAGAGCAAATCGAAGCCATTGGATGCGGATTCGAGCGATTCGACGAGATGATGCTCTTCGTTGAAGAGATGCTTTGCACGCATCCCAAGTATTTCCCCGTCATTGAAAAAACAAAATTAAGCGTATGCTTCACCAACGATTTTTGCGGAGAATCCTTCCCAGACATACCGGCTCTTAGGTTGTTTTTCTACTATGACCAAGATTACGTCACGATGGTTGCAGTTGATGCAGGGCCGGAATATGACAAGGAGATTTCTTAGATGAAAGTACCGCCAGACAATCCGGAGTTTGCCCACTTCACAAGCGCGATGCGCGATATTCTGAAGGTGTCTAAAACCGAATTGAATCGACGAATAGAAGAGGAGAAACAGAAGCCTACTTCCGCTTTCCCCTCATCTGTCGCTTCACCCAAACCGGCAGATCAAAACGGCTCTACCTGACTGCTCTTGCCGGTCAGCTCTGCGTAAGTCAGTCTCTTCCCTGAAATCTGCGATACTGCCAGCACAAAGCGGTCTGCGTCCGTAAGTGGATTGTCTTTCGTGGATCGGTTGTTGAAGCGAAATACTTGCTCGTCAATGTAGCGATCAAGGTGAAATGGCTCGACAGCCACGTACGTTCCCTTCAATCCTCTCTTGAGCAGCGACCAGAAGTTCTCGATTCCCTGAGTGTGCACTTGGCCGCGTACGTATTCCTCTACGTGGTTCACGGTTTCATGAACGTAGTTCTGTGCGGCAAGGTCCGTGTACCCCAGCCAGCTATCCGTGTACACGGGCGAACCTTTCTTGACGTTGGCCAGAATTGCGTCTTGCAAAGTTTCGCGCTTCGCGTTCGGAATTACCTGAGCGCGAACTTTGCGGGATTCCCGGTCAAGCATTCCCATGACTGGCACCTTCCGACGCGGGCTGAATCCGCTCTGCTCTTTGTTGCGCCGGTCACGGTGCATCTTGGAGGGGTCCGGCCCGATGTAGCACTCATCTACCTCCACGGGGCTGCCATCGCCGCCGAGTTTGCCCCATCCGCTCCGTAGCGCGAGCCTGATCCTATGAAGCATGAACCAAGCCGATTTCTGCGTCACCTTCACGTCCTTGGCGATCTCATAGGAGCTGATGCCGTTCTTGCAGTTCACCACGAGCCAAACAGCGGTGAGCCACTTGTCGAGCGGAATAGGGCTGTCCTCGAAGATCGAGCCAGTCTTCACGCTGAATTGCTTATGGCACTCCCGGTTCATGCACTTCCAAATCCGGCGGCTGGAGAGGTAGGAGACCCTCTTTCCCGAGCAATGAGGGCATTCGACCCCTAACGGCCACCGAAGCGAGGCTACAAAGTCCACGCAAACGTCAGGATCGGCAAAATAACGGGTAGCCTCAAGCAAACTTTTCGGAAGATTTTCGTCATCACTTTTCATGATGAAACTATTCTACTTAATGATTTATGGTGTGTCAAGTATATTCTTACCAATCAACCAAATTATCAATTATGAGCATAAAACACTCACATTCTATGAATCAAATGTGCTATATTTCCCATCAGATCGGTTGAGTGGCTAGGACTCATCCTCCCAGCCTACATCTTCAATTCATCTGGAGGACTTAAGATTATGGCAATCACTCGTTTTGACCCCTTTCGCGATGTCGTTACCCTGCAGAGCCGCCTGAACTCGCTCTTTCGCGACTTCAACGACGGCGACGGCCCTCTGACGACTGCCAGTTTCGTGCCAGCCGTCGATATCTACGAGGACCCGCAGAAGGTCGTGCTCAAGCTCGAAGTGCCGGGCATCGAAGAGAAGGACCTGGACATCCGCGTGGAAAACCACACGCTGACCGTCAAGGGCGAACGCAAGTTCGAAAAGGAAGAGAAGGAAGAGAACTTCCATCGCATCGAGCGCCGTTACGGGAGCTTCTATCGCGCCTTCACTCTGCCTTCGACCGTCGACACCGAGAACGTCGGGGCGACCTACAATGCCGGTGTGCTCAGGCTCGAACTGAACAAGAAAGCTGAAGCGCAGCCCAAGCAGATCAAGGTCAACGTGGGCGACAAGCAGACCGTTGCAGCGTAAGACGGCAGCAAGTTTTGCCGTCTCTCAAGTCCGCCGGCTTGTCTGGGGACGAGTCGGCGGTCGCGAATTCGAAATGCGCCGGGAGAGAATTCATCTACCCGGCGCTTGCTTTTTCAGCGAGACAGAGAAACAGTGGAGGAGGGATCAGCCTTCGCTGACCGCAGTTCGCTATTTCACTGGTTTTCTGATCCCTGACAACTAATCACTGACAACTGGAGTTTTCATGGCCATCAATTGGGACAAATTTACTTTGAAGTCGCAGCAGGCGATGCAGCAGGCGCAGACCCGGGCCGCTGGATTCGGCAACCCCGAGATGCAGCCCGTGCACCTGTTGCTGGCATTGGTCGAGGATCGCGAGGGCGTCATCCCCGCCGTGCTTGAAAAGATCGGTGTACCCGCCGAACGCCTCGAGCACGACCTGCACCAGATCGAGGAAAAACTGCCTCGCGTCGCCGGAGCAGCGTCGCAGCCCGGCCCCAGCGCCAATCTGAATAAAGTTCTGGAACAGGCGTTTCGCGAAGCAGCGAACTTCAAAGACGAGTATGTCTCGACGGAACATCTGTTGCTGGGCGTCGCTCACCTCAAGGGCGACCCGGCGCGCGAAGCCCTCGTGGCCCTCGGCGCGACCCATGACGCAATTCTCAAAGCCCTCACGGCCGTCCGCGGATCGCAGCGAGTGACCGATCAGAACCCGGAAGGCAAATTCCAGGCTCTCGAAAAATACGCGAAAGATCTCACCGATCTTGCCCGTCGTGGCAAGCTCGACCCCGTCATCGGCCGCGACGAAGAAATCCGCCGCGTCATCCAGGTCCTGAGCCGCCGCACCAAAAACAACCCGGTGCTGATCGGCGAACCCGGCGTAGGCAAAACAGCCATCGTCGAAGGACTCGCACGCCGCATCGTCTCCGGTGACGTACCTGAAAGCCTGAAAGACAAGCGCGTCATTTCGCTCGATCTCGGCTCCATGCTCGCCGGCGCAAAATATCGCGGCGAGTTTGAAGACCGCCTCAAGGCTGTACTCAAGGAGATCGAAGAGTCGAACGGCCAGATCGTTCTCTTCATCGACGAGTTGCACACGCTCGTCGGTGCAGGCGCGGCCGAGGGCGCCATCGACGCCAGCAATATGCTCAAGCCGGCCCTCGCGCGCGGCGAATTGCGGGCCATCGGCGCAACCACGCTGAACGAGTACCGCAAGTACATCGAGAAGGACGCAGCCCTCGAGCGGCGTTTCCAGATCGTCTACGTCGGCGAGCCCAATGTCGAAGACACCATCGCGATTTTGCGCGGACTCAAAGACCGCTACGAGGCGCACCACAACGTGCGCATCAAGGATTCGGCGATCGTCGCCGCCGCCACGCTGTCGCATCGCTACATCAGCGACCGCTTTCTCCCTGACAAGGCCATCGATCTCGTCGACGAAGCCGCAGCGTCTTTGGCCATTCAGATCGGTTCCGTGCCAACCGAGATCGACCAGCTGGAACGCCAGGCCACTTCACTTGAAATCGAGCGAGCGGCCCTGAAGCGCGAGACCGACAAAAACAGCCGCGAGCGCATGTCCGAAGTGGAAAAAGATCTTTCCGAAATTAAGGAGAAAATCACCGCTCTGCGCGCGCGTTGGACCACGGAACGCGAAGCCATCACCCGCGTGAGCGAGGTGAAGAAGCGCATCGAGGCACTGCGCTTTGAAGCCGAAGAGCAAACCCGCAAGGGCCAGCTTGAGCGTGCTGCGCAGATTCAATATGGCGAACTGCCCAAGCTCGAGTCCGAGCTGAAGAAGCTGAACGCTGTGCAGGATGGCGCAGGCAAGGACGGCCGCGGCGCAGCCCGCATGTTGAAGGAAGAGGTAGACGAGGAAGACATCGCCAAAATCGTCAGCAAGTGGACTGGCATTCCCGTCACCCGCATGTTGGAGGGCGAAGTCAAAAAGCTCGTCACCATGGAAGAGCGTCTGAAAGAACGTGTCGTGGGCCAGGATGCGGCGCTTACCGTCGTCGCAAATGCAATCCGCCGTTCGCGTGCCGGCTTAAGCGATCCCAAGAGGCCCATCGGCTCGTTCATTTTCCTGGGCTCGACCGGAGTGGGCAAGACAGAAACTGCCCGCGCGCTGGCCGAGTTCCTCTTCGACGACGAGCAAGCCATGTTGCGCATCGACATGAGCGAGTACATGGAAAAACACGCCGTGGCTCGCTTGATCGGCGCGCCTCCAGGTTACGTCGGCTATGACGAAGGCGGCCAGTTGACCGAGGCTGTACGTCGCCGTCCGTACATGGTGATTCTCTTCGACGAAATCGAGAAGGCGCATCCGGACGTCTTCAACATCCTGTTGCAGGTGATGGACGACGGCCGATTGACCGACTCGAAGGGCCGGACAGTCGACTTCAAAAACACCGTGCTCATCATGACGTCGAACCTCGGCGCGGCCGCCTTGGCAGCCGAGACGCTCAAGACCGAGCACGACTTCGACATGGCGCGCGAGAGCGTGATGCGTGTCCTGCGCGAGCACTTCCGTCCGGAGTTCCTCAACCGCGTCGACGAGATGGTCATCTTCCGTCCGCTGGGGCACGCGCAGATGAGCCAGATCCTCGAGCTGCGCTTGAACGAAGTACGCAAGATGCTCGACGACCGGCAGATTTCGTTCGAGCTCACCGACCCGGCGCGCCAGTTGATTCTGGCCGCAGGTTCCGATGCAGCCTACGGAGCGCGTCCGTTGAAGCGTGCACTGCAGCGCATGGTGCAGGACCCATTGGCGATGAAGATCCTCGACGGCGAAATCCTGCATGGCGCCCACGTCCGCATCGACGCCGATCGCAACTCAAACCAGTTGCGTTTCGAGCCCATGGGCCGCGAAGCCATGGCCTAGCCACCTGCGGTGCGGCCAACCGCGCTTCGCGCCAATCAGCCACTGAAAATGGGTGCCCCAGGTCTCGCTTCTGAGACCTGGGAAAGCACCAACCCCCAGCAGCCTCCGTCATCGGGACCAGCACGATTCTCCCGTAGGGAGAACGTGACAATAGCCCAGGGCAAAGCGAAGCGACGCCCTGGGTCAGTGGCCTGCCACGAACTCGCCGCCCAGTAGGGGCGGCATGAGAGCTATCTGCGGAGCCAGCCTACTTTCCCAGCGTCGATTCAATCGCCGCCGCTACCTCCGGCGAATCGGGCTTCACAGCCGGCTCAAACCGCGCCACCGGCTTGCCATCGCGATCGAAAAGAAACTTGGTGAAATTCCACTTGATGTCGCCGCCGATCTGCGGATTCGCCGACTTGTCGGTCAGGAACTGATAGAGCGGCGTCTTATCGTCGCCCAGCACCGAGACCTTCGACATCATCGGGAACGACACGTTGTACTTGGTGCTGCAAAACTTCTTGATCTCTTCGTTCGTGCCCGGCTCCTGCTGCATAAAATTATTCGCGGGAACGCCGACAATCACCAGCCCACGATCCTTGTACTTCTCGTAGACCGCCTCGAGCCCCGCGTACTGCGGCGTGAACCCGCACTTGCTGGCCACATTCACCAGCAGCACCACTTTCCCGTGGTAGCTTTTCAGGCTCACCTGCTGCCCATCAATCGATTTCATCGTGAAGTCGTAAATGCTGTGCGCCTCGGCGCCGGCTACAGCGGCTGCAATCGTCAACATCAGCGTCAGGACTAGCTTGCGCATTTCTATTCTCCTCAATTCTTGATTGCAAATGATCATACGAGGTGGAGCGCCCAAAAATTGTTAGGAAATTGTCACCAATGCGCCGAGTCCGTCCCCGCTGCGTCTCGATCTTCGAGTTGGAAACCGCTGTCGAACATTGCGGAGAATTTCGCCGCTGAGCGCACAATGATCTAAGGCGGCCTGTCCAATCCATCCTCGCGGTAGACACGATACCCCGCCGAAACATGCAGAGGACTGCAACCCTATCGGAATGAGGATTTTGAAATCTAACCATGTTTAGAATGAGATCTTTGCGGGAGATCCGCATTCGCTAAGCGACGCAATAAGAGGACTTTGCGGAAAACCGGGTGGGGGGTGCCGGGGGAGGGGGGTCTACTGGCGCAGCTCCACCAGCGTCGCCCCCTGCCCGCCCTCATTCTGCGGCGCCTCGGCCACGCCCGCCACATGCGGATGGCTCTTCAGGAACTCGCGCACGCCCCGCCGCAGAATTCCCGCGCCATGCCCATGAATCACTCGCACCCGCGGCAGCCCGGCGAGAAACGCGCGGTCAAGATATTTCTCCAGATCCTCGGTGGCCTCATCGACAGTGCGCCCGATGAGATTGATCTCCATGCGCATCTCGTCCGTGTTGGCGCTGGTGACAGTGACGTGCACGTTCTTCTGCCCGCGCGCCGCGGCAAGTGGATCGGCTTTCGCCTGCTTCGCCTCTGCAGCAGAACCTCGTGCATCGGCAAGATCTGACCTGTTCACCCGCATCTTGATTGGCCCAAGCGCAACTTCGAAAACGTCCTTCTCCACTTCGCGCTGTACCGTCGCAATCTTGTTCATCGACTTGAGCCGCACTTGATCGCCAGGCGCAATGTGCTTCAGCAAATGCGGCTGCGCATTCGCATCGCCCTGATCGGCGCCCGTGCGATGCGCGACCACGGTCTGATTGAAGCTTTCCTGAAACTCGCGCCGCAGGCGGTTGATGCGCCGCTCGGCCTCTTTCGAGAGCTTCTGCTGCGCGGCGCGATCTTCAACGGCACGGACGTTTTCGCGCATCTGGAATTCGAAGTCCTTCAGCAGAGAAGCCAGTTTGCCTTCGAGTTCGCGCGTGCGATTACGCAGTTCCACATCGCCTTCGCGCGCAAGTTTTGCTCTCTCCTGATTCAGTGCATATTGCTGTTCCCGGGCTGCCTTTTTCTCAACCTCAAGAGCAGCAAGCTCGTTATGCAGTTTGTCCAGGAAGCGCGCAATGTCCACCTGCTGCGAGCCAAGACGTTCACGCGCAGCCGAGATGATGCTGCGATTCAGACCCAATCGCTCAGCCGTATGAATGCCTGCCGAAGCGCCCGGAACGCCGAGCCGCAATTGATAGTTGGGAACCAGCGTGACTTCATCCACGCCCGCCGCCGCATTCAACACACCAGGCGTATTTGCCGCATAGACCTTGAGCGAAGTGTGGTGCGTCGAGATCAACGACCACGCGCCCGATTCAAGAAAGAAGCCGGCAACGGCAACGGCAAGCGCGGAGCCTTCTTCGGGATCAGTTGCCGAACCAAGTTCATCAAGCAGCACAAGCGAGTGCGCATCGGCGAGACGCGAAAGACGATCGAGATTCAAGATGTGGGCCGAGAAAGTCGAGAGTTCAGCTTCAATCGATTGCGCATCGCCAATGTCCGCAAGGAAAGCCGTAAAGACAGGAAAGGCCGCCGTCTCAGCAGGCACAGGAATGCCGGCCTGCGCCATCATCGCCAGCAGCGCTGTCGTCTTCAGCGTTACGGTTTTACCACCGGTATTCGGTCCGCTGATGATCAACTGCCGCTCGGACAAAGTTAGCTCAAGCGTGAGTGGAACCACATGGCCGCCGGTCGTCCGCAGGTGCTTTTCTAGCAGCGGATGCCGCGCGCTGCCAAGTGTCAGCCTCTCTGGCGTCATCGAAGGCTCAACGCAGGTGTAGTCGCGAGCAAAGCGCGCGCGCGCCAAAAGGCTATCAACCAGCGCTAGCACGCGTGCGCCGCCAACGAGAGATTCAGCGTAGCCCCCAACCTGCCGCGTAAGCGCCACGAAGATGCGATGAATCTCCGCCTGCTCTTCTTCAAGCAGTCGCACCAGCTCGTTATTTTGCTCGATGGTTTCGAGCGGCTCGACGTAGACCGTCTGCCCGGATGAACTGGCACCATGCACAACGCCGGACACGCGCCGCTTCAGCTCGCTGCGCACCGGAATCACGAAGCGGTCGCCGCGAATGGTGATCACATCGTCCTGTGTCGCGCCATCGCTTGAGAGCTTCCGCAACGCCGCGCGCAGCGATTCTTCGATCACACGCTGCTGGCGCTCCTGCTCGCGACGAATCCGCCCCAGTTCCGGAGAAGCATCATCGGCCAGCGAACCATCCGGCTGAATCTTGCGCTCGATCGACTCGGCAAGCGGCCGCAGTCCCTGCGTCAATCCCACAGAGAGCTCCGACAGCCCCGGCAGTTTTCCCACTAATCGCGCAGGCGGCGACTGCAATAGCGCCTGCCATGCGGCAACATCGTTTGCAAGCCGCGCGACAGCCTGCAGTTCCTTGGCATCGAGAGCCGCCTCGGGAATGCGTGCTTTGGCAGCGAGCTCCGTCGGATCGAACAGGCCGCCAAGAGGAATGGAGACCTGCTCGCCCAGCATCAGACGCACTTCGCCTGTCAATCGATGCTGACGAGTGATCCATTCTTCGTCGGTCGACGGGCGCAACGAGAGGATCGCAGCGCGCCCGATGGAAGATGCGGAAAACCCCGCAACAAGGGACAGCAGTGGTTCCCATTCGAGAGCAGCCAGATCGGCATTCTCAACCGGAGACGGAATGGGGTCGAGCAGTGGCATACCAACAACTATCTTACGGCGTTGTCAGCGTACACATCGTCGAGTCAGTGCCGAACCTTGCCAGCATGCAGCTTTATGTCGAAGAAGACGAAGTAGTTGGTTTTGCCGCAGAATCCGAAGACGAGGATGTCGTCGTAGACTCCGACGATCCCGATTTTGCCGAAGAGTCCGAAGCCGCGGGCTTGGTGTCACCTTTCTTGGTGTCGCCTTCGCTGTCGGTCCCCGCCGCAGCCTTGGTATCGGACGAGTTGCTATCGGACGAATTGTTATCGGATGAGCTTGATGCGGACTTGGGCGCGTAATCGTTCACATACCAACCTGCGCCTTTGAACTGAAGCGCAGGAGCCGTCAGCGGGCGCTCGAGGGCACCCTGGCACTTTGGGCATTCCGACTCGGGCGTGGCATTAAAGTTCTGTATCTTTTCGAACCGATGGCCGCACTTGGTGCAGCGATATGCATATAAGGGCAAAGTTCTGTAAGCCTCCAGCGATGAGTGCCGCTGCCTCTATTGTACCGGCAGGGCGGCATCTCGATGAAACGCACGCCGCCCGCTGGTTTCGCGCCCTTCACTTTGACTCCGCGCCCTTCACTGTGACTCAATGAACGGTAATGGGAACCGACGCGACGTGATACTCCCAGGCCAGCGTGATCTTTCCGCCCTTCGAGCCATCACCATCGACCGTCCAGAGCAGATTCTCGACAATTGCGGTGGGCTTGCCCATCTTCATCTTCACGCGGCCGAGATCCTGCGTTCCGTCGTAAGCCAGACCCCATTCTCCCGTCTTCTTGCTGACAATCAGCACCCAATTGTCGGGGTCGGAAATATCGACGAACAGAGTATAGGTGCCCTTGGGGACCATGAGGTCCCCAATCATGACATCAGCTTCAGTTTT
Source organism: uncultured Occallatibacter sp. (assembly GCA_964487345.1). Taxonomy (GTDB): domain Bacteria; phylum Acidobacteriota; class Terriglobia; order Terriglobales; family Acidobacteriaceae; genus Telmatobacter. The sequence continues at coordinate 18,644 of CAZAQN010000051.1, read as the reverse complement.
GAGAGTGGTGGCGGGGTTGGCTCCGGCGCGCCAGATTGGGTACTGCGAGCCGTGCGCTGTTTTAATAAGTCCGTCGCTCGTAAATACGTGGCCTTCGCGGCCTTTGACACGGGGCGAGTTGTAGCTGATCGTGACCGTGTTGCCCCCAATCGTTCCGGTCGCGGTCTCCGGCGGACTGGCTGGCGGATTTTGTTGCGCAGAGAGACTACAAGTGGCGGCGATAAGTGCGCCGGCACAGATCAACAGACGATTCATGACAATTCTCCTCCGGCAAAGCTCCCATTTGGAGCGGTTGGTTCGCCGCGAGAATTGTCGCACCACGCGCCTCTTTCGGCAAAGTGCGCGAACTCGCCGCGAGGCAGCAGCCTGTTATGATGCGGCGCAAGGCATTGCATGCAACAGACCCCTACACAAGGATCGCCTGGCGGAAGATTCCGCGCCGCAGTCCGCGACGAAAAGCCGTTGCAAGTGGCGGGGGCCATCAACGCGTACACGGCGCGCATCGCAGAGGCCACGGGGTTCCGGGCGCTGTATCTTTCAGGTGGAGGCGTAGCCGCAAACTCTCTGGGCATGCCAGATCTGGGCATCAGCACGATGGACGATGTTCTAATCGACGTTCGCCGAATCACGGATGCGACGAACCTGCCGTTGCTGGTAGATATCGACACGGGCTGGGGCGGCGCCTTCAACATTGCCCGCACCATTCGCTCCATGATCAAAGCGGGAGCAGCGGCGGTTCACATCGAGGATCAGGTCGGAATGAAGCGATGCGGGCACAGGCCGGGCAAGGAACTGGTCGCTGCGGATGAAATGGTGGACCGCATCAAGGCTGCGGTAGATGCGCGTACAGCCGAAGAGTTTGTCATCATGGCGCGAACCGACGCGCTCGCGGGTGAGGGCCTCGACGCAGCGATCGATCGAGCTAAAGCCTATGTAGCAGCCGGCGCCGACATGATCTTCGCCGAGGCGGTAACAGAATTGGCGACGTACACAAAGTTTCGCGAAGCGGTGGGAGTGCCGATCCTGGCCAATATCACCGAGTTTGGCCAAACACCGCTGTTTACCCGGGAGGAACTCACCGATGCAGGCGTGGACATCATTCTCTATTGCTGCGCAGCGTATCGTGCCATGAATGCCGCAGCATTGAAGGTCTACGAAGCGATACGCACAGAGGGAACGCAGAAGGAAGTGATCCCACTGATGCAGACGCGCGCCGAATTGTACAAATTCCTTGACTACCATGCGTACGAAAAGAAGCTGGACGCATTATTCGCGAAGGAAAAGAACGCTAAGTAGATCTGGATTCCCGGAGGGTCACGATGAGCATCAAGGATATCAATCCCGCGCCCTCAGCCTTCAAGGCGAAGAAGTCCGTCGCGCTGTCAGGCACGCCGGCCGGGAACACCGCGCTGTGTACGGTTGGCCATAGCGGCAACGATCTGCATTATCGCGGCTACGACATCAAAGATCTGGCGGCACATTGCGAATTTGAAGAGGTGGCGCACCTTTTGGTTCATGGCAAGCTACCAAGTGCGCCGGAAATTCTCGCCTATAAATCCAGCCTTCGGCCCTTGCGCAGTCTGCCCGCAGCGGTAAAGCAGGCGCTTGAACTGCTTCCTCCCACGGCGCATCCCATGGACGTGCTGCGCACAGGAGTTTCTATGTTGGGATGTGTGCTTCCGGAAGGCGTGAGCCACAGCAATGACGGAGCGCGCGCGATTGCGGATTCATTACTCGCTTCGCTTGGTTCAATGCTGCTGTATTGGCACCACTACGCCCGCAATGGAAGACGCATTGAGGTGGAACGGTTTGAAGACTCGATTGCCGCTCACTTCCTGCATCTGCTCCACGGTAATTCACCGAGCGCACAATGGACTTCCGCGATGCAGGCTTCCTTGATCTTGTACGCAGAGCATGAATTCAACGCGTCCACCTTTACGGCGCGTGTCATCGCCGGAACTGGATCGGATCTTTACTCATGTATCGTCGGAGCAATCGGTGCGCTGAAGGGACCGAAACACGGAGGCGCCAACGAAGTAGCATTGGAGATTCAACGCCGTTACGCCTCAGCCGACGACGCAGAGGTAGACATCCGCCGCCGAATTGCCGCCCGCGAAGTCATTATCGGATTCGGCCATCCGGTGTATACGATCAGCGACCCGCGCAGCGACATCGTGAAGCAAATTGCACACACCCTGGCCGTGGACGCGGAAGGCGAACGCCTGTTTTCGATTGCCGAACGCATCGAAGGCGTCATGCACGAGACAAAGCGCATGTTTCCCAATCTCGATTGGTATAGTGCCGTCGCCTACCACCTCATGGGCATTCCGATCGATCTGTTCACGCCGCTCTTTGTGATGGCTCGAACGGCAGGGTGGTGCGCACACGTGATCGAACAGCGCGAGGATGGCAAGATTATCCGGCCTTCGGCCGTCTACACAGGACCTGAGAATCTTAGGTTTGTGCCTGTCGAAGAACGAACCTGAGATACGGCTGCAAAAGTCGGGATGGACGAAATCGGCCGCACTGAGCATCGCACGGGAGATTGAGTGTCGTCGCATATCAGCAATGAGCGCCCCGCTCCGGACAAGGTCCTGACAGACATCGCTGACTACGCGCTGAATTACGAGATCAAAAGCGAGTTGGCTTACACAACGGCGCGGTACTGCCTCATCGATACACTGGGCTGCGGGCTTGAGGCGCTCGAATATCCCGCCTGCACGAAACTGCTGGGGCCGCTTGTGCCAGGTACAGTTGTTCCGCACGGCGCGCGCGTTCCAGGCACGAGCTATCAACTTGACTCCGTGCAAGCCGCCTTCAACATCGGCGCCATGATTCGCTGGCTCGACTTCAATGACACATGGCTCGCCGCCGAGTGGGGACATCCATCCGACAATCTGGGCGCAATTCTGGCGACGGCCGACTGGCTCTCCCGCACGGCAATCGCAGAAAGCAAGCCCCCTTTGCGCATGAAGCAAGTCTTGACCGCAATGATCAAGGCGCACGAAATTCAAGGCTGCCTCGCGCTCGAGAATTCATTCAACAAAGTCGGCCTCGATCACGTCGTGTTGGTAAAGGTGGCATCGACCGCTGTGGTCTGCCAGTTGCTTGGCCTGACCCGCGATCAAACCATCAACGCGCTCTCACTCGCATGGGTGGATGGACAAAGCCTGCGAACCTATCGCCACGCGCCCAACACCGGTTCGCGCAAAAGCTGGGCCGCGGGCGACGCGACTAGCCGTGGCGTGCGGCTTGCTCTAATGGCGAAGGCCGGTGAGATGGGCTACCCCTCGGCGCTTACCGCGAAGACATGGGGCTTCTACGACGTATCGTTTCGCGGAAAAGAATTCGAGTTCCAGCGGCCCTACGGTTCCTATGTCATGGAGAACGTTCTTTTCAAGGTAAGCTATCCGGCAGAATTTCACGCGCAAACCGCAGTCGAGGCCGCGATGAAGGTGCGCCAGCGGCTTGATCAGACCGGCAAAACCGCCGAGGACATTCGCCACATCACCCTTCGCACGCACGAAGCCTGCCTCCGAATCATCGACAAAAAAGGTCCGCTCGCCAACCCAGCTGACCGCGACCACTGCGTGCAATACATGATTGCGATCCCCCTGCTCTTCGGCAGGCTTACTGCTGCGGATTACGAAGACAACGTGGCCACAGATCCGCGCATTGATGTACTGCGCGCAAAAATCGAATGCGCCGAAGAACCGCGTTTCACAGCTGAATACCATGATCCGGAGAAGCGCTCCATTGCGAATGCTCTTCAGGTGGAATTGACCGATGGCTCCATAATCGACGAAACAGTTGAATATCCTATCGGCCATCGCCGTCGCCGCGACGAAGGAATGCCTTTGCTCGTCGAGAAGTTCAAAACCAATCTCCGCCGCTGGTTCAACGAAGAACAGCAGCAGCGCATTCTCGCAGTCTCGCTCGATCCCCAGCGCCTCGATGAAATCTCGGTGAACGAGTACGTCGATCTCTTTGTGATCTGAGCGATCCTTGCCCCCACCCAGCCTCGCGTGTTTGACTGGGGTCCGAAGGAAGGCAGCACGCATGGCGTATATCCTCGCCCTCGATCAGGGCACCACTAGCTCAAGAGCCATTTTGTTTACCGAGGCCGGGGCAATTGCCGCCGTCGCTCAACACGAGTTCGAACAGTTTTATCCGCAACCGGGTTGGGTTGAACATGACCCGACCGAGATCCTGACCAGCCAGATGAGTTGCGCGGTGGAAGCGCTCGGCAAAGTGAGTGCGCGCCCCCGTGACATTGCAGCAATCGGAATTACAAATCAGCGCGAAACTGTAATTGTGTGGGAACGCGCGACCGGCAAGCCCATTCACCCTGCAATCGTGTGGCAGGACAGAAGAACTGCCGCACAGTGCAGTGCTTTGGAAGAGAGCGGGGTCGGGGACACAATCAGCAACCGCACCGGCCTGGTGATCGACCCGTACTTCTCGGCAACCAAGATCAAGTGGATTCTGGACAACGTGCCCGGTGCACAAGCGCGCGCTGAAAAGGGCGAACTGGCCTTCGGCACTGTGGATAGCTGGTTGATTTGGCACCTGACCAGCGGCGCGCGCCACGTCACAGACGTGACGAATGCGTCGCGCACGCTGCTCTACAACATCGTGAAAGGTGAATGGGATTCCGAGTTGCTCCGCATCTTTGGCGTTCCTGCCAGCTTGTTGCCCGAGGTTGTGTGGTCGAGTCAGCACGTCGGAGAAGTGACAACCACGCTGGGCCTTGGCGGCATCGCCATCGCAGGGATCGCGGGTGACCAGCAGGCCGCGCTGTTTGGCCAGCTCTGCTGGAGCGCGGGCGAAGCCAAGAATACCTACGGCACGGGCTGTTTCTTGTTGCAGAACATCGGCACTCAATTTGTGCGCTCGAAGCATCGCCTCATCACTACGCTAGCGGCAAGCGCACAGCACCGCCTGGAATATGCACTCGAAGGCAGCATCTTTATCGGCGGCGCCGTTGTGCAGTGGCTGCGCGACAATCTCAAACTCATCGGATCCTCGGCTGAAGTCGAAGCGTTGGCGGCGGGTGTGCCCGATACCGGCGGAGTGATTTTTGTTCCAGCTTTTGTCGGTCTCGGCGCGCCGCATTGGGACCCGCATGCTGGCGGACTGCTGATTGGTCTGCGGCGCGACACAAAGCCCGGCCACATCGCGCGCGCGGCTCTCGAGAGCATCGCCTTCCAGGTAGCCGACGTGCTCGAGGCAGTGCACAGTGAAACCAACACTCCGCTAGGCGCGTTGCGCGTGGATGGGGGCGCGGCCGTGAATGACCTGCTAATGCAGTTCGAGGCAGACATGCTGGGCGTGCCGGTCGTTCGTCCTCGCGTAACCGAAACGACGGCGCTCGGTGCAGCCTACCTGGCCGGACTCGCGACTGGTTTTTGGGCCAGCCCCGACGAGCTGCGCTCGAAGCGCGACGATGTTCGATTTGAACCGAAGATGGGCGAGACGGAACGGACCGAGCGGCGAGCGCTTTGGAGTCGTGCGGTTGAACGGTCAAGGAATTGGACCGAATAGGAACGGAGCAAGAGATGCGCAGGGAAGAGATGGTGCGTAAAGTACGGGAGCGCGCCGAACAGCAGAAGCCGTGGGACATTGCCGTCATTGGAGGTGGCGCAACAGGCATGGGCGTCGCCGTGGACGCCGCGGCGCGTGGCCTCGGCGTAGTGCTGATCGAGGGTCACGATTTTGGCAAGGGAACCAGCAGCCGCAGCACAAAGCTGGTGCACGGCGGCGTGCGGTACCTGGAACAGGGCAATGTGCCACTGGTGATGTCGGCGTTGAAGGAGCGTGGACTGCTCCGCCAGAATGCGCCGCATCTCGTACACGACCTGGCCTTCGTGGTACCCAATTATTCATGGTGGGAAGCGCCGTTCTACGGGATCGGCCTCAAGCTTTACGATTTGCTCGCCGGCAAATACGGCTTTGGCGCATCGAAACTGCTCACGAAAGAGGAAACGCTGGAGCGGCTGCCCGCACTTGAGCCCGATGAGCTGCGCGGAGGCGTGATCTATTTCGACGGCCAGTTCGACGATGCGCGATTGCTGATCCACCTTGCCATGACTGCCGCGGATCATGGCGCCACGCTGCTGAATTACTGCCCGGCCATCGGCCTGTTGCGCGATGCAGAGGGCTATATCAACGGTGTGACGGCGCGCGATGAAGGGACCGGCGAAGCGCTCACAATTCCGGCGCGGATCGTGGTCAACGCGACTGGAGTATTTACAGATGCAATTCGGCGCATGGCTGACGCTGCCGCCGAGCAACTGGTTGTCACAAGCCAGGGAATTCATCTCGTCTTTGATCGGTCGTTTCTCAAAGGCGACACAGCTCTAATGGTCCCGCGCACCCCGGACGGCCGCGTGCTGTTTGTCATCCCGTGGCATGGCCATGCGGTCGCCGGCACCACGGACACACCGCTTGACGCGCCAAGCCTGGAACCGCGTCCACTTGACGAAGAGATCGAGTTCATTCTCGAAACAGCGGGCCGCTATTTGAATCGGCCGCCCACGCGCGCCGATGTACTGGCTGTTTACGTAGGTCTGCGGCCACTGGTCAAAGGCGAAGGCAAAACCTCGGCGCTTTCGCGCGATCACGTGATCCACGTGGATACGTCGGGATTGCTCACCATCACCGGCGGCAAATGGACGACCTATCGTCATATGGCCGAGGACTGCGTCGACCACGCCATCACGCTGGGCCGGTTGCGCGACGAACCGTGCCCCACGCGGAACTTGAGGATTCATGGTTATTTTCAGGACTCGGCAGTGCTGGGCGATCTGGAAGTTTACGGTTCCGACGCTGCGGAGATCCGCGCGTTGGCTCAGGAGCCGAAGCTGGCAACGCAACTCCACCCCGATTTGCCTTACATTGCAGCAGAAGTAGTGTGGGCTGCGCGCAACGAAATGGCTCGCACAGTGGAAGACGTCCTGGCTCGACGAACGCGCGCCCTGTTTCTCAACGCCGCGGCCGCCAGCGCGATGGCCGAACCGGTAGCGAAGCTCCTCGCTGCCGAGTTGGGGCACGACGCTTCATGGGTGGCGACGCAGGTCAACGATTTTCAAGTGCTCGCGCAGCAGTATAGGGTGATGTAGAGAGAAGGTTCCGGAGGTCTCCGATGGCGACGCAATGCGCGCACGTAGCCGATCACGTCAAAAAGGTGAAACCGCACACCAAAGGCTGCGAGGAATGCCTGAAGGCAGGCACCAAATGGGTGCATTTGCGCATGTGCCTGGAGTGCGGCCATGTGGGTTGCTGCGATTCTTCTGAGGGACAGCATGCACGCGGTCATTTCGGCGCGACGAAGCACCCGATTATTCAATCTGCCGAGCGCGGAGAAGACTGGCGCTGGTGTTACATCGATGAGGCGTACCTGTAGCTTTTACGCCAGCTCGACTTCGATCTTTTTCGAATCGGCGTTGAGCGAAATGATTTTGAAACTGCGAATCTGACCCGCGCTCAAGGGCTCGGGTTTGGACGACGCGGTTGGAGTATTTCCCTTCCAGCGCGCCTGCAACAACGACGTGAGAGACGACAGGTCTGGAGCAGCGGCTTGCGGAGCCGAGGACTCGTTGGTAATTACGCCCGCAGGGCCAGTGCCCGTGCCGCAGGTGCTGCGAATCCCTTCGCCGAGTTCCACAGTGGCTTGCCCAACTGACGCCTCGACGACGCGGCCTGAAACCACGTCCCCAGCTTTGTGCTCTGCAATGTACTCGTCGATGCTCGTCGGAATGAGTTGCTTCATGCTCAGCTTGATCTGGCGTTTTTCCGTATCGATGGCCAGCACCTGAGCTTTGACGATCTGACCTGCGTGAACGACATCCGACGGATGATTGATGCGGCGGTCGGCAACGATCTCGCTGACGTGAACCAGACCCTCAATGCCCTCGGCAATCTGCACGAAGGCGCCGAACTTCATCAGTTTCGTAACCGGACCTTCCACCTGCGAGCCGATCGGGAACTTTTGCTGGATCTCGCTCCAAGGGTTCTTCAACGTCTGCTTTAACCCAAGCGAGATGCGCCTTTCTTCGGGCTTAATGGCGAGAATCTCCGCATCGACAGTATCGCCCTGCTTGAGGACGTCGCTCGGATGGCGGATTTTCTTGCCCCACGACATTTCCGAAATATGTATCAGGCCCTCGATTCCGGATTCAATCTCGATGAACGCGCCGAAATCGGCGATCCGGGTGACAGTTCCAGTGATTCGTTGGCCCACCTGAAACTTCGTCGGCACAACTTCCCAGGGCTCTGCTTCGAGTTGCTTGAGGCCGAGCGAGATTTTCTTAGTCTCGGGATCGATCTTCAGTAGGCGAAGTTGCAGTTCCTGGCCGACGCTGAGCACATCTTCGGGTTTGTTCACGCGGCCCCAGGTAATGTCACTTACATGCAGCAGTCCGTCCACTCCACCAAGATCGACGAAAGCGCCGTAACTCATCAAGCTGCGCACAGTTCCCGAAACCGTGTCGCCTTCCTTCATCGCGGCCAAGCGTCCGTGCGACTCCGACCGCGCCTGCTCTTCAAGCACTATGCGCCGGTCCACCACGACATCTTCATCGGTAACATCGAGCTTGGTGATGCGGCAATTGATCTGCGTGCCCACCAGCTTCTCGAGCTCGACTGCGTCGCGCGTGCCGCTGCGGCTGGCAGGCATGAAGGCGCGCACCCCAACATCGACCGAGAGACCTCCCTTCACAACGGCGGTCACCGTGCCAACAACGGCGAGTTTCTGTGCGAAAGCCTCTTCCAGCGCGGACCAATCGCGGGGCTGCGCCACCTTGAAGCGCGATAGCTCGTAGTAGCCCTCTTCATTGCGGCCCGTCACGGAGACGGGGAACTTGTCGCCCGGCTTTACACCTTCGGCATCGTTCTCAAACGTCGATCGCGGCAGCACACCCTCAGTTTTGTAGCCGATATCGAGAAAGACCTGATCGGCGGAGAGCGACACGACCGTGCCCTCCAGTTGCCTTGCGCCACTCGCAAGTTTGTGGGTATGGCTGCGCTCGAAGTCAGAAAGAATATCCGCAAAATTCTCGGTGGACTCTGGAATGGAGTCGATGGTGGAGTCGATCGTGTGTTCGGGCGCGGATTGAGTTGCAGGAACAGCTTCTTGGCTCATGATGTCTACTGTTCCATTCTCCCACGATCCAACGATGCGCGTCGGTCCCGTGCCATCCGCCGGCACTTACGGGAATTCCGCCACCTTGGGCGTCACGCGATGCGGCCCAAGCGTTGTCGGGCCGCCTTTGTCGTCGATCACATCCGATATCTCGCCTTTCTCGTCGAGAGCTACGGTGATCATATGGTGAAAGCGAATGCCTGGTTTCTGCGGAACCTCGATTGCCCGGCTCAGCACAACATCAGGATGCCGAAACACACTGTAAATACCAAGTCCCCATGCCTCGTGGTCGTTCACATTCTCCGCGACCTTGTAGGATGCCCATCCATTTGTGCCGGGCGCGCTCGTGTAGCTCGCCTGATCCGGCGGATCGTAGGGAATCTCGGATTGATAGAAATACGTCCGCCCTCGATTGCCATTCCACAGCACCTGGAATTGCTGATGATGCTCGACGAAGAGGCCGTAGATGGTCACGTTGTCTCCGGTCACCACCAGACCATTCGCGCTGAGATTCCTGGTCCAGCCCACTTCGGCGCCATGATCGGCGCGCCAAATCCATGTGTGGTCTACGATGGTGTCGTTGCTATTAATGCGTAGGTTGCCTTCAGTACGACCGACACCAGCACCACCCACGCGGAAGAAATCATCGTGCAGCGTGATCGGATTACGCGCGTGATCGCCACGGCTTCCTTCGGGCCCGATTTCAAGCAGGACCGGCGACTGCACAGGACCGGCATCGAACAGCAAACCCGCAACCTCGATCCCATCCACATCGGCTGTCGTCATTGCGGCGGTCCCCTGTGTCGGATGCAGCGTCGCAAAACCGAGTCCCAGTGCGACGGTATTGGGCCGTGTCACGCGAATGGGCTCGGAGAGATCGTAGATTCCGGGCGTAAACAGCAGGTCCTTCCCCCGTGCCAACTGCGCATTGATTGTCGCGGCAGAATCAATGTCGGGCCGCGCGATGTAGAAATGCGCAAGCGGAATCGTTTTTCCCGGAGTCGAGCCGCCATGCCAGGTGATGCCAACACTGTCGCGACGAAAAACTGGAACGCGTACGTTCCAGTTTCCCTTCGCATCCACTTCAAGAAACGGCTTCTCGCGCACGATCGGCGTTCGCTTCACTTTGGTAAACGGCGGAGAAGGCCATTCGCCTGCAGGCGGGTTCGGCACCCCCACAAAAACCATGTTCCAGTTCGCGCCGGTCCAGCTGCCCCACTCGCTGTTGCGCGAGATCCACTGCTGCTGCGGCCCGGCGCCCACATTGCCGTCGACAACGGTGTCGGACATCCATCCACCGCTCGCCCAACCGCCCTTCTGGTGCAGCACAATGTCTCCGCGAACGTGCATCCGTCGAAATGGAACTGCCTGCGAGACGGCCCACTGCATGGTGCCGCCGGTAGGCGTGACGGAAAAGCCCTCGGCAGCGCGCCAGAAGGTACACGTCGCGTTGTTGTGCGGAAGGCTGGCGTCGGAATGGACATTGCCCGTGATGTGGACTGCGTCAGGCGTCGCGCCCAAACCAAGAGCCTGCGTGTAGAAGCCCACCGGCACATCGACATGGTATTCGCCCGGCAAAAAGAGAAACGCATAACGTGCAGGGCCGAATTCGCTGTGCTGTTGGATTCCGTAGACTTTGTCAATCTGCTCCTGAATCGCAGCAGCAGGCATCGACGGGTTGAAGACGAGCACATTCTGCCCGAAATCGGGAGCGGCGGTTGCCGGATAGCAGGAAAACGCCAACAGTGCGAGAAGCAGGCCGAAGCGGAGGGACAATCCCCAATCCCCGATATTTTTCCAAATGCAATGCGTCCACTCTTTCATGTTTCGATTTTCCGGGAAGATGCTGTGTCATCCAATCTCGTAGGCATTGCGTCCACGGTCTTTGGCACGATAGAGGGCGCGGTCTGCCTGCTCGATCATAACGTTGGTATTGAGGGGCGGACCGGAGGTCCAACTGGTTGCGCCGATGCTGACGGTGACGATGCCAAAAGGACTGTCCGCATGCGGAATGGCAAGGGAGCAGACATCCGCGAGGATTTTGCGGGCAACGCTTTCCGCGCCGGAAATCTCAGTCAACGGCAGGAGGACTACAAATTCTTCGCCGCCGAAGCGGGCAGCGAGATCGGGATCGCGACGCAAGGTCGATTTGAGGGCTGCGGCGATTTTCTTCAGGCACAGGTCTCCGGGAAGATGTCCATAGAGGTCGTTATACTCCTTGAAATAATCGACGTCGATCAACAGCAACGACAGATCCCGAGTTGAGCGCGTGTGACGCCGGGCCTCACTCTCAATGGCCCGATTGAAGGCTCGGCGGTTGGCAATCCCGGTGAGCTCATCAAGAGACGCAGCTTTTGAAAGCTGCCGGTACTCGGAGTTCCGGCGCTCTTCCCGCTCTTTCTCCTCGGAGATATCGCGAACGGTAGCGACGTAGCCGCCTACGCGCTGCGAAGCAGGGTCGAGGTACCCGATAACGGATGCCTCAACCCAGCAATAGCCGCCCTCTTTGCGCAAGGTACGGTAGCGAAAAGTTTGTTGGAGGTTTCCCTCTCTCAACTCCTGGATTCGACGCGTGGCTTCCTCACGTTCGTCGGGATGAATCATATCCAGTAATCTTTGCGCCAGATATTCCTCTTCGGTGAATCCCGTGATTTGTTCGACGGCAGCGGTTACGTACCGTCGCGATTCGTCGAGTGAAGACAGCACGATCATCTCCGGCGAGTTATCGAGGAGCAGACGGTAGATAATCTGGTTCTCGTTCGCCTGGCGCACCGCCTCCTGGATCAGAACTTCATCACGCTTGCGATCCGAAATATCGACAAATGTGGCAAGCGCCCAGCCGGCCTCACGGAGAATTACACCGCTGAGGATCACGGTCTTGACAGTATCGTCCTTGCATCGGACCCGGACTTCCAGGGGCTCAATGTTGACCTTGGAGTGGTCCGGATCAGTCAGGAAAACCTCCCATGTGTTCGCGATGAGGGTTCGGTCTTCATCGAACAGATAGACTCTTGCGTTCCAATCCGCGATGTTCTCGAAGTCAGAGAGGGTGTAGCCGAAAATCTCGATGAACTTGTGGTTCATGAATAGGATTTTTTGATCGGCGAGATTGGCCCAGGAGACACCGATGGGCATGGCGCTCAGCACTAATCGAAGGGAATGGGCGTTCTGGGGAGAATCCGGGAGTATGGAGTCAAGATCAACCTCACTTCCCATCCGGGTGTCTCCTTGGGCAACGATTGCAGTTGACGTTACACTTGGCTCTTGCGCTCCGACAATCAAATTCGAGCGATTTGATCGACGGGCGGTGTGTGGAGTAGCCAAATCGTGGGCTTTGGCCGGGAAACATGGTGGTTTTGATCAATTTGATACGCTCCCGCTCTTGCTGTTCTAGACACGTAGCAGGCCGGAGAGCGAGAATGGCGCTTCACGCGGAGGGCGTTTAGATCATGCATTCGATTACGCGGCGGGAGTTTGTCCGGTTGGGCGCGAGTGCGGCTGCGGCAGGAGCAGCGGTGAAAGCGACGCTGTTGGAGCCGATGGCCATGGCAGCGCAATCTCCGGCGAATGACGCCGGTCGCAAGATTCGTTTCGTCTCCATCGGAACCGGAATTCGCGGCTGCGATCTTCTTCGCGCTGCGCGGCAGGTGCCGAACGGAGTACTTGTGGGCACGGCGGATCTTTACGACATGCACCAGAAAGCCGGCATCGAAGCCTATGGCGCGAACGTCCCCACCACGCGCGATTATCGCTCGCTGTTGGACCGCAAGGATGTTGACGCAGTGATCGTCGCCGTGGCCGACTTCCAGCACCGTCGCGTGGTGCTGGACTGCCTCGCTGCGGGAAAAGACGTCTACTGCGAGAAGCCCATGTCTCACAACGTGGCGGACGGGCTGGCCATGGTGAAAGCGGTCCAGGACGGCAAACGCATTTTTCAAGCAGGCAGTCAGCGCGTGAGCAACATCGTCTACAAGAAAGCAGCAGAAATCTACGCGTCGGGCCGGCTGGGCGAAGTGCACTACATCGAGGGTCACTCCGATCGCAACTCACCTTCTGGCGCGTGGGTGTATCCCATCGCTCCCGATGCGGGCCCGGAAACGATCGACTGGGCCACCTGGCTCCGCGATGCGCCGTCGCGCCCTTTTGACGCGGCGCGATTTTTCCGGTGGCGCTGCTTTAGCGATTACGGCGAAGGTGTCGCTGGCGATCTGTACGTCCACCTGCTCTCGGGCATCCAGTGCATCAGCGGCATCAATCAGGCTCCGGCGCGCGCACTTTCTACGGGAACGCTAACGCACTTCAACGATGGCCGCGACTTCCCTGACTTGCTTGCCACGCTCTACGATTATCCGGGCGTGACTGTGAACCTGCACTGTAATCAGAACAACTCTGCCGGCGAGCCCATCATCTTCTATGGCCGCGAGGCAACTATGACGATCAGCGGCAATACGCTGACTGTGACGCCGCAGGACACGAGCCCGCAGCCAGAAGGTTACTCGCTGAATGGATGGACGACGGAGGCCAAGCAACAGTACCTGAAAGACTGGCATGTCGCGCATCCAGAGCCTCCAGCGACACTCGCTGAAGTGGAGACCTATTCCGCGCCGCGCGGCTACGACGACACCGCCGATCACATCGCCAACTTTTTTCGCGCCATTGAGACCCGTGAACATGTCGTCGAGGACGAGATCTTCGGCAATCACGCAGCTATTGCATGCCACATGGCCAACCATTCCTATTTTCATCACGCCATCGCCACATGGGATGAAGCAGCGCGGAACATCAAGAGCTGAAGGCAACACAGGAGAATCTAGAGAATGAGCCATTCCTCGCGCAGAGATTTTTTGAAAACTACCGGCGCAATTGCCGCCACGGCGGTGGTCGGTTCCCGTACGCTTTCCTCGACCCCGCTTCGCCTGCCGATCGGCTTGCAGCTTTATTCCGTGCGCAACCTGCTGCCCAAGGACTTCGACGGAACACTGCACCAACTCAGCGCGGCGGGGTACAAAGAGGTGGAAGCTGCCGGTTACTTCAACAAAACCGCAGCGGAGTTTCGCCATGCGATGGATCGGGCCGGCTTGCGCTGCATCAGTGCACACCACACGTTGGTCCAACTCCGTTCGCAACTCGACGAGCTGATCGAATTCGGCCACACTCTCGGACTCGAGTACATCATCTGCTCGTCTTCCGGCGGAGTGCACCGCGATCCCACGGCGAAGGGCGATCTGACGCTCGACGATTGGCGCTATGTGGCCGGCGAATTCAACCGCATCGGCGAGAAGCTGAAATCTGCCGGCATCACCTTCGGCATGCACAACCACGTTCCCGAGTTTGCCGTCGAAAACGGCGTGCTTGTCTACGATGAGCTGCTGCGGCTCACCGATCCGAAGCTTGTGGTCTTTGAGATGGATTGTGGCTGGGTCACTGCGGCGGGGCACAATCCCGTGGACTATCTCAGCAAGGCGCCGGAGCGCTTTCCGTTGCTGCACGTGAAGGACATGACACGAGAGGCTGACGGAAAATTCCATTCCGTCGTCATGGGCACAGGCGTAGCGAACTACGGCCCAATCCTCCGCGCCGCTACCGGGCTCAAACACTACTTCATCGAGCAAGAGGAATTCGTCGGCGACACCATGACCGAACTACGCGAGGACGCCGAGTACATGCGCACACTCGACGTGTAGATCGCACCTCTGGGCGCCTCAAAACGCCGGGTGCGCGCTTCAGGTACGCTTGAGGGATGAGCGTATTCGATGAGAGAAAGACCGATCTCGAGCGGCACGAATTCATGATGGGTGTGGAGCGGGGCAGGTTGGCGGTGGCCCTCGATCTGCTCACTGATTCGCTGATTATGGTTGGACAGCACGGTGTGTATTGCACATCCAGCCGCAACCCAAATGTGCCGGCGCTGGACTTGCAGGCTGTTTTAAGCGGTATGGAAGGAGCAAAGGCGCTGATCCAATCCGTGATGGAGGAACTGCGGAAAAACAGGGAACAGGGGACAGGGATTAGGGAATAGAACGAAAGGCATCCAACGGACGCCCGGCCTCACTTCGGCGGCTTGAATCTCGATGAAGATTTTTTTGCCGAGAATTCTAAGAAGAGTGCTTGGTGCGCCCGGAGAGATTCGAACTCCCGACCTAACGCTCCGGAGGCGTTCGCTCTATCCAGCTGAGCTACGGGCGCGCTCTATCAGCATATCGTATTTCAATCTCAGGTGTTGCCTGCCATGCATCTGCTTGCTTCAACCCCGCAAAAATGCCCTAGACTAGCCTCTGGTCGTTTTCTTTCCGAAATTCACGACCGGGTTAGGATTAAATGCACCTTAATTTTAATTTCACCGCGGTCCAGATTCTCTGGACGCTGACCTTCGCGGCCCATCTCGTTTTGCTGGTTGTTCTGCTTGGCCGGGACCGAGTCCGGCGATTTCCCTGGTTCACCGCTGCCGTCGCTTTGGTGGCCCTGCGCCTGATTGCGAGCCGCCTGCTTTTTGGGCGTCTGCCGCAGCTCACACTGGGCGCTATCTTCGTCATCCTCGCGGACGTGTCGGCGGTGGTCTCCTTTTTGGTGCTGGTAGAGCTCGCCCGAAGAGTGTTTGGCAACACGCGGCGCGCTCTTTGGATTTTCTGGAGCCTCGTGCTGCTGGCAATTGGCGGCGTGGTGCTTGCCAGCTGGGGCCACTGGCCCGCGTGGAAGACAATCAACCCCACGACTTGGATGGCGTTCTTGGGCCTTTTGCAGATGTTCGCGCAAAAGGGTGGTCTCCTGACCGACGTCCTCACCGTGACGCTGGGAATTCTCGTGGTCTCTTTCGGCCGTCGCTACGGCGCAGGCTGGCGCAGTCATGCGCAGCAGATCATGATTGGCCTCTCTACGGCCTCGTTAGCGCAACTTTCCGTGCAGGTGATCTGGCAGATTATTGCAAGCACGGCTAAGCCGCACTCAATGGCCGAGTACGATCGGATTGTCGGGCTGCGCGAAAAACTGTTCAACGGAAACAGCGTGGTCTATCTCGCTGTCGCCATTTGGTGGATTGCGTGTTTATGGATCGATGAGCCTGGCGGCCATGAGCTGGTGGAAGTTGCGGTACCAGTCGGCGCGGGTGGACCTTCGAGAGAAGCCTCAGCCGCAGTCGAACTCCCGGACGACACGACGGAGTAACGCCGCTTCGGTCCTTTTTTGGGCGTTCTCCAGACTCAAATCGCGAAGTCGATGAATCCGCGTTGCGGGTCTGTGGAGACAAGCTTCACCGTGACGCGGTCACCGACATCCAGGCCTTTTGTCGCGCCCGGTTTGCCGGCGTTCACCAGCATGCCATCCACTTGCGGATCAAGCGTGCGGACAAAGGTGCCGTGTTCAGTCACTCCGGTCACGATCGCGGGGAAGCTCTGCCCAATGCGCGGATGCAGCACCACCGCCGCGATGCGCTTCTGCATGTCACGCTCTACCTTCCGCGCTGCATCTTCCATCAAGGTGCAACGCTGCGCGATGGCATTGAGATCGCCTTCCGAATACGGCTGCGTTGTTTTCGCGAGCCAAGCTTTCAGCAGCCGCTGCGTCACCACATCAGGAAAGCGCCTGTTCGGCGCGGTAGAGTGCGTGTAGTCCTGTACCGCCAGGCCGAAATGACCCGGGGACACTTCTCCGGGCTTCACCAGCACGTATTCGCCGGGCCCCATCAGCTTGACCACGGCCAAGGAGAGGTCGGGAAAATGGTCGGGATCTTTCTGTTTCTGCGCGAGGAGAAATTCGTTGAGAGCCTTCGAATCCGGATCAGCCGGGAGCTTTGTCCCAAGACCGTTGGCCAATTCGACAATGCGATCCCACCTCTTGGGGATTCGCACAATGCGGCGAATCGATGCTACGCCCCCGTCTTCGAAAGTCCGGGCGATCACGCCGTTCGCGGCCACCATGAACTCTTCAATCAGTGAGGTCGCACGATTCTTTTCTAGGCTTGCAATTTCGACCGCCTGACCCTTGAGCATGATTGGTCGGGTCTCAATCGTCTCGAGGTCCAGCGCCCCATGCTGGTAGCGGCTATTCAGCATGCACTGCGCTGCTTTGTCCTGCAGTTTGAGTTGCGCCGCCAATTCGGGGCTTGCTGCGACCTTCGTTGGTGCGGGACCGCGATTCTCTAGCCAAGCGCCCACGCCGTTGTAGGCCAGTTGCGCGCGATTGCGCACCAGTGCGCGGTACGTTTTGCCGTTCGATGCGGCACCAGTTGAATCCACCGCAAACTCGATCACGACGGCCACGCGATCTTCGTTCTCGTTCAGAGATGTGATGCCCTCGGAAAGTTGCGTCGGCAGCATCGGGAAAACTTGGACTCCGGTGTAGACCGATGTTGTTTCGCTCCGCGCGTGACTATCGATGATCGTATCTTTGGCGATTCGCACATCCACGTCTGCCACGCCGACCAGCACGCGAATGCGGCCGTCCGGCAATTGCTCCGCCCATTCAATCTGGTCGAGGTCCTTCGATGTGTCGTTGTCGATCGAGGACCAGAGCAGACTGCGCAGGTCCTGTGCGCCAGGCGCTGCCGGTGTGTCGGGGTGTGCCTCGATCGCAGCCAACTGGGCATCGGTTCCCTTGGGAAATTCAGGCTGAAAGCCGCGTTCGATCATGACCGCATGCGCGGCTGCCACGAGGTTGAATTGAACCGGATGCCCATTCGACATGCTGAATAAACTCCTTGCTGACGAAGAGTCAGCCTATCACGCCGATGTGACCTAGACTTGACACACGCAAGGGAGGCGGCCGATACGTTGGCCGCCTCTTCTCGAGATTCTCTTGAATCTCTGCTATTGGATTCCCAAGTCTGTGAGGACCTTCGGCTTGGTTTCATCCACAGCCAGCAGGTTGTGGCATGCTGCGCAATCTTGGGTGATCGCGGTACCGTCTTTGGCAGTGTGGTCGCCGTCGTGACATCGGAAGCAGCCTGGATAACTCATGTGGCCGATGTGATTGGGATGGGTTCCCCAGGTGACCTTCATGTCCGGAAATACATTCTGGCTGTAGATCGTCGCCAGTTCTTCTCCGGCTCTTTTCACAAGATCGGATTTCGTCGCCAGCACCTGCGGATTGCCGCTTCGGTAAAACGCTTCAAGCTGGACGGGAATCATGGCGAGCGCTTCGTCCTGGCTGCTGTACTCAGCCTTCAGCAGCACGAGTCCCTCTTTGTGCACCCACGGTAGCGACGGGCTCACTGCTCCGTCGGCCATCGCGCGGTTCAGAGCTTCTTCCGCGGTGACAAACGTGTGCGATGCGCGGTTGTGGCAGTCGATGCAATCCATCACGCGGCGCTCGCCCTGCGGCATAGCGCCTTTGAGCGTCGAGGCAGCATAGGTTATTTCAGAGCCGTCTGCGTTGCGCCGTTGCACCCAGGGAATCGTCGTGCGCGTGGGATCGGTGGCGATGTACTCGATGTGGCCAAGGTGAACGCCGTGGATGCCGGTCAGATGTGAGAGAGAATCCTGGCCGCCGAGGTGCAGCACCACCACAG
>CAZAQN010000050.1:0-29735 GCA_964487345.1 uncultured Occallatibacter sp. | reverse complement strand
TGGCAGACCAAGCTGATGCCCGACTCGCGCGCACTAAAGAAGCTGGGCCTTGGAGCAGACTATTCCGCAGCCATCAATGCCAAGAGTGCGTCATTTGCAGATCCTCCGCGAATTTCATCCATCCCAGCTGGCCAGGTAGCTGGATTTGCCGCTGCTTCTGGCACAGACCACTGATCTTCAAGTCATTCAGGTTGTATCTCCTAAGCGCAAGAACATGAAAGGCCACCCAAAAGGTGGCCTTTCATGCGTTACAACCGCTTTATCCTTCAGAATCGCATCGGCGGGATTCCTTCGAGCAAAAACTCGTAGCGTGCGCGAAGCGTGTCGGGCCCAGCCGTAATCGGATCATTGAGGTGGATCAGGGCGTCGTCGGCACCAAGCTTTGGCCACGTCGGCAACCCAGGTCCGTTCGGATCGCCCGACCGAGCGAAATTGGTCCAGTAGCTCATCATCTCGTCGCTCAGCTTGCGGTCCTCTGGACGCACGGCCCATCCTGGACGTGTGTCGAGCGTGCCGAAGACGTATTCGATGTCGTCGGAGTGGAAGGCAAACGTTCCAGGATGATATTTGCTGGGAGTCGCTGCGAGTTCAAAGTGATACCGGAAAACCGGGGATTGGCCCGTTTTTTTTTGTGCCTCCAGCCATTTCCATGTGCCCAATGCGATGAAGTTGTCGCTTCCGTAGTCGATGGCTGAACGGAGGGCCTCAGTATCACTGTCCGCCGGGTAGAGCTTTAGGAATGCCGCCGAGCGCTCCTTGAAAAGCCCGCCCGCCATGGCGTTCCACTGCGTCGCGGTCATGCCCCTCATTGCAAAAAAACTCCCCTCATCCGCGTTCCAGCCGGCCAGCAGCGGCACATGCGCTTGTTTCCCTGCCGCATACGTATCTGGAACTGGCTCCGTTAGTAGCCGGCCATCCACAACCGGCGGAAAACCGCCCGGCGTCTTCTTTTTCGCGGCTTCGAGCAGCTGGTCGGTCGACATAGCGCGCAGATCTTTGAGCGACTTCGCGCCGATAGATTCCATCCACGCTCCATCGGCTTTTGCACGCTCCGCCACGGTGTCGCCGCCTAGGGCCAATCCGCCCGGAAAGGCCGCGCCGCTCTCGCCGATCGCCTTTTGAAAGAGGCCTTGCGCCAGGGGAGAAGCCATCAACGTACTGACAGCGAAAGAGCCCGCGCTTTCGCCAAAGATGGTGACATTCCCCGGATCGCCGCCGAAGTTCTTGATGTTGGAATTGACCCAGTGAAGCGCGGCTACCATATCAAGCAAGCCATAGTTCCCTGCCGCACCATTGGCTTCCTTGGCTAGTTCGTCTGTGACCAAAAATCCAAAGACTCCAAGGCGATAGTTGATGGTGACAAGCACGACGCCCTTCAGCGGAAGAAAATCACCGTTGTGACGTGGCTCCGAACTTGCGCCACCGGAGTAGCCGCCGCCATGAATCCAGAACATGACGGGGAGCTTGCTCTGGTCCTTGGCGTCAGCTGGGGCGTAGATATTCAGATAGAGGCAGTCTTCGCTTGGTCCGCTGTCCTGAAAAATCATGTCGTCAAATACGCGGCCCTGCGCGCAATGCGCGCCGAATTTAGTGGCATCGCGCGTACCCCTCCATTTGGCTGGAGGCTCGGGGGCCTTCCAGCGCAGATCGCCCACTGGTGGTGCTGCGTAGGGCAGGCCAAGAAATGCGTTCACTTTGCCATCATTGATTGTTTTGCCCTGTATCTTGCCCTCCTCGGTTTTTACCTTGAGAGGGTCGGCGTGAGAAGTCATAGAAAACCCCAGGGCCAGCGCTCCCAACGTCACCGCGCACGCAGCCATCGTACGAATTTGCATCAGAAAATCCTCCGCGGATTACCTTAACAGGACGAATGAGATCATGCGCGAGTTGCACACAGCTTTATCAATGTGAGGCATCAGCTTCTGGCCTTAATCACCTCAGGAGCCAGAAGATCGGCTATTGTCTCGCGGCGACGTATCAGCCGGGCGGTCCTTCCTTCGACAAGCACCTCAGCCGCCCTAAGCCGCGAGTTGTAGTTGGAACTTTGCGCCATTCCATACGCCCCCGCGTCGAGAAGCGCAACCAGGCCGCCTGGCCGGAGCGGCTTCAATGCGCGATCGCGGGCAAAGAAGTCACCGGTCTCGCAGACGGGCCCGACGACATCGACGTCGCGCGCGTTGCCGGCACGCGGCCTGACTGGAACGATCTCGTGATAGGCCTGATAGAGCGCAGGGCGAATCAGGTCATTCATGGCGGCGTCAGTAATGACGAAGGTTTTTGTGCCGTTGCGCTTGACGTGCAGCACGCGGGCCACCAGCGCACCTGCCTGCGCCACGAGAAAGCGGCCCGGCTCCAGCAGCAAACGTCCCGTGAATCCTTCCAGGGCCTGGTCGAGTGCTGCGGCATACTCATGCAACTTCGCGGCCGCGTCAAATCCACCGTCGTGATAGTCGATGCCAAGTCCGCCCCCAGCATCGACCACGCTGATGGCGATCCCGGCGCTCTTCAGCTGGCGCACGAGTTTATTCACTCGTTCCATCGCTGCCCCAAAGGGATCCACGGAGCGGATCTGTGAGCCAATGTGTACGCTGACGCCGTGTGCTTCGAGCCAGCGATTGCCCGCGACGCGTTTGTAGATTCGGAGCGCCTGACGGATGTCGATGCCGAACTTATGTTCGCGCAATCCCGTGGAAATGTAAGGATGCGTCTCCGCGAAGACATCGGGATTTACGCGCAGGGCGAATCGAGCTTTTGTCTTGAGCTTTCTGCCGCGGGCTGCGAGAAGCTCGAGCTCCGCTTCGCTTTCCACGTTGAACTCGAGAATGCCGGCGTGAAGAGTCTGATCGATCTCCGCAGAAGTCTTGCCAACGCCGGAGAAGACAACGCGATTGATCGCGTCAGGCGCCGCAACGCGCACGCGTTCGAGCTCGCCGCCGGAGACGATGTCAAACCCGGCTCCCTTTTCTGCCAGGAGCTTGAGAATTGCCAGCGAGGAATTGGCCTTGACTGCATAGCAGACAAGATGATCGCGGCGTGCAAAAGCCTGCTGAAAAAGCTGCACTCGTTCGAGGATTTGGTCTGCGGAATAGACGTAGAGCGGCGTGCCGAATTTGCGTGCGAGCGATTCGAGCGAAACTTTGCCGCAGTGCAAAGCGCTCTTGGCAGTTGGGTAATGAAATGGACGTGCCGATCCGATTGTGGCCGTAGTCAAGTTGGCTTCCAGGAACAAGTCGTTGTTCTGAGCCTATCGCACTCTATCGGCTGTGCGGTTGCGTGACTGAGGTACTGCGGAACTGCATCGTTTTGCGGGCATTCGCCGCTTCGGGTATAGGGGGTGGGGGTAATGGTGGGGGGGTACCCCTTTTTCTCCCAGGGCCCAAAAGGCCACCGCTTCTTCCTGTGATCGTTCAGGGGCCTGAAATTCACCCCATGGACGAAGACCTGTCCCATGGGGACCCCGAACTGTCCCCTGCTCCCTCCGGGACTACAACGAGATATCAAGAGTATTGTGCGCCGATGGCGTGGAATACTTCGCAACGCGGCGATTGCGCGGCACCCCGTTCAGCGCGGGCACAGGGTCCGGCGCACGGAGGGAGCCGGGGCCTTTTGAGGGTACCCTCCCCCTCCCGGACTCTGGGCGGAAAGTCCCTGCTTTCCTCAGGTTGGCGAGGGCGCGCGTCGCTAAAGTCGCCTGCACCTTGAAGTTAGCCGCAGAGTCGTCTCGGCCATGGACTTAGGGGGCAGGTTCGGCGCACCCGCTCCCGTTTTCGCTCGGCTGTTTTGCGTTCCGGGGTCGGTTCCCCACTCTGGTGTGAGGCTGATCCCAAGTCCAGTGTGCGCCGGAATGGGGAAATGATCCGCAAACAGGGTGAGCTTTTTTGTGGAACGAACCGACGCTGTAGATCGAACAGCGCGTGCGGGACATTCGGCGGTGGCCCAGACTGTAATAGCTGTCGTCTGTCAAATGCCGACTAACACAAGTGAATTCACAGACAGCCAGAGAAGGCACCGTCGGTAACTCGATTAGACTGCAGAGCCGACTATTCCGTTCGAAGCGCCTCCACGGGTTCTACTAAAGCTGCGCGACGGGCGGGAATGACTGAAGCTGTGAGCGCGAGCAGAAGAATGGAAATGGCAGCGAGCGCGATGACTGCCGGGTCCACTGGATCAACCTGAAACAGCATCGAGCGCAGCAGGCGGGTGGCGAAGACGGCAGCAATGGCTCCAATGCCACAACCGGCCAATCCAAGTTTGACACCAGAGATAAGAATGAGGCGCATGACGCTGGAACGCTGAGAGCCGAGCGCCAGACGAATGGCCATCTCCTGGGTCCGTAGCGCGGCGGAAAAGGCGATAACGCTGTAAATGCCAAGCACGGCGAGCAAGCCGGCTGCCGCGGCAAAGCTGGAGATGAGCACTGTGTTGAAGCGGCGCGAGGCTTGGCCTTCCGCCACGACACGATCCATGGATTCAACATCGGTGAGCGGGAGCTGCGGATCGATGGATCGAACTACAGAGCGCAATGAATCAGTCATCTGTTCCGGCGGAAGCTTTGAGCGAAGCACAATTGTGCCCGCGTTGCCGGTGCGAAATGCCGCGGTTGCGAATGAACCCACTGAGGCCTTGACCTGGCTGGCCGGGACGTAGAATTGGTTGGCTGTGGGCGCGTCGGCAGCGAGTTGCTTCACGTCACCAATTTCTCCCACAACAGTCAGCCAGGGCAAAGTCGCTTCAACAGGGCCACGGTGCAGACGTTTGCCAATAGGGTCCTGGCCTGGCCAGTAGTGCTCAGCGAGTGTGCGATTGACGATGACAACGAGCGGCGCTCCCGCCGCGTCGTCGGCAGGCGTGAAGTCGCGGCCTCTAAGGATGGGGATTCCCTGCGCCTTGAAGTAGGCGCCCATCAACTGGCATACCCAGGCCAGATTCAACCCGGCCCCCTTAGGTGGGATGTAACCCTCTGGGGCAAAGGTGGCACGGCTGTCTTGTCCAGCTGCGGGCAGAGACGTAGTGACTCCTTCTGCCTGCACGCCAGGCAACTGCTCAAGCTTGAAGCGCAGCGCCAAGTTGAATGCATCAATCGCGGCCTGGGTGGAGTACTGCTGACGAGGCAGACTGTAGGAAGCAGTCAGCGTGTGATCGGCATGGAAGCCGAGATCGACGGAGCGCATCTTCTGAAAGCTGCGCAGAAGAAGGCCAGAGGCAGTAAGCAGAACCAAGGCAACCGCAAGCTCCGCGACCACAAGAGCAGAGCGCAGACGTGCATGTCCGCCGCCCGCGGTGCCAGTGCGGCCGCCTTCTTTCAGTGCTTCGTTCACGCTTGTGCGTGACGCGGCAAAGGCCGGAATGAGCCCGCACAGCAGGCCAGTCAAGAAAGCTAAACACAGAGAAAAGGCAACCACCTTCCAGTCGAGTGAGATAGAACTGACGCGCGGAAGCGTCTCCGGGAGAAAACTAATGCCAATGCGCAGTGCAATGCCGGCGAGCGCAAGCCCCAACAGCCCGCCGGCAACGCTCAGCAGCAGCGCCTCAGCAAGAGAATGGCGCAGAACAGCCGCATGGCTGGCGCCGAGCGCCAGGCGCACTGAAATTTCACGCCGGCGGCGGATGACACGCACTAGCAACAATCCTGCGAGGTTGGTGCATGCAATAAAGAGAACCACGGTGACCGCGAGGAAGAGCGTGCGGACCAGCGGGCGGCCCTGCGCTACGATGGACTCTTCCAGCGGCCGGACGGTTGGATGAATGCGACGGGAAGAGAGCGCAGGAGGAAAATTGCGCATGATTTCGCGCGCCGCACCAAGGGCATCCTGCTGGGCTTGTTCGGGGAGCACGCCGGGGGTGAGGCGTCCGACAAGATAGTAGGCCCACGCTCCCGCACCCTGGATAAGTTCAGTCTGAGTAAAGCTCATGGGCACCCAAAGTTCGCTGCGGTTGAGCTGGCCCGGAACCAGGGGAAACTCGAAATCGCGCGGCATGACGCCAATGACTTCGTAAGGCTTGCGGTCGAGTAGAATCTTCTGGCCGAGGATGTGTGGATCGCCGTGGAATCGACTGCGCCACGTCTGGTAGCTGAGCACGGCGACTTGCTGGCTGCTCTCATCTTCCCGCTGCGTGAAAGTGCGGCCCATGAATGGCGAGACGCCGAGCGTGGGAAACATGGTGGCCGTGAGCCGCGATGCGTTGACCTGCGCTGGGTCGCCTGCACCAGAAAGTTCATAGTTGGAAGGCGTGTAGCCACCCAAACTGGAAAATGCATGGGTCTCGCGGATGTACGCGCGAACTCCAGGCGCTGTGACACCAGGCGTATCGCCGCCATAATCCACGCCTTCAAGGGTATCGCCGAGTGTGACGAGCTTGGTTGGATCGGAAAACGGTAAGGGCCGCAGCAATACTCCCTCGACAATCGAGAAAATGGCGGTGGTAGCCCCGATCCCGAAGGCCAGAGTGAGTACCGCGGTCAGCGTGAACCCAGGCGATTTACGCAATTGGCGCGCTGCATAGCGCAAGTCTTGAAATACTGAGCCCATGAAAACCTCCACACACACGACAGCGTGCTGTTCAACTATGCATGTTTCCTGCCAAATCGTCTCGAGTTTAAGCGTTTCACTTTGAGATGAATATGTCCATCAGACGATCGTTTCGAGCACAGCAACTGTGCGAGATCGAAAATCATCGTCCGATTCCGAACAAGATTGTGGGACCTTCAACAATTGCAAGGGGTGGGTCAAGTTTGCGCAACTGCCAACCATCTTCGGTAGCGTGACAAGGAGCCTGGGCAGAAAGGTCCCGACAAACGCCGTAGCATACCGGCACGTCTTGGTGAAGGTTACTTTGCGAAGTAATCGCTAGAAGTTAGTCGAACTTACGGAGGCAGATGTCTCCCAGCTCATCCTCATCTGAATTGAGAACAACCGGGTCACGGAGGGTACATACTTCCGAAATTTTCCTGTTGCTTTCCAAAAAGGGGCCGTGCCATCATCTATTCCTGTTGGAAACCTAAAGGTTGATTCGTCATGAAAGAAAAACCCGACGTCTTGCAAGGAACGCTTGCCCTGATGGTCCTCAAGACACTCGATGTCCTGGGGCCGCAGCACGGCTGGGGAATCGCCCGGCGCGTTGAGCAAATCAGCGGAGACCTTCTGGATGTGAATCAGGGCACGCTGTATCCCTTGCTGCTGAAGCTGGAGCATGAGGGCTCGATTGCCTCCGAGTGGGGCGCATCGGAAAACAATCGCCGGGCACGCTTCTATCGCCTTACTGCGGCCGGACGCAAGCAACTGCAGGCAGAGACCCGCGAATGGGAGCAAACCGCGGCGATCATCGCGCGCTTTTTCAAAGTCAAGGCAGAGGATTTACCGTGAAATTCCTGCGACGCTTTTTCATGCGCCTGTCGAATCTCGCCACAGGGCGGAGTGCCGACCAACGCCTGCAGGATGAACTCGCCGAACACCTCGCGTTTCAGATCGAGGAGAACCTGCGCGCCGGAATGTCGCCAACCGAGGCGCGGCGTCAAGCCGCTCTCAAGCTTGGCTCGGCCGAAGCGATACGGGAACACCATCACGCCGAGCAAAGTCTCCCCTTCATCGAGAATCTGCTCTTCGACCTGCGGTACGCGGTCCGCATGCTTCTGCGATCTCCTGGATTCTCTATCATTGCGATCGCCACGATGGCGCTGGGCGTCGGAGCCACGACCGCGATCTATAGCGTGATCGACGCCACGCTGTTGCACCCTCTGCCGTACCCCCAACCCGAACAGCTTGTCCGCATTGTGGACGACCTTCCCGGCGTAGGCGCGCAGGGCGTCGGCATCTCCGTGCCTGAGTGGAGAGACCTCGAGAGTTCCGGGATATTTCAGTCCGCGGCGATTACAGGCCGCGGCGCAAACGTGAACCTCACCGGCGGTGCACAGCCGCTGCGTCTTAGCTTCAAGCAGGTCACGCCGAATTACTTCTCTGTCCTCGGTGTCGACGCGCAGTTGGGCCGCACCTTCGATCCGCACGATGCCACACCCGGCTACAACTTGGAGGTTGTCCTCAGCGACGGGCTCTGGAGGAGGGAGTTCGGAGCCGACCCGCACGTACTCGGCAAAGCAGTGCGCCTGGACAACGACGTGTATCACGTCGTGGGTGTTATGCCGCGCGGCTTTCGCGATCAGGGCTCAACCAGCGACGAGCAGAATGTGGAACTGTGGCTGGGCGCGGGCTTTGCCGGTGTGCCCTTTCCGCCCCCGCTGCGCGATTCACGTCTGCGCAGTCGTGTGGTGATCGCGCGCCTCGAGCCCGGTCTCTCGATTGCGGCAGCGCAGAGGCATCTGGATGTGCTGGTGGAATCGCTGACAAAACAATATCCGGCGGAGTATCCGGCACAGACTGCATGGACCGTGCGCCTGATTCCGCTCAGCGAAACCGTGGTCGGCAGCGTGCGCCAATCTCTCATTCTGCTGTTCGGCGCGGTAGGATTGGTCCTCCTGATCAGTTGCGTCAATGTCGCCAATCTCCTGCTCGCCAGGACCAGTGTGCGGAGTCGTGAGATCGCTGTTCGGCAGGCTATGGGAGCGCAAAAAACGCGCCTCATCCGCCAGCTTCTCACCGAGAGCCTGCTGCTGTTCCTGCTTGGCGGAATTGCTGGATTTGCCGTTCTCTTCTGCGCCCGGCATGTCCTTTTGCGGCTTGTTCCGGAGAGCCTCCCGCACCTGAACAACATATCGATCAGCTGGGGCGTGCTCGGGTTCGCTCTCGCCGTCTCGGTGGCAGCCGGAACTGTCTTTGGGCTTGCTCCCGCGTGGCTCATGAGCCGTCTTGATTTGACCGGTACACTCAGGCAGGAAGGACGCGGATCAAGCGGATCACTTGGTCGCTCGCGCGCCCGCCAGGCTCTGGTCGTCACGGAATTGGCGCTCTCCCTGGTGTTGATGGTCGCCGCGGG
Source organism: uncultured Occallatibacter sp. (assembly GCA_964487345.1). Taxonomy (GTDB): domain Bacteria; phylum Acidobacteriota; class Terriglobia; order Terriglobales; family Acidobacteriaceae; genus Telmatobacter. The sequence continues at coordinate 20,807 of CAZAQN010000050.1, read as the reverse complement.
CCTTCTGCTGCGCAGTTTCTGGGATCTGTTTGCGGTGCAGCCCGGCTTCAATCCTGACCGGGTGATGGCCATTGAGACATGGCTGCCGGGGCCTAACGATCCGACGACGGATCCATATCAGACCGCCACGCAGGAAGCGGTCCTGCTGCGCGAGATTCTTCGTCGCGCCCGAACCCTGCCGGGCGTGGAAGAAGCAGCGGTCGGCGACGAGACCGCTCTTCCTCTGGGCCACAGCGATCCCACCCGGCTGCCATTGATCCAGGAAGGGAATCGGGAAGGCATCGAGACGAAGGAAAATCAGGCTCCTCTGATCGAGAGTCCCATCGTTTCGCCCGAATACTTCCACCTGTTGGGGATGCCGCTCGAGCGCGGACGCATTTTCAACGAGCAGGATATTGAAACTACGCCCCAGGTTGCGGTCATCAATCAGGCCGCGGCTCGCACCTACTGGCCCAATCAGGATCCGGTTGGCAAACGCGTCCGCTTGCACCTGGATACCCGCGGACTGGTGAGCTCTGCCAAGCCGGCTTGGACCACGATCATCGGCGTGATTGCGGATGCCCGCACAGAATCGCTGGCGGACGCGGGAATTCCGCAGATCTATCGCAGCGTGTACCAGCGCGCTTCCAAAGAAGTGACCATCTTCCTTCGCGGACAACTCGATCCCAGCTCTATCTCCGCACAAGTGAGGAGCCAAGTTCAGGCCGTCGACGCCACACTTCCCGTCTTCCATGCCGAGACCCTGGATGAGGTGCTCGCCACCTCACTTTCGGTCAGGCGATTCTCCATGGAAATGACCGCGCTGTTTGCGGCCACTGCCCTTCTGTTGGCCGGGCTTGGAATCTACGGGACGATTTCCTATGTTGTGAATGAACAGAGACGTGAGATCGCCATTCGCATCGCACTGGGAGCGCAAAGAGGCAATATCCTCAAAATGGTCTTGCGCCGGGGACTCGTTCTGGCCGCCGCTGGCGCGGGGCTGGGTGTGGCCGGTGCGCTTATCGTCTCCCACCTCATGGCTGGACTGCTCTTCGGTGTGTCGCCTGACGATCTGCCCACATTCGCTGGCGTGACGATTGTGCTGACTGGTGTCGCGCTGGCCGCCAGCTATATCCCGGCGCTGCGCGCCATGCGCCTCGATCCGATCACGACGCTCCACTCCGAATGACTTCGTGGCGCTGCTCGAGACGCGTCTGGCGGTTCATTTACAAAGCAATCACTAGAACTGGTTGCATAAATGTCGTCGCGGCCGAATGAACCCATCCCTCAGGGGCTGAAGCCCTCTGTTTTACTGGCCCATTGCGGCACGGCTGAAGCCGTGCCCTTTCAAAACACCCTTTATGCAACCAGTTCTAGAAGCTAGTCGAACTTGCGGAGCCAGATATCGCGCACTGAGATCTTGCATGGCTGGCTTTCGATTTCGAACCCGATGAAGCCGGATTGATTGTTGACGGAGTTCCCGTTGTCGTCGATGAAGATGGCCATGAGTTGGCCGTTCATAATGTGCATCATGACTCCGCCGCGCGCGATGACCTCGTAGTCATTCCACTCGTTGACCTTGACATAGCCGCCGAGGGCGTCTTTGTCGCCGATTCTTGCGACGAGACGATTGGTCTGACCAGGAAGCGCCTGTGTGACCTGGCCGCGATAGGCGAGGATGCCCTGCATAGTGTTCTCGGAGTACCACTGACCCGTATAGGACGCGGTTTGCGCGGTGACCGGGAACCAGAAGTCGGCCTGAGGGCCGGTCATCATGAACTTCAAGTCATAGGGCGGCTGGCCGGCGGGTTGCGGCCGTGTCCAAGGCACGCCGGTGACGCTGCGGTACTGAATGCCCCCGCCGCCGCCTTTTTCGATTTTCATCTGAAGCTTTAAGTCGAAGTCGCGCGCCTGATCGCCGCGATAGACGATGTAGTTGTTGCCTCTGGGATGGCCCTCGAAGGTCTCTCCGACCATGATGCCGTTGTCGACACGCCAGATGGTGGGGTCCGCGTCCCAACCAGCGAGAGTTTTGGTATCGAATATCTGGTTGTAGCCGGTATGTTCGTCGAAATCGTAGGGCGCAGGATCGTGAAACTTGGGCATGCCGGGGAGCTTCTCGCCGTGCGGACCTATTTGGGAGGGCGCGACGGGAGGCGATTCGAGCGAGGGCGGCACGGACTGGGATAAAAGGATTGAGGCGGGGAGGATTGGCGCGACGAGAAAACCGAGGAGAACAATTGCCAGCAAGGGCGATCGACGAGCCGGGAACGCATGACGCGGGTGAGAGGGGGACATGGAGGTGCAGACTCCTTCTTGAGAACAGAAGGAGTTTAGCGGGTATGCGGAGTTGTTGGCGAACGATTCCCCGCGGGCGGCCGATGGCGTCGATTGCGCTGGCGAGCGGGCGGCTCCCGTGTGCTGGGCGCGGTGGAAGGTGCGGGCAATCTACGCTAAATGCCGAACTGTTTCATGCCATCGTCACAGGCGGACTGTGCTAGTCTGGCCGCGTGCCAGCGGTTTCCCAGCTTGAAAAAACCAAGACTCGCCGTCATTCCGGACTGGTGCGCGTGACGCATTGGCTCACATTCATCGCCTTCGTTGCGTTGCTCATCTCCGGCGGCGAGATCGTCATCCCGCACCCACGGTTCTATTGGGGCGAAGTGGGCAATGTAAACACGCGACCCCTGTTCGTTCTCCCCATTCCAGCTTCACGCGACACCGTGCCTACGAGTTACGGGTATGTCCTGACTGATGAGAACGGCTGGGGCCGCAATTTGCACTTTGAAGCCGCGTGGGTCCTTGTCCTCGCCGGCGTTGTGTATGGAATCTTCGGCTTTTGGAGCGGGCATTTCCGCAAGAATCTCATTCCGGCGCGAAGGGATTGGGCGTGGCGCGCTTACCGGGATCGCATCGCGAAGTATATGCACCGCGAGCGAGCTGAACTCGCGGAAGAAAGCACGTATAACGTGCTGCAGCGGACTGCCTATGTGGCCGTGATTTTCGTGCTGTTCCCGCTGATCATCTGGACAGGGCTCGCCATGTCACCAGCTTTTACGTCTGCGTTTCCGGCAACGGCCGCTCTGCTTGGGGGCCGGCAATCCGCGCGCACCATTCACTTTTTTGTCTCGTGGCTGCTCCTGCTCTTCCTCATCGTCCACGTGACGATGGTTGCCCGATCTGGTTTCTGGAGCCGCACGCGGGCGATGATTACGGGTCACACGCGCGCTTCCAAGGAGGACCGTTGAATCCCATTTCACGACGCAAACTGATCTACGGAGGCGTTGCCGCGGCGGTCGGCGTTGGGGGATTGGCCGTCGCAGAGCGCCTGGCAACGCGCTACGGACTGATTCCACCCGATAGCGGGGAACTTTACGGAGCCGGCGGGACATTGACCTATGCCTGCCAGCGGCTGCTGACCGCGCGCACGCCGGCGCGCGAATTTCCGCGCAGCATGATCTCGAAGAATCCGTTTGCGAATGAAGTGGCGCCATTCAAGGAAGAGTTCAAGCGGTTGCAGGCCGGAGGGTTCAGGGATTGGCGGCTGGTAGTGGATGGCACTGTGGAGCGGCCGATGTCCCTTTCGCTCGCTGATCTCAGGAGCCTCCCAATTCACAGCCAGATCACCGAAGTCGCATGCGAGGAAGGATGGTCGTACATCGCCGAATGGATTGGCACGCCACTCTCGGGGGTTTTGCGCGAAGTGGGTGTGCTGCCGCAATCGCGCTATGTGGTTTATTACGCCATCGAGAAGGGTCTGTGGGAGAGTATCGACATGGCCGACGCAATGCATCCTCACACGATATTGACCATGGGGATGAATGATGCGGATCTTCCCGTGCCGTTCGGCGGCCCGCTGCGCCTGCGCGTGCCCCGCCAGCTTGGGTACAAGAGCTTGAAGTACCTCACGCATATCACAGTGACGGACGACATTAAGAAGTTCGGCAGCGGAAAGGGTTCCGTCGATCCCGATTACGGATACTCCTGGTACGCAGGGATCTGAAAGCGATAAGGGGCCGGATTTGACGTCAGCGGTTCTATTCTCGCCAATACTGAGAATGTTGCGCCAGGGCAGCTAAATGCCGAATTGCTTCAACCAGGGTGCGAGCAAGGAGGCGATGGTGGCGGGCTGCTCATAGGCCGCAAAGTGCCCGGCGTCAGGAAGTGTGTGAAGCTCGCAGCCGCCGGGTGCGTCGCGATAGGCTTCCATCTCGGCGGGAGAGACGGCGAAGTCTTCGCCGCCAGAGATTCCGAGGACGGGAATCCGAATCGTGGAGACCGTGGAAACAGAATCCGGACGGACAGCAAGGCCAGCTTGCACGGCAACGATGGCTTCCGACGTAAGCATCATGCGCGACCGAAGCTCAGGCACGATTGCGGGACGGCGAGAGCGCGCCGTGGCTCCGATCGAAGCTAGCACCATTCCATCGAAGAGCGTCTCCCGCTCTCCGGCTCGGGCTTTGGCAATGGTATCGGCGCGCTTGACGAGATTTGCCTCTGCATCCGGCTGCGGTTTGGAGCAAACGAAAGCGAGGCCGCGCATGCGCTCGGGAACCTGACGCCACAGCTCCAGCATGACGTAGCCACCGATGGAACAGCCGACGAAGACTGCCTCGCGAAGCGCAAGAAGATCGAGCAGCGCGATTGCGTCCGACGCCAGTTGCGCCATGTTGAGCATTGGCGCATCGGGGACGCGTGCAAAGCCGCCGACAGGTAAATTGGTTCCCAACTCCGAAGCGCCATGGCCGCGAAGATCGGGAACGATGGCGCGCACATTGCTGAGGCGTTCGATCAGAGGAAGCCAGTAAAAATGATCGAGCGGGGTGGGATGAAGGAAGAGGACCGGAATGCCGCTGCCGCTATCGAGGTAGTGGAGACGCGCTCCGTCGGAAAGGTAGGATGCGGTTCTCATCTGGACCATCTTAGGGGATTTGGCTTAGGGGATTTGGCGAGAACCGCGATAAGTTGGTTCGTTCTCTCCCACCCAAGCAGAGCTTGGATGGGGCACCGGGGATAAGGTTGGCTAGACGTGGGGCGGCGGGTAGGCGCCGGGCGCGGTGATCGGTTCTTCGGGAATGCCGATCCATCCGGCGACGTAGCCGACGGCTACCAGACCACCGGTAAAGAAGAACCCAACCACTGCGACGATGCGGACGATGCTGACATCCCAACCGTTGGCCTGGGCGAGGCCGATGCACACGCCGGCGATCTGGCGGCCAATGATCGGGCGGACCAGTGGCCTGCCCTGCGGGGGCACGGTGGCGGCCACAACTGCCCCACAATTGGAGCAGAACCGTGCGCCTGCCGGCAAACCCGTCCCGCAACGATAGCAATAGAAGTTCATGCCAATTTCCTTATCCTAGCAATTGATCTCATCCTGAATCTACGCACAAGATGCGGCTTCGGTTCCCGCTTCACGGGCAGGTTTCCGCGGAGCGGTTAGTTTCCGCTGTAGGGGCTCTGCAGATGCTTCCTGGCGATGTCCGCTCGCGAGGTCTTCGGGCCAACGGCGATCGCGGCCTGATAATCAGCCATGGCTTTCTGGCGCTCGCCATTCAGGTCGCGGCATTCGCCTGCGGCCAGCAATGACCTGATCTTGAGTTCTACCCCGACATTGTTTGTGCCAGCGGCCAGTTCATAAGCCTGTGCTGCTTCTCCATAGTGCCGTTGTCCTCGCAGCCCATCGCCTAACCCAAAATAAGTCAATTCGAGCCGCGCCTGGAAGAAATAGTTCGCCTTGGCGTTGTTGGCAAGAATCTGCCGGTAGGCGTCAACGGCACCCATTCCTTCTCCCGCGTCCTTGCGCAGATTGGCCTCTTCGAGGCTGAAAAGATAGTCGTGCGGATACTGCGCTTTGAGGCTGCGAACCACCTGGATTGCTTCCTTGTAGCGGCCCTCGCGACGCAAAAAAAGCGCGATTACGGTGCGCGCTTCCACGCTGGTAATGACGCCTCGATTGCCGTCATCGTAGAGCATCTCAAGGCCTCGGCTCTTTGAGCTTGTCATACCTGCGAAGCCGATGAGGATTTTGAAGGGCCACGGCAACGCTCCGACGACGTACTCGTATACGCCGGCAACCAACTTGGCGTCGACATAATCCGGATCGAGTTGGAGGACACGCGTCTCGTCGTCCTTTGCTTTGGTCGCTAATCGAAAGCCGGCGCCAAAGCCGCGCTCGACCATGGCAATATATGCGCACTCCAAACTTCGGGCCCATCCGCGGGCAAAAAGGGCGTTGACATCATTGGAATTCTTGCCGACGCGCCAATCTGCTTCGGCAACGGCTTCGTTGGCAAGAGCGAAGATGCGGTCGCGTGCCTTGGGGTCCTCTTGTGTGGCGTGATGGCCGGTAAGAAAGCCGTCGTTCGCGTAGAAGGTGGTATCGAGCAGATCCAGCCGATATAGCTCGTTGAAAATTTCAGCATTCAGGAGCAAAGCTGTGGCTTGCGGATCGCCTGGGTGCCGTGCGTGAAAACTCTCGAATCTGTCGACGGCGCCGGGAAAATCGAGGTTATAGAAATGGACATACGCATCGCGCACCGCCGGGTCAAAGTTGAGCGGATTGGTGTGAGGGCCGGAAGCCCACGCTGTCAAGTCGGCGACAAGAAAAAGAACGGCCGTTGCTGCTCTTCGAAGTGAGTGCCTCGGCTTCATCTGACCCGCCATCCCCGCCTACCTTGCTGCCGGCTTCTTTTCCCCAATTTCGCAACCTTGAAGAATCAAGAAATTATTGTCCCACCGCAGCCGGCTTTTCGGCGGCGGTCCTTTTTGGCGACATGAGGATCGGATTCTCTGCCCAAAAAAGGAAAATGACCAGCATTTTACGTTTTGCAATGTAAGAACCCTCTCCAGAGGCGAGAAGGCTTGATCTTCATGACTCGGTTGCTCCAACTTAACGCCAGCTCAAAGAAGGAAACCTCGATGAATCATCGCAAAGAGTTGCTGCGGTTGTTACTCAGTCAAGCCCAGTTTAATGGATTCGAGTTCCGAAGCTGGTTTCAGAATCACGTTCAACCGACATGGCCCGGAATTGAACAGGCTCTGACCATGCTGGCAACGGAAAGCCGTTATTATGCCTTGCTCTTTTCTCATGACTTTGCGCGATTTTATTGGAGAACCGGCGCTCGTATCAGTTTCATCGTTCCGTCCATCACCTACCCCAGAGTCAATCGCAGCGGCGAGGTTGTCCAGGTGACAAGAAAGCCGTTCACGCGGCGCACGATCAAGCCGGACGTGTGGAAGTATCATCTGCGCCAGATGGCCGCGACGGAAGACCCCTTCAATTATCTTCGGCGTTTTCTGCCCGTGCCGGAAACGGTCGGCGACGCAGTTCTGGCGGATCGAGCGGCACAACACTGAAGAGCGCCGCGACCTGGCGACTTTTCGGATACGATTTAAGTATGTTCATCCCGGAGCAGCTGGATTCTTCGTTGCGGCGATCTCGACAAGTAGCATTGGACCCCAGGGATGACGCCCGCGAGCGTCTTATCGTAGCCCTGGACGTTCCCAGTGCGAGCGTTGCGATTGACCTCGTCGACCGGCTCGAAAACCGTTGCCGCTGGTTCAAAGTGGGGCTGGAGCTTTTTGTGGCGGCGGGTCCTGCGATTCTGGAAAAGCTGACGGCGCGCGGGCACTCTGTCTTCCTCGATTTGAAATTCCACGACATTCCCAATACCGTGGCTGGGGCTGTCCGATCGGCTTCCGGCTGGGGCGTTCGCATGATCACCGTGCATGCTCTTGGCGGCCCGGCGATGCTTTCTGCCGCGCGAGCAGCGCTCGCAGAAGTGGCTGACCCTCCCGAGTTGCTGGCCGTAACCGTGCTAACGAGCATGGATGGAGCGCAACTGAGTGCTGTTGGTCTGAATGATACGGCTGCAAAACAAGTGGAGCGGCTGGCAAGGGTGGGGCTCGTTGCCGGGATTCGGGGATTTGTCTGCTCGCCCCAGGAGGTCGGCCTTCTGAGAGCGCTAGCCGGGCCGGAAACAGTGCTGGTGATTCCGGGGATCCGGCCAGCGGGGGCGGGCGTTGGAGATCAAAAGCGGGTAGCGACCCCAGCGGCCGCGCTACAGCAAGGTGCCAACTACCTGGTGGTGGGTCGGCCGATCACGCAGGCACCGGATCCCGCTGTTGCGGCCGAGTCAATCCTGACCGAGATTGCAGTAGGTTTGCGAAAATTGCCCGCATGAATAAGCCTTGAATTCAATCTGAAAGCGAGAAGGCTCGGCGAATCGCCGAGCCTCGCGTCCCTAATCGGCTTAATGCGCAACTTAAAGTTTCTCGTAGAACTCGCACACAGAACACGAGATATAGACCCCGCCAGGGATGCCGCGCTCGCGGTCCTTTACGCGCTTGACGATGCGCGTTGGCTTGCTGCATTTGGGACAGTCCGTGGACTTCGTCGTGTCCATTACCTTCTTGCGATCACCCGTTTTGGCAATTTTGGCCATTGCTTGAGTGTTTCTCCTTCGTAAGATGTCTCTGCTCACACGCGCTCAGAGTGTGCGCGCGGCTTCAACGGCGCGGTCATGCACTCACCCTTGCTGACATTTCGGTCTGGCTGGAGGGAAGCGGGACTCGCTTTTTTCAGTCTACCCGATGGCGTGCGGCTGCGTCATTGAGGTGGCGCGTTTCCGCCAGCAGACTGAGGCTTGGCGGGAGTGGATTGAGAAGCGTCGGACGGCGATGACTGCGCATTGCTTGGCGTCGCGGCGGTTTGCGAGGATGCCGGTGGGGAAGGTTGCGTGGAGTCAGGCTGGCCATTGGGACGGGCGTTCGGCTCGTCGTCCGGCGCCTGCTTCGGGAACTGCACGGGCTTCATCACGCCGACCCGGCTGTCTTTACTGTCATCCGCCGGAATCGTTTCCCCAGGCTTGCGCAAGCTTGGCGGTGCGGTAGGGGCTTGCTTATCCGGGTCGCGCTCGACATCGCCCATCTGGACGGTATGTGCTCCAGACTTCTCTGGAGACAGCGGCGTGCCGTCGGTACGCATCAAGCCTTCGACTTCGTCCTTGGTGAAGATGACGGGCGGTTTTCCGACTTTAGCATCTTCGACTCGAATGACGCGATTGCCGTTGATGCGAACGAACTCAATGTCGCTGGGAGGGCGTCCGTAGATCCATTCCTCGAATGGCATCTGGCCGTCCATCTCGCGAATCTTGTTCTGCGGCTGTCCCTTCGCGAAGAGCACCATGTCGGTGCTCATCCCGACCAAGACATTGTGATCGAGAATCGCCTCCTTGAGCTTGGGAGGAAGGGTATCAGTGAATGCCTGGATCGGAGTCTTCACTTCGAACGAAATGAGCGGCGCGAGCAGCGCTTCCACCTGTTTTCCGGTGAGTTCTGGAATGTTGCCTTTAAAGGTGAGTGTGAGGCGCGAGCCAACAGGTTCCTGCTCGTCGCCCTGCTGGACGACTGGAGACGTGTCGGGTCCCCCGGCCCCGATCTGAATATGCCGCAAGAATCGGTGCTTGGCGTCGGGGCCGCCATTGAGCTCGAAAATCATCTTTCCATGATCGATCTTGACGTCGCTGATGACCAGGCGGTCTCCTGGCTTAGCGGACAGACCGTTGGCCGTGACCATGTTGAGATACGCTTCCCCGGCCGGTTCGAGCTTGCCATTGGCCACCAGCGTCAATCCCTTATGGCCACGCGGGAAAGGGCGCATGGCGAAGCCTTGATCCGACTGGAGAAAGCGGATCAATTCGAGGCGGGTCTTGGGGTCGAGTGGACTGGAAGGCAACGCGATATTGGTGGGTTCAATCTGCCGAAAGCGGCGGTCGACATTGGCGGATGAACTGGGACTGGTCGTGGCTCTGCCGCTTGTATCGATGGTAATGGCCTGCGCAGAAGCAACGACAGCGGAACCACATCCGGCGAGGACGCACACGGAGAATGCGCGCAAAAGATTCCTGAATGAAATCGAACGAACGAGCGGGGCCGAGAATCCCTGACTGCTACGCCCTGGCAATGACCACTTCATGGGAACCTCCCATGGCTTCTGCTTCAAGCATTGTCCAAACGATAGGCCCGTTCAAGCAAAATGGTCAAATTTGTTTCGAACCGGTACACGGCGAGTCGGTGATCGGCGAAAGCAAAGCTTGCAGCCGCTCTAACGGGGCCCCTCTTGCCTGGTGTTGGGAGCGTTGTCCATTCCGTCCGATGCGGAAGAAGTTGTCAAAGGAAGTATCTGCACGAGCGATGGGACGGCGGGTTCCGCTGGGCCCATGGCTGCTTCGTGCTGGCGGCGTGAGGCAGCGTCGAGATCGACGGCAACGCCAGCCGGGACGATGATTGGCGCGTTGTAACGGAAATCCAGGTCGCGCGTGACGCGGTAGACCAGCGGAATGGCGGCAAGCAGAACGAAGAACGTGATCCAACTGCCGTCGAGGCCGTAGCCTCCGCCCGTGATCCAGAACGGGCCCATGGGATCTCCTTCGACGACCGAGGAGTGACTGCTGACCCCGCCAAGAGCAAGACCGAAGATGAGAGCGCGGCTTGCCTTCCAGGCGAAGTTCAAGCCCCAGCTGAGCCAGAGAGCGCGGGTGCGCAGATATGCAACGGAAAGAAGCAGGCTGAAAACGATGGAGACTGCGATGCTGACTTTGCTGGAGCCGGGAAGAAGCGCAAGCAATCCTGCATAGAATGCGGCATACCCGAGAGTTGCACCAACCGGACCGACGACCTCGAGGAAGCGCTGGAACCCGTAGCCGCGGAAAGCAACCTCTTCCACCATTGCCGTAATTGCAAAAAAAATGGCGTCGGCAAAGAACCATGCCCATGCGGAGCGCTGTGTGGATAGGACAATCGCGATTCCCCCAAAAAGCACGAGAGGCAAAACGCATGCAATGGCGGCGCCCCAGCCGACGGCCATGCCCAGACCTGCTTCACTGGGCCATCCGGGGCGCAAGGGCAATCCCTGTTCGGAGATTGGATTTCTTTGCCGGTCGAACAGACGTCCGAATGCGGCAAATCCAACGAGGAGAAACAGGAGAAGCAGGGCCTGTTCGGCGAGGGGCAGCCAGGCCTCGCTTGCGAGATCGAGGGCACTGTGCCGCGCCAAGGATCGCGAGAGAAAGTAAAAGATGACTGCGGCGATGAACTCGAGATACGCGCGGGCGCGCCCGCCGAAGGGAGCCACTGGGCTCATGGGAGGCTCCCGGCGAAAGCGCTACGAGAGACAGCGCGTCGATTCGCTATTAGGACGGAAAGGCGGTGGAAGCCGCAGATCGTCTTGCCGAAGCGTTGGAGCACCAGACCTAACCTTCCGTGTAGAACCGCGCGATCTTGCGGAATTTTTCCTGACGTGCAGCCACGAGGTCCTCGATTGGGATGGATTTCAAATGGGCGAGATGCTTTTGAAGCACAGCGCCAAGGACTCCTGCGCCTGCCTCATGGTCAACATGCGCGCCTCCTGGCGGCTCCGAGACAATCTCGTCAACGCAGCCTAGAGCGGCAACTTCGGGGGCCGAAATGCGCATCGCTTCTGCTGCGAGCTGCTTGTTGGAAGCGTCGCGCCACATGATGGCTGCGCAGGATTCCGGTGTAATCACAAAGTAGAGAGCGTTCTCGAGAATCAGTACGCGATCGCTGACGGCAAGTGCGAGGGCGCCACCGGAGCCGCCTTCACCGCTGATGACCGAAATGGTTGGTACGCGGAGGCGGGACATCTCGCGGATGTTGCGCGCAATGGCCTCGGCTTGGCCACGCTCTTCGGCTCCCAGACCGGGATAGGCACCGGGAAGATCAATCAGGCTGATGACGGGTCGGCCGAACTTCTCGGCGATTTTCATCGCGCGCAGCGCCTTGCGGTAGCCCTCGGGATGCGGCATGCCGAAGTTGCGCCGAACGCGTTCCTTGGTGCTGCCGCCCTTGCGGTTCGCGATGAGGAGAACTTCGTCCGCGCCGAGCCGTGCCATGCCGCAAGCCACAGCTTCGTCATCGCCAAAGGCGCGATCCCCGTGAATCTCGCTGAAATCCGTAAAGATTCGCTCGATGAAGTCCATGGGATACGGCCGCTGGGGATGGCGTGCCCTCTCGATTCTGCTCCAGGCGGGCGAGACTGGCTCCGCCTGCTGGGAACTTGCTGTCGCGTGTTCTCTCATCCTCACCTGATGCGCCCCCTGCGGGAGCCTGCTTGCAGGCCCCTGCTGAACGCACAAGGGTGATTCTACGGGTCTGGGGCGCTTGGGACAAATCGAGAGCCGAATCCAACCGCCAAACTTCTGCCGAGAGACTCGATAGTATATTTCTCCTAGTCTGCACCGATTCGAGTTTTCATTTGCATGTCGAGAGGAATCATGCCCACATCAAGAAGAGAATTTGTTGCCCTTGGGTCGTTAGGGTTGCTGGCAGGCGTCGTTCCTGCCCAGACGCCCGACGGGCAAAATCAAACACCAACACCAGGCGCTCCTCCGGCGTTTGGCACGGCTGCACCGGTTGGGCCCGAGGTTTCGGCTGCAACGTTCAAAGAAGCAGAGAAGCTGGCGCAGGTGGAGATGACGCCGAAAGATCTCGATCAGGCGGCGGGTAACTGGCGCGAGCAAGTGGCATCGTTCTACGAGCGACGAGTGGGACCGCGCAAGGTAGAACTGGAATCAACCCTGGCTCCAGCGACACAATGGAATCCCTCCTTGCCGGGAATTGTGCGCGGTCTGCCCAGTGCGAACAAGTTTGTGCGGAGCGCGGATGCGCATGTTCCCTTGCCGAGCGATGAAGGGGAGATCGCCTACGCATCCGTGGCGCAGCTTTCTCGCTGGATCGAACGGCGCGAACTTACATCGGAGCGGCTGACACAGATTTATTTGCGACGCATTGAGAGGTTCGACCCGAAGCTACGCTGTGTGATTACACTGCCACGCGAACATGCACTGGCGCGAGCGCGGAATGCAGATGCCGAGCTTGCAGCAGGACAGTATCGAGGACCGCTGCATGGGATTCCGTGGGGCGCAAAAGATCTTCTGGATACGGCGGGAATTGCGACAACCTACGGAGCCGAACCGTTCAGAGATCGCGTTCCCGCGAAGAACGGTGCTGTAGCGCAGCGTTTAGAAGATGTGGGCGCAGTCCTGGTGGCGAAGCTTAGCCTGGGCGCGTTGGCGTTGAACGACGTATGGTTTGGCGGGCAAACGATGAACCCGTGGCTGCTCGAAGAAGGATCGTCGGGCTCGAGCGCTGGACCGGGTGCGGCAACGGCGGCGGGGCTGGTCGGCTTCGCGATTGGGAGTGAGACCGAAGGCAGCATTACAAGCCCGTCGATGCGGTGTGGCGTGACGGGAATGCGGCCGACCTTCGGACGCGTGCCGCGTACCGGCGCGATGACGCTGTGCTGGTCTCTCGACAAACTTGGGCCGATGGCGCGCAGCGTCGAGGACACGATGCTGGTGCTGCAGGCGATCTCCGGGCCGGATGCGGGCGACCTGGGCAGCGTGCCGAGTCGGCTCAATTTCGATGCGGGCGCAAGCATCGAAGGATTGCGCGTCGGATACTTCCCTGGCTGGATGAAAGAGGCCCCCGCGACGGATGTGGATCGAGCGGCGCTCGAAACAGCAAAGAAGGTCGGCATGAAGGCGGTGGAAGTTTCCCTGCCCAACTGGCCTTACGATTCGCTGAATGTGATCCTGTTTGCCGAGGCGGCTGCGGCGTTTGAAGAGCTGACGTTGAGCCATGGTGTGGATCAGCTGAAGATGCAGGTTCCCGATGCCTGGCCGAACGTGTTCCGCCAATCGCGATTCTTATCGGCGGTGGACTTTGTGCAGACGGATCGCTTCCGCCGCAAAGTGGCGCAGGAGATGGCGCGCATCTTTACTGAAGTGGACCTTCTGCTTGTGCCATCGCTGCGGGATGAGATTCTGACGATCACGAACTTCACAGGGCATCCTTCGCTGACGTTGCGCGCTGGATTTGTGGAGGTCTCGGAGGCGCGCAGCGACTGGGCTCCAGACCCAAAGCATCCGCTGCCGAAGTTTTCACCACCGCGACGCGTGCCGCATGGAGTGACGCTGATAGGACGTTTGTTCGATGAGGGCACGGTGGCGCAGGCAGGAACAGCGCTCGAAAAGGCGTTTGGTGTTGCAGGAGAACGGCCGCCGAGTTTCTAAATCCCGCTGTGGTTCGAGGGAATAGAATCTGCGGTCGAAAGACAGATTACTTCTTTGACGACGGCTTTTTGATTCCCGCTTTTTCGATGCGTTGCACGCGGGCTTGGCGGTAAGCGCGCCAGAATGTCTGAGCTGTCAGCGGGCCGAGATCGGGCGATTCCGCCTTCTGTTCGCGTTGAAAGATGTGCGCATAGAGCATCGGACCCAGCAGCATCGCGAGAGCCGCGTTGATATCGAGATCCGGCGGAAGTTGGCCGCGCTCGATGCCACGGCTCAGAATTCTCCGGATGCACTGGCGTGGAGGCTCCATTACGCGATGACGCCATGCCTTGCCAAACTCGGGGTGCAGTGCCGAGTAGGAAATCAGCGATGGCATCATGCGATCCCGCGCCAATTCGAACTTGTCTGGCGGTTTACGCGTGAGCACCGCAGCCAGGTCGCGCTGCAAGTCCCCAGTGTCCACGTCTTCGGGCTCCCCGCTGAGACCGTTGACCCACAACATCATCTCGAGCAGGAGCGCTTCCTTGTCGGCCCAATGGTTGTAAATGGTGGCCTTGCTGACTCCGGAAGCCGCGGCGATCGAGTCCATGCTAGTGGCCTCAATGCCGCGACCACTGAAGAGAGCAAGCGCGGCGTGGAGGACTTTTTCATGGGCGGCGGAACTGCGGGCTCTTGCCATTGCTAGATTTCTATCTTAGAGAATCGGTAGGCGCCGAAGAACAGAAAGACGACGCCAAAGACTACCAACACCATAAGATCAAGCCGCGGGTCGAACGCGGTGTTCGATGCTCCCAGCACATTCCGCATCCCGTCGATGCCGTAGGACAGCGGGTCGACGCGCGTGATGTACTTTAGGACGCTCTTCGCATCGTTGAGTGGAAACATCGCGCCGGAGAGAAAATAGATCGGCAAGACGAGGAAGTTCATGATGAGCTGAAATCCCTGCATGTCCTGGAGGCCGGAGCCAATGGCCATGCCGAGGGCGGCGAAAAGAATCGCAATGAGCACCATGAATCCGAGGGCGAGGGGTATCGCGGAGAAGTGCGCCGGTCGAAACCCTGCAATCAAACAGATGACCATCACCAGCAGGCCCTGAATGCAAGCGACGGTAGCTCCGCCCAAAGTGCGGCCGATCATGATCTGCATCCGCGAGACCGGCGCAACGAGTGTTTCTTTGAGGAAACCGAATTGGCGATCCCAGAGAAGACCGAGCCCGGAAAAAATCGACGAAAACAGCACGGACATGCCGATGACACCGGGCGCGATGAATTGGAAATAGTCGCCATTGCCGGCGCGCTTAAACACCGGACCCAGGCCGAAGCCCAGCACAAGCAGATACAGCATGGGTTGACCGAGCGACGCCACAATCTGCGCCCTTGAGCGCGTGTAGCGTTTCAGCTCACGCAGCCAGAGAATATAGATCGCGCTCATCGTCTGCCTCCACTCCACATCTTTGCGAATTGCCGCATCTGATCGGCCGAGTTCGCACTTTCATCGCGAATAGTCGAGCCAGTCAGTTTGAGAAATGCCTCTTCGAGACTCTCGGTGCCGGTTTGTTCCTTGATTGCCTTGGGCGTTCCCTGGGCAACGAGCTTGCCATGGTCGATGACGCCTATCCGATGGGCAACGCGATCAGCTTCGTCCATGTAATGGGTGGTGAGAAAGACGGTGACGCGCTCGGACTCGTTCACTGACTTTACGTGCGTCCATAGCTGATTGCGGCTTTGCGGGTCGAGGCCGAGAGTTGGTTCATCAAGGAAAAGAATCTTCGGCGTATGCAGAAATCCGCGCGCGATTTCGAGGCGGCGCTTCATACCGCCGGAGAACTTCTTGACTTGATCGTTGCGCCGATCCCAGAGCTCGAAGAGCTTCAGCAATTCTTCCGAGCGCTGACGCCGGGTTTTGTGTGGCACATGGTAGAGCACGCCATGGATTTCCATGTTTTCCCACGCGGTAAGATCGCCGTCGAGACTCGGATCCTGAAAGACGATGCCGAAGCGTTGGCGGGCCTGATTCTGGTGGGTCTGGGGGTTGAGGCCATCGAGTTCAATTTCTCCGCTGGTGGGTTTCAGCAGAGTGGTGAGCATTTTGATGGTGGTGGTCTTCCCTGCCCCGTTGGGGCCGAGGAACGCGAAAATTTCTCCTTCGGCTACGTCGAAGGTCACGTCGTTGACAGCGGTAAACGTGCCGAAGGTCTTAACGAGATTGCGGACACGGATCATGGAAATCTCCCGAGAAACAATACTGAACGGTTCAGTTCAGTTTGTCAACCAATCGATGTCTTCAGGGGGTAGAAATCCCGCAACCCTTTTCGTGCCGATGTGAGTGCCAGATGACTACTTCTTCTTCGCCACTTCCGGTTTGGGCTCCAGTTGAGCCTTCGGCGGTGTTGCGGCAGAACGAGGAGGATCTCCGTTTTTGTTCCCCGGCTGCCTCTCGGTTGAGGTGAAGGCGTCTTTGTTCCGACTGCGCCGATCGAACGCCAACAACCGATCCGTCTGGTATCCAGCAGTGGCAACCGTGACGACCGCGTCTTCAACTGATTTGGCGATGGCCGCGGCTGCGGACCGGGGTTCAGATTGACTCGCGAGACGTAGCAGTGCGGGAAGCTGGAGCCACCAGATCAATTCTTCAAAGGGTTCCTTCACAAGGTAGTCGTGCCCGCCCGCCTCGTGAACGCCTGTTAACCAACGCACGTCGGGATCACGCCATAGAGCAGCCGGGAAGGCTGTTGAATGTTCGCCAAGCACAGTGCGGGAAGCCGGCGCACGCGGCGGAATCTGTGCGTTCTTGTCCTCGACGACACTATCAGGCGTGGCCGGGGGCCGGGAGGACATCACTGTAGCTTCAGACCGCGAGGGTGAAATCGCGCTCGTTGGTCGCAGCGCATCGGCTTGGACGAGAAGCAACACCTTGATACGTGCAGTGGCTCGCCAACTCTCATCGCCTTCGATGCCGAGCTTGTGAAAGTCGTGGGCGAGTGGCTCGCGCAGACGCAAGCGGTCGAAAAGTGCGAGCGCCGCGCGATGTGGATTCTGTGGATCGACGGTGGACGCCAGGCAGTCGATGACACACCAGCCGAACACCGGGCCCCACAGAGCAATTGCGGTATCCCGCGGGCTCGGACTTGGCAGCACGTGACGGGCGGTTGGGGGCCACGGCGCCGGGAACAATGCTTCCACCGCAGGAAGGTGCATGGCCGAGTTCAGGCAGTCGCGAAATGCGGAGGCCCGGGAGCCCGCGACTGGATCTTCCGCCTTCAGGTCGCCGATCAACGAAGATGGGGCTTCTTGCGCAGCACTGAAGAGCGCCTCAAACCGCGCCGAGGCAAGCTCGACGAACTCGCTGCGTTCGCGATTGGTCTTACGGTCTGCCGCGACGGTGAGAGGGGGCTGCTCTGCCAAGCCCGCGAGTTGGCGCACAAGCTCTGGATCGAGCAGAGCATCGACGGCATCATGGACAGGCTTCAATTCCATCAGCACAAGGGCGTCGTCGAGATTGGGAACGCCGCGTCCGTTGAGCTGATCGCACAGCCGATCCCACGGATGCTCCGCTGTCGAGCGCAATTCGCGCCAGCCAAGAAAGACATGGGATTGGTAAGCGTGCAGATCGAGCGTGAGACCGCGCTCGGCAAGCACGTTGGCGCGGCGGAGATATTCGAGGCCGGTGAGAGAGTCGCGCCAGGCGAGGATGACGCCAGAATCTCCGGTGAGGGCCAGGCCTTCGCGCAAGCGCTGCTGGCGAAGTTGAGAATTCGACTTGTCTGCGTAGGCTGCGGAGAAATCGATCGTCCCATGTGCCGTGCTGAACCGGTTGTTGTAGATGACAAGTGCGCGCTCATCACCGTTGCGATTCGAATAAGCGAAGACATTTTCGTCGACTGAGCCGGAGGGCCCGAAAAAGTCGTAAAGCAGAAAATTGCTGCTCTCCGCAAAGAGCCAACGCTTCTTGAGAAGCGGGGCAATTTCACGATCGTGGCGCTCGACGAGCCAGTGATTCGGCGTCTCATCGTAGCGCGGCCGCTGGTATTCCATCCCGTACTTCTCGGTGAAGCCTTCGACCTGGCCATGGCCAAACATAGGCAGGCCAGGCAGAGTGGACATGAGCACGGCGACACCGAAACACTTGTCACCGGTTCCGAATTGATCTATGGCCGTGCGCTCATCGGGATTGCTCATGAAGTTGACATAGCGCTTCATGATGTCAGGATCGAATTCGAGGGTGTTCTTGATGACCGAGCGGTACTTGGCATTTTCCTCGTCGCGCATCATGTTCATGAAGGCGCTGTTGTAGACGCGATGCATGCCGAGGGTGCGGACAAAGTAGCCCTCCATGAGCCAGAAGGCTTCGGCAAGAAGCAACGTGCCGGGAACCTCGGCGGCCACGCGGTCGACCACTTCGCGCCAGAATTCATGCGGCATGAGGCGATTGAACTCTTCGTCGCTCATGCTGTATTCGGCGCGGGATGGAATCGCGCCGCTCGATCCGGGACCCGGAAACCATAGGCGGTGAAAGTGACGTTTGGCCAAGGTCATCGCGGCGTCGAAGCGAATTACCGGAAAAAGCCTTGCTACGTGAAGGATGGTCTGGATGACCTGCTCCCGGACGGCGGGATTTAGATAGTCGAGCTGCGCGGTATCGTTCCACGGGAAGCTTGTGCCATCGTTACCGTGATAGATGTAGCGGGTCTCACCGCTCGCGCGATCGCGGCGGCGGAACACGACAGCCGCGTCGGTTTGTTCATAGTAGTGGTCTTCAATCTTGATTTCGACACGGCCATCACCGGAGAGATCGGGTCCTTCAAAACTGTAGGCGGGATACGGAGGCTGGGGGCGCGCGATAAACCAGTCCGGGTGCTCGACGACCCACGGTGAATCAATACCCATGTGGTTGGGAACCATGTCGCTGGCGAGGCGAATGCCATGGTGATAGGCACGATCGCGGAGGTTGATGTAGGCACGTTCGCCGCCCAAATCGTCGGCAATCTTGTAATCGTAGAGCGAATAGGCCGATGCCACGGCGTCGGAGTTGCCGCACAGCAGTTTGATGGTTTTCGAAGCTCGACTGCGCTCCCACACGCCGATGAGCCAGAGCGAGTTGAGACCGCGGCGCGCCAATGTATCCAGCTCTTCATCGGGGATCTCGTCAAGGCGGCCGATGTGTCGGCCATATTGCTTGCTGAGCTGTGCCAGCCAGACATAGGTGCTCTTGGCGATAAGGACTGTGCTGGGCATCCAGGCCGTGTCAGCGCTGAACTTTTCGTATTCATAAGCGGGATCGCCGAAGACCGGCACTTCGGACTTGCTGACGATCGACGGCCACTGCTGTGTACCGCTTTCGCGGCGTCGTCGGGCGGCTTCCTCTGCAGCGGCTCGTACGCGGCCTGCGTCGGGATTGAACTGCATCCAGATGGCGAGTTCTTCTTCGCGCAGGATCTCTCCGGCGATCATGAGGAAGCGATCCATGGCGTCGCCGAGAAGAGACTTCCACAATCTGCGGATTAGAGAGAGTTGCTCGCTCAGGGACCGTGGAGCGCCATTGGCGGGAGCACGCAAAAGGTCGATCAGGCTCACCTGGCCGGTACCTTCGACTGGAATGAGCGGGCGCGTGGCGAAATATTTGGGAAGTTCCTGTGTGACTTGGCGGTAGACGGTCTTTTCTGCGAGGCTTTTCTCCTCGAAGAGTTCGTCAAAAGGTTTGAAGGCCTCGTTGCGATTCGCCGCCCAAAGGAGAAAGAGCTCTTCGAGAGCGACGGCGCGGTGCGGCATGCCATCGGTAGCGCCAGAGAGCCAATGCTGGGGAGATTCAAGTCCGCGCAGGACGCTCTGGCCGGGAAAATGCTCGACAAAGGTCAAGAGGAGCTTGTCGATCTCAGCCGCGCCGACATGGGCGGAGAACCAATCCAACGCTGCGGTCATCACCTCGGGGTCAAATTTCTTGCGGTATTGCGCCAGCACGACGTGGCTGGCCTCATCGATTAGACCCATGGCAAACAATTGGCCGGCATGAACGGAGCGGTCAGGAAACCTGGCCGCATCGCGCACCTGGTTCATCTGATACGCGAAGGCTCGGCATGCGGCGAGGTCGGCAAAAACGACGTTGCCGTTAAAGGAGAACAGCGAATCCGCAAACCGATAGCGTTCCCGTGCTGTTCGCGAAATATGGAATTCCATCATGTGACCCGCGCTCCAGACTTTCGATGCCGATTACGAATCTCGGGCCGTACCGGAGGGAAATGTCGCCGCGGTTCAGACTGGATTCGGGACGGAGTTTCAGCCGACGTCGAAGTATTACCTATGAGTGAGCAGGAGGGGTAGGTTCGTCAAGACCTGGTGCAATTGGGTTTCGGTTAGAGCGTGGCCTTGCCCCCTTGATATCTGCCCGGTAAACTAGGGATGCGCCACCAATGCCAGCTCGCTTCTCTGCTCTCTGCGCTTTCGCGGTAAACGGGATGAGCGCTTTGTCTTGAGGGGTGCAGCTGCCTTAATGATTTGGATGCGGGCCACCGGGACTTGCATCTTCGAATGATGGCGGCATTTCTGAAAATCGGAGAGGTGGCAGAGCCCGGTTGAATGCACCTGACTCGAAATCAGGCATAGTCGAAAGGCTATCGGGAGTTCGAATCTCCCCCTCTCCGCCATTCACTTCAGATCCTTCGCAGCCGCTCAGGATTTCGGCTCGCGGCTTAGACGCCGCGATAACGCCTCAAGTTCGAATCTCCCCCTCGCCGCC
>CAZAQN010000049.1:0-30804 GCA_964487345.1 uncultured Occallatibacter sp. | reverse complement strand
GTGGCGACCTGCGCCAGGAAAGCTGGTTCAAGCTGGCTCGCGACTTTGCCCACGCTTTCGGTCACTATTTACTTCTCTCGTGGACTGGGACCATGTTCGAGTATCTGATGCCGTCCCTGTGGATGCGCAGCCACGCAAATACGCTGCTGTCTCGCACCCAGACTGCCTGCGTCGGCGTACAGCGAGACTTCACCCGCTCCATGGGCATTCCCTGGGGCATCTCGGAATCCGGTTCCGCCCGCAAGGACGATGCCGGCCACTACCACTACCACGCATACGGCGTACCGCAAATTGCACTCTGGTTCGAGGCTACGGCCGGGCCTGTCATCTCACCGTATTCCACGTTCCTCGCGCTCGGCGTCGATTGCATCGAGGCACTCCACAATCTTCGCCGCATGGAAGCTTCTGGCTGGGTTGGCCCGTACGGCTTCTACGAGTCGGCGGACTTCATGGCCTCGCTTCGACGCCCCTCTTTGACGCGCGAGTGGATGGCCCACCATCAGGGAATGTCGTTGCTCGCCATCGTGAACCTGCTGCGCGACAATGTAGTGCAGAATTGGTTCCACGCCAATCCCTTGATTCAATCGGCGGAGTTGCTGCTCCACGAAATGCCCACCAGCAAGGGCGTGATGAGGCGCAGGCTTCAGGAGTTTGCCCCCGTCCCTGCGTCCGCACAAGCAAGCTGACCTGCTTTCACTCTATTGCCTGCTTCAAGTTCGATCTAACTTTACCTTTGCTTCGCGCGGCCTTTTCGAGTCGCGCAACCAGGGCAATCGCATGAAGGTTTTTGTTGGCGAACCGGGTTCGTTTTCTCGGCTTCATCGAGCTGCATCGCCTCATCGTCCCAGAGGGACGAGTGGAAAATAGCCCAGGACAAGCGAAGCGCAGTCCTGGGAAAGCGAAATTAAGAGATGAAACTGCCCCGTAGGGGCAGTGCGAGATTGTTGCGTTGTATGATTTTTCATTCATGCGATTGCCCTGGTCGCGCATCGCAGAGAATGCCGAGCCTGCGCCTCGTGTAGTAAAAGGGTCTACTGAGTGTGAGCAGCTTCGTTCGGCGATCCAATTCCAGCTGTGAATGACTCCGCTCTTAAATGCTCCACTCTGTCCGCGGGAGAACATCGCAATGCGCAAGCAAATCTCATCCTGGCATTCAGTGCCCACACGGCTCGCACTCTCCATTTGCTTTTCGACCGCGCCGCTCATCGCGCAATCTCCCGGCAGCTCGCTCGGCATCTTTGAAAGCCAGTCCGACGTCGGCAGCGTCGCCCCGCCCGGAACCCTCGCCTACGACACGACCAGCCGCGTTTACACCATCACCGCAGCGGGCGCGAATCTCTGGTCCACGACCGACGGATTCCATTTTGTGTGGAAAAAGGTCTCAGGCGATGTTGCCCTCACGGCCGAGATGAATTTCCCCGACACCTCCGGCAATCCCAGCCCGCATCGCAAGGCCGTGCTCATGTTCCGGCAGTCGCTCGATGCCGACGGCGTCTACGCCGACGCCGCCCAGCACGGCTCCGGTATGACAGCGCTCCAATACCGGCGCGCGCCCGGCGCAACCACGCAGGATATCGAGCTCAACATTGATTCGCCCCATCGCATTCGTCTCGAAAAACGTGGTGACACCATCACCATGTTCCTGAGCATGGGCAGCGAGCCGTTGCACCAGGTCGGCGCATCCATCAAGCTTCATCTTGACAGTCCCTTCTATGCAGGCATAGGCGTATGCTCACACAACAAAGACGTGACCGAAAAGGCCGCCTTCTCGCACGTAGAACTCGCAGCCCTGACACCGCCAAGCACTCCCGCAACGCTCGCCCTCTACAGCACGCTGCAAACCATCAGCATTGAGGACAACTTCCGCCGCGCGATGGTGATCGCCACAGACCGCGCGCATCTTGAAGCGCCCAACTGGTCCCGCGACGGAAAATCACTGATCTTCGATCGCGACGGCCAGCTTTGGACCGTCGCCGCGGAGGGCGGAAAACCGGCGCTCCTCAACACCGGTGCCACGACTCGCTGTACCGGTAGTCACGGCCTCTCGCCCGATGGCAAGTGGCTGGCCATCAGTTGCAGCATGCCAGGCAAGCCTGAGACGCGCGTCTATATCGTGCCCTCCACCGGAGGCGAACCGCGCCTGCTCACCGAAAACCCAGCCTCCTACTTTCACAGCTGGTCCCCCGATGGCAAGACCATCGCCTTCACGCGTCCCAGCCACGGCTCCGGCAACATCTACGCCATTCCTGTCGACGGCGGTGCGGAAACCGCTCTCACTACCGGCAGCGGCATCAGCGACGATCCTGATTATTCTTCGGATGGCAAATACATCTACTTCAATTCCGACCGCACGGGCACCATGCAAATCTGGCGCATGCTTGCCGACGGAGGCCGTCCCGAGCAGATCACGTTCGATGAATTCCAGAACTGGACACCGCACCCTTCGCCGGATGGCAAATCGATCGTGATTCTTTCCTACGCGAAGGACGTCACCGGCCATCCTGCGAACAAGGACATCGCGCTGCGCATTCTCAACGTCGCCGACGGAAAGCTTCGCGTGCTCGTCAACATCGTCGGCGGCTCTGGAACCGACAACGTCCCCAACTGGGCTCCCGATGGCTCCCATTTCGCATTCGTCAGCTACCAGATGCTCCCCGCCGAAGACACCGGCTCAAGCGAATGAGCCGAAGGACTCGAAGTGAGAAAAGGCGAAGTAAATGTGTCAAAGTCGAACGAAGGCTACGCAACGTCTAGAACGCAATTGGAGGGCGCCTCGTCTTGAGCGCACAAGGAGAACCCGGCGGCCGCGATAGCTGGGTTCTCCAATCCCGTGTGAGTTTAGAAATCTAGTTCCGGAAAGGCTGGCCCATCAGGTGTGCCATGGCCCGCTCATAGCCGCGCCGGAATCCTTCCCGGTATGCGTCGCGCACTTCAGGAGGAACAGGCGGGTGCCGAAACTCGTCGCGGTTATCGACGTCAGGCCGGCGGTGATTGTCGAAGTCTCGCCGCGCACCTTCCATGCCGTCGTGAAATCCGCGGCGTTGCACATCGTTGAATTCTCCGGGAAGCGCATCCCACTGTTCCTGCGGCGGCCCAGGCTGCTGGTACGCCTGCGGCGGCGGCGGCGCATCGTGCCGGAATTCCGGGCCATGCTCGCCCATCAAGTGCGACATCGCCCGGTCGTAGCCGCGTCGGAATCCATCGCGGAATGCCTCGCGCTGCTCCGGCGGAAGATGCGGGTGGCGAAAAATTTCATGATCGTCAACGTCGGGGTGACGGTTCGTTTCAACATCTCTGCGCGCCGCTTCCATCCCTTCATGGAAACCCTGCCGCTGAATCTCGTTGAGTTCCTGGGGAGGAGCATCCCAACCGGGAGGCGGTGGCCCCTGTTGTCCAGCGAGTGCGCCTGCCCTCGGCACAACGGACATTCCTAAGAGCAGAGCAACTGCCGAAACGGCAAATCGATTGAAGTACATTGTGCATTCTCCTTCTTGCGAATAGAGCGGTGAATGGATGGCCGGTCATCGGCGGGAAGACCTGTCGGATCGGCAGACCAAGTGCTTATTGCAGGTTCCGCGTTCCTCTATTTTTTCTCTGCGTTTGCAGCTTCTTCAGTCCGTACCAATCGGGTCTTTCGGCGGACACAAAAGGACCCGACCGTCGCGGCCGGGTCCTCTCTTGCCTATCTTTGCATGCTGCTCAAGGCAAATTCCGCTCAATAGTGAGCACTATTCATGTGCGACATCGCGCGGTCATAGCCCTGCCGGAAACCCTCCCGATAATCGTCGCGCGCGTCGCGAGGAACGTGCGGGTGACGATATTCCTCACGGTTTTCAACGTTCGGTGGGCGGTGGTTGTCGAAGTCCTTCCGGGCCCCTTCCACTCCATCATGAAAACCCTGCCGTTGCACTTCACGAAACTCCTGCGGGGGAGCATCCCAGTCACCGTGATCCTGGGCCACACCCGCTGCGGGCGATCCTGCAGGGGCGCCGATTGCTCTTGCCTTGGCCGGAGTAAAACACGTCAACGAAAGAGCAAGCACTGAAAGTACAAACAATCTCAATTTCATCTCTCAAAAACCTCCGTTCCAAGCTAATCGGATGGTCTCGTTCGGCGGGGCGTTGCCCGGAGCGTGTTCACCCCAAAGCTTTTCTCGTTGCGATCGGCGGCAAACTCCTTGTTACACAATGGTTTCTGCTTCCTCCGGCGAACCAAAATAGGCTAACATTTCGGTATGGTCCCCTTGCTCGAAATTCGAGATTTGCACGTGAATTTCGGCGCAACCCAAGCCGTCGCAGGCGTGGACCTCCAGCTCGAAGAGGGCGAAGTGCTGGGACTGGTCGGCGAATCCGGATCAGGCAAGAGCGCAACAGCGCTGGCGATTCTGGGCCTGCTCGGCCCGGCAGCTCAAGTCACCGGCCAGATGCTTTGGCGTTCCGCCCACACCCAGGAACGGCCCGGTGAAGCTGTCATCGACCTTCTGCAACAACCCGCCAATGTCATGCGCACACTTCGCGGTCGAGAAATCGCGATGATCTTTCAGGAGCCGATGACCGCGCTCAACCCGGTAATGACCATCGGCCGGCAAGTCGCCGAATGCTTTCAAGCGCACGCGCCGTCGTGGACGGGAAGGGAATCGAAGCAGCGCGCCATCGCTGCGCTCGAAGCGGTCGCAATTCCCGAAGCAGCGCGCCGCTATGGCGACTATCCGCACCAATTTTCCGGCGGACAGCGCCAGCGTATTCTTATCGCCATGGCCCTCATCAATCGTCCGCGCCTGCTGATCGCCGATGAGCCGACCACCGCTCTCGACGTTACTGTGCAGGCGCAAATCCTCGCGTTGCTCGCGCAATTGCAGCGCGACTATGGCCTGGCGATGCTGTTCATCTCCCACGACCTGGCCGTCGTAGGTCAGGTAGCAAGCCGAGTCGCGGTGATGCGCTCAGGCAAGGTCGTCGAGACCGGTCCCACCACTCGCCTGCTCACCGCGCCAACACATCCTTACACGCGCAGCCTGTTGGCCGCCGTACCTTCGCTCAGAACCGATCGCACCAAGCCTCTCGCCATGGTGAACGATTGAACGCCACAGCAGGTTATACTCACCGCAATCGTGCCCTCAGAGAAATTCAACATCGAATCCCCAACCCGGCACAATCAGTCGCGGCGCGATGGCATCTGCGCTTTCGCACTTCTCCTATGCGTGTCCTTCTGCTCCGCGCAAACCGCAACCCACAAGAAAACTGTGACCCCGCCCAAACCCGAGCCCACCGAGCCCGAACTTGTCGAATACATCCGCGGGGCGCTCTTGTCGCTGAGCCCCAACGATGGCGTCAACGACAACCTCGACGTCCGCTACGACGAGACGACCAAAGTCCTCACGTTGACGGGGCCCACAGGTCACTGCGATCTGGTCATCAGCGCGCTCAACCCGAACAACACTGTCTGGGATGTCTTCGATCCGAGCGACAGCGACCGGCAGCGGGAAAAGCTTCTGCGCCTCACCATGGTCTCTGTCCTCGGCAAAACTGCGCGCACCTGCTACGACAGGTTCGATCACGTCGACACCACCCTGATCGCCAATCGCGCCCGCTTCCTGTTTTCGCAACCGAAAGCGGACGACGTGCCTGATTTTCAAGGGAAGATGACGAAAGCCATCAAGAAGCTGATCCTGCTGAGCGGGGGCGCTCCTGAGAAAGACCTCTTCTGAAGCTGTAGAACAAGCACAAATTCAAATCGGGAATCACCGGAGACACAACCGCCCCCGAATCAACCGGAGGCGGCAGGTCGTGGATTTCTTTAATTCAGCTTACTTCGCGACTGCTTCTTCCGCCACGGATTCAGTGGCGTCTGCCACCACCTGAACCTTGATGTGCGCGGCCACTTCGCGGTACAGCTTGATGGACACCGTGAATTCGCCGAGACTCTTCAGCGGTTCCGACAGCTGAATTTTGCGGCGGTCCACGTCAAAGCCCTTGGTCTCGAGATCGCTGGCAATGTCCGCCGAGGTCACCGAACCAAACAGCTGGCCGTTCTCTCCAGACTTGCGGGTGAAACTAAGCACCACAGGCTGCAACTTTGCGACGAGTTCCTCAGCCTGAATCTTTTCCGTTGCGGAGCGTCGCGCGGCAGCGGCCTTCATCTGCTCAATCACGCTCATGTTGGCCTCGGTCGCCTGCATCGCCAGCTTGCGCGGCAGCAGGAAATTGCGGCCGTAGCCGTCGGCCACCTTCACCACATCTCCGCGATGACCAAGATTGGCTACGTCTTCTTTCAGAATGACTTCCATTTGGAATTCTCCAGTGTTAAAGGCGGGTGCCATTGGCTCTCCCATCCATTGGACGAGAGAATCAACCAACAAGCGCGCCGCGCAGGATTCTATATCGGCATCCGAAGCATTGTCTCCTGGCTTGTCCGAATTAATTCGAGCGACCCCCTACAACTAATAGGGCATTGCCCGCCAAACCAGCCCGGAGCCGCAAGCTAGTGACGCGTTGCGAACGGCAGCAGCGCGATATTCCGTGCCTGCTTGATCGCCTTGGTCAAGCGCCGTTGGTGCGTGGTGCAAACGCCCGTGAGCCGCCGCGGCACAATCTTGCCGCGCTCAGCCACAAACCCCTGCAACAGGCGAACATCGCGATACGGAATTGCGTCAATCTTCTCCGTACAAAACTTGCAAACCTTCTTGCGACGGAAGAATTTGCCGCGCCCGCCGGGCCCACCACTGGGCCGTCCGCCGGGACGAGGGCCCCCACCGGAACCGGAGCCGCCGCCCGAGCCCGATCCTGGACCCGAACCGGATCCAGGCCCTGAGCCCGAGCCCGATCCTTGCCCGCCTTGAGGTGCTGATGCGCCCGTCTCGGGCGCCTTGCCAGAAGTCTCTTCAGACATTGTGTATCCTCTTCACTCTCTTTGTTGCTGCTCTCTTTTGCTCCTCCCCGCACTAGCGGGTTCAGAAGCGCAGGTTGTTCCAGCCCTATTGACCCCAGCGAGGAGCCAACAATACCGGCAAAATCGCAGTCAGCCTTAAGCGCTGGCCTGAATGGTTTCGGCAGCGTCAACCGGCACAGCAGAAACAGCCGCCGCAGAAACAGGTGGAGCCGCCGCAACAGGAGCCGGTCCCGAGGGAGCATGCGACGAAGACGCAGGCTCCGCGCTCAGCTTCCTGCGCGTGCCGCGCAATGCCTTCACCTTGGCAAGCCGCTTCTCTTCCTCATCGATGCGCACGGTGATGAACTTGATGATCGGCTCGGTAACGCGCAACCGACGCTCCAGTTCCAAAATCACCGCACCATTGGCCTCAACGGTCAGCAAAACGTAGTTGCCGTCGTTGAATTTGCGCACCATGTACGCGAGCTTGCGCCGGCCCATCTTGTCGACATTCTTCACCACTCCACCGCCGTTGGTGACATTGGTGGTGAAGCCGGCAATCAACTTATCGACATCCTCTTCGGCCGCATCGGGCCGAACAATAAACATCACCTCATACAAACGCGACATCCTGTTTCCTTTTCTGCCGGAGTCACTCCCCGGCAAGCGCAGTTCGCTAGTTCAGAGTCCCTAGTCCCTCAGTCCCTAGTCCCTGTCCTTCCGATTGAACTCATTCATCGCCGGTCCCGATCCGTCCTGGATAATCCGCCGCGTCGCCGCAGCCACCCGATCCAGCACTTCATCCAACACTGTTAAATCAGCTTTGCGCATCGGCGAGAGCAGATAATCCCTGCCCGGCCGTTTTGCTCCCGCCTCTTTCGCTTCCGGTGGGAGATCTTGCCCAACCCCAATCCGCAAACGCAACCACTCTTCACTGCCCAGGGCCGAGGTCACGCTGCGAGCCCCGTTGTGCCCTGCCGGTGAACCGCGCTCCCTGATCTTGAACGTCCCCAGCGCAAAATCCAACTCGTCGTAGATCACGAGAAGATCCTTCGCCGGATCCGCTTCGAACTCGCGAATCAGAGCAGCCACTGCAGCGCCACTCAGATTCATAAACGTCTCCGGCTTGGCCAGGATCACCTCGCGCCCTGCAATTCTGCAGGTTGCGGTAGTGGCCCGGCACCGCCGGTTTCCGACCACAACGCCCTCTTGCTCAGCGATGCGGTCAATTGCCATGAACCCCGCGTTATGCGGAGTCCAAACGTACTCCAGACCGGGATTGCCGAGCCCCACCACCAGGAAAGGGCCACGGCGCCCGACCTCAGTTTCGCTTGCCTCAGCCAAGGTCTACTTCTTCGCCCCGCCCTCGGGCTTCTTCGCACCCGCGCCTGCCGCACCCGCAGCAGCCTCCGGTTCGCCCTTGCCCTTCTTCGCCACTTCTGGCTCCGTAGGAGCGCCCTCGACTGCAACCACCGCTTCCTCAGCCACCGGCGCAACCTCTTCACGAATCGAAATCACGTGCGCAACAGTCGCGTCTTCGGCGTTCAGGTACTTGATCTTGTCCGAGTGCGGCAAATCGCTCACGCGCAGCGCGCCGAACATCTCAAGATTGCTCACATCCACGTCAATGTGGTTCGGAATATCCGCAGGCAGGCATTCGATTTCCACTTCGCGCAACACCTGGTCCAGGATGCCGCCGCCAACCTTGACGCCGACCGGAATCCCAATCAGCTTCACGCGCACGCTCACCTGCAGCAGCTTGTCCAGCGCGATCCGCTTCAGGTCGATGTGAATCAGCTGATCTTTCAGCGGCTCGCGCTGCCAATCGACGATCATCGCCTTGGCCGTAGCCTGGTCTCCCACCGCTACATCGAAAATCGTGTTGTGGCCCGTCTCGGAAAATAAAATCCGCGAAATCTGTTTCGGGTCCACTTCAATAGCCACTGCTTCGTGGCCGGCGCCATACAGCACGGCAGGAATCTTTCCCGCCACACGCACACGGCGCGCGGCATTCTTGTTGAACTTGCCCACACGGGGCTTCGCTGTTACGACTTCAGGCATTTCCATCTCTCATTTCTGTCATCGGGCACAGGCCGGTCAAGGTCCACTCCCTTTGTGAAAGCAGTTCATAGTTCTGAGTTCCTAGTTCACAGCAAAAAGCAATCCGGTCAAACTGTGAACTCTGAACTTCGAACTAAGAACTGGCGTTAGCTAAACAGCGTACTCACGCTGGTCTCCATGTGAATGCTCTCAATCGCCGCGCCCAAAAGCCCGGCAATCGACAGCACCTTAATCTTTGGCAACTTTTGCGCCTGCTCGCGCAAGGGGATGGTGTCCGTCACCACCACCTGTTCCAGTCGCGAAGCGGCGATGCGGTCGATCGCCGGGCCCGAAAGCACGGCGTGGCTGGCGCACGCGTAAACCGAAATCGCACCGGCGCTGTAGAGCGCGTCCACCGTCTTCACCAGCGTTCCCGCGGTATCGATAATGTCGTCGATGATCAGGCAAGTCTTGCCGCTTACGTCGCCGACCACGTGCATCACTTCGGCAACGTTCATATCGGTGCGGCGTTTATCCACAATGGCCAGCGGTGCGCCCATCTTCTGTGCGAAGTGGCGGGCCCGCTCCACGCCGCCGGCGTCGGGCGAGACCACGATCAAATTGGGCAGCGCCAGCGACCGGAAATGACTCACCAGTACCGGGCTCGCGAACATATGATCCACCGGAATATTGAAGAAGCCCTGGATCTGCGCGGCATGCAAATCGACGAAGAGGGCGCGATTAGCCCCAGCCGTGTTGAGCAAATCGGCAACCAGCTTGGCGCTGATCGCCACACGGGGGCGATCCTTGCGGTCCTGGCGCGCGTAGCCATAATAAGGAACAACAACCGTGATCCGGGCAGCCGAGGCGCGCTTTAGGGCGTCAATCATAATGAACAGTTCCACCAGGTGCTGGTCCACCGGATAGCAGGTGGGCTGCACGACAAACACATCCACGCCGCGGACATTCTCGAGCAGTTGAAAGTAGACCTCGCCGTCGGCAAACCGCTGCATCTTGGCGTCGCCCAGTTGAACACCGATGTGGCGCGCGATCTCCTCAGCCAGCGGCCGATTCGCAGTCCCCGAGAAAAGCTTGAACCGCTTATCCTCGCTCAGATTGCGGGTCCGCTTCCGCTCGGGAGCCGCTTTGGCGTCTTTGGCCTTCGATTCCGGCGTACCGCCGGGGTTTGGACCCTTGGGCGCTCCGTCTTTGCCAGGGTCTTCCGCCCCCGGCTGTTGCTTGTCGTCCACCGCTACCGTTACCGTTCCCACTTCCATCTCCCGAGAACCTCCAAGCTGGTTTGCTTTGGCTGCTCAACTGGTCCCTTACCGCGAAAACTTTGGCTGGGCGACCAGGATTCGAACCTGGATAAATGCCTCCAAAGGGCATTGTCCTACCATTGAACGATCGCCCAACTCGAGCGAACCTCCAAGTCCTCCCGGAAGTACGCCCTGCAAATCCAAGTTGCCGTTGACAGCCGACCGCGAGTCTCTCTCCCGCTATCCCAGCCTGTCAATCACAGAAACGTCAATCCACCCCGCCTGGGTGCCCCATCCAAGCTTTGCTTGGGTGGGAGAGAAACACCCCCCACCTGGTAACCGAGTCCGGGTGCCCCATGTCTGGGCTTTCAGACATGGGAAAGCAAGAACCCTTAGGACAAAAGCATCTCTGCCCAGTAAGCGCTGCGCGGCAAAGTACGGGTCAACTGATTCCGCACTCCCGCTTGTTCCAGCCGCACCTGGGCCGCTTCCGCATCTCCACGAGTCCGATACAACCCGTAGAGCGCCGAACCGGACCCTGACAGCGAAGCATAAAGGGCAGCCTCCGGAGTGTCCGAAGCCGCAAGAATGCGCTTGATTTCTGCAAGGGAAAGATGCTGGGGAAAGACAACTCGTTCGAAGTCGTTCTCGATCCAGCTCGTGATCCCGGTGCGGACAAGCGCGGACTCCAACGGTCCGGCCAGGTCTTCTCCATTTGGGAAGACACCGGAGGAGCCTGATTTCTGCTGGCCTCTCGGAATCTCTCCCGAAAAGGCGCTGGCATAGGCGCGGCTCAACTGTTCCAGTCTATCTTCGGACGCCTCCGCGGTCAAACCTTCGCGGACACAAAGGTCATCCCAATCCAGAAAAGCCTGCGGGGTGGAGACTCCAAGATCGGGAACAGCGACGACGCACCAGATTGGATCAAAGTCGGGAAGAGGGAAGACCGCTTGCCCGCGGTCGCGGCCCAGGACGGCGCCACCCACCAGGAACAGCGGTACATCGGAGCCAACCTGGGCGGCCCAATCGATCTGCCTTCCCGGCCAATTTCCAGCGTTGGTCCCGGTGTGCTCGGGAACTCCCATCTTTTCAGCGAACTGCCGGATGTTGAGCCAGCTCGATCCGCTCCCGCTGAGGCCAGATTCTTTCTCGCGGAAAGGTTGAAGCTCGGTCTCCAGTCCCACCAGAGCAGCGACAGCGTTCGCTGAGCCCGCCCCCAAGCCCCCTTGAATAGGTAAGCGCTTCTCAACATGAATGGCGACTTCGGCCTTGGCGCTGAGATCTTCAAGCGCCAGCGAAATCATCCGCCAGGCCGTATTCCGCTCATCCAACGGCACCCGCTCATCATTCGAAGTCAGTCGGATCACCGTCTTGTCCGCAGGCCGCGCAGAAACCGTAACTACATCATGCAGCTCCAGCGTTTGATAGACCGTGCAGAGCGAATGAAACCCATCCGCCCGCGGCGCCCCTATCCCCAATCCCAGATTGATCTTTGCGTGCGAACGCACCTTGGTCGGCATACCGGTTCATTGTAGAGGCGAACCGCCCGGGCCCTTCGCCATCCATCACACACCAATGAACAAATAGCGCTGGCTTTTCGTACCAAAGAGGGTCACAATTCAAGACCTTAGATAGTTCTCCCCATCGGGCCGCAAACGACCGCCGTACGAAGGAGGGCCATGAGATTCTCCCCGAACCTCGCAATTGCAAATCGGATCGCATTGGGGATCTTACTGTCCGGCCCGGGGCTCGTTGCCCAGGTCCCGCCTGACACCACCCACCAGGCCCCCATGGTCGAGCGCTACGGCAAGCCCTATGTCATGGTCAACATCAATGGCAAAGGCCCCTTCCGCTTCGTCATCGACACCGGCACCGGCGGCGACGCCCTCGTCACCCCCGAACTCGCCGCCGAACTCGGCCTGCCCACCGTCGGCCACGCCATGCTCAGCGACCCGAGCGGCCAGGGCGGCAAAAAGGCTCCCATCGTTCGCATCGACTCGCTTGAGATCGCCGGTGTCCAGTTCAACGGCATCCGCGCCGTCAGCCACCCCTTTTTCGCCGAGGCCGGCACCTGCCAGGGCCTCCTCGGCTTCACCCTCTTTCGCGACTACCTGCTCACCTTGGACTTTCCTAATCGCGTCGTCTCGCTGACCGCCGGCACGCTTGCACCCGACGGCGGCAAATCCGTCTTGCCTTTCCGCATGCCGGATGGCGTACCCATCGCCATTCTTAAAGTCGACGGCCTTCAACCGGTAGAAGCACAGCTCGATTCCGGTGGCGGCGGCCTGGTTCTGCCCGAGAAACTCGCCGCGCGCCTCAAATACGATATCGACCCAGTGGTCTACGCCAACGGCCGCTCGATTTCTACGCGCTTTGAAATGAAAGCCGCCAAGCTAGCTTCCGACGTCAAGCTAGGCCGCTACACATTTACGCATCCGGTGGTCGAGATCCACCCCGCCTTTCCGCTCGTCAACTTCGGATCGCCGCCCATGCAGATCTTCGCCATCACCTTCGATCAAAAGAATCTCTTGGTCCGCTTCACGGCCAATCAGAAGCGCTTCAGCCTCACCGCGCCACCCAGCCCCACGCGCCTCACCAACGCGCCCGTCTACGACCCACCGCCACCCGACCTCGTCCCCGTCGGCTAGAGAATTGCGAAGTAGCGTTCTGTTGCTTCTTGCAGGCGCAATCAGCACGACAATGGGTGCCCCATCCTAGCTCCGCTAGGGTGGGAAAACACGAACCTCAACCAGCCGGCAAAACGTCCCTATGCAATCACCGCGTTGCGCGCCACCATCTCCCACGCCGCCCGCAGCGCCGCCACCCCATCCCCGAGCGGCCGAAACTCCATCGCCACGATGTGTTGATACTTCAGTTCGCCCAGCTTGCGATAAATATTCCCATAATTAATCTCACCCGTACCCGGCTCATGACGCCCCGGCACATCGGCAATGTGAATCAACCCGATCACATCGATGTGGCTGTCGAGTTTTGCGATCAAATCGCCGTAGCTCATCTGCTCGTGATAGATGTCGTAGAGAAACTGCACCTGCGGATGATTCACCGCGCGCACGATCTCGATCGCCTCATTGGCCGAAGTCAGAAAGTACTTGGGATTCTCTTCGAGATGGATACACTCAAGCAGCAACCGCACCGGCTGGCCCTCGATCTGCTTTCCCTCAACGAGCGCCGCCGCCCGCTTCAACGATTCAATCGAACTCGCATGTTGCTCCTCATGCGACAACCCGGGAACCACGTTCCCCGACAGCACAATCATCGAAGGACAACCCAGCGTCTCCATCGGCGTCAGCGCGTCCTTCAACTCGGCGAGAAAAGCATCGCGCGCCGATGGATCGGCAACCCCATGATGCAATCCCGCCGTCGCGTCAAAGTGGATCCCGAGCCGCTTGCGCGCCGCATTGGCATTGGCAAAATCCGCCGCGGTCCATTTCGCGTATTCCCCCACCAGTTCAACGTTGGTGTAGCCCGCTTCGGCAACCTTCGCCAGCCGCGCCTCGAACGGCAAGCCATTGAAAACCGTCCAGAGCATCACCGATAACGGAAAGGGCAACGCCGAAGTAGGTGTGGGCAAACCACCCTCTGCAACCGAAACCTTCGCTGTAGCCGCACCCACCGCCGCCGCCGCCATCGCCTGTGTAAACGTCCGCCGATCCATTCCCGCCCCTCCTAACCACCGGTTCCCAGTTCAGAGTTCTTAGTTCAAAGTTAAGACATCGGAGTTTGAAGGTGGGGTTGTTCCTCAGTCCCTTAGTCCCTCAGCCCCTGGTCCCTTTCTTCTGCTTCCTCCGCAACGCCTGCCAATCCATCTCCGTCTGGTCCGCATAAAGCGAACCGAACTTCGCCACGGCCTCGGCAAAGCCGTCGCCGGAACCAATGTACCCCGCAATCATCTGCGGATCGCCCGAGCGCGCATGTCCGCGAGCCAGCAACTCCCCGCAAATCTCCGCAAACGCCGAAAGACCGCTCCCAGCAAGGTCCGTCAGCTCAATCGACCCCTTGTGGTCATTCAACTGCCGTACCAGGTAGTCGCGCCCGCCCATCCGCGTCCAGCCCAAAAATGGATCCGACTGCAGCTGCATTGCCCGCTGCCCATCCGCGGTGCGCCGCCCGTTGTGATGCTCCGGACGCGCATCCGGCAAGTATGCGGTGTATGCCGAGGACGCCTCCTCCTTGATCTGCAGAAACAGCGGATCGCGCGGCCCGTTGCCCTCGAAATAAATGCAGTAGTCGCGCAGCCCTACCGATCCGGTCCCCACCACTTTGAATGCCACATCCACCGGCCGATAGAGCGAGAGCAGATGCTGCCTCTGCGGCTCCAGCATCTCGCGATAAGGACCAAGTGCGCCCAATACCTTCACCGCCTGCGATCCCGTAACACGTGTGAGCAACGGCTTCTGCTCTTTGAATCGCCGCGGCGCGCCCGGTTTTCTGCTCGCGGGCTCCGTCAGTTGCTCCAGCGTGTGCAGAGGCGTGGCCCGCTCCGCCTTCAGCAGCGCATCGTGCACCGGCACCACCGATCCGATGCGATGCACTTGGAACCTTCCCACCTCAAGCAACGGCATCTCCACAAAGACGCGCATCTGCTCGCAGTAGCGCACCAGGCATTCTTCCGCCGCGGCGCGCGCCGAAGCCTCCTTATGTCCCGCTTCGCGTCCAGCCAGCACCAGCGACGTCGCGAGGCGCTTCAAATCCCATTCGAACGGCCCTCGAATCGTCTCGTCGAAGTCGTTGATGTCGAACACCAGCCGCCCATCCGGCGCCGCGAACGCTCCCAGGTTGCGCACATGCGCATCCCCGCACAGTTGCGACACAATCCCTGTATTCGGAATGACAGCCAGATCGGCCGCCATCACCGGCGCCGCCCCGCGAAAATAGACAAAAGGCGACTGCGCCATCATTTGATGTTTGAGTTTCAGCAAAGCAGGCAGCCGTGCCCGCTCGGCCCGTTCCAGCAGCGTGAGGGCCGGCGCCGATCTCGCTTTAATGTTGAGCTCGTCATGCTGCTGTCGCCCCACTTGCTTGCGTCGCGCCTGGCCAAAATTGCGACGTTCTTCCGGAGTTGCCCATTGCATGTTCGCGAACATATACCCTCAGACCAAGCCTTGCAAAGTTGGCCTTGCAAACTCGGTGTTGCAAATCGGAACAGCAAGACAGAATCCAAGCGAGAAGCAGCTCGTGCCTCCCGCAAACGAGGGATTGTCGGTTTCATGCCTTGATTTAAACTGCAAAATGGAAGCCCGGCATTACAGTCTCTCCCACCTGACGTGCCACTACAGCTCCGGTCCCGGAGGATTTCCTTTGACGCCTGTCCCGCGTTCTCGTGCGCTGTTGCCGATTGCCCTTCTTGCTTTTGGATATCTCCTATCTCCCCTGCGGGCTCAAGGCCCCGCCGAGCCACTCACCGTGGAGAAAATCTTCGCGCATGGTCCGCTCGTTGGCCATCTCCCCGACGACATCGCCTGGTCGCCGGACGCAAAACACCTTTCCTATCTCGATGGCGGTGAGCTCGTCGATCTCGATCCGGGTTCCGGCAAACCGCATGTGATGATAAGCCGCTCCAAGATCACCTCCATTGAAGGGGCAGCCATCGCATCCGAGCAGGATCGCGACCATCGCATCCGCTACGGAATGGCTGCCTATCAGTGGGCGCCCGACTCGAAACACCTCCTCTTCGACACCAATGGCCGCCTCTGGATGTACGACCTTCACACCGGCACCGGCGTCGAAATTGCCTCCACCGGGCAAGCTTCCGGCGACGATCCGAAATTCTCACCCAACGGCGAAAACATCTCCTTCATTCGCAACCACAGCCTGGCCGTCGTTCGACTCAAAGATCCCGGCTCCCCGCCCACCATAACCGTTCCCTCGCCGAACGAAGCCATCCTCAACGGCGAAGTCGATTGGGTCTATGAAGAAGAACTCGACGTCCGCAGCAATTACTTCTGGTCGCCCGATTCAAAGAGCATCGCATTCCTCCAGATGAACGAGAGCGATGTTCCCGTCTATCCACTTACCGATTGGATTCCGACCCATGCGGACGTGGTTTCGCAGCGCTACCCGCAGCCCGGCGATCCAAATCCCACCGTGCGCATCGGTGTGGTCGGCGAGCACGCTGGCAAAATCGCATGGATCAAGCTGCCCATCAAACCCGGCCAGGATTACATCGCGCGTTTCGGCTGGGTAGATCGTAAAACCATCTGGGCAGAAGTCGTCACACGCGACCACAAACATCGCACCCTCTACTTTGCCGACGTGCCGTCCGGCACAGCTCATCAGGTTCTCGATGTCAGCGACGACAAATTTCTCGATGAAAACTACGACGTCGATGTGCAGCAAGGCAGCATCGTTCTCACCAACTGGAACGACGGTCACAATCATATTTACTTCTACAGCTACGACCAGAACAATCCCGCTGCCACTCCGGCGAAACTCGAAAAGCAACTGACCTCGGGCGATTTCGAAGTTGCAGAAGTCTATGCAGTCAACCCCGGGCGCAAGCTCGTCTACTACGCCTCCAACGAAGGCAATGTGCAGCAACAGCAGGTCTGGCAGGTCAGCTTCACAGGCGAGCGCAAGCAGCTAAGCAGCGGCCCCGGCAATCACCAGGCAAATTTTTCTCCCAACAACAGCAGCTTTGCCGACAAATATTCGTCGCGCCTCGATCCGCCTTCGCTCCAGCTCTGCCACACCTCGGGGAAATGCGAAACCTTCTGGTCGACCCGCGCTCTCGATCCATACAGCCTCCGCGCTCCCGAGCAGCTTGAGGTCAAAGCGCAGGACGGCACCACGCTCTACGCCACATTGCTCCTGCCCGCAGCCGCCAAAAATCCCGCCAGCGTACCCCTCATCGTCAATCCCTACGGAGGCCCCGGCCCGCAGGAAGTGGCCGATAAATGGGCCGACGCTCTACTCTTCGACGAACTGCTCGCCGAGCAGGGCTTCGCCGTCTTGCATGCGGACAATCGCGGCACCGGCATGCGCGGGCGCGCCTTCGCACAAGCGGCTTATCAAAACATTGGCCCCATCCAGCTTGAGGATCAACTTACTGTCGTCGACGCCGCGCTCGCCCAGTATCCGCAACTCGATCCCAAGCGCCTCGGCTGGTGGGGCTGGAGCTGGGGCGGCACATTCACCCTCTACGCGCTCTCGCACTCCGATCGCTTTCGCGCCGGTGTCTCTGTTGCTCCCGTCACCGACTGGCGCAACTACGACTCGATTTACACCGAGCGCTACATGGGTCTGCCCACAGACTTCGTCTCCGGCTACAAGGATTTTTCCGTGGCCAACTCAGCGGCAAATCTAAAGGGACATTTACTCATCGCGCATGGCACAGGCGACGACAACGTCCATTTCGAAAACACCGTGCAATATATCCAGAAGCTCATCGAGTACGGCATTCCCTACGATCTGCAGCTCTATCCGCGCAAGACCCACGCCATCGCCGGCCCCGATGTACGTACTCATTTGTATAAGCGCATCCTCGCCCATTTCGAGCAATACCTGATGCCGTCGGCACCTGCAGGCGCCGGAGAATGAGCCATGACGGCGCCCCCGGGGGCTCGAAGGAAACGGCCGACGAAGAAATCTGTGACCATTTGATGCGCTGCGAGCAAGCGCTTCTCGATCCTGCGGTGCGCCGCAACCGCGCGCAGGTCGAAGCATATCTGGCACAGGATTTTCAGGAATTCAGTTCTTCAGGGCGAGTGTGGGACAGGCAAACAATTGTGGAGTCGCTCGCAACCGAGGTCTACACCCCTCCAACTGCCGAGCAGATGCGCTGTACTCGAATCACCGCCGAAGTTGCCTTAGTCACCTACCGTACAGTGCGCATCGATAGTAGTAGCGGCACACGCACTGAGACCCTCCGCAGTTCTCTATGGATAAAAGAATCCGCCCAATGGCGGATACGCTTCCATCAAGGAACGCCGGCTTCTGATTTGTCGTCTGAATGTCCGAATGAAGAGAATTAAGCGACCGTAGTCGAAGAATGCATAGGGCGTTTTTCTAGTCCCTGTTCCCTGCTTCTCTACACTTCCCGCCGCTTAAACAACTCGTCCTTCTCACGCACCGGGCACTTGGTGCATTCCAGGCAGCACACGAGTAGAAACGCAACCCCCACCGTCACCAGGAAGGCCAGGAGATTTGCATTCACCGCGAGCCAATGTGTGAAGACGCGCATAAGCCAAAAGGTAGAAAATATGCAAACCGACGCACCCCACCGATCACGCAAGCGTCCCATGCGGCAATGCACTTCGGTTCACACCGTAAAAGCGAGTTCAGTCTACCACTCCTACACTCGGTTGGATGCTGCGGAAATCCCTTGCGTAATAGGGAACAAAAGGCGAAAATAGAATCTGGATGGTTACCCCACCCATTCCGGCCCCAAGTCTCGACCCCGACCCGCTCTCACCTCGGCATGAGGAAGAGTGGCCGGCCGACTGCCAGATTCCCGCAGCCCAGCCTCCCCCTACCCCGACCGGGCCCAATTCGGGCCCCAACTCCGGGCCTAACCTCAACTGGCTCTTCGTTGACCTCAACTCCTATTTCGCCTCCGTCGAGCAGGAAGTCCGCCCTGAGCTCCGCGGCCGCCCTGTCGCCGTCGTCCCCATGATGGCCGACACCACCGTCTGCATCGCCGCCAGCTACGAGGCCAAAGCCTTCGGCGTCAAAACCGGCACCGTGGTCGCCGACGCCAAACGCCTCTGCCCCGACATCGTCCTCGTCGAAGGCCGCCACGAAATCTACACCGACTACCACCACCGTGTCGTTGAAGCCGTCGAAAGCTGTCTCCCCGTCACCTCCGTCCAATCCATTGACGAGATGGCCTGCCGCCTCATCGGTCGTGAGCGCCCCCTCCTCTCCGCTCTCGAGCTCGGCCGCAAAGTCAAAGCCCGCATCCGCGAGCGCGTCGGACCAATGTTGAGAAGTTCCGTCGGCCTCGCCACCAATCGCTACCTGGCCAAAATCGCCTCCGACATGGAGAAGCCCGACGGCCTTGTCGCCCTTCCTCTCGACATCCTGCCTGAAGCGCTCGCCCAGCTCACCCTCCGCGACCTGCCCGGCATCGGTGCCAAAACAGAAAAGCGCCTCAACGCCAAAGGCATTCACACCATGCCCCAGCTTCTCGCCCTCACCTGCGAACAGGCAGGCGAGCTCTGGGGCTCCGTCTGGGGCGAGCGCCTCTGGC
Source organism: uncultured Occallatibacter sp. (assembly GCA_964487345.1). Lineage (GTDB taxonomy): Bacteria > Acidobacteriota > Terriglobia > Terriglobales > Acidobacteriaceae > Telmatobacter. The sequence goes on along the minus strand of CAZAQN010000049.1, from coordinate 11,430 downwards.
ACTGGCTCCGCGGCCAGGACTTCGACATGTCCGAGATCGAGCACAACAAATCGCTCAGCCATTCGCATGTGCTCTCGCCCGACATGCGCACAGCAGAAAAAGCCTGGGCCGTCGCCCACAAGCTCCTCCACAAAGCCGCCATGCGCCTGCGCGCCGCCGACCTCTGGGCCAGCAGCATCGGCTTAGCCATAGGCTTCTCGGTCCCCCGCGGCGAGAAAGCACCCGTCAGCCGCTTCGGCGTCCCCACCCGAGGCTGGCACAGCGAAATTCACTTGTCAGAATGTCAGGATAACCAGACCCTCATCGCCGCCCTAAGCCGCCTCTGGGCAAAGCGCCCCGCCGGAGCGGAATACGACCAGCCCTACTTCGTCGGCGTCCAGCTCAACGGCCTCGTCCCCAGCCGCCTCCACTCCCTCAACCTCTTCGACGCCTTAGAGAACACCAAAAGCCGCACCCGCCTCTTAGTCACGATGGATGAACTCAACCACAAATACGGCACCACCGCCCTCGCGCCAGCCGCAATGCTAACCGCCTTCAAAGCCGCCCCCACAAGAATCGCCTTTAACTCCATCCCTGATTTGTTTTAGGCGCGCCCAAAGCTTCAACCCGGAATATTGACCGGACTGACACTCAATCTCTTATTTCTTTTACTTTGGGAAATGGAAACGGGGTCTAATTGGATGACTGCAGCTAACAACGTCGAACTGCAGTCGAAAGAAGGACCCACGATGAGCGGTCAGACTTTCGGTGGGGAATGGACTGAAGTCAAGCTCAACCGTCTGAAGAGCTATCTGGAGGCATACCGGACAATTTTTAACAGGAATTCCCAAGCGCGGTTCTACACCACATGGTACGTCGATGCATTTGCGGGTACCGGATCCCGCTCAGCACCAGAAGCGATTGGTTTGGATCTTGGATTATTGAGCGAGGAAGATGACGAGGACGTCAGGCAATATAAAGACGGAAGCGCGAAAATCGCCCTGGCACTGAAAGAGCCATTTGATAGATATCTGTTCGTCGAGAAGTCGAAAGGCAAATGCGATGCGTTGCAGGCAACTATCAATGAGGAATTCACGAGCCTGAAAGATAGATGCAATATCCGGCAGGACGACTCGAACGTAGCCCTCTGTGCCTGGTGCAGTGAACGCGATTGGACTCGAGAGCGAGCGGTGGTCTTCCTCGATCCATTCGGACTACAAGTGGAATGGACCACAATTGCGTCACTTGGAAGTACAAAGGCAGTGGACCTTTGGTATCTCTTTCCGCTCAATCTGCTGCGCATGCTCAAACGTGACGGCGTGATTGAAGACAGATGGAAGCAACGACTCGATAAGCTATTCGGCACCCCTGATTGGGAGTCTCGTATCTACAGGGTGGGAACGTCTCAGAGTTTGTTTGGGGAGGTTGCGACAGTTGAGCGAGATGCAACTGTGGAGAACGTCCAAGGCTTTATTGAGGAACGACTCGCCACCTGCTTCGCGAGAGTGGCGAAGGGTGAAGTTTTGAGGAACTCAAGGAACAGCCCTCTCTACTCACTGTGTTTTGCGGCCGCAAACGAGAAGGGCGCTCGAACAGCAATAAAGATTGCTCAGAGTATTTTGAAAGGAACATAAACGAGGACCCGATGGCCACTTCATCTCACATCGAATGGACCGAAATGACCTGGAATCCCGTGACCGGATGTAGCAAGACCAGCAGCGGATGCAAGCATTGCTATGCCGAAAGAATGGCGAAGCGGCTTCACGCGATGGGCTCGGAACGTTATGCCAACGGCTTTCGCTTGACGCTCCACCCTGATCTCGCCGATGCCCCGAGAACATGGAAAAAGCCGAGGCTCGTTTTCGTGAACTCGATGAGCGATCTGTTCCACGAAGCCGTACCGACAGAGTTCATCAAGCAGATCTTCGAGACGATGGTCGATTGCCCACAACACACCTTCCAGATTTTAACCAAACGTAGCGAGCGGCTTCGCGAGCTGAGCGGAGTTCTTCCATGGCCCTCCAATGTCTGGATGGGGGTGAGTGTGGAGGACTCTCGTGTCATCAAGAGGGTCGTGGACCTCCAAGCGGTTCCTGCGCAAATTAGGTTTCTGTCGTGCGAACCGCTAATCGGTCCCCTAGAAGCGCTTCCACTAGAGGGCATCCACTGGGTTATCGTCGGCGGGGAGTCGGGGCCGGGCGCAAGAACAATGCGCCCCGGGTGGGTTGAGTCCATTCATGAACAGTGCCGCAAAGCAAACAGCGCATTCTTCTTTAAGCAATGGGGCGGGGTTCGCAAGGACATCACCGGCCGGGTGTTGCACGGGCGAACTTATGACGAGATGCCAGATCCGAGAAAGACGTTGGCCCCCGCGCTGTTGCCTGTCTTAGCTTGAAGGATTGGCGGGCGGCCCACACCCGCTTTCGGCCCCCTACCGCCTGGATGCAGGGATTCGACCGAAGCGCGGATCACGCCGCAGCAGCAGATCGCAGGCGTGAAGAGCCTCGCTTTCGAAGGCGGGACCGTCGCCTGGAATAAGAAGCCAGTGGCCGATCTTTCCTGCCAGAAGCTCGATGGAACGAAGCGACGGGAATTCGCGGCGGAGGATTGGATCTGCGGGATTGACCGTCTCCGAAAGAACGAGCCAAACGCCGTTGTCACGCGGAGATTTGGGGTGATCGCGAAGCATACACACAATGCGGTCGCCGATGTAGACGGCGAACCCTGAAAACATGCGACGCACCTCGGGATGCAAGGGCGCGAGCGCCTCGAGCACAAACCCATGCGGTGGCTTCTGTTTCAAACGGGCAGGGCGAGCCATGGCTTCTTAGGGGCACCATAGCAGATTTGCCCGCCGCTGAGGGTGGGCTGAGTTTGCTTCGCCCTACGGCTCACATACCGGGTGTGCACCATCCTTCGCGCATTCTGCGAAGAGTGGGAATGCCGTATTCAAGTTAGCGGCTCAGTCATGCGGCCTGAGCATTCCCGCCAGTTGCTTCGAAATGCGATCCAGCGTAGGGCGCGATGCGTTCAAATCACCATGCTGTCCCGTCACTTATCTACAAATCACCAATGGTCAAGCAGTTATATACGCAGTTCAATTTTCACCAACCTATCTTGCACTTATTACTTAGTACACAAACCTTACTTATTACTTAGTACACAAAGTAGGTTACCTAAAAATACTTTGAATATTCTCTTGCGTAGAAATAGCTTTCGCGATAAGTTGGCAAACATTCTCGCAACACAAGGCCTTCAACTCTCAAGTCGCAACAAACTTCCTCAAAAAAACGCTGGGCCATTCAATACAAGCAGCACCAGCACGCTTCACAAGTATTGATCTTTTTGCGACCTCGGATGAGAAATCGGACCTTGCACTGAGAAGGAGGACTACCAATGAGCGACTCAAAACCAAGGGCATCCATCCAGCTGCCCAGCGATTTCATATTCGGTCAACTTCGCCCGAATCATGCTGTGCCTCTTCCGCCTACACCGCCAGCACCCCTTGGCCCCCTCTCCGCATTTGTTGGAGATTGGGTAGGCAATGGTTTCAACACCATCTTCCGGCCCGATAGCACCGCTACCCCGACACCGCTTCCCAATCCAGTGCCCCCGCCCCCGCCTCCCCGCGACAACATTCTGGAGCTGAACCTCACCTCCGAGAGCCTTGCATTTTCTCCCAGCCTGGGCTCGGTTCCGAACCGCGGCAGCGCCACGCAGCCAGATGCGTTTCTCAACGGCGTGCCTTATCTGCAAACGATCAATGACATCACGATCCGCGGTGAGAGCGTTGGCATTCACGTCGAACCCGGAATATGGATTCACGTGCCGGCAACCACTGTTCCAGCGCTAGGCGAGTCTGTAACGCGAATGGCATCGATTCCGCACGGAACAACGATCGAGGCTCAGGGCACTTTTTCAACCGCGGCCGGGCCGCCGACTATACCCGCCGTCGACATAACGCCGTTTGTCACGGGGAGTAATCCCATCAAGAAGGTTCCGTTCGCCAGCCAGAAGGTGACCAACCCGAACACGCCAAGAATTCCCCAGGACTTAAGCTCCTTCGTGGCCGCCGGCACCATCACGCAAACCCTGCTGGACAATCCCAACAGCCTCCTCAGCAGTCACATAGCCAAACAGAACATCACCAGCACGACCACCATCATCGTTTCCACTGGCCCACCACCCCCGCCGCAGGTTCTGCCGTTTGGTGGCGGAACCGATAACATCGCATTTTTGCTAGGCCAGGCCACAGCAACCGCCCCGAACGCCCAGGCACTCCAGATGATCGCGGTTTTCTGGATTGAGACAGTCGAGGAGACGATTGAAGTGCCGCCCTGGACTGTGGGCCGTGCGCCGTTCCGGATCAAGGCCACGCGGAGTGCGCCAGGTCAGCACGTGCCGACCTTCTCCGTGACGCCTCCACATGACATACTCAAACCGACCAAAATCACTGTGAAGTTCACGCAGATCCAGTATTCTCAGACGGTCTTGCTAAACTTTGCCGGTCTCACCTGGCCGCATGTCTCGGTAAACACGCTCGTACCCGCCGATGACATCATTGTCCCTGCCTCCGCGTTCTAAGGCCGGTCCAAATTTTCCGGGCGGCTGCCCATTCCCGGTAGCCGCCGTCTTATTTTGAGCCGAGAGCAGGAATGCGCGACATTCGGGAGCTGTGAAATTGTCATCAAACTTCGAAACAGTTCATCGCGCATCCGAAACAAGACCCTACGACGGATCCTTAAGCGTATTGATCGGCTTTGAAATCGCGAGCGCCCCCAACGCCAGAATCGCGGACTTAGGCAATCCGTTTCCCAAGGTCATCACGATAAATGAGACAATCTTCCCTTTGGCGCGAAACACGAGACTCTGCTGCGTGAACTCCTGCCCGGGAAACCTCGGTATCTGCTGGTTGTCTCTTTCAGCGTAATACGCAGCGTCGCCCACTCCCAAAATCGCCTGCTCTCCCGACCCCAGCATTTTCATGCGCTGATCGAAGATCGTCCGGAAAATACCGGCATCGTCCGACGAATCCGCGATCACGGTTGTCGGGCCAACCGCCGCGCCTCTGTAATCGCAGCCGTTTCCGCCCTCAGTGTTCGGCTTCGCGCTCAGGTCGCCCGTCAGCCCCAGCGTTGCCTTCACCGCAGGTGCGGGCAATAGATCGCAAAGGTTCTGCGCCTGAGCACAAATCGCAAGCTCCCCGCACCCCGCAAGCGCAAACAACAGGGGCACGGTGTAACTCAACAAACTTCTCAGCCGCATGGACACGCTCCGCGTCAATTTCCATCGCGCGGACCCGATGCCCCACGAGACAGTGGACCAAGAGTAACAAATCATCGCTCGCGTCGCGTCGAGAGAGGAGCCCGCTTGCATCCGTCTCTTCGTCGTCCAATATCAATTCTCTTGCCATTCTCTGTTACCCTCTGTAACATTTTGAGTGTTACGCCCGGTAGCATTGAGGTGCCCGCGTCACCCGGCCCGCAACCGAGCCCTGTGTCCGCCGCACCCAACTGAACTTTTTCAAGTCCAACACGTACCTTTTGCATCCCAACCCGCTCACTCCTGCGGATAAGAGAGTAGAAGCGAACCCCATGGCCCGTAACTGGCAGCCGGACTTCGAGCGACTCGTGGACGAGCACCAGTCGATGGTGTTCTCGTTAGCCTGGCGCATGACAGCCGACCGCGGACTGGCCGAGGAGATCGCGCAGGACGTGTTCTTGGAACTGGACAGCCACATAACGCGCATCGAATCGCCGCAACACGCTCTCTTCTGGCTCCGCCGGGTCGCCATGAGCCGTTCCGCCGACGCCCTTCGCCGCCGGCGTGTCCGTGGTGTCGACCTCTGGATCGAGATTGAAGAAAATCACGGCGCACCGCAGGAAGAGCGCTCCTCTCCGCTCGGTGCGCGCCTCGAACAACTGCTGACCACGCTGCCCGAGCCGCAACGTGCCGCCCTCGTTCTCCGCTACCAGGAGGACTTGACGCCGGAAGAAATCGCGGCCACGCTTGAATCGCCGCTCGCCACGGTCAAAAGCAACCTGCAGCGCGGATTGAAGCTGCTGCGTGCCAAAGCCGAATGCAATTTGAAGGATTACGTCAGGCCTGGAAAATCCCTGGGAGGAGCCCGAGCCGATGGATGAACTGAAGCCCATGAACGAACCCGAGTCGATCGATCGAATGAACGAATTCGAAAACCAACTGCGGCAGGCCTTGGTGCGCCGCCCCGCGCCGCCCGGCCTCAAGCGCCGCATCCTCGACCAGCGCAACCTCCGCCGCACCGCGCGATTCCATAGCCGCGTCGTTCTCTGGCAACGCCTCGCCGCCTGCTTCGTTCTCGCCGCCGCGCTCGGGGGCGGGCTCACCTGGCGCCACGTTGAAGAGCAGCGCAAAGGCGAGGCCGCTCGCGAGCAGGTTCTCACCGCCCTGCGCATCACCAATCACGCGCTCAACGAAGTCAAGGCCCGGCTCGCAGTCCGCGATGAGTAAGGAACGGGCAGCTTGTTGTTGTACGAACATGGGTGCCCCAGGTCTCGCATTTGAGACCTGGGAAAGCACGGCTTTTGCGATGCCGTAATTCGCACGAACCATGAGTGCCCCGTCCTAGCTTCGCTAGGGCGGGAAAGCGAGAACCTCAGTTGGCCGCTTTTGCAATGCCGTAATTCGCACGACCATGGGTGCCCCGTCCTAGCTTCGCTAGGGCGGGAAAGCAAGGACCCAAAAAATCCGAAGTCTCGTAAGAGACAGAGGGAGACCAACATGAACCACCCGATGAGGAACCACCGCATTGCTGCATTTCTGCTGGCCGCCGGAGCACTCACCGCCCCGGCCCTCGCCCAAAATTCGCAGTTGCCTCTGCCGTCTCCCGTTGAAAAAGAACTCGCCGCGCGCGCCTCCGACGTCACCGAAGTGACCCTGGGCAAAAACATGCTCACCTTTGCCGCGCAATTCATGAAGGGTAAGGACGAAGACGAAGAGGCCACCCGTCACCTGATCGAAGGCCTCGATGGCATCTACGTCCGCGAGTACGAATTCGACAAGGAGGACCAATACTCGCCCGACCAGATCGAGTCCTTGCGCAAGTACTTCGAAACCTCCGAGTGGTCGCCCATCATCCACGTGCGCGAGCGCAAATCCGGTGAGTCCACCGACGTTCTGGTCAAAATGGTCAACGGCGAAAACAAGGGAATGTTCATCCTCGACGCCGAACCGAAAGAGCTCACCATCGTGCTCATCCTCGGACCCATCAACGTCGATCAGTTGAGCCGCCTCCACGGCATCGGCGGACTGCACGCTCTCGCCGACGTGCAACGCAACGTGCGCGGCAAAGACAAAGAAAAGGACAAAGACAAAACCAAGGAAAAAGACAAGGACAAGAAGGACGGTGACCAATGAGACGGCTCATCTGGATTCCCATCTGCTTTGTTGCTTTGCTCATTCCCGTCGTAGTGTTGGCCGGCGGTGGTCAAGGCGGCTTCGACGGCGTGGTCAACTCTCTTGAAAGCCGCTACCACGCGCACGCCACGCGAATCCCCTTCCTCGGCCTCATCAGCCTCATCTCGCGCAAAGCCACGCACGGAGGTGTCGGCGGCCTCCACGTCGCCGAGTTCGACAACTTCACAGCAGACGTCGATGGCAACGAGCTGAACCAGATCGTCGAAGAAAAACTAGGCTCCGACTGGGAGCGCATCATTCGCGAAACCAATCGTCACGGCGGCGAGCAGACGCTCATTTTCATTCATCCCGAAGGCCAGCGCATGGGCCTCTTCGTTCTCGATAAAGACAGCAACGAGATGAACGTAGTCCAGGTCTCCGTAGATCCCAATCACCTGGACGATGACATCGTCCACTACAGCCATCACCACGACAGCGATCACGACCTGTCCGACTAGGCCAGATGCTTTTTGTCACCTGTCATCCTGAGCGAAAGTCGCGAAGCGACCGTAGTCGAAGGACCTGTGTTTCCTTTTCGCAATGCTTCAATATCCACGCGGTGGGTGCCCCATCCTAGCTTTGCTAGGGTGGGAAAGCACGACCTTAACCGGAACTGAAGCAATCCGCCGCGAGACCTATCCAAAATCCACTTTAAGCCGGCAGCACTTCATAGGGGCGCATCATCTCGTTGTCCTCATGCTCCAGAATGTGACAATGCCAAACGTAGCGTCCAGGGTAGCCCACGAAGGGGACAATGATCCGTGTCACCGTCTTGGCATTCACGCGCGCCGTATCCTTCCAGCCCAGCTCATTCGCATCGGGAGGCATGGCCGGCCCGATATAGCGCAGCAGGCCCGTCGTAATGAACTCAAAGGCATCGAATCGCCGGCGATCCAGAATCTGGAAACGCACCATGTGCAGATGAATGGGGTGAACATCGTCGGTCAGGTTGACGAGTTCCCATATCTCGGTCGAATCGAGCACGGGCGTTTCGGTGATGGGCATGTGCCACGGAGTTTTATTCAACAACATTCCCATGGACTCGGCCACCATATTCATCTGCTCGTCGAGGGTGAGACGGCGAGTCTTGATAGCGCTGGATTCTTGAATGCGAGGCACAGGGCGCAGCGTTGCCGGCACAACACTCGAGTCGGGCGCGGGCGAGTCCGCAACACGAAACTGCATGAGTGTGAGAGCTTCGCTTTGAAGAACCACCTGTTGACCGCGATGGGGCGCAAAATCGACGATCAGATCGGCGCGCTCGCCCGGCGCCAGGTGAACATGCTTCACCCCGACAGGCGCAGGCAACAGTCCTTGGTCTGACCCTATCTGCAACATCTCCGCGCCCTGGGAAAGAGACAGCCAGTAGAAGCGGCCATTGGCGCCGTTCAGAATGCGAAGGCGATATTTGCGCGGCTCCACGTCAAGATAGGGGAAAAGCTTGCCATTGACGAGATGCGCTTCTCCAAAGACCTCGGGCACCCAGGGGCGCGCGGGATCTGCTGATACGGGATAACTGAGCTGACCATCGGAGCGCAGATCTCGATCCATGAGCACCAGGGGAACCTCGTATTTGCCCTTCGGGAGATCAAGCGCGTCCTCAGCGCTGTCACGAATCACCCACAAGCCAAGCAGGCCGGCATAGATATTGAGCCGATTGATTCCCATCGCATGGTCGTGATACCAGAGCATCGCCGCGTCCTGCCGGTTGGGGTAGTAATAAGTGCGCGACTGGCCAGTGACGTACCAATCTTCCGGATAGCCGTCGCCTTCGGGCGGCGTTTTTCCTCCGTGTAGATGAACGACACCGCGCACCTCCGGCTTATCCTTCTCTGCGCCATGCAAAGTGTGATCGATGGGAAGAAAGTGCGTGCGGGGCAGCTCATTGGCCCACTCGACGAGTACGCCCTGACCGCTCCGCGTTTCAAATGTGAGTCCGGGCACGGACCCACCGTAGGACCACAGTGTTGTGGGCGGCAGATCGCGATGGAGCTTGCCGCTGACGGCGCGCATGGCCACACGGTAAAAGGGTACCCGCTCGCCGGAAGCGCTGGGCGCGAGGCGATGCTCCAGTGGCTTCGCCAGTTGAGGCAACGGGAGCGGGTCAACGAATTTCTCCAGACTGCTGGGATCGAGATTCGGCAAGCCCTGCGGTTTTGGCGGCTCTGGTGAGGCGGCGCTTTGAGACAGGCTCTGCGCGAAGGTCCGCGAGACAAGCGCGGTTGCTGCAGTGAGGACCGACCGGCCAAGGAATCCGCGACGACTAATCAAGCGTGTGGGTCTCTTTTCGTTTGGCAGAGATGAAACAAGACACGGGAGAGTTCGTGCTCTCTCCCGTGCCCTGTCCACTGCTATGCCGGTGAATAGTTTGTTGTTACCAGCTGAATCCGATGTCGCTTCCATTCTCGACAACAAGGCCGGTGTTGGGGTCGAGAAGATACCGGCCGGCGTTCTGCGGATGATCGCTGAAGTTGAACATATTGTTGAGGGGGCCGGCAATGGCGTCAAAGGAACCGGCGCCGATCCTTTCGCCTCCCAGCCAATTATCCTCGACGAAGCGCAGCACCGAGGTCTGGTCGGTCATGGTGTGGTCCACGAAATTGTGGCGCGCCCAGGGTGAGATCACCAGAAGTGGCAAACGCGGGCCATAACCGCAGCGGCCTTGCGCATGAAGCGCGCTGGAGCTGATGCCAGGCAGCGCAGTAGCGCCGTCTCCGCAGGCACCTGTACCGGTGAGCATATCGGCCGCGCTGGTGGACTGGTTCACAATCTGGCCAAGTTGGTGATCGTACCATCCGTCAGAGTCGTCATACGCGATGACCACCGCGGTTGAATCCCAGTCCGGCTGCTTCTCCAGAAAGTTGATCGTGTTCACCACAAAGGTCTGATCGTCGAGCGGATCGGAGTAACCGGCATGCGCATCCTGATAGCCGGGAGCTTTCAAATACGAGACCGCCGGGAAGTTTCCCGCGCTGACCGCAGTGAAAAAGTCCTGGATGTCGTACTGATGATTCGCCGGATCCGAGTAGCCGATGGTGGCAGTCGACGTGGGCCGCACGTGGGTAGGGTTTGCAGTGGAAGTGTAGTACTGGAAAGGCTGGTGATGCGGAATGTAATCGTCCTTCAAACTATTGGTCACCGTCGAAGTGTTGCTGCGGCTGCAACCCGTGGATTTGTTCGCGTTGACGAGCGAGAGGTTGAACCCCCCTTCAAAAAAGCCCCACGTGATTCCTTTGGCATTGAGTAGATCGCCAATGTTCTTTCCCCCAAACTGCACCCGCTCACCACTTGTCGTCGAACACATATCACCCACCGGATCGGCATCGCTGATCAACGTCAGGCCGCCATTGCCGTCGTCGATCGTGGCGCCTCCCGGGCTGATGTCTTCGATCACGCCATTGAGCTGACCTGAGATCAGATTGACCGCGCCATCCGTCGAAGGACCAAAGTTGGTGTCGTATGAGTTATCGCTCATCGCATACCGCTGCGCATAATTCCAATATGCGGTTACGGTATTGCCGTCGTAGTAGCCCATCGTCAAGCCATCCGTGGCGAAGATCCCGCCGCCCGTGGGAGGTGGACCGGCCGTCCCCACCGAAGCTGGAAAAGCGTCCATCAAACCATGATCGAAGGCCTCCTGCTCTGGCGTGTAGTCATGATCCTGGTCGGCCGTCGCCGCCTGGCTGCGGTCCAGCCGGAAGGGATTGGTTGCCCCTTTACCATTGGTTGGGTTGCTGAGATTGGGGTTCAGCGTCAGTAGCCCTTCCGTAAGTCCATTGACAGTGGGCGTGCCCGGCGCAGGTACAAAGCGCGGCTCGCCCGATGGGTTGGCCGCAAACGGATAGGTCCCAAAGTAGTGATCGAACGAAACATTCTCCTGGAAGATAACAACCAGGTGCTTGATTGGAGTTGCGGTCTCCGCACCGCCCGAAGAGCCTGCGGCCATTGCAGGAATCGGGAGCGTGCCTGAAACAAGCAGCGCCGCTAGGGAAGAGGCGACAAATTTTTGCACACGAA
>CAZAQN010000048.1:0-31174 GCA_964487345.1 uncultured Occallatibacter sp. | reverse complement strand
TCGAGGTCTTCTTCCCCGAGCGCGACGACGTGGGCAACATCATCACCAACACGCTGAAGCGCGATTCGATCCGCAAGCCCGAAGAGGCGCTGATCGAAATCTATCGCAAGCTGCGGCCGGGCGATCCGCCGACGCTCGATACTGCGACTGCGCTCTTCGAGGGCATGTTCTTCGATCCGCGCAAGTACGATTTCTCGCGCGTGGGCCGGCTGAAGTTCAACATCAAGCTCTACGAGAACCAGGACGCCAGCGGCCTGGACAAGCGCACGCTGACGCCGGAGGACTTCTACGGGACGATCCGCTACCTGCTGAAGCTGCGCAAGAACATCGGCATGGTGGACGACATCGATCACCTGGGCAATCGCCGCGTGCGTGCAGTCGGCGAGTTGATGGAGAATCAGTTCCGCATCGGCCTCGTTCGCATGGAGCGTGCCATCAAGGAAAAGATGAGCGTGTACCAGGAGCTCACCACCGCGATGCCGCACGATCTGATCAATGCCAAGCCGGTGATGGCCGCGATCCGCGAATTCTTCGGTTCGTCGCAGCTCTCGCAGTTCATGGACCAGACCAACCCGCTGTCGGAGATCACGCACAAGCGTCGTCTGTCGGCGCTTGGGCCGGGCGGTTTGTCGCGTGAGCGCGCGGGATTCGAAGTCCGCGACGTGCACCCGACGCACTACGGCCGCATCTGCCCAATTGAAACGCCGGAAGGCCCGAACATCGGCCTGATCAGCTCGCTGAGCTGCTTTGCGCGCATCAATGAATACGGATTCATCGAGTCGCCGTACCGCAAGGTGAAGGACGCGCGCATTCTCGACTTCGTGGAGATTACCAACGCAGGCGAAAGCGGTCTGCGCGTGGGTGACCATATCGAGAAAGAAGAAGCGGGCAAGCTGAATGCCGGGCTGAAAAAGCAGGGCAAGCGGCAGATTGATTTCATTCCGTTCAGCTTTTATCTGTCGGCATGGGAAGAGGACAAGCACACCATCGCCCAGGCCAACATCGAATTCAACGATGAGGGTCAGATCACCGAGGACCTGGTGAATGCGCGTCGGCAGGGCAACTTTGTGCTGGTCAATCGCGCCGAAGTCGACTACATCGACGTTTCGCCGAAGCAGCTTGTCTCGGTGGCCGCGTCGCTGGTGCCGTTCCTCGAACACGACGACGCCAACCGCGCGCTGATGGGCGCCAACATGCAACGGCAGTCTGTTCCTCTGCTTGTGGCCGAGGCTCCGCTGGTAGGCACGGGCATGGAGGGCGTGACCGCACGCGACTCCGGCGCCGTGATTCTGGCAAAGCGCAACGGCATTGTGGATTCGGTCGACTCGGAGCGCATCATCGTGCGCGTCGAGGGCGAGCATCATCCCACGCAGTTGTCGCGCGAGGTTGGTTCTGATATTTACACGCTGATCAAGTTCAAGCGCTCGAACCAGAACACCTGCATTAACCAGAAGCCAGTCGTTCGCGAAGGCGAGCGTGTCATCAAGGGGCAGGTCATCGCCGATGGTCCTTGCACCGAGCAGGGCGAGTTGGCGCTCGGCCGCAATGTGCTGGTCGCCTTCATGCCGTGGCGCGGTTACAACTTTGAGGACGCGATCCTCATCAGCGAAAAGCTGGTGCGCGAGGATTACTACACCTCGGTCCACATCGAGGAATTCGAGATCGAGGCCCGCGACACCAAACTGGGCCCCGAGGAGATTACGCGCGACATTCCCAACGTCTCCGAACATGCGCTGCGCGATCTCGATGAGAGCGGTGTCATTCGCATCGGCGCGCAAATCGGTCATGGCGACATCCTGGTTGGCAAGGTAACGCCGAAGGGTGAAACGCAGCTCACACCGGAAGAGAAGCTCCTCCGCGCGATCTTCGGCGAGAAGGCCGGCGACGTGCGCGATGCTTCGCTTACTTGCCCTCCGGGCATCGAGGGCACTGTGGTTGACGTGCGCATCTTCAGCCGCAAGGGGCAAGAGAAGGACGAGCGTGCCAAGCAAATTGAAGGCGAGTATGTAGCCAAGCTCGAAAAGAACCTCGGCGACGAAATCCGCATTCTCACAGACGAGCGGTTGAAGCGCCTCGAAGCGATCCTGGGCAACAAGGAAGTGTTGGCTGACTTGCACGATGAGCGGACCAACAAGCGCCTGTTGACCAAGGGCGGCCTTGTGGACCGCGAGACGATCGAGCGCATCTCCACCAAGAATCTCAAGCGCATTCGCTACGCTGACAAGGATCCTCGCGTCAACGAGCAGATCGATGAGATCGAGGAGATGACTTCGCGCCAGATCGAAGTGCTGCGCAAGATCACCAACGAGAAGATCGCGAAGCTCCAAAAGGGCGACGAACTTCCTCCGGGAGTGATCAAGCTGGTGAAGGTCTATGTCGCCATGAAGCGCAAGCTTTCTGTCGGCGACAAGATGGCCGGACGCCACGGCAACAAGGGCGTGATTGCGCGCATTCTTCCTGAGGAAGACATGCCGTACCTGCCCGATGGAACTCCGGTGGAGATTGTGTTGAATCCCCTCGGCGTGCCGTCCCGTATGAACGTCGGACAGATTCTCGAAACGCACCTGGGATGGGCTGCCGCCGCGCTGGGCAAGAAGATTGCCGCGCTGGTTACGCTCAACGTAGGCGCGGAGGCTGTGCGCGAAGCGGTGAAGAAGGAGTTTGCCGGAACCGCAACGCTGGGCCAGTTGCTTGAACTCGACGACGAGATGCTGTTGCGAGTCGCTGCCGGCATGGAGCGCGGCATCTGGTTTGGCACCGCCGTATTTGATGGCGCAAGGGAAGACGAGATCAAGAAGCTTTTGGCTTCGGCCGGTCTGCCTTCTTCTGGAAAAACGGCGCTCTTCGATGGCATGACCGGCGATCAGTTTGAGCAGCCCGTTACGGTGGGCTACATCTACATGCTCAAGCTCTCGCACCTGGTGGACGACAAGATTCACGCGCGTTCCATCGGGCCGTACTCGCTCATCACTCAGCAGCCGCTGGGCGGCAAGGCGCAGTTCGGCGGACAGCGTTTCGGCGAAATGGAAGTGTGGGCGCTCGAAGCGTATGGGGCTGCTTACATTCTGCAAGAGCTGCTCACGGCAAAGTCCGATGACGTTTACGGCCGTACGAAGATTTACGAGGCCATCGTCAAGGGCGAAGCGGCGATCGAGCCGGGAGTGCCGGAGTCGTTCAACGTGCTGATTCGCGAATTGCAGTCGCTGTGCCTGGATGTGGAGTTGATCAAGCGCGCGGACCTTATTAAGAAAGTGCCCGTGCCGGAAGTTGCAGCAGTAGCGGATTAAATGCAGCCTCTAGCTGCTAGCTTCCAGCCTCTAGCCTGATTGGGGCTGAACTAGCAGCCGAGGCGAATCAAGGGTTTGTTCTAGTTGAAAGCGCAAGACTGCTTCGAGCGAGAAAAGAGCTAGAAGCTAGGAGCTAACAGCTAGAAGCTGTCTTCAGGATCCTTCTTGAAAGCGGGTTTCGCCGCTTCCCGGGAAGGAAGGATCCTTCAACAATCCCGGGGTTACCGCGGCAGGCAAAAAATGCCCGCCAAGGAGGGTCGCCTTGTTCCGTTCGAACCCATTTGAGCTCACCAGCCCGATTACCGATTTCGACGCCATCCGCATCATGCTGGCCTCGCCCGAAAAGATCCGCAGCTGGTCGCATGGTGAGGTCACCAAGCCCGAAACCATCAACTACCGCACCTTCAAGCCGGAGCGCGACGGCCTTTTCTGCGCCCGCATCTTTGGACCCGTGACCGATTGGGAATGCTTGTGCGGCAAATACAAGCGCATGAAGCACCGCGGCGTGATCTGCGACAAGTGCGGCGTCGAAGTGACGGTGAGCAAGGTGCGCCGCGAGCGCATGGGCCACATTGAGCTGGCGTCTCCGTGCTCGCACGTCTGGTTCTTCAAGGGGCTGCCCTCGCGCATCGGCCACTTGCTTGACATCTCTTTGCGTGACCTTGAGAGCATTCTCTACTTCGAGTCTTATGTTGTAGTGGATCCCGGCGATGCGCCCGTCAAAGAGCGCGAGATTATCAAGGACGAGAATAAATATCGCGAGCTCGATCAGCAGTATCGTCCGTCTGGCTTCAAGGCCATGATGGGTGCCGAGGCGATCAAGGAATTGCTCAAGCGCGTCCAGATTGACGAGCTTGGCGTGGAGCTGCGCGAGCGGATGAAGGCCGAGACCTCGGCGCAGAAGAAGCTGAAGTATGCGAAGCGCCTCAAAGTGGTCGAGGCTTTCCGCAAGAGCTCGAACAAGCCGCAGTGGATGATTCTCGATGTGCTGCCGGTCATTCCTCCAGAGTTGCGCCCCCTGGTGCCGCTGGATGGCGGCCGCTTTGCCACATCGGATTTGAACGATCTCTATCGCCGCGTCATCAACCGCAACAACCGGTTGAAGAAGCTGATGGACCTGCACGCCCCGGAAGTGATCGTACGCAACGAAAAGCGCATGCTGCAGGAGGCCGTGGACGCGCTGTTTGACAACGGCCGTCGTGGCCGTGTGCTGCGTGGCGCGAACAACCGCCCGCTCAAGTCGCTCTCGGATACGCTCAAGGGCAAGCAGGGCCGTTTCCGTCAGAACCTGCTGGGCAAGCGCGTCGACTATTCCGGACGTTCGGTGATCGTCGTCGGGCCTGAATTGAAATTGCACCAGTGCGGCCTGCCGAAGAAGATGGCGCTCGAACTGTTCAAGCCATTTATCTATCACCGCCTGGAACAGACAGGCCACTGCACGACGATCAAGCAAGCCAAGGAAATGGTCGAGATGCAGGAGCCTGTGGTCTGGGATATTCTTGAAGAAGTCATCAAGGATCACCCGGTACTGCTGAACCGCGCCCCAACCCTTCACCGCCTCGGCATTCAGGCCTTCGAGCCGGTGCTGGTTGAGGGCAAGGCCATCAAGATTCACCCGCTCGTTTGTACCGCGTTCAACGCGGACTTCGACGGCGACCAGATGGCAGTGCACATTCCGCTGTCGCCTGAAGCGCAGATTGAAGCCAGCGTTCTAATGCTGGCGTCGCACAATATTCTTTCGCCCGCGTCGGGTCAGCCGATCACCGTGCCCACACAGGACATGGTGCTTGGTCTCTACTACCTCACGAAGTCGAAGAAAGGCGGAGTTGGCGAAGGCCGCACGTTCTCGAACACAGAAGAGATTCTGATGGCTCTCGAAGCGCGCGAAGTCGAGACTCTGACGCCGATTCGTCTGCGCTACACGGGCAAGGTGCTCGATATGGCGACGGCCTACGACGATCAGGATCTGACCCACACCGATCCCGTCGACTTCAACAAGGAATACATTTCGACGACGGTCGGCCGCGTGATTCTGAACGACGCACTGCCGCCGGGAATGCCGTACATCAATGGCTTGCTCAAGAAGAAGGGCATCGGACAGCTGGTCAACTATTGCAACCAGAACCTTGGGCTCGAAGTCACGGTGCGGATGCTCGACCGCATCAAGTCGTTGGGCTTCAACTATGCGACCAAGTCTGGTCTTTCGGTTGGCCTGGACGACATGGTCATTCCGGCCAGCAAGTACACCACCGTGGACGCAGCCGACAAGAAGGTGATCGAAGTCCAGAAGCAGTATATGGACGGTGCGATCACCAACGGCGAACGTGCCAACAAGGTTATCCAGATGTGGTCGGCTGTTACCGATCAGGTCGCGGACGAGATGTTCGGCAACATGAAGCGTGCGGACGATGAAGGCGCCATGAACCCGATCTACATCATGGCCGACTCGGGCGCTCGCGGTTCGAAGCAGCAGATTCGCCAGCTCAGCGGCATGCGCGGACTGATGGCTAAGCCGTCTGGAGAAGTGATTGAAACGCCGATCACCGCGAACTTCCGCGAAGGCCTAACCGTGCTCGAGTACTTCATCTCGACCCACGGCGCACGTAAAGGATTGGCTGATACGGCGCTCAAGACTGCCGACTCGGGCTACCTTACCCGCCGCCTGGTCGACGTAGCGCAGGACGTGATTGTCACCGAGTTCGATTGCGGAACTTCGGAAGGCATCTACGTTGGCTCCATCGTCGAGTCTGGCGAGATCATCGAGCCGTTGCGCGACCGTATCATCGGCCGCGTCTCGCTCGAGCGCATCAAGGATTACGACGGCAACGTGGTGATCGAAGTGAACCAGCCCATCGATGAAGACATCGCTTCGGCGATTCAGGGTGCGGGTGTCGAGCGGGTTAAGATCCGTTCGGTGCTTACCTGCGAATCGCGGCGCGGCGTCTGCGCGCTGTGCTACGGGCGTAACCTTGGCTCCGGCCGCATGGTCGAGCTGGGTGAAACCTGCGGCGTCATCGCGGCCCAGTCGATTGGCGAGCCGGGAACGCAGCTCACCATGCGTACCTTCCACGTCGGCGGAACGGCAAGCCGCGTGGCCGACAAATCGCGCCTCGACGCCAAGAACAACGGTCTGGTGCGCCTAATCAATCTCAGCACCGTCGAAAGCAAGGACGGTACGCTGGTGGCGATGAACCGCTCCGGCTCCATCGCGATCGTGGACGAACGTGGCCGCGAAAAGGAGCGCTACCAGGTGGTCTATGGTGCGCGCCTGCGTGTGAGGGAAGGCGAAGCGGTCAAGCTTGGTCAGTTGCTGGCTGAGTGGGATCCTTATACCTACGCCATCCTTACGGAAATCGGTGGCACGGTGCAGTTCAAGGATCTGCAGGAAGGCATCACGCTCAACGAGGAAGTCGACGAAGTTACCGGCCTTTCGCGTTGGGTGGTTGCCGACTCACCGGATGAAAAGCGGCAGCCGACGTTCGTGGTCAAGAACCCCAAGGGCAGCAAGCGGTATCTGCTGCCACGCGGCGCTCACTTGATGATTCAGGACGGCGACGAAGTCGGTCCAGGCGATGTGCTCGCGAAGATTCCCAAGGAGAGCACGCGCACTAAGGACATCACTGGTGGTCTGCCGCGCGTTGTCGAGCTTTTCGAAGCCCGCAAGCCACGCGAAACCGCAATCATCAGCGAGATCGATGGTGTGGTTCGCTTTGGCGAAGTCGCCAAGGGCCAGCGTAAGATTTACGTCACGGCCGACAATGGCGATGAGAAGGAATACTCGGTGCCGCGCGGTATCCACGTCAATGTGCAGGAAGGGGAACGCCTGCGCGCCGGCGATCCGCTGATGGATGGACCGCTGAACCCGCACGACATTCTTGCCGTTCTGGGCGAAAAAGAACTGCAGGCTTATCTGGTGAACGAAATCCAGGAAGTCTACCGGCTCCAGGGCGTGGCCATCTCGGACAAGCACATCGAAGTCATCGTTCGGCAGATGCTGCGGTGGGTCAGGATCGATGAAGTCGGCGACACTAACTTCCTGCTCGAGCAGCAAGTGGATCGCTTCCGCTTCAACGAGGAGAATGAGCGTGTCATGGCCAATGGAGGCCGTCCGGCAATCGGGCGTCCACTGTTGCTGGGGATCACCAAGGCCTCGCTCTCGACCGACAGCTTCATCTCCGCGGCCAGCTTCCAGGAGACCACGCGTGTGCTCACCGAAGCCAGCATCAACGGGGCTATTGACAATCTGCGCGGCCTCAAGGAGAACGTGATTGTTGGACGTCTGATTCCCGCCGGAACCGGACTCGAGTATTACCGAAACGTTCAGCTCTCACCAGAGCTCGAAGAAGCGGCAGCTCGCGTCCAGCAGGAGGTTTCGGCAGAGATCGAAGCCGCCGAGCGCGAACTGGAGCTTATGCGCCAGGAAGGCGAAGCCGAAGAGATGGCCGCCGAATAGGGACTTCCCGTCCAGGGAACGTTTCTTCGGCTGCAACAACTCAAGTAAAAATGCCCGGCGTCACGCCGGGCATTTCTTTTGCACGAAATTCGGACCGGGTCCGTCCAAACCTAATCTGCTATTGTGCACGGCTCTTCAGCGTCTGCTGAGGCTGTGACTGGTTTCTTTCTTAATCTTCTTGGAGACATACATCGCCGCATCTGCGGCGCTGAACAGGGTGTCCTTGGTCTCGCCGTCGTCGGGGTAGAGCGCGGTCCCGACGCTTGCCGAACCTTGCAGATTGTGGCCTCCGAGCTTGAACTGCCCTTGGAAGCAGCGCTCCAATCGAGTTGCCACTTCCTCAACTTCCGCATGAGCGCGGACATTCGGAAGCAATACGGCGAACTCATCGCCACCGATGCGGGCCAACATATCCGTGGGGCGCAACTGACGTTTCATCCTAATCGCAGATTCCTGCAGGTAGAGATCTCCCACGCGGTGGCCGAATCGGTCATTCACTTGCTTGAAGTCATCCAAATCGATATAGACCATTCCGAAAGAGCCGGATTTCTGCCGCGCCTCTTCAATCAGCGCACCAAGGCGCCGCTCGAGCGAAAATCGATTGTAGATATCTGTCAGTAGATCGAACTCCGACCGGTGCACCAGATCGCCGTAGAGTCCACGTGTCTCGATCGCCAATGTGGCGAGCCATGCGCCCATCGAGAGTGCTTCGGCGGCGTTGGCAAATGAAGGCGCGAGCTGATCGACTGCGGCGAAGAGCACTCCGTGCAACGGTCCGGAGCGCGACAAGATCTCTTTGCGAATGATCTCAAGATGGCACGGATCCGGCGGAATGCTCCCCAGTCTTAATCCATCTCCCACTTCGCACCAGCACTGTGCGCCCTCCAACCGGAATGAGACTAGTTCGGTAATTTGCTGGAGGATTTCGCCCAGGGGGCGAGTTCCATTGATGTCTTCGAGGATGCGGCTCCTTCGCCGCTCAAGATTTGCCTCGGCCTCTTTCTGCGCGGCGAGTTCTATTGTTTGCTGTTGCACCTTCCGCTTCAACATCCAACCTCGCGCGCCAACGGCAACCACCACGATAAGCAGCAGGCTCACGAGCAGGATCAAATTTCTAACGTTGAGCCACGACGGGCTCGCGACCACAACTACGTCGGACGAGGAGCGCAACAGGATCCCAAATGCCATCGGGCCATTGAACGGATTTGAGTCGTCGTGAATGGCCACGCCCGTGACTCGGACTTGACTACCCGTGGGGATGAGGGGCATGGGCGGCGGCGGAGTTAAGATCCCCCAACCGATGCGGGAGGGATGCCGGACGGTGGCAGAGAAGAGGTGACCATCGACTGCGATGATGTACACATCCTCTGCGTGTTCACGGACCTGTGTCACAACGACGCCGTCGATCGTGACCAGATCGAAAGCGTGCTTGCCGGATGCGAGTTCGTCCCACGTGACAGGTGTGGGGGTGACGGGGGCAACTTCACCCGCGGTGCGCAAGTCGGCAAGTTTGAGAGTCAAATAACCATTGTCCACAAAGGGTATTCCAATAGCCTCGGCGCGGTCGCCCACACGCAACGGATCGATCGTGGGCGTCAGGACGCGCATGCTGCGTTTTCCATCCTGGAGAACAGCCATGTGCCCGGCTTCAAAGTAGGTGATGTTGCCTTCGATCCGCACGCGTCGTGTGTGTTCTTCGACGTCATAGGTGTTCAGCACTTGATCCATCGGGGTGAGAGGAAGCGACCAAGGATCTACCGGGGCCTTGTGCAACACGCGCAAGTCATCGAACGAGGTGGTATGAAGCAGGATTCCGGTCTGCTGCATCTTGCCATCAAAACGGCCAGCCTCAGCCCCGGTTACTTCGACTTCTGCGTCGACCAGATCGCTCAATTGCGCGAGAGCGCCTTTGTCCACGGTGATCCCGGAGTATCCGCCGCGCATCTCCAATTCCATCTGCGTGACCTGGTGTCCAGTAGCCAAGGCGAGAGTGGCGGAACGGACGATACCCCGCAACGTGACGTATCTGCAGTCAAGCTTTGCTTGGATGAGAGAGCTAAAATCGGCCTGAACCGGCTTCGGTACGGGGCCGTGATGGAGAAGGACCAGGTCGCTGCTCATGATGATGGGATGAAAGCTTTCCCTGGTCACGCCACGCACTAGAATGCGATCGCCGGGCAAAAGATTGAGTTTGGTCGTAGCTTGCACATAGATAGCTGAATCGCCGTCCTGGACGAAAAGGGTTTTTTCATAGCCGCGGAAGTAGGTAACAGTGGCTTCAAATGCAACAGGAACGGCTCTACTGGCTTCCGCATTGCTTAAGGTGTGGATTGAGCTCAGCGTTGTAAGCGGAATGGGCTGAGTGGCCCACGCTGCCGGGATCCACCCGACTAGGAAAAATAGACACTTTATCCACGCAGCTGTCCGGCGGCTGATGCCCCTCGACGGCGTTTTTGGCGAAGACCTCACGCCTCATTATCGGCATCGCCTGGCTAGGAAATCATCCCCCAGTGAGACCAAATCAAAACTAAAGGGGTATACCGGCCGAATCAGTGCCTTACCCACTTCTGCGTGAGGACATTTTCCCAGTCGCGCGGCGGCTGTTCTTGGCCTGGTACATTGCCGCGTCGGCCGCACTGAGCAAGCTGTCTGACGTTGTGCCGTCGACGGGGTAGATTGCCATACCCACGCTCGCCGCTCCGCGCAACACATAGCCTTCCAGCGCAAACGGGGCATCGAAGCAGCGTTCCATGCGCGTCGCAATCTCTTCCACGTCGCTGCGTCCGCGCACCACGGTCACCAGTGCCGCAAACTCGTCGCCTCCCAGCCGCCCGAGGATATCGCCGGTGCGAAGCTGGCGTTTCATGCGCAGCGATACTTCCTGCAAATAAAGGTCGCCGATATGATGGCCGTACATGTCGTTCACCAGCTTGAAGTCATCCAGGTCCACGTAGATCAATCCGAAATTGGATCCACTCTCGTGCGCTTTTTGAATCAATTCCAGCAAATGCCGATCCAGCGAAAAACGATTGTACATATCTGTAAGCAAGTCGAACTCCGAGCGGTGAACCAGATCGCTATATAGTTTGCGCGTCTCAATCGAGAGAGTCGCGAGCCGCACTCCCGCAGTGAGCGCTTCCTCTTCGTCTTTTTCGTTTGCTTCCATTGATTCGAGCGCCACATAGAGCGTCCCAAGAACCAAGCCGGTACGGGAGTGAATCTCACGGCTGATAATCCGCAAACCAGTCTTGGTTGCGGGAGGATGCCCAAGGAGCGGTCCCTCGGTGACCTGGCACCAGGACGGCGCGCCGTTCAGCATATACGAGACCATTTCTGTGATGTGCTCGACAATGTCTCCCAGAGGCCGTGAGCTGTTGATGTCTTCAAGCACCCGGCTGCGCCGCTGCTCCAGCTGCGCAATACGGCGTTCCTGTGCGGCATCTGCCTCACTCTGTGCCGTAATAGCAGCCGTTTGCTGTCGCACTCTCCTGCGCAGCATCCAGACCCAGATGCTGATGGTGAGCACCAGAAGGAAGAGAAGTCCTGCGAGCTTTGCGAGATTGCCGACCGTCCGCCACGGAGCTCCTGCAATCACCGTGATATCGTCCGGAGAGCGCAGCAGGATGTCAAAAGGTACGCGCGTGTCCAATGGGCTCGATGCGTTCGTAAAGCTGACGCCTTCAACCCGAACCTTCGTGCCCGCCGCCACGTGTTTCATCGGTGAAGACGACTCCGGATCGTCGCCATCCGACGCCGGATGTTTGTAAATCGCGGAATAAAGATCGCCGTTCGAATCGAGTACGTATTCGTCTTGTGCGGCTCCCCGTACCTCCGCCACAACGAGTCCGTCGATTGTAACCAGATCGAACAAGTCTTTGCTGGCCGCGAGTTGCTCCCAGGTCACGGGCTTCGGCGTGATCGGCGCGGGCGTTCCGCTGTCGTGAATCTCGGCGCTGGCAAGTGCCAGAAGGCCATTGTGCAGGTCCGGAAATCCGGTCGCATCCGCCGCGTCCCCGATTTTCAAGGGTGCAATCGACGAGGTGGTCAACCATAGGCTCTTGTTGCCATCTTGCAGCACGGCATCGGAACCGGGCCGATAATATGTAATTGTTCCATGGACCCGGATTCTCTTGCTCGAGTTGCTCACATGGTAGCCGGTCAGGATCTGGTCCATCGGCGTGAGAGGCAAATCCCATGGACTCGATGCAGCACGATGCAGCACCTTCACGCCTTCGATCGAACTAACATGGAGCACAATTCCGGTTTGCTGCATCTTGCCGTCTAACCGGCTTGACACCGCTCCCGTTACCTGCACTTCGGCATCGAGCATCGAGCTCAGAAGCTCCTGGTTGTCGACGTCGACCGCGGTGTCAATCTCCCCGCCATCGGTGTGCAGCTGTAACAGCGTGCTGCGGACTCCGAGGTTCACCACCGTATCGGCGTCGCGGACCGTCGCATTCACCGTGACGAGTCTGGCATCCATATCGCCGCGGATCAGCTGATCGAAAGAGGCGGGCACGGCTGGCGGCAGTGTGCCGTGGTGCAACAACTTCACGCTCTTGGCCACCACGATCGGTCTGAATGCCTCCTTGGTGGTCCCTGTAATCGAAACGCGGTCGCCAGGCTCGAGCAAGTTTTGCGTCGGCCAATCCACGTAAATGGCCGAGTCGCCGTCCTGCACAAAAAGGGCGCGTTGATAGTTGCGAACGTAGGTGACGGTGGCCTCGAAATCGACCGGGAGCGCGTGGCTGGCTTGAGCGTTCGTCAGCGCGTGAATGGCGCGCAGGGAGGCAAGCGCCGTCGGCTGCGCGTGCGTCGTCGAGACGCAAGCTGCAACCAAAGCGACCAGCAATGCCCCTGGGGCAATTGCTTTCCCGATGAGGACAGTGCCACGTGCTGCGCTTCGCAGCTTGGCACCCTCAGCGTCCGTCATGCCACGATCCTTCCCCCATTTGCCTTGCGCAAATCCCCTGTTTGCCTTGTGCAAATCCCCTGTGCCAAGGCGGGGCTAAAGCAGCCTACGAATGAGCTGAATTCCTTTAGATTGTTGCATCTTCATCTTACTCTGAAAGGAAAATGCTCTAATAGCCCTTTTAGGGCATGACGACGAGGTGTGCCGCCGGTAACCAGTTGCATTAGGAGTTGGATGCCCTTCGGATGCACTTCGGCAACCAACCGAGGTGCAAGGCTTTATTTTCGAGCGCAAAGTGGTTGTTGCATGACAAATCCGTCAGAAACTCCGAAACTTACCCCCTCCTCCTTACCGAGCGGCACGCAGGCGCAGCCGACACGCCGTATTCGAGTTTTGGGCGTTCCCCTAGATATGGGCGCCAGCCGCCGGGGCGTCGATATGGGTCCCTCCGCGATGCGTGTGGCAGGTCTTCGAGGCACGGCTCGAAGCGCTTGGCCACCAGGTCACCGACGGCGGCAATATTCTGGTGGAGATTGCCGAGACGCAGGCTCTCGGCAACCCAAACGCCCGGTACCTGAAGCAGATAACCGACACATGCGCGCGAACTGCTGAGGCGGTCGTGAAAGCCCTTGAAGAAGGCAGGACGCCTCTGGTGCTCGGTGGCGACCACTCGCTGGCGGCCGGTTCGGTTTCCGGAGTTGCCGAGTTTTATCGCCGCCAGGGCCAGAAGATCGGGGTGATCTGGATCGACGCGCATACGGACATCAACACACCGGATACGTCGCCTTCCGGCAACGTCCATGGCATGCCGCTGGCTTCGCTTCTTGGTCTGGGGCCCGAGCCGTTGAGCAACCTCTTCGGCTACTCGCCCAAAATTGCTCCCGAGAACACTGTCCTGGTCGGTGTTCGCGATGTGGACGCTGCCGAGAGTGCGAACATTCGTAGAGCCGGGATTACGGAGGTCTTCACGATGCGCGACATCGACGAACGCGGTATGCGTGCGGTGATGGAGGAAGCGCTGCGCGCCGCGGGCCGCGGGACGATTGGGTATCATGTGTCGCTCGACATGGATTGGATTGATCCGGAGGTTGCGCCCGGTGTGGGTACACCGGTGCGCGGCGGCGCGACGTATCGAGAGGCGCACCTGGCTATGGAGATTCTCGCGGACCACGGGCGGATGGTCAGTTTCGAGATCGTCGAAGTCAATCCGGTGATCGACGAACACAATCGGACTGCGGATTTGGCGGTGGAACTGGCCTGTTCGGCGTTTGGGAAGAAGATACTCTAGAGGCTATTTCCGCAGGGGCGGGTTCTACACTGGTTCAGGACTTCTTCTTCCTCATGATTTGGTGATTGACAACGCAATGGCAAAGAAACTTCGTGTCGGCATTCTGTTTGGCGGGCGGAGCGGTGAGCACGAAGTCTCGCTGCTCTCGGCTGCTTCCATCCTGAAGGCAATCGATCGCAAGAAATTCGACGTGGTGCCTATCGGTATCACCAAGGAGGGCCGCTGGCTGGGCGCGGGCGATGCGCACAGTTTGCTCGACGGCGACAGCAGTCCCGTTGCGCAGCGATTGCGGGCGGGAGATCCCGAAGCGACGCCAGGCGCCAAGCTTCTGCATGAGGGTATGCCCACGCTCTTCGCGCCGGAACCCCGGAAGGCAAGTGCGGAGACATCGCTCGCCTCGCAGCCTCTCGAATCCCGCTCGAACAGCCATTCCCTTGACGTTGTCTTTCCGGTGCTGCACGGGACCTTCGGCGAAGACGGCACCATTCAGGGCCTCTTCGAGTTGGCCGGCATCGCCTACGTTGGCTCGGGCGTCCTCGGCTCGGCCGCGGGCATGGACAAGGACGTGATGAAGCGGCTCTTCGTGCAGGCTAAGCTACCCATTGTCCGGCATGTCACCATTTTGCGCGCCGATTGGGAGAAGTCGCCGCGCAAAGCGATCGCCCAGATTGAGAAGACGTTGAACTATCCGGTTTTTGTGAAGCCGGCAAATCTCGGTTCATCGGTCGGCATCAGCAAGGCGCATGATCGCAAAGAACTCGGACCGGCTCTCGACTTGGCCTCGCAGTACGATCGCAAGCTTGTCGTCGAGCAGGGTGTGGGTGGCAAGAAATCGCGTGCGCGCGAATTGGAAGTGGCCGTTTTAGGCAACGATGACCCCCAAGCGAGCGTGGTTGGCGAAATCATCCCTGGCAAGGAGTTCTACGACTACGAGGCCAAGTATCTTTCCGAAGGTTCGGCGCCTGTGATTCCCGCAAAGCTCACGCGCGCCGAATCGAAACAGATTCGGGAGATGGCCGTCGCAGCCTTTCGAGCCTGCGATCTCTCCGGCCTCGCACGCGTCGATTTTCTGATGGAGCCGGATGGCAAGAACCGCATCTTCCTCAACGAGGTCAACACGCTTCCCGGATTCACACAGATCAGCATGTACCCCAAGCTTTGGGAGGCTACGGGCATCGGCTACACCGACCTGATTACGCGGCTGATTGAATTGGGTCTGGAGCGGCACGCGGAAAAGAGCCGGACGAGCTATAGCCGGCAGGAGTAGAAAGACAGGGAACAGGGAACAGGGAACAGGGAACAGGGAACAGGGAACAGTAAGGCATTCATTGGTGTCTAACATGACAGGGCGCGCTCAGGATTCCTAAATTACCCGCCGGACTATTTCTCCGCGCTGGCCGTTGTCCACTGTGAACTGTGAACTCTGAACTGCGAACTGCTCTTTGGTCCCTGATCCCTGATCCCTGATCCCTGCCTTTTGCCGTATGCTTGATCCCGAGGAACTGCTGCGATGACTTTGCTCGACGCTCCTGTCTTCGATGCCGCCCGCGAACGCCGCAATCAAAACCTTCTTTACGGGGCCGTGGGGTTGTTTGTGGTCCTGTTCATCGGCGGTTGGTTGGTCTCCGGCATGCCTGTCGACTGGCCATGGCGCTGGTGGACGCACTTTCGCGGCAGGATGACGGTCAATCATTTTCTGACCGCGGTTGAGCAAAATGATTTGCCGAAAGCCTACGGAGTCTGGTTCCACGATCCTAACTGGCAGCAGCACCCGAACAATTACGCTGCCTACCCATTTGATCGTTTTCAGCAGGACTGGAGTTCGAACAGCTCTGCCAACGAATATGGAGCGATCCAGAGCCACAAGATTCTGGCGGCCCGCATGTCAGGCAATGTGCTGCTGATGGGGATTCGTATCAACGGGCGCCAGAGCAAGAACCTCTTTATCGACTACGATCCTCAGACCCACGCGCTCGGCTTCTCACCTGTCGAGTTATATCTGGGGCCCTAAGACGCTCAATTAGATCGAGACTATCTGCAGTTCTGCCAGCGTCTTTTCCAGGCTGGCAATGTCTTCGACATTCGGCACCTTCTGCGAAGGGTCGATCTGACGCAATAACCCGCCGAGCACCTTGCCCGGCCCCACCTCAATGAAGACTGTTGCTCCTGCTCCGATGAGCGCCTGAACGCAGTCGACCCAGCGCACTGTACCTGTCACCTGGCGAATCAGTGCATCGCGCGCCGCATCGGCTTTCGTAACAAGCCCGCCGGTCACATTCGCGGCTACTGGAATGCTTGGATCAGCGAATGTCATCGACGCCAACACGCGCGCCACAGCGTCTTGCGCTGGCTGCATCAGCGCACAGTGGAACGGCGCGCTCACCGGGAGCATCACTGCGCGTCGTGCACCCTTGGCTTTCGCAATCGTTATCGCGCGCTCCACTGCGGCTAGCGCGCCGGAGATCACTGTCTGACCCGGAGAGTTTAAATTGGCCGCGGCCACCGTCAGCCCGGTCTCTCTTGCGGCCTCCGCGCACGCATCGGCCACCGCTGATGGGTCGAGGGACAGCACAGCCGCCATCGCTCCTTCGCCGGCGGGAACGGCCTGCTGCATCGCGCGTCCACGCGCTTTTACGGCACGCACGGCGTCGCCGAATCGGATCGTGCCTGCAGCCACATGCGCCGACCACTCACCAAGTGAATGTCCCGCAGCGAGCGCCGGCTCGATTGCGCTTTGGGACAGCACTCGGCAGGCCGCGATGCTTGCAGTTAGGATGGCAGGCTGTGTATTTTCCGTCAGCTTCAACTCGTCTTCGGGTCCCTCGAAACAAAGCTTCGAGAGCGGAAAGCCGCAGGCCTCGTCTGCTTCGGCGAAGGTTTCGGCAGCGATAGGGAAGCGCTCGGCAAGTTCGCGACCCATACCCACGGCTTGCGAACCTTGTCCAGGAAAAAGGAAGGCCAGTTTTTTCGTCATTCCAGACAGGATTGTATCGTGTCGTCGGCGGAGCGAGAGCGTGTCCGCAACTTCTCAGTGAAGGTCTAGCTGGGACGGCCGGGATTGACGCTGCGCCGAAGACTGGTTTGATGTGAGCCCACCATCGTCACTTTGCGAAACGATGCGTCCAGCTGCTCGCGCGATCCGGATCGTTCGCCGAGCGCACCACATTCCACCTGCGCCGGCACAGGTTGAGAGGCGCCGTCACCGTAGACAAGGCTCCGCGCCGTGCCGGTAACCCCGCTGCGATCGCGGTTATGCAACTGCAAGTCCGCCTCCCCCTGTTTGAATCGTTGGCTTGGCAAACGGCGTGGTGATGCTCGCTCTAAGGCAGCTCTCCGCTTCGTCCGGGGGGAGCGGCCGCTCAAACAGATATCCCTGAAACCCCTGGCATCCCGCTTGCTGCAAAATATGCTGCTGCTCCGCTGTCTCTACGCCCTCAGCCACCACGTGCAGGCCGAGATGCTTGGCCATCGCAATCACAGCCTCGACAATGGGCCGTGTGCCGTCAGGCACGGCGAGCCGCTCAACAAACGACCGGTCGATCTTCAGCATGTCCACAGGAATGCGGTGAATGTAGCTCAGCGAAGAATATCCGGTGCCGAAGTCGTCCAAGGCGATATGCACGCCACATTGCCGCAGCAGATTCATCTGGCTCACAACGGATGCATAGTCCTCCATGATTACCGATTCCGTCAATTCGAGAATCAGGTGCTCCGGCTCCAGACCGCATTCTGAAAAAGTTCTTGCAACGGTGTCCGCAAAATCATCGCGCGCAAATTGCAGCACAGAGATATTCACGGCCATGCGCACGCGCGGAAGACCTGCCTCATGCCAACTCCGCAGCTGCTGGCAGGCCTCGCGCAGCACCCAGTTCCCGATTGGTACGATGAGCCGCGTTTCTTCAGCAACGGGGATGAACCGCGCCGGGGGTATATTGCCTAGCCTTGGATGATGGAAGCGCAAGAGAGCTTCGAAGCCTGTCAGTCCCCCATCGGTCGCGTAAAGCGGTTGATAGACGAGCCGCAGATAATTCTTCTCGAGAGCCACTCCGAGCGACTCCTCGATCTCCATCGCCTCGTTCGCTTCTTCGCTCATCTCAGGCGAGAAGACGCAATAGCTCTCACCGGAAGATTTTGCACGGAGCATGGCAAAGTCGGCGTTCCGTTCTAGAATTTCAGCGGTTCCGCCGTCCTTGGGGTAGACGCAGCTGCCAATGCAAGCCGAAACCATGATCCTCGCTGCACCCGCGTAGATTGGCTTGGCGATTGCCGCTCCTAGACGGCGCGAAGTCTCCACGGCATCGAGCGAATCTTCGGTTCCCGGAATGACCAGCAAGAACTCGTCCTCACCCATGCGCGCCACGGCGCCGGTATTCAAAGGGCTGCGGCGCAGCCGTTCGGCGATTGTGCGCAGGACGTGGTCGCCCGCTTCGTGTCCGTACTGATCGTTGATTCGTTTGAATCGGTTGATATCGATCCAAAGCACGGCGACCGACCCTCGACGGCCGTCGGCCTTGACGATGGCTGCGTCGATAGCCTGGACGCCCCCGCGGCGATTGGGCAACCCTGTCATCAGATCGAGGTAGGCATTGTGTATCAATTCTGACCGAAGCCGGCGATGCTCGATGATCAGTGCGGCCAGTTTCGCAGCGCTCTCCGACATTTCCAATTCGGGCGCGGTAGGCTTGCGCCGAGAGCGCGAATATACCGTCAGCGTCCCAGCAAGGCTGCTTGATCCATTGGCGCTGAAGGGGATTGACCAGGCGGAGAAGACGCCGCTCGCGGCCAGAACCTCGCTCCATTCCAGGCCAATCTCGTTCAGACGCTCGACGATGTGCGTTTCGCCGGAGGCGCTTGCCTGGCACTCGGGACTGTCTGCATACTCAGTGCCCACGGCCTCGAAGTAGCCCTTGAGTCGTTCCGTGACTTCCGAACATGCTGCCAGACGCAGAGACTTTCCGCGGCGATCAATCAGGTGCAGTGCGCACTCCCAGCCCTGGTTTCGTGCGGCAACCGTGTCCGCCAAAGAACGCAGGATATCTTCCGGCTTCAGATCGTCGGGCGCGGAAAGCATCTCGACAATCCGTCTCTGGCCTCGATGAAGATGCTCGATCAGGCGCCGCTCTTCCACTTCGGTGCGCAATTCGCGGGTTCGTTCCTCGACGCGCATTTCGAGCGCAAGGTCCGCGGCTTCTCTTTCGCGTTGCTCGCGCCGAGCTCTGTTGCGAAGCCGAATCCCGAGAGCGTACAGCGCGCCGCACGCAATCAACGAGAGACCCTGGACGATCATGATCCAATTCCGAATCCTCTCAATTTCAAGGGACTGCTCGCCGCGCTTTGCGCCGACCGGAGATTCATTCGAATGAGAGGCGGTTGCGACTTGATTGACGTGATCTATCTCCCACGATCCCGCGACGCTGAGCCCGACCAGGAGGAACATGGAGAGCAACAGAAGTGTGAACATCCGGGATGTTGCTTTCACGTCGTGCCTCGCGGGCCAAGAAATAGAGGGAGATTTTGACTTCTCTCTAAGTTTGCGAGGCGCTGCAAGCGCATTCAATGCGTCTTTTGGGTGTTCCGGCTCTTTTCCGGTTACCAAAGTGAGGTTTCAAGGACTAATCTGCACGAAAACGCTCACAGAGCGGCCGCAACTCGCTGCCGCGGCCATCCCAATCTTTTCCACTGAAAATCTCGTGTCAGGCCCTAATTCCAACGGCTTTTGTCGTCAGAGTCCTTGTCAATCTGCCGACCCTGCCCATCGAAGCGGACCGTCCGGCCTTGGGAGCGCATGTAGACCTCGAATTTGCGTGCTGCGCGGCGCCGCTTCCAGCGGTAGTAGCCGTTGCGCAGACCATACCAGCGTTCGCTGAATACAAAACTGAACCCGCGCCGCGGCACCGAGCGAACGTAAATCAATCCAAAAAGCGCTCCGCCGAGCTGTGCGAATGCATACATTTGCTGCTGCCCAAAAAGCATGGCAAAGCAGATAAGGCCGTAGATGATGGCAAGGTAGCGTGCTTTGATGCCAATGACGAAGAACATCAGGAACTGCACGTCGCCATAAAGGTATCCAATCGCAACCAGCATCCCAAAAATGGCGCCAAAGCAGCCAAACATCGGGATCTGGTCAATCGGATGGCCCACAGCTGCGCCGCCCACAAACAGCGCAACAGCGCCCACCGCAGTTCCCAGAACCGACGCGGCGTAAAGGCCGGTGACCCACCCGTCTCCGTGAAATGGCTCAAGAAACCCGGCGAGAAACCACAGCGAGAGTAGTTCAAAGAGCGCACGAACGAGGCCGATATGGATGAGGCTGTAGGTAAGAGGCTGCCAGATCGCTCCGTGCAAAAAGGTGCTTGGGACAAGAGCAAGCAGTCCGGCCACCTGGCTTGTCGCGGCTGGAGCAGCTATAGTCGCCAGATACAAAACGAAGTAAGCGACCAGATTGACGACGACCAGACGCCGGGTCGCGCCGTGGAAGTCGGGGAACGCAAACGGGGTGGCGCCGATCCTAGGCATGGTACTCAACAGGTTAAACCGTTCAACATGAGAGTGTCATGTACCGCCCGAATAAATCCATTCGGCTTATTGCGGCGATTTCTCATCCAAATTGTTCCCGGCGGATTCGCAGATGGCGCGAAACCCTCGCGTTGTGGCCGGATTGGACGCGCTGGGGCTGAAAGGCGCAGACAGTGGACCCAACCCGCTCAGCCGTTGAGCGTCTGTTCACTGTGTGTTTCTCCCTTGCCATTGGACTGTCCGCCAAAAGCCGTCTTCGAATCGACCGCAAGAGATCGGAAAGAGATCACTCAAAATGTGCCAACCGGCTCGACTTTGCCATCTGTCGAGGAATCGCGGACAGGAAAACCTCAATGGTGTATTCTCCGCAATTGGGAGTTCCGCGAAATCTCGAATTCGGCCTACTTGACCTGGAGTGGGGTGCTCCCTAAAACTAGCGGAGTCATAGCGCAAAATGTCGTTTTTGTTGAGCAGGAAACGCCGTAAGAAAGGAGGCTGCGATGCCAAACTGCCCTGAATGCGAGAATGATCTGGATGTTGAAATAGAAGAATTGGAAGAAGGTGACGTGGTCGTCTGCGATGAATGCGGTTCGGAATACGAAGTCGTCGGCGTCGAACCACTCGAATTAAGCCGGGTCGACGAAGGCTACGATGAGGATGAAGATGAGCTCCCCGGGGATGAAGAGGAGGAGGAGTGAAGTGTATCCGCGTTAGGTTTGCTGCGGTCGCAGTTTTCTGTGCCTTTGCCACCGGAACCATGCCATCGGCATCGCGTGGGGGCCTTGTTGCCGCGTGGGCCCAGAATCTAGGCCAGCGTGATGTTTCCGGCAGCGTGGTCGAAGGCGGTTCGGAGCCTGTGACCGGAGCCACAGTCTTCTTGAAGAACCAAAAGTCGAAATCGATCCGCAGTTATACCTCGACCAAGGACGGTCGCTTCCACTTCGCCCAGGTCAACATGTCCGATGACTACGATCTTTGGGCCGAGAAAGATAACAGAAAAACCGCCGTCAAGACGGTGAGTTCCTGGGATGCACGCAAGGAATTCGAAGTTGAATTGAAGATGAAGTGATCCACCGCTGCAGGTATTTTGCGTTGCTCCGCGATTGCTAACCTTCCAGCTTTTTCGTGACCAGCTCGTTCAAAAGCGCCGGGTTGGCCTGCCCTTTCGATGCCTTCATCACCTGACCAACAAAAAAACCTGCCATCGTCTTTTTCCCGCTACGGTATTGCTCCAATTGTTTGGGATTGGCTGCGATGACCTCGTCGATCAACACCTCGATCGCCGAAGCGTCGGTAATCTGCTGGGGCCTTTCTCGTTCGTAAACAACCGGGAAGTCCTCACCGTTCTCAAAGCTCACGTCGAAAAGCTGCTTCATCTGCTTGGAGCTGATCTTGCCCTCATCGAGAAGATCGGCCGCCAGCACCACACCGGCCATCGAGACGGGCGATTGTTCCTGCTCCAGTCCCAGAGCCTTTAGCCGTCCACCCAACTCGTTCAGCAATAGGTTGGCCACTCGCCTGGGATTTCGCGCGGTCTTAGCCGCAGCCTCGAATCGATCCGCAAATTCGCGCGAGGCCGTCAGTGTGCACGCGTCTTTCGAGCTCAACTCGTATTCGGCGATCATGCGCGCCCGGCGCGCCTCCGGCAGTTCGGGTAGCTGCTGCTTCGCCTCGTCGAGAAACTCTGCCGGCACGATGAGCGGCGGCAAATCCGGCTCGGGGAAATAGCGGTAATCGTGCGCCTGCTCCTTCGAGCGCATCGAGTAGGTTCTGCCTTCGACGGCGTTCCAGAGACGCGATTCCTGCGTCACACGGCCGCCCGACTCGATCACTTCGACCTGCCGTTCAATCTCGTACTGCAGTGCCGCACGAATAAAGCGGAAGCTGTTCACATTTTTCACTTCCGCTTTTGTGCCGAACCGCTCCGAGCCTCTCAACCTCACGCTCACGTTGGCGTCGCATCGGAGCGAACCCTCCTCCATATTGCAGTCGGAAACACCCGTGTAGAGAAGAATCTCTTTCAGCCGTGTGAGGTATTCGAAGGCCTCGTCCGGTGTGCGGATGTCGGGCTCGGAAACGATCTCGATTAACGGCGTCCCGCAGCGATTTAAGTCCAGATAGGTGCGGGTCGCCGAGTCGGCAAATCCCTCGTGCAAACTCTTGCCTGCATCTTCTTCCATGTGCAGGCGTGTGATGCCGATGCGCTTACGCCCCGCGGACGAAGACCTGTCCGTGGGGACCCCGGATGCTACACCGTCGCCAGTCGGCACGTCGATCCATCCGCGCTCCGCAAGCGGCTTGTCGTATTGCGAAATCTGGTAGCCCTTGGGAAGGTCGGGATAAAAGTAGTTCTTGCGCGCAAAAATCGATTGCTCGCGCACTTCGCAATGCAGAGCCAGCGAAGCCAGCGTGGCAAACTCGACTGCTTTTCCGTTCAGCACTGGCAATGCTCCAGGTAGACCGAGACACACCGGACAGATATTCGTATTGGGCGCCGAGCCAAACTGATTCGCGCAACCGCAGAACGCCTTTGTCGCGGTCAGTAATTGCACATGGACTTCGAGGCCGATCACCGGCTCGTATTTGGCCAACATTTCAGGCGAGAGTGCCATAGCAAGCATGATTACCTACGATTTTAGCGCGAAGAGTCGAGAAGACCGCTGCGCGTTAGCGGTCTTCTCGAGACGGTATTCCAGACCTCAATTGCCGAGGCTTTGCCGCCACGAAAGCTTCTTTCATTTCGTTGACAGCTGTTACTCCGCCGGATCCTGCGCCGTGAACGAGGAACAGCATGGCTTCTCGGTTGCGTGAAAATTCATCAACTCTACACGCGTACCGTCGGGGTCGTACAGATTCAGTTGCCCCTTGCCATCTTTGCCAATCTTCGGCGCTGCATCGTGGTTTGCGCCCAGCCTGTTGCTGGCTTCGAGCGCCTTGAAGGTATCGAACACCGATACCTCGCCAATTGAAAAATGATCCAATACGCCGAGCGTGTGCTGCGTTACATGGGCCGGATCGGCCACCAGCATGTACTCCAACCAGTCGTGGCTGTCCGGAGTTTGCTGGCTCACCCAGTCCACCCTCGCATCGCTCATTCCGCCATACCAGTACGGCCGGAAACCAAGCAGGTCGCGGTAGAACGCATCTTCCTTCGCGCGGTCCTTCACCAGGAAACCGACATGCATGATGTGGTGGCCGACCGCATTGGGTGCGTCGACAATCGCTGTCGTGGAGGGCTGCACAAACTGAACTTTGTTCCCCTCGGGATCGAGCACCTCAAACCAGCGGCTGCCGTCCGAACCCTTCGTCACCCTGGCCGGTGTTTTCCATCCTTTTGCCGCAAGATATTTCCGCATCCCTTCAGCGCTGGTGGTGTTCCACGCGGTGTGGTCCAAACGATTGATTCCAGCGTCTGCGGGTAGTGGCAGGACCTCAATGAACTGCGTTGCACTCACGGCGTAACGTACTCCCTGCGGGTTCTCGGGGTCCGGCTCCTTTGCCGCGCCGATAATGTCTTTGTAGTAATGCTCGGTCGCCGCAGGGTCTGACGCGTACACGGCAAGATGCGAAATCCCGGTAATCCTCGGGCGATCCGGCGCGGTCTGTCCAAATGCGGAAAGCGTGAAAGTGGCAAGAAAAGCGGCGGCGGGGATTTTGAAGCGCATGAATCACCTCGAAAGTTGTGGCCGCACCAAGATAAAACGATTTGCTGATCAGCGCAAATTGAGGCGATACATGCTTCGGTAATCCGGCTCAAATCGTACAATGCGCACATGCGTCCCAAGCACTTTCCCTTGCACCTTACGGCATCCGTCTTCGTAATTTGCCTTGGCCTGCCTCTTTTTGCCCAAAACTCCTTGCCGACCGCTTCGCCCGCTGATCACGCCGAAGCCCGTGAGATATTCAAGCAGCTCATCGAAATCAACACCACCGATACGTCGAGCGGCAATGTGACCACAGCAGCCGTTGCCATGCAAAAGCGCTTCCTGGACGCCGGCTTCGCGCCAGAGGATGTGCGCCTTCTCGGTCCCGACGCCCGCAAGCAGAATCTCGTAGTTCGCATGCGCGCTGCGGGCCAGTCAACTGAGAAGCCGGTCCTCTTCCTTTGCCACATCGACGTCGTGGAGGCGCTGCGCTCCGACTGGCACACGGATCCTTTCGAGTTTGTCGAAAAAGACGGCTACTACTACGGACGCGGCACGCAGGACATGAAGGACTCCGACGCCGCGCTGGTGTTTACCTTTCTGCGCCTGCATCGCGAGGCCTACAAGCCGCACCGCGATCTCGTTCTAGCTCTAACCGCCGATGAGGAAGGCGGAAAATTCAATGGCGCCGATTGGCTCGTGCGCCAACATCGCGATTTGGTCGACGCCGCCTTTGTCATCAATCCCGACGCGGGCGGCGTGGAACTCGATCACGGACACACCATTGTCGCCGATGTCGAGGCCACCGAAAAGGTCTATTCGGATTTTCAAGTCACCGCAGTCAATCGCGGCGGCCACAGCTCCCTTCCGCGCCCCGATAACGCCATCTACGAATTGACTGCGGCGCTCAACAAGCTCGCGGCCCACTCGTTTCCATTCGAACTGAATGAGGTAACGCGCACTTACTTCGAAAGCCTCTCCAAACGGGAAGCGGGACAGACTGGGACCGACATGCGCGCCATATTGGCTACTCCGCCCGACCTCGCGGCCGCTGCCCGTCTCAGTGCCGAACCTAGCTTCAACTCCAACTTCCGCACTACCTGCATTGCCACGCGTCTCTCCGGCGGCCACGCCAACAACGCGCTTCCACAGACTGCGCAGGCCAACGTGAATTGCCGCATCTTTCCCGGCCACTCGCCGGAGGAGATTCGCAGGCAGCTCATCGCGGTGTTTGCTGATCCGCAACTCAGCGTGAAATATGTCTCCGACGCCGGCGTCGTCGCTGACACCGCACCGGAACGCAAAGCGATGGCGCCGCCCGCGCCGATCAAGGAAGTCTTCGATCCGCTCACTCGAATCACACAGGAAATCTGGCCGGGCACCCCAGTCACACCCGTGATGGAGAACGGGGCCAGCGATTCCATTTACTTCGCGCAGGCCGGCATTCCCAGTTACGGCTACTCCGCTGTCGCCCTCGAACGAGACGATGATCGCGCGCATGGCCAGGACGAGAGACTGCCCGTTGACTCGTACTGGAAATCGCTAGACTTCTTCTACGCCTTCGCGAAAGAGCTGGGCGGCCAATGAGGGAGCTGCGACGTTCTTCGCAAGGACCGGCCGCAATTAGGATGATGTCGTGGCGCAAAGCCGCCGCGAGGTTAAGGAGACCCGACGGTGCCGGGGAAGATTGAACTATTGCTAGGGCCGATGCGAAGCAACAAAACGGCTGAGCTGTTGCGCCGCGCGGAAATGCGTCGCGAATACGCTCGGCAATACGTTCTGGTCCTCAAGCCGAGCGACGATACAAAAGGCGGGCCCGGTGTTGTCGAGAGCCGCAATCCAAAGGGCTACGCCAAGATGGAAGCCCTCGAATTCAATGCCCGCGACCCTTGGGAAGTCCTTCCGGCCATCGACGACCTCGAAAGCCGCATTGGGAAGCGTATCGAATGTATTGCAATTGACGAAGGTCAGTTCGTCGACGACCTATTTCTGTTTACAAGACATCTGCTCGATGGCGGCCACGATGTGCTCGTCGCTGGCCTCGATCTTGATTTTCGCGCAATTCCATTTGGCGAAATGCTGAATCTTCACTGGCTCGTCAACGCCTATGGCGGCACCGTGACCGAGTGCATGGCTTACTGCAGCTGCGGAAACCGCGCACTGTACTCGCAGCGTCTGATCGAGGGGAAACCCGCACCCTACGACAGCCCCATAACGATGCCAGGTGACTCGTACGAGCCACGGTGCGCCGAGCATTTTGTCCTGCCTGGCCAGCCGCATTGATCACGAAAGGACTGCAAACAAGATGAGCGCCGACAAGCGTGTTGCTGTCATTACCGGCGGAGCGCAGGGCATTGGACGCCGCACCGCGGAGCTGTTTGCAGAGCGCGGTTACCGTGTTGCCATCGTCGATCTGCGTGAACCTGCCGAGACCATCAAAGCCATAAAAGCCAAGGGCGGAGGTGCATTTGCATACTCTGCCGACATTACCGATGAAGCTGCGGTGACCCTCTTTGCTCAAAAAGTCTTCGACTGCTACGGACGCGTCGACGTGTTGGTGAACAACGCCGGCATCAGCCTTATTTCTCCTGCGGAGGAAACAAGCTTTGCCGACTACCGCCGCGTGATCGACGTCAATCTGGTTGGGCCATTTTTACTTTGCCAGGTCTTCGGCAAGAAGATGCTTAAGGCGGGCAGCGGTTCCATCGTCAACGTGGCTTCGGTTGCGGGACTCCTCGGCGTCTCTGATCGGGCCGCTTACAACGCATCGAAGCACGGGCTCATCGGTCTTACGCGGACACTCGCTGCCGAGTGGGGAGGGCGCGGCATTCGCGTAAATGCTGTTTGCCCCGGCTGGGTCAAGACCGAGATGGACGTGGCCGATCAGGCGGGTGGCAGCTATTCCGACGCCGATATCACAGGCCGTGTTCCTATGGGCCGCTTCGCCACGCCCGACGACATCGCGCATGCCATCGCCTTTCTGGCCGACGACGGCGAGAGCGGCTTCATCAACGGGCATGCGCTTTCGGTCGACGGCGGCTGGGCCACCGACGGAAGCTGGGAATCGTTGCGCCTGCGCAAACGGTAGGAATTCGCGATCGGCCCTAATCACTGTTCAAGCGCTTTGCCTTGCGCGAAGCGCCATTCGCCCCCGCGCAGGGCCGCTGGTAAACTTGGAATTGATGATCCTCCCGTTCGTCCGCGAGATTTTCGCGGAGCTGGAGCACTCCTCGGCATTTGAACGCGTACAGAGGCACCTGAACCTCGGTACGGGGCGTAGGCGTGTGTCTGGACTCACTGCGACTGCTCGCTCCCTCTACGTTCCACTGCTCGCGCGTGCTGCCCGTCAGCCCGTCATTTTGATCGTTGCCGACAACAAGGCCGCCGAAGCTCTTGAGCCCACATTGCGCGCGGGCTGCGAGCTGACTGGGGCGATCGATCCCAACCGCGTGGTGCGATTCCCAGCCCACGACGTGCTTCCGTTCGAAAATCTTTCGCCGCATCCCGATGTACAGGAGCAGCGTGCTGCCGCCCTTTGGAAGCTGGCCACTGGCGCTGTCTCCATCCTCATTGCGCCCGCCGAGGCTGCGGCGCTCAAGCTTTTCGATCGCGACTACTATGCGAGTCTCGCTGTCACTCTGCGCCGAGGCGAAGAGGTCGATGTCGAAGTGCTCACCGCGCACCTGGCCAACGTAGGCTACACACGGATGGACCTCGTCGAGATGCCCGGCCAGTTCACCCGGCGCGGCGGCATCCTCGATGTTTATTCGCCCGAATCCGATCGCCCCGTACGGATCGAGTTCTTCGGCGACGAAATTGAAACCATCCGCAAGTTCGATCCTGAGACACAGCGCTCGCAGGCCGGTCTCGATGAAACGCAGATTTCGCCGCTGACTGAAACACCAGTCACCGAGCACCTGCTCGCAGCGGTCAATTCGCGCCTCAGTCGCCAGCGCATCAACGTCGAAGGTGCGGGCGAGGACGAAGAGATGGCCGCCGAAATGGCCGCGGCCGGCGGTGTCAGCGTCTTTCCGGGATGGGAGTTTTTCAGCTCTGTTGCTGGCGCTGAAACCAATCTGCTAAAGCTCCTGCCCAAGAGCGTTCTTTTTGTGGATGAGCCGGCGATGGTGAGCAATCAGATCGACCGCTGGTGGAACAAGGTCGAACAGCGCCACGAGCGCAGCGGTATCGGCTCGCTCATTCGGCCCGAAGACATTTATCTCCGCCCCGAGATTTTGCAGGCGATGCTTGGATCGCATCCCGGCCTCGATCTCGATCAGCTCGGAGCTGTCGATGTGCTCGAAGAAGACAACACGCTCGGGGAAATCGCGCTCAACTCCAGGCCCACGTTCCGTTTTCACGGATCGATCCCCGCGCTGACGGAGCAGTTGCGCAACCTGATGGTTTCAGAACAGCGCATCGTTTTGGCCGTGCCCACGCAGGGCGATGTGGAACGCATGGCCACCGTGATGCGCGAGTATCAGATCCCATACAGACTCGGCAGCCGCCCGTCGCACGCCTCCAGCGAAACGATGTTCGACGAGGCAAGCTACCTTGCCGGCGATCTGCGCGTTCCGGTGATTGTCCGCACGCAGATTGCCTCTGGCGTCAGTTTTCCCGAAGCGAATCTTGTCGTATTCGGCGCCAACGATCTCTCCGACGAAGCCGACATCATGGCGCGACCTGAGCCCAAGCGCTCGAAGACTGCTGCGTTCGTTTCGGACTTTCGCGATCTTGCGATGGGTGATTATGTGGTGCACGTCGAGCACGGCATCGCGCAATTCCAGGGGCTCAAGGAAATTGTTCAGGATGGCCTCTCGGTCGAATTCATGATTCTCGAATTCGCCGAGCAGGCCAAGCTTTACGTGCCACTCACTCGCCTGGACCTGATTCAGAAATATCGCTCGACCGACTCGGGCCCCGCACCGGTCTTGAATAGACTGGGCTCGCAGCAATGGGGCAAGACGAAGGCCCGCGTGCGCAAGGCCATGCAGGATATGGCGGCTGAGCTGCTCAAGCTCTACGCGGAGCGTCACACGGCCCCAGGTACGGCATTTTCACCTGACAACGAATTTCAGCGCGAATTTGAAGGCTCCTTTGACTACCGAGAAACCGACGACCAGCTTACCGCGATTGCCGCCATCAAGCAGGATATGGAAGCCAACACGCCGATGGACCGCCTGCTCTGCGGCGACGTAGGCTACGGCAAGACCGAAGTCGCCATGCGCGCCGCTTTCAAGGCCGTGCAGGACGGTAAGCAGGTGGCTGTTCTCACGCCCACGACCATTCTCTGCTTCCAGCATTTTGAAACTTTCAAGCGCCGTTTCGCGCAGTTTCCCATCCACGTTGAAATGATCTCGCGTTTTCGCTCGCCCAAAGAGCAGAAGGCAATCCTCGAGCGCGTCGAAGCTGGAAAAGTGGACATTCTTATCGGCACACATCGCGTGCTCTCGAAGGACATCAAGTTCCAGGATCTCGGCCTCCTCGTCGTCGATGAA
Organism: uncultured Occallatibacter sp.; assembly: GCA_964487345.1. GTDB lineage: Bacteria > Acidobacteriota > Terriglobia > Terriglobales > Acidobacteriaceae > Telmatobacter. Next base: position 1,576 of record CAZAQN010000048.1, on the reverse strand, counting down.
GAGCAGCGTTTCGGCGTGCGGCACAAGGAGCGGCTGAAACAAATGCGCAAGGAGATCGATGTCCTCGCCATGTCCGCAACGCCGATTCCGCGCACGCTGCACATGTCTCTTGTCGGCCTGCGCGACATGAGCGTGATTGAGACGCCGCCGAAGGATCGGATGGCCATCCAGACCGTCGTCGCCAAGTTCGACGAGAAGTTGGTGCGTTCGGCAGTTGAGGTGGAGCTGGAGCGTGGAGGCCAAGTCTACTTCGTTCACAATCGCGTCGAGTCCATCTATGAGATTGCTGCGCGTATTCAGGAACTGGTTCCAGCCGCGCGCGTCGTCGTGGGTCATGGCCAAATGGGGGAAGCCGAGCTGGAACGCGTCATGCTCGCCTTCATGAACCACGAGTACGATGTGCTCGTCGCAACCACGATCATCGAAAATGGACTCGACATCCCCCTCGCCAACACGATCCTCATCAATCGCGCCGACCGGCATGGTCTCAGCGAACTTTATCAACTGCGCGGGCGCGTCGGCCGCTCCAATCGCCGCGCGTATGCGTATCTACTCATTCCTTCGGAGAAGGAATTAAGCGATGTTGCACGCCGACGTCTAGCCGCGCTTAAGGAGTTCAGTGATCTCGGCGCAGGTTTCAAAATCGCCGCTCTCGATCTTGAATTGCGCGGAGCGGGCAATATGCTTGGTGGCGAGCAGAGCGGACACATCGAGGCAGTCGGCTTCGAACTCTACACTTCCATGCTGGAGGCTGCCGTTAAGGAGATGAAGGGAGAGGGTACAGAAGAGCGGCCATCCGCGCAACTCAATCTCGGCATCGCTCTCCGCATCGACGAGAGCTATGTCGGCGAAGAGAACCAGCGCCTGCGGCTTTACAAGAAGATCGCGGGCGCTTCGAGCGAGAAGGCCATAGCGGACCTGCGCGCGGAGATGGAAGATCGTTACGGACCGCTTCCCGACTCGACCGTTTACCTGCTTGAAGCAGCCACCCTGCGGCTCAAATGTGAACGCTTGGGCATCGCGCAGATTGACCGCCGTCGCTCGGAATTGCAGATCCGGTTCACTGAGAATGCGCAGGTGGATCCGCAGCACCTGATGCGCCTGGTGGCACGCAATGCGAAGCGCGGCGCCCAATTCACGCCGCAGGGCGTCCTTAAACTTCCCTTAAGCTCCTCCCGACCGGACGAAGTATTGCTCGAAATCCGCGAATTGCTTGCCAACCTTGCGCCAACGCCAGTAAACGTATAGGTGCCTCACTCCATCACACGAGGGAATGTGAAAAAACTAGCCGCACTGTTTGTCCTTGGAGCCTCTATGTCCGCCGTCGTAGTTAACGCCGAAAAGGAAAAGCTTGCCGAGGTCTATTGGAAGAAAGTTTTTGTCCATGCGTCGGATGAATACTTCGACGAGGTTTATTTTCCGTATCAGCCCACGCAGGGCACGTCGGCCGGCTATCACCAATACGATGCGAAGATCGAAGACTTCAGCGTAGCCACAGTCAACGCCGAGATTGCGGCGCTTGAGAAATTCGAAAAGCGGTTTCAGCAGATGCGCACGAAGGCCTCGTTTGACCAAG
>CAZAQN010000047.1:0-32075 GCA_964487345.1 uncultured Occallatibacter sp. | reverse complement strand
CTTATCTGCAGCGGCCCGATCTGGGACGAAGGCTCGAGGAACGCAGCGCTGCTTCTCTCGCAGATCTGCAGATCGGACGATGCGATCTGTCTCTGATCTTTGCCGATGGGCTCTCTGCGCTTGCGGTCGAGCGCCATGCAAGGCCGCTGCTCGAGAGCCTGCTGCCGCGGCTGGAGGGTTGGAAGCTGGCGCCGATTTGTATCGTCGAACAAGGACGTGTGGCGATCGGAGATGAGATCGGCGTGGCGCTTGGCGCACGGCTTTGCGTCGTGCTGATTGGGGAGCGTCCGGGGCTGAGCGCACCCGATTCGTTGGGAGCATACATTACATGGGAGCCGCGATTGGGCCGCACGGACGCTGAGCGCAATTGCATTTCAAACATTCGCTCGGAGGGACTAGGGTATGCGCATGCTGCCGCACAGCTGATGTTTTATCTATCTGAAGCGCGACGCCGCGAGCTCACGGGAATTGCACTCAAGGAAGAAATCCATCTGATTGAGGAAGGCTGAACGTGGTGAGAAAGATTGGCCGCTGGTTGTTCCGCATTGCGTTGGTTTTGGCGGCTGGTTTTGTCGCCACGTATGCCGGAGATTGGATTGCATTCAAGCTGCAAGGATCGCCGCAATCGACTGTCACCGTGAGTCGCACGTTGGTCGTTCCGCTCAAGAACAATAAAGTTGAGTACGATTACGTTGGGACTTTCGATGAGCCTTGTTCTATTTCGCTTTTTCCACAAGGTGATTTAACGCCCTGCTGGCAATTGCGTAGAAATACAAACCAAAATGTGAAGCTGTGAATAAAAGCTGCCCGCGAAGAAAGAGAAGGTCAAATCTCACTGTACTTCGTGACAAAAGTCACGAGTCTAAAATCGAAAGACTCGTACTATTGAGCAGTCCCACAAATATATCCAACCGAAGCGGGAACTCAATGTACAGTCGTACGCAGAATGAAAACGGAAGCTCGAACACTCGCTGCCTCCACTGTTTTCTAACGGTGGCGTCAGACGTGGAGACGGCGATTGAACTTGATCGCATCGAGGACAGGCACATCTGCCCTGAGAAAGCGCTGGCGCAACTACTCCTGCGCGGGCAGTCGTTTGAAATGCAAGTTCAGACAAAATGATTTTATTTTTCGGGTGGTGCGGGGGGTGTCTGGCCCTGCGGCGGATGCGCACTGCTATTGGCAATCTTCTTGAAGAGATCGTCGTCGGAATTCTTCGTCAAATTGCTTGCCTTGTCGAATTCGGCTTTGGCTTCTTCTTTCTTTCCCATCGCCCGGTACAACCGTGCAAGGCGCCAATGAACATTTACGTCCTCTGGAATTAGCTTTTCGGCCAGAGTGAGTTCTCGCAACGCATCGTCGTTGCGCTCGGCTTCGGAATCAACGATTCCGAGATCGAGGTGCGCCAAGGCCAAAGTGGGATCCAGCTTGATAGTCGATTCCAGCAAAGGCGTCGCGTCGTTAATTTGGTTCATCTGGATATCGGCGTCGGCGAGATAAAGCATTGATTGCACGTGCTTGGGATCGTTGGCCAGTTCGGCCTGAAACTCGCGGGCAGCATCAGGATACTGCTTTTGTGTCCATAGCAAATAGCCCAGACCGAAGTGCGCGTTGGGCAGTTTCGGGTCGGCCTTCACAGCGGCGCGAAACATCTCCGTGGCACCGGCATTGTCTTTCAATTGATCGAGCGCTTCGCCAGCCACCATGTCGGCTTCCGCCGAATCCGGGTTCAGGGACAGAATCCGGTGATAGACGTCGAGAACATACTTGAACTGATTTGACCAAAGATAACTATGTTCGAGCGCTAGCAGCAATGGCAGGTTATTGGGCTCGTAATCAGCAGCTTCTTTCAAGTAAGGCGCAGCCTTCACATATTCGGCGAGCCCGTAGTAAGCCATGCCGATCAATATGGTCGCCCTCTGGGCGTCAGGGGAGTTGGCGGGAGCGCTCCTGCGCAGGATTTCAAGCTCGGGGACCGCTTCTTTGAGTTCCCCGCCCTTGAAGAGGGCCAGAGCAAGATTGAGACGAAGACCGGGAACATTGGGATTGAACGCGAGCGCCTTGCGATAAAACGGTACTGCTTCTTTGTAATGTTCCTGTCGCGCCTCAAGCAGACCGATATGAGCCAGGGGTTCGGGGTTCTCAGGATGCGCCTTGAAAATTGCGCGCCACTTGAGTTCCGCTTCCCGGTTCTTTCCCTGCTGCTCAAGTGCGAGGGCCTCTTGCCGGAGCGCCGGAGCTGCCTTTGTTTGAGCGAAGCAGAGGATCGAGGCCACGATATATCCTGCACCGATCAATTTGCAGATAGTCTGCTTCAACTAATTGCCTTCCTAAGATTCAAGTTCATCATCTGCTTTGTTGCAATGTAAGCGATGTCGATACGGAAAGAATTGCGCCGCTTCATCAATTTTCTCTCGCGACAATAGCCGCAAGCAAATCGGCTGGCAAAGAAAAAGGGCGCGACGGGAGTTTCCCGCCGCGCCCAGGTTGATGGTTAACTTAGAAAACGAACTTTCCACCCAGTTCGAGGTTACGCGGATCGAACGTGCTCGTGATCTGGCCGAATTGGCTAGCTCCGTAGCTGTTGTTAAACGCGTTGTACTCGGTATGGTTGAAAGTGTTGAACGATTCGAAGCGGAGCTCGAAGTGTGCACGCTCTGTCATCGCGAACGACTTATAGAGCGAGGTTGTGAAGTTCACACGCCGCGGTCCGACGATCGCATCTTTGCTCGTGTTTCCGAAGCCCTGGTTCTGTCCACCCAGCCACGCAGGCACTGGAGCAGAGAACTGAGCCGTGTTGAACCATTGCAGGAACTGCTTGGGATAGGTGACCTTGCCGTTGACGTTCGGACGGTTTGTATAGTTACCACCCAAACCGATCGGGTCGTAGCTGAGGGATACACCGGGTCCCTGGTTGTTTCCAGACGAGTTCAGACCGCTTTCGTCGATGATCGTACCGGCAAGTTCCCAGCCGCCGAGGAGCGAGTGGGTCAGGCCGCTGGACCTGGCGAAGAACGGCGTGTTGTAGACGTAGTTGGCGCTGACGATATGACGGCGATCGAGCGCACCAGAACCCTTGTCGTACTTCGGATTGAAGGGGTTGCTGATGGTGGCGAGGTCGTACGTGGTGAGATCGATTTCGTGCGAATACGTGTAATCGAGTTCACCGCTCAGGCCCCACTTGTTCTGCACACGCAGACCAGTCTGGAAGCCGTTGTAGTTGCCGTTGGTGTCGTTCTCTTCCTGCTTGATTTCGGCATATCCCTGGTAAGTGCGATAGATGTTCGAGTTCGCCAGGTTGGCCGGCGCAGTTCCATTCGGACAAACGTCGCCCGCGTACTTGTCGCTGCCGTCACCCGCATCGCAGCGGACGTTGAGGTCCGTGTTCAGCGGGAAGTCGTTGATGTCGCGCTCGATGTTCTGATGCCACGCCATGTTGCCGACGTACTGCATGACCCAGATCATCGATGGCTTGAGTTCATGTTGCACGCCGAGGCTGAACTGAGCTACGGCCGGAGCCTTGTAAGACTTTTCAAGGTTGGTCAAGCCCGACGCAAAGAACGGGGTCGCAGCCGACAATCCTGTCACCCAGCTTGTGCTCGGGTTCGAGAAATAAACGTTGGTTGCGGCCGGGTTGAATGCGAAGGGTGGGTTGGTGGCAGCGTTGTAGATGTCGTTGCCCTGCATGCGCTCGTAGAACGTTCCGAAGCCGCCGCGGAGAACGGTCTTGCCGTTGCCGAAGAGATCTTCAGAGAAGCCGACGCGCGGCTGCAGTGTGTTGTAGTCGTTCTCGACCAGTCCCTTGGGGAAGCTGTTCTGGCCTGCGAGTCCCATGCCATTCAGATAGAAAGGAACTCCGTTGACGGTCTGGAATCCAGGGCCCGTCGAGTCGAGCGAACCATTGGCGTTCCAGATTGGCGTTTCGCTCGAGAGGTAGGCTGAGGGATCGAAGTTGGCGACCTGGTTGCTGCGCTCCCATGCGTGCGGCAGAGCGTCATAACGAAGTCCGAGTTGCAGTGTGAGCCGCGGCGTTACGTGCCAGTTGTCCAACGCATAAGCGGAAGGAGTCTGGTTTACGTAGTGCCGGATCGGCACAGCCTGGTACTGAGAGAACTGGGAAGACAGACCCATCAACATGTCCATCAGACCGTCGTTCGACAACTGGCCCTGGTTCACGTCGCCCTCAGCATCGCCGAAGAGCTGCTGGTTTTTGGTATAGCGGTTGTAGCTGAAGCCGAACTTCATAGCGTGCTTGCCCATGGTGTAGGACACGTCCACCTTCGGCTCGTAGTCTTCAGCTGCGTTGTGCCATGGCGCGGATCCCATATCTTCGGCCGTGTAGTAAGGAGCACCGAAGCCTGTGACACCCGGCAGATACGGGTTACCTGTCTTGAAGAAGGTATTCTGACCCCAACCCGAAGGCAAATCGGCATTCTTGCTATCGAGAATGTTGATGACGTTGCCATCGTAGTTCATGCTGGCTTCAAGAAGCAGGTTCGGATTGATGGTGCCGCTCAGCTTGATCGCCGCGCTTTTGGAAGGATTGGCGAGAGTGCTGGTTACGGTGTTGTAGCTGGCCCACAGCCAGCCCAACTCAGGCTGCGCATAACCCTGGGTCACATTGTCGTGCATCCAGTGGCCGAGAATCGTCCACTTGTCGTTGAACTTGTGGTCGATGCGGGCGATGTCGTCACGGACTTGAATCGGGTTCGAAACGTTGGTGATGTTGTGATCGTCAGGTGTATTTGCCGCCGGCAGGATGCCTGCATTCAAATAAAGGACCGCATTCGGATCGAACAGGTTAGCAGGAATCACATTACCCGGGAACGGTTTGCCCGCAACGAGTCCGTCCGCCGCCAGCTTCGCATTGAACGCCGGATCGCCGACTGTCGGAACGACCAGGGCAACCGTAGCAAACTTCGGCGAAACGTAGGTCAAAGGCGTACCTGCCTTCGGGATATCCGCGGAATCGATCGTCGGCTCTTTGTTTGTGCCGGCGCCGGTGAGAATCTTGCGCCACTCTTCGTTCCAGAAGAAGAATGTCTTTTGCTTGTCGGTGTTGTACACGTGAGGAATGTACACCGGTCCACCGATGTTTCCGCCGAAGATGTTGTAGTGAGTTGAAGTCCTGGCGGTGATCGGATTGGACAGCTTGTTGAAGTAGTTGTTCGCGTCATAATCCGTGTTGCGATTGAACTCAAACACTTCGCCGTGGAACTTCTGGGTGCCGCTCTTGAGCGAAAGGCTCATTGTGGCGCCGGAAGAAATACCATAGTCCGGAGGATAGTTCGAGGTCATCATCGTGAACTCGGCGATCGCGTCCTGCGAAGGCATGATGTCCATGCCGCCCGCACCGCCGCGGTCATCGGCTTCGCCACCGTCAATCAGCCAGATGTTGTGGCTTTGGCGAAGTCCGTTCACGCTGATGGTGAAGTTGGCCGCAACTGATGTTGGCGTGTTGCTGTCAGGCAGGGCGGAGCTTACGCCCAGACCCAACGCTGCCAGTGCCGCGAAGTTGCGGTTTTCAGTTGCGATCTGACTGATCTGCTCGGAACTGATGAGGGTGCTGACCACGTTCGAATCGGCCTGCACTGCGAGAGCATCGGCTTCGACAGTTACGGTTTGCGTCTCGGCGCCGACTGTGAGCTTGATGTCCACGCGAGCAGTGGCGGAAACGTTCACCACGATACCGTTCTGCGCGAACGATTCGAACCCCTTGGCTGAGACTTTCATGTTGTAGTTGGCGGGGTTCAGACCGGCGATATCATATAGCCCGGTTGAGCCGCTGGTAGTCGCCTTCGAGGCGCCGGTCCCTGGATCAGTAATAACGATCTTCGCATCTGGGACCACCGCACCTGTCTGGTCGGTGACAATGCCGGTGAGTTCGGAGTTGGCCTGCGCGAATGCTCCCACGCTAGCCACAGCGAACATCAATGGCAACAGGAATACCCTGTACCACTTGTGTGTCATGTAGCCTCCCTTTTCAAAAGTTGCTGCTTTACATCTGCCGCTTCACTATCGAATTAGCATGAAGCCCGGAATGATTATCTTGGCTTTGGTTGAACGGCGAAGCAATTTAACGCGCGCCGTGCAACTTCCGTCAAGTAGAAAATCCCTTTACTTCACATCATTCCTTGCATCAACCAATTCGCCCCGTCTTTTTAGTGGACCTTCAAAGCTATCTAAAAGGCGCCACCATCGGCACTCTCGTTCAAGTCCTGCGGGGTTAAGTTTTCGTATCTCGTACCAGCCGAAGCGCTCCTCGCTCCCTCCGGCCTTTTTTCTTTCGGTCCTGGCCTAATCCTTACTGGCTCCACTTCGGAGCGGGCTTAGATTGGGCTGCTTTATCCGTTCTTTGGAAGAAGAAAATCCAAGAGATACACATTTTGGAATCTTCTCGCTCAAACGTTTAAGCAGAATGCGCTGTACATAACATTCTTCGGGCCGGGGAAGATTAAATGCCGGACAGCACACTCTTGTCAAGAATCGAATTGTCATTTTTGCGGGGATGCGACAAGACAGGTAATCTCGACCAACCAAGCTATCGGAAGATAAGGACTTCCTTGTTAGTGGCTAACCAGGGCAGTTAGTTCAAAACAAGCGTGCAGCAGGTGATTTCCAGCCGGTCTTGTCGATTTGTTGAGCTTTCGCCCAATTTGAGCCGGAGCGTTCAGGACTGCGGCGGCTGGGAAGGGCGCATACCTCGGAAGTGGTAGGAGACGCTCCTTTGCGGTCGGCAGCCCGTGCCGCGATGGGGTCGATTGCGGCCGGTTGTGCGATTGCGGAACCGATTATCGCATCCGAGCTATGTCTCGTAGGTCGCGGGCGGTCGCCTCAAGGAATGTCTCTACACTTACGCCCGGCGGCTGCTCCAATCCCGATTTTGTCTGGATTGCATCGGCGATACGCTGTGCTAGAAGTTGGCGCGTAGGAAGCGGCAGATCGAGCCTGCGCGCAAAGAAGCCTTCGAGCACCTCAAGATCAGACGAAGACAAGCGGACGATGCCGCTGGACGAGAGCGCGACGGCTTGGTGCGGTTCGGGGATCGCGTTTGCTTGAGCGAAAACAGGAGCCGTAAACGTGCGCGTGCCAGTATTCCACCCCACGGACGAAGACCTGTCCGCGGGGACCCCGGTATCTGCCCATAAAGGTGTCTCTTGCTCGCGATCGCGAACGACTAGAGTGCCCGCAGCCAGATCGCCCAATCGCTGATGTTGGCGAGTGGCAAACACAGCGACGACGCCGACCGCATAGAAGAAGGGAATCTGATCCACATAACGGATAAAGTTGCGTGCCATCGATTCGATGATTCCAATGGCACGGCCGGATCTTTGAATGACGCGAATCCTCGCAATGCGCTTGCCTGGAGTCCGTCCATGCCAGAAGGCTTCGAATAATGTGAAGTAGCCCCAGTTCAAAAGAAAGATCGAGAGCGTGAAAATGGCAACGGTCCATTGGTAGGAAAGACTGGAAAACGCCTGCAGCGCGGGCTGAAAAGCCCAGAGCACGAGGCCAAGTACAACCAACCCCGCGGCCCATATCAGCGTATCGATCAGCAGCGCGATAAAGCGGCTGCCAATCCCGGCCAGTGGCATCTGGATGGCCACGAGTTCCGGCGTATCGATGTTAAGCTGATCTGAATTCAGGTCCATGGCACCCATTCTCTCAAACCAATGGATCGCCAAGCGAAGGCCCCACTGGGACCGCCTTGCCGAATTGCTTGCGCTTTCCGATCGCAATGGCCTGGCACAGCTCTCGCGCGCCGAGCTGCAGGAGATGGCCTTGCTCTATCGCCAGGTCGCTGCAGACCTCTCCGTGCTGCGTCAGGATGCGACGGCGCGAACTTATGCCGAACACGTGAATCATTTGCTGGCCCGGGCTCACCATATTATCTATTCCGGACGCAAGACGAGCGTGGCGACTCTGTTTCGCTTTTTGCGCGATGAGTATCCCGCGATCTTCCAACGCAACATTCGCTATGTTGTGGCCTCTCTGCTCGTCTCGGTTGCCTGGGGCGTGCTGGGCGCCGTACTGACGAGCGCCCGACCGGAATTCATGCGGCACTTTGTCGGACCGCAGATGATCGAGACGATGGAGCGGCACGAGATGTGGACGAAGTCCATTGTGACGATCGCGCCGATGGCATCGAGTGCGATCATGACCAACAATCTGACTGTTAGTTTTGTGACCTTCGCGAGCGGAATCGCTTTTGGATTAGGAACGTTCTTCTATCTCTATGTGAATGGCATGATGCTGGGTGTAATCGGCGCAGCGTGTCATCAATATGGTATGTCGCTCGCGCTCTGGAGCTTCGTTGCTCCCCATGGATCGCTCGAACTGCCGGCAATTCTGATCGCGGGAGGCGCGGGTTTTCGGCTTGGTCACTCGATGCTGTTTCCCGGCTCATTGCGATGGAGGGACTCCGTAGCTCAAGGCGGTATCGAGGCCACACGGCTGGTTTCGGGAGTGATTCCGATGCTGGTGATTGCCGGATCTCTGGAAGGATTCTTCTCTCCATCGCATGCGCCGGTGTGGCTTAAGTTCACGGTCGGCGGCCTGCTCTTTTCGCTGCTACTCCTGTGGCTCTTTCGACCGGTCAAACCTGTCCGGGCCGTCTAATTTGTTGCGATGAATTTGCAATCCATTCTGCGGCCGGAAGTCCTTGTCGCAGCAGTGCTGATCCTGCTGCCGATGCTGGTTGGAGGGTTAGCGCCAAGGCGCGTGGCGGCCTTGGCCGATGCATTGCCGCGAGCGGTTCTGCTCGCTGTGCCTGCGCTTTTGTGCGTGCCCTATTTCCTGGTCGCTGATGCTTTCGGCGTTTTTCGCTGGGGATGGCTGGCCCTGTATGCGTTGCTGCCCGTGGCAATCGCTTTCCTATTGGATCAGGCACGAAGCGCCGATACCGGCCAACGCGGCAACTGGCGTGATTTTCTCGTTCTTGCCGCGCTGGGGTTGACCGTTGACTTGCGGTGGCTCGAGCCTGCATGGCCCAATGGCTTCGCGGCATTCGGCAAAATGCTTCTGCTCGATGCCGGCATCTTCGGATTTCTCGCTGCGCGGCAACCGGATGGTGTGGGATTCGACCTTCGACTGAAAGGGCGCGATGTCGGCGTTGGACTGCGCGAGTTTCTCCTCTATGCTGTGATCGCTGTTCCGCTCGGGCTGGGGCTTGGCTTTCTGCACTTCCACGCCAACTGGCCGCAGCCGTTGCATGCCCTCGGAGCGTTCATCTTCACGTTTTTCTTCATTGCGATTCCCGAGGAGCTGTTCTTTCGTGGATGGGTGCAGAACCTGCTCGAGCGCCGCATCGGACGGACTGCGGCTCTCGCGCTGACCGCTGTGCTCTTTGGGCTCGCACATTGGAATAAGCGGACCGCAAGCTTCAATTGGCGCTATGTGTTGATGGCGGCGATTGCGGGGGTTTTCTACGGCAGGGCGTGGCGTGCTCAGCGACGTGTGGGCGCTTCTTCGATTACCCATGCGACCGTCGATACTTTGTGGTCGCTTTGGTTGCGGTGAAGATTGCGCGGTGCGCGATAGTTGAGATAGCCCAGGCCGACGCGCATATTATGGAGCACGGTTGCGGGAACCGTAATCGCTACGCAAATGCCGAAGATTGCGTGCGCCATGGCCAGCGGCCAGATATTGCGCGTCTTGAGAAAGACGAGGCATGCAGCCAGTCCCCAAAGCAGAGTCAACAACGTCAGGATCGGGTTGGGCAGGTGGGCAGCCGAAAAGATCACCGCCGACGTCACTGCGGCCACGGTTGCGCTGGGCACCAGGCGAACAAGGCGAGCGAGAAAGTACCCTTGCAGCAGGAATTGCTGTGCCATCGACCAGACCGTGTAGCCGCCGAAAGCGAGTATCCACTGGACCAAGCCGCTTGGATGATGCAGCGTGTGATGGCTGCTGGCATACATCATTGCAGTTGCCGCCAGCACAAGCGCCACGACCACCACCCACGACGTGCGCCAAAAACCTGCCGCACGGCAGCCCATCGCCTTCCAGCCGGGAAATGACGCGGCGATTGTATACACGAACCATGCGATCGCCGCCCAGTAGAGCCATCGTTGAAGAGGCCTTGGGGTCCAGATGACCGCAAGGATCATTCCATAGCTAATGGCGAGCTCACAGAATTTCCACGCGGTGCGCTGAGGAGGTATTGACTCAACGCCGGCGCATGGGGCACTGGCGTGTTCAATTGTGCTCATCCTAGACCTTCCCGCAATGTGACCTCCCAGCAATGTATGCGCGCCAGCCGTCGCCGTGTGGCCTCGACTTGGTAACACATTTCTTTATCGACGAATTTTTCCAAATCGAAACCTATTATGCAGTAGACGGAACGCGCTCGTTCGCGTGATCTAAATTTTTAGGAAAATCTTCTTGCGATAAAGAATCAATACTGGAATGAAACAAATCGCGGTAAAGGTAACTGAATAGGCGAAGGCTGCCCAATGAGCATTGGGTATGCGCGCGAAGACATCGGAGAAGATCACGACGTTCAGGCTTGCGTGTTGTCCCGGACCGTTCGGCACAGCCACTGTGTTCAGCACACCCGGCAGTAATTCGCTGAACAAATAAGCAGCAATCGCATTGGAACCGAAGACCAGCCACACCCCGGTCCAACCCTTGCGCCAGCCTTTTACCTCCACGGCCCAAAACACCAGCGTGAGCAACAGCAGCGAATAGCCTGCCGCCACCAGCACGTACGAACTGGTCCACATATTCTTGTTCAATGGAAACCAGAGTGCCCAGAAATAACCGAGCGCCAGGCTGCACAACGTCGCCACCGCTAGTCCATTGGCTTTGAAAGAAGCCGGCTTGTCCGCACGGAGCCATAGCCCGGTCAGCACGCCCAGCAGGGCCGTGCCGATAGCAGGCAGGTCGCTCAGGAGACCTTCGGGATCGCGCACGTTGTGATCGGGCGCGTAGAGATACAAGTGATGCGGGAAGAGAAGACGGTCGACCCAGGAGACCAGATTTTGCGTCATGTCGAGGAACGGAATGTCTCGGCCGGGCATGCCGGCGCCGGGAATCGAAACCCAGCGCACGAGGACCCAGTAGCCCATCAGTGCGGCGATCAGCGCGACGACTTTGGTCCACGCTCGATTGTCCCAAAGATAAAAAAGGCCGACGACGAGATAGCAGATGGCGATGCGCTGCAGCACGCCATAAAAACGCATGTGCTCGAGCTCAAAGAAGGGGAAGCTGTTGACCACGATGCCGAAGAGAATCAAAATTACGGTCCGCAGTACCGTATGCCACGCGAGCCGCGCACGTGTCGCGCCGCGGGCCAGCCGAGCATCGAACGCGAAGACCACAGAGATGCCCACGATGAACACAAATGTGGGAAAGACGAGGTCCGTGGGCGTGAGGCCGTTCCACACTGCGTGGTTCATGAAGCGCCATGAGCCGGGGCCGCCGTTGTTATTCACCATGATCATGAAGGCGATGGTGATGCCGCGAACCACGTCGAGAGAAAGCAGGCGCTTGACCGGATTGGGAGCAGGCGCTGGGCTGGTTGTGACGAAAGGCGACGGTGCAGTTGCGGGATTGGTCATGGCGATCCGGGCCTCCGCTCAATGAGCGCTGGCTGCCCTTACGCTACGCGTTTTTGGTGGATTTCGCCAAGCGCAGTTTTCGGCTGCGACTCCGCTCGCAAATCTGCGGAGGCTCTGCGATTTACTTGCGGATGCTGCTACACTCCCCCTTTCAGGGAATTCGAAAAATCTGCTTTGAAGCATTTGGAGGCTATCCGTGCCCGAATTTGAGCCTTTTGTTTCGCCCGACGAAAACCGGCCTGAGTTTACCTTTCGCGCTCTCCTGCTGGGATCGCTCTTCGGCATCATCTTCGGCGCAGTCACGGTGTATGTCGGCCTGAAGGCTGGTCTGACTGTCGCGGCTTCGATTCCTATCTCAGTGCTTTCGATCAGCATTCTCCGCGCGTTCGGGCGCGCCTCGATCCTTGAAAACAACATCGTGCAGACAACTGGGAACGCCGGACAGTCGATCGCTTCTGGCGTCATCTTCACGTTGCCGGCACTTATCTTTCTTGGATTCGATCTTGAGTACTCGCGTATTTTCCTGCTTGCGCTGATCGGCGGCTGGCTCGGCGTACTGTTCATGATTCCGCTGCGTCGTCAGCTCATTGTGGAAGAGCATGGTGTGTTGACTTACCCTGAGGGCACAGCGTGCGCGGATGTTTTGATTGCGGGCGAAAAGGGCGGCTCGCTGGCGGGGCGCGTGTTTTCCGGGCTTGGCCTTGGAGCACTTTACACGCTCTTTCAGAATGACAACATCTTCAAGGCGTGGCCCGGCACGCCCGAGTTTCAGCCGGATTTCGGACCGCAGCACATCCTGAAAGGCGCATCGATCAAAGCCGACGCGACGCCGGAGTATCTTGGCGTGGGCTACATCATCGGACCGCGTGTGGCCGGAGTCATTTTTGCTGGCGGCGTGTTTTCGTGGCTGGTGTTGATGCCGTTGATTTACTTCTTCGGCAAGTCGCTCCCCAACCCGGTTTACCCCGGAACGATTCCGATTGCGCAGATGGGGCCGAGCCAGCTTTGGTCCACGTACATTCGTCCCATGGGCGCGGGCGCAGTGGCTGCCGCGGGACTCATCACACTGCTCAAGACTGTGCCCACGATTCTGAATGCACTGATTGCGGGCTTCAAGACGATGCGTCCCGGCTCGGGAGAAAAGAAGAAGCCAATCCGAACGGAAGACGATTTATCGATGGGCGTGGTCGTGTTCGGCTCGCTGCTGATCGTCGTAGTGATGTTCATCTTTCTGCAGTTCAAGCCGGTCCCCGGCGCGTATGTCGGGTGGGTTGCGAATCTTGCCGCGTCGTTGCTGGTGGTTGTCTTCGGGTTTTTGTTCGTCACGGTTAGTTCACGCATTGTGGGATTGATTGGCAGCTCAGCTAGTCCCGTCTCTGGCATGACTATCGCGACGCTGATGGCCACTTCGGCAATCTTTCTTGTGCAGGGCTGGACCGCACCCGCATTTGGAGCGCTTGCCATCACGATTGGTGGCGTGGTGTGCATTGCGGCGTCGAACTCCGGAGACACATCGCAGGATTTGAAGACCGGCTATCTCGTAGGATCGACGCCGTGGAAGCAGCAACTCGCGCTGATGATTGGCGTGGTGGTATCGACGGTTGCGATCGGCTTCACGTTGAACCTGATGAATACCGGGCTGCAGCAATTTCGAGCCGCCGCTCAACCGTGGAATTTGTCGGCGCCGCACGCAGGGGTGTCCGTTCAAAATGATGTGAAGAGGCTGCCTACGCAGTTCCCTGTATTGAGCGCGAACAACGCATCCACGGTGCATCACAAGGATGAATATGTGGTGCTGAATGCACTGGGCTCGGCGGAGCTCGCCGACGGCAAATATCTTTACTCACCCGCGTCGGGACGCATTGAGGTGCAGTGGATTCAGGGGATCGGCAGCGAGAAGGCCGCTGCGCCGCAGGCGCGTCTGATGGCCACCGTGATCAACGGCATTCTCAGCCGCAAGCTGCCGTGGGGATTGGTGATGATTGGTGTCTTTCTTGTGGCCGCGGTTGAGCTGCTTGGGGTTCGGTCGCTCTCGTTTGCCGTGGGCGCTTATCTTTCCATCGGCACAACGCTTGCGATCTTCTGCGGCGGAGCGGTGCGCTGGTTTGTGGATCAGGCTGTAAAGCGCGCGGGAGGCGACACAGCGGAGGCGGAAAGCGAGATCTCGCCGGGATCGCTGTATGCTTCAGGGCTGATTGCGGCCGGTGGCATTGTCGGGTTGCTTGGCGTTGCGCTGAAGGGCTACGAGACGACTGCGGACAAGGGAGACATTCTCAACTTTCCGCACACGTTTCTGGATCACACGTGGGTGTCGGTGCTGGCTTTCGCGCTGCTGGCGTATTCGCTGTATTACTTCGCACGGAGGCCGCTGAAGAAGTAGGTCTACGCAACGACTCGCAACTGCACGCCTTCATGTTGCTGCAGGCACGCAATGATTTGAAACAGATTTGCGGCGGTTGGATTGCCTTTCGGTCCGAACATCTGATGAAGCGTCTTCACATGGAGACCTGTATTCTCAGCGAGCGTGGGAAAACCGACAGTGGCGTTGATATAGTCGCGCAGAATCTCGCGTCCTAGCGCGCTCTCACCTGCCAGCAGAGCCTCGATGGCGTCGCGCAGCAATCCACGGCGAAACTTCTGATCGCGTTGGACTCGGGCCTGCACGGTCTCACGAAAATTGTGGGGCGATCTCATGTCTAGCATGAACGATTGTAGGCCGATGCTTCACTTGAAGTATGACGCCCGATGCGCGATCCTCGATAGGATAGAAAGACTCGGATGCGAACGACTCTGGATATTGATGACGATGTTCTGGCGGCGGCCAAAGAACTCGCTAGAACTATGGGCAAAAGCTTGGGGAAAGTCGTCTCAGCACTGGCCCGCGCCGCATTGCCACTTCTTCCTGTGCGCCACCGGGGCCAAGAGGGTGCCGTCGCAGCTTGTTCGTCAACTGCAGGAAGAATGAGGCGGCAGGCTTACCGCAGCAAGTGCGAAAGCTGCCAGAGGCCGTAGAACATAAGTGCGGCAACGGCTTCGATGGCGAGTGCTGATTGAATCCCACGCATACATCCGGGCCGGCTCGGCGATGAATTATCCTGCTCGCTTGCCTCTGCGAGACTCTGCGGAAATTCAAGCAGCGATGATTGCCGCACCGGTACGAACTGAAGTTCAAAGGTTGGCACCGATTGCATGCTATTGCTTTCGGCACGGTGAAGAACTCTTGCAGTCACTTGAACGGTCCCCTCTGCTTGATCTGTCGGCACCCACGCGGGATTCATCAGACCGAGCCAAACGAAAGTGCTGAACTCGATGCCTGATTCTGGAGCCAACGAGGGGATAACAGTGTGATTTATATCACGCAACGAGGATAATGTGCTGCTGCCCGACTCGAATTGGGTGCGTTTCCGATTCGGGAATTCTCCCCGAGTCCAGTCTGGGGACATTGAAACATTCGTATAAATCTTTTAAATCAATTACTTTAGCCTTCCGTCGACAACCTCGACTCCCCCTGCTCGTTCACGTAGGTTCACGCACTTCGGCCAGACTGGTATGAGCCATCCAGGTCTGGATTACGGCAAGGAAACCCGGCAGCACCATGGCAAACAACGCGACAACGTGGAGAGCCGCGATACGGCCGGCGGTGACGTAGCGAATGCCGTGGACGGTGTAGATGAGAATCGGCAACGCAGCGAGCCCGGTGGAGACTCCATACGGGGAATCGCCCAATTTCGCTTGTGCGGTCTGCGACGGCACGCTCCGCCAGATGAGGCCCGCTCCGCAATAGACCAAAAACGTGGTGAGCAGCCAGCCGAAGTAGTTCCTCAGCGGCACACCGAAGTAAGGGCCGCCCTGCTCCCAGACCCAGTTGCCGGCAGCGGACATGCCAGGGTCCATCACCGTGTCCCATGCGGTCATCACCATCGCGGCAATCAGCGCAAGCGCCGCAATACCTGACGGTGAACGAGTATTTACGCCACGTAGCAACGCACGCGCGGTCACCCATGAGGGATAGATCATCATGAACCATGCGAGCGGAATCAGAATGGGCACATGGCCAAGTTTGGCGCCCAACATATCGCTGTAGTGATAGGGACCGTAAATCAGGCCGGTGCGTACGCCCGTTTCTTCGAGGAGATAGGAAACAATTGCCGCCGTAGCAAAGAAGAGGCCGGTTCGCCGCCAGCCTTCGCACAAGGCACAATGCGATACCGCGAAAAGTACGAAGACCAATGTAAAGCCGATGTTTCCGAGTTCAGGCAGAGCGAGCCACGGACTGACGGCTTCGGCTGCGATGAGATACACGGTGGCCGCGAAGAGAATCCAAACGATTACGGTGAAGAGCCGGTGCATTGAGCCCATTCTAAAGACATTCATTTCGCGCTCAGCCCGATTCTGGCTCGTTTTTTTGGGGTCTCAGCTATGAGACGTTTCACTGCGTTTGCGGAAAACAACTCTCAATTCGCGACGCCAGTGTTCGGTGAGCGCGATCAACTCCCATTCGACTTCAGGCGACAGATAACGCAGCACCGGCTCATTAGCGGGATGAATTCGCAATGCGGGCGCGGCGAGCGAAAGACGGGGCGGTAGCGGAGAAACTTCCGTACCAGCGAAATATCCTTGCCGCTCGAATGCCGACAAGGGCCTGGAACTACCGGCGACGGGTTGCCTGTCCTGATTGAGTGCGCGGACGCGAATCCAGTAGTCGAGGGCTTGCATGGGCAGGTGCAA
Organism: uncultured Occallatibacter sp.; assembly: GCA_964487345.1. Taxonomy (GTDB): domain Bacteria; phylum Acidobacteriota; class Terriglobia; order Terriglobales; family Acidobacteriaceae; genus Telmatobacter. The sequence continues at coordinate 15,786 of CAZAQN010000047.1, read as the reverse complement.
ATCTTCATCGGCCTTCAATTCGATGACGGCGAGGCGGCCATCGCGATCGAGGGTCAACAGATCGAGCATGCCCCGGTCGCCACTGGCCAAAGCCGGCACCTGGCTTAAAAGCAGATCGCCGCGCAGGTTCGGCAGCAGTTCATCGATGTTGCTGCGCAGACGCGACTCAAGCCATCGCTCCGGCTGCAGGCGGAAGAGCGCGTCGGTATGCGTACCATCGGGGTGGCGGCTGTGAACGAGGCGCGCGAAGAGTTCCCGGCAGAGCGACTCATTTTCGGGTGTCAGCGGAGTCTCATTCGCGCCGGCGCCGAAGGTGATCTCATTCTCCCGGGTGAAGGAATGCGCCGCCATTCCATGCCGCACGCGTGCGAATTCCAAACCATGCAAGAGCAGGCATGTCTCGCTTGCGGAGCGGGCACAGACCTCGACCCGGTCGCGAGCGGCGAGAGGAAGAAGGCTCATCAGGCGGTCGACACCGGCCTGACAACGCTCGACAGCCGCAGACGCAGAGAAGGCGTGCACGAGGCGGGATCCCAGATTGCCTGTGTCGCGAAAGTCGATGGGGACGAGCTCTTCGCTGCGCTCATCGAGTGTGAAGAGTTGAAAATCGGCCGCCGCGTGATTCAGCCAAGCCATACGTTCGGCGGTAGTGCGCCAGGCGCCCGCGGGAACGATTACTTTGAGTCCGGCAAAGTGACGACGGCCTTCTGCATGCTGGCGACAGTAGTTGAGCCAAAGAATGCCGAGGGTGAGGACGCCGTCGACAGTGGAAACCGATTCAGCTTCACTCACGCCGATCACCGCTTCGGCAGCCGTCCCGCGGAGCAGACGTCCCCGGACATAAGCGGGGCCGAAGCTGTGTTCCAGGTCCATCGCCGAACGGAGACCATCGACCCTTGAACCGATGAAGACACGCGTCAGTACGCGCGCAAGCAGGCGCTGGTAATTGCGCCGTGCGGCATCGCGCGCCGTAGGTGTGCGGCGATCGCAGGAGGGGACGAGTTCCAATGCCTGCGGCTTAGCGACGCCCATGCGGCGGGTCATCAACCGCAAAGATTGGGCACGCTGGCGTACCTCGACCACGGTGCGCATCAGGTTGCGCTCATCGCTCCAGAATTGCAGCAGGCAACGGCCATGGGATTCGCCGACGGAGTAGCGGGCGCTGCGCAGGTCGAAGATCATGCGCCCGTCTTCAAGCAGAGCCGCAGCGGGGTGTTGGGCGAGGAAATCTTCTACGCTCTGGGCAAGTTTGCCGGCGGATTCGGCCCCTTGAGCTTCCATGGGCTCGTCTTACCAGCCCTGTCTGGCTCGCAGGCTCGTGATGTGTGCCGTGTGATGGCGTGAGTGCCAGTCGTAGAGGGCCAAAGTGGTCGCAAGGTTCTGGCGGCCTCGCTCCGGGTGGTTGAAACCCTTCCGGAAATCTTCGTCGCTCATGGATTCGAGCAGCGCAACCCATCGCTCGTGAAGCGCGGTGATCAGGACAAGCGACACTTCGATGGGCTGGTCGCTATCAGATAACTCGGCCCAGGCAGCCTCGTCGTAGGGTTTGATGGTGGGCCAATCCTCGGTGAGAGCCAGCTTGAACCGGACATAGCAGTTGATGTGGCTGTCCGCGATGTGATGAACAAGTTGGCGCACCGTCCAGCCGCCCTCGCGATAGGGTGTATCGAGCTGGGCATCACTCAAGCCTTTGACTGCGGTGCGAAGATGTTCTGGAAGTTGGCTCAGCGTGTGGATGTTTGCGGCTCGAATGCCCGGAAGCGACGTTGCGGGCGCTGTGAAGGGGCCGATGGGATAACGAAGATCGTCCAACTCTACTGTCATAGCGCGAATCTCTCACAAATGCATAGGTAGGGACCTGCGATGAAGCGGAAAGCGATCGCAGATTCTAATTAGAGCTATAGCTATAAGGTGCGCTTTGCGCTAGATCTTTTTGTGGTGCTGACGATGCGCCTTGTGATTGGGGTGGCTTAGATAAGGGTTCTGGACGTGAACCGGCTTTGGATGGGTCACCTTATGTTTGGCGGCAATGGCCGGAACCGCAAAAAGCATGACAAGAAAAGCCGCGAGAACAAACTTTTTCATGGCCCGAATGTAGCACGAGAGCCACGCTTGCGGAAGCGCGGCGGTCACACTTCGAGCGAAAAGAGTAACGTGGCAAACTAAACCGGGCATGCCGAGTTGGACCATCGAAAGACCACGGTCCTCCATGGGGTGCGACGGGAAGCTGCCCGAAGCGCCCTTTTCCAGCCCACCCACGCCGTTATCTTACGCGGCGTGATGGTGGTGGTGATGATGATGGTGATGCCGGTGCGCCGCGAACGCGGGGCTCGCAAACGCTAGCAACAATAGGGATGCAACAATAAACTTCTTCATGCCAAAAATGTAGCACGAGAAGAGGAAATGTGGCATCGAAAACCGACAGCGGCACCAGGTCACCAACGTGGGTCGTCCGACCCCCATCCGCAATGCGCAAAGGCGTAAACTACAGGGATGATGACAAATCTTGCTGTTTCTCCAGGCACGAGTCATAGGCTTTACTTTTTTGAGAAATTTGGCATCACCGAGCGGCTGCTGGAACGCTGCCTGGGCGAAGCTCTCGCTGCGGGCGGAGACTACGCCGACCTTTATTTCGAATCTGTCACATCGACCGTCCTGGGAGTGGACGAGCAGATTGTGAAATCGGCAAGCCAGGGAGCCAGTGCCGGCTGTGGCATTCGCGTCCTTTCCGGCGAGCGGACCGGGTATGCCTACACCGATAATTTGAGTTCTGACAGGCTACTGCACGCTGCGCGCACGGCTGCACTTATCGCCTCAGGCCCAGCAAAGCAAACGGTGCAGGGATTTACCGAAACCCCGGCTGCGGATCTCTACCCTGTCCCGGTCGGCGGATTCGATTTGGATCTGGCTGCGCGGCTCGAGCTAATTGTGCGAGCCGATCGCGCTGCCCGCGCGTTCGATCCGCGGATCGTGCAAGTGCGCGCAAACTATAGCGAGGAACTGCGACGGATTTTGATTGCCGCTTCGGACGGCGCCTTTGCCAGCGACACGCAGCCGCTGTGCCGGCTGAATGTGTCTGTCATCGCCAAGGATGGAGCCATTTCGACCAGGGGCTCGGCGGGGGGCGGGGGGCGCGCAGGATTAGAGCAGTTTGCGGGCTCAAAAAGCCCGGAGCATCTGGCGCGCGAGGCCGCGCGGGGAGCGATTCTGCAGTTGGGTGCCGTGCCTGCGCCTGCGGGCGAGATGCAGGTGGTCCTCGGACCGGGCTGGCCGGGAGTTCTGCTGCATGAAGCGGTGGGGCATGGGCTCGAAGCCGATTTCAATCGCAAAAAAACTTCAGCATTTACGGGGCTGATTGGTCAGTCCGTGGCTAGCTCGAAAGTCACGGTGGTCGACAACGGAACCATGGCCGGGCGGCGCGGCTCCTTGAATGTGGACGACGAAGGATCGGCGACCCAGGAGACGGTGCTGATTGAAAACGGCGTGCTGAAAGGCTATCTGACCGACAAGCTCTCGGCGCGGCTCACGGGCACGGCCAATACAGGCTCAGGCCGGCGCGAGAGCTACCAGTGCATTCCCATGCCGCGCATGACGAACACTTATATGCTTGCCGGTGATGACGCGCCCGAGGACATTCTGCGCAGCGTGAAACGCGGTTTGTATGCGGTGAACTTCGGCGGCGGGCAGGTGGATATTACGAATGGCAAGTTTGTCTTTTCGGCGTCGGAGGCCTACCTGATCGAAGACGGCAAGATCACCGCGCCGGTGAAAGACGCAACGTTGATCGGCAATGGGCCTGAGGCGCTGAAGTATGTGTCGATGGTCGGCAACGACCTGAAGCTCGATGAAGGCATCGGCACGTGCGGCAAGGATGGGCAGAGCGTGCCTGTGGGTGTGGGGATGCCGACGATCAAGCTGGACCGGATGACCGTAGGCGGGACGGGAAGATAGGCCAATTGCCGCGGCTCTTTCAATTATCTCAAATTTGAGATATAGTGAGATATGAACTGGTCGGTCGAAATGCTCAATGAGACCGTTCAGACGGAGATCGACGCACTTCCAGCAGACATGCGTGCGAAGTTCCTGCAGATTGTCGGCATGATTACTGAATTCGGTTTGGCGACAGTTGGGCAGCCTCATATCAAGCATGTTCGAGGCAAGCTTTGGGAGATGCGGCTCAAGGGTAGAGATGGAATTTCACGAGCTCTCTATGTCACGGCCGTTGGCAGGCGAGTTGTGATCGTAAGGGCATTTGTGAAGAAGACACAAGAGACTCCGGAAAGTGAAATCAATTTAGCTTTACGGCGAGCGCAGGAGATTTATGACGATTCCGTTTGAAGTATTCAAGGCAAGAATGCTGGCTGACCCTGAGGTCAAGCGCGAATACGACGCGCTGGAAGCTGAGTTTGCAATTTCATCGGAGTTGATCAGAGCGCGCCTGCGTGCAGGTTTATCGCAAGCTGAATTGGCAGCCAAAATGAACACAAGCCAATCGGCCATTGCGCGACTGGAAAGCGGACAAACTCTTCCCAGCACCAAGACGCTGATGCGGTTCGCCGAGGCTACCAAATCGAAAGTGGAGTTGCGGCTGACGGCGGCATAGATTCACAAGCTGGACTGGATGACATCGGTTGGGACGGGGCAATCGGGCGGAGCGAGCGATGGCTCGAATGATTCAAGTCGAGGTGAGGAAGTGATCCGAGACAGGTGTCGATCGGAGCTTTGGTTGGCATCCCATATCGGTGAATGATGGTTTACATCTTCGCGACGAGACGTTCCGGTCCCCGAGTGTTTTGGGAAAGTGCGATTGATGTCTGCATCCGTCGACCCACCGATGGCAGCGCATGGAGAGCACTTTCGAAGAAATAAAGGATGTAGCCTTGGCGACTGTTTTGACGGTGTAAAACGAATTCATTCCTCGCCACTCAAGTGAGTTTCGACTAAATCAGCTTCCCGCACCGAGCACTTCCAATCCGCTCCCTCGAACCGCCAGTTTTGTTACTGTTGACCCATGGCCGAAACCGCTGCCGCCTCCGAAGTAACCGCTCTCGATCTGGAATCCCTGGCCGCCGATGTCGTGGCGCGGGCCGTGAAGGCCGGCGCGAGCGACGCCGAGGCTGTCGCGCGCGAAGGCGACGAGTTCAGCGTGAACGTGCGCCTGGGCGAGGTGGAGACACTGAAGGAGTCGGGCTCGCGGGCGCTGGGATTGCGTGTGTTTCTCGGCAAGCGGTCGGCTTCAACGAGCACCAGCGATCTGACCCCTGAGGGAATTCAGTTGCTGGTCGATGGTGCACTGGCGCTGGTCAAGGTGACTGAAGAAGACCCGCTGAATGAGCTGCCGGAGCGAGAAGAGTTCGGCTCGATTCAGGAGGACCAGCACCTCTACTTTGATGACGTGTATTCGCTCACCGGTCCCGAACGCATCCAATGGGCGCGGCGATGCGAAGCAGCTGCGATAGCGGCCGACGTGCGCATCACCAACTCCGATGGCGGCAGCTTTGATGCTGCTACGGGACGCAAGGTGCTGGCGAACTCCCGCGGTTTTGTGGGCAGCTATCGGACCAGCTATGCCGGCGTTTCGGCAGCACCGCTGGCAGTGGACGTGAACGGCACCATGCAGCGGGATGGCTGGTGGAGCAGCGCACGGAGTTTCGCGCTTCTCGAATCGCCTGAGGCAGTAGGGGCCGAAGCGGCTAGGCGCACGTTGCGGCGGCTGGGGGCACGGCGCGTGCCGACGCAGAAGGTGCCCATCGTTTTCGCGCCAGAAGTCGCGCGGTCGCTGATTGGTTCTCTCTTCGAGGCCGCCTCGGGCGATTCGATCTGGCGGCATGCTTCGTTTCTTGCGGGCAAGCTCGGCGAGGAGATCGCTGCGCCTACGTTGACGCTGATCGACGACAACACGATGATGCTGCCCAGCGGTGTGGGCGGATTCGGCACTTCGCCATTTGACGGGGAAGGGCTGCCTTCGCGACGCACGGTCGTGGTTGAAAAGGGCGTGTTGCAAAACTATCTGCTCAACACGTACACAGCACGGAAGCTCGGCATGAAGTCGACGCACAATGCCTCGCGAGGCCTAGCAGGCACGCCGGGCATCGGCTGCGGCAATCTTTATCTCGAACCGGGCACGCTGACGCCAGAACAAATCATCGGAGATATTCCGGCGGGATTGTATGTGACAAGTTTGATGGGGTTCGGGACGAACATTGTGACGGGCGATTATTCTCGCGGCGCGACAGGTCTGTGGATCGAGAACGGCGCACTGACGCATGCGGTCGAAGAGATCACCATCGCGGGAAATCTTGGCGAGATGTTGCGCAACGTGACCGCCATTGGGAACGATCTGGTGTTTCGTGGATCGGTCGCGTCGCCGACGCTGCGGATTGATGGTATGACTATCGCGGGAGCGTGAATCTAAATATGCCCGGCGAGTCCGCAAACGCGATCACAGCCTGCGATCGATTCCAGCAGCGCCTCGCCGAGCCGATAGGATCTGGAGAGGATATCTACAAAGATCCTCACCTTCAGGGTTGCACCCTCTGCAGATCCTTGGTTGTTGATCTTGAGCGAATTGCGGAGGAAGCTCGCAACGTCCCTGGATCACGCCATTAAATGCCCATCGTTCCGCTCGTTTTGGCGAAAGGATGGAGCTGGAGCTTTGTTTAAAGTGAATTGTTGAAATCAAGTGATGGAACAAATCCAGTTTGATCCGACGAATGCGGCAGTGGCGCTGAGGCAGTTGCCTCAGCGGTCAGCGGTGTTCGCTCTCTACGGGGCGGATGCAAAAGACGAGCCCTACATAGGGCGCACTCCGAATCTGCGCGGACGGCTCGAACGCCTGCTGCAGCCTTCGCCGAGGCATCCGCGGCGATTGCAACTGGCAGGACGCGTGCGGCGGATCGCATGGCGACTCACCGGCTCTGAATTCGAATCTTTACTTACGCAGTTTTCCCTCCTCGAAGATATCTACGGTCCGAAATCTCTCGAGCGGATGCATCTGCGCGCGCCCGCATTCATTCGCTATCTCGGCGGCAATCCCTACCCGCGAATCGTAGTCACGAATCGTCCGAGTCAGCGCGAGGCGGACTGGGTCTACGGACCGTTTGCTTCGCGTGCGGCAGCGGAGCGCTTTGCGGAAGAGGCTCTGAAGCTGTTTCTGCTGCGCCGCTGCACGGACGATCTCGATCCCAATCCAAGCCATCCGGGCTGTGTGTACTCGGAAATGAAGATGTGCCTCGCGCCCTGCTACAAAGGCTGCACCGACGAGCGCTACGCCGAAGAAGCGGGTGCAGTGCGCGATTTTCTGGCCACTCGCGGCGAGAGCAAGCTAGTGACTCTGCGCGCGCAACGCGAACAGGCATCGGCCGATCTCGAATTCGAATCGGCTGCGGCGCTTCATGCGCAGGTGCAAAAAGTAGAAGGCGTGCAGGCTCTCGCGCCCGAATTAGTGCAGCCATTGAGCAAACTACGCGCGGTGATTTTGCAGGCCTCAGCCAATCTCGACGAGGTCGCTGTCTTTCTTTTCGAGAATGGCAGGTTGCGTGGACCCGCAGCGTTCTCGACGCTCGGCATGAGAATCCAGAATGAACGATCGGGATCGAGTTCGCTCTTCGCGCAACCAATGGCCATCGAACCAATCCCGGAACAGCCGCCGCTTGGCGATCTGGTGAGCCCAACGGGAGCAGGCGCAACTTTGATCGAGACTCCGACAAAGGCCACTCGCAGTGTGCTTGAAGCGCGGCTCGACGGCGTGCTGACAACTTTGTCTCAACCTGCGGAAGCGCCTTCAGCCACGGTGCGGCAAGGGCATCTGGCATTGCTCAAGCGCTGGTACTACCGGCCCGAGGTGCGCCGCGTGGGCGAAATCTGTTTCCCTGATGCTGATGGACACTGGCCGCTGAAATCGATCCTGCGCAGCGTGGGGCGCGTGGCCGCCAAGAGCCTGGCTGCGGCCAAGCCCGAGTGAGAAAATAGCCGCAACATCATGGCAACGAAAGAAAGCATTCACCACATGCTCGAGCCGGGCAAACGACTCGATGCAGGCAGAGTGTGGGAAGTTGTCGAGCTGGTGGATGGGCAGCCCGGAAAGCTCGCACAGCTCGTCGAATCCCTCTGGGATGAAGATCACGCGATCGCCAACCGCGCAGCCGATGCGCTGGAACGCATCACCCGGGAGAGACCCGCGCGGGCGCAGAAATGGAAAGAGCCGCTACTGGGTTTGCTAGCCGAAGCCACGGAGAAGAAGCTGCGTTGGAACCTGGCTCTGCTCATTCCCCGGCTCAAGCTCACGGTTCCGGAGTGCCGCCGCGCCGCTGCAGTGCTTCGTGCGTATCTTGACGACAAAAGCTCCATCGTGAAGACCGCTGCGCTGCACGGGCTGGCTGATCTAACGCGGCAGGATCCGGAGTCGCTACCCGAGGTGATTGAGTTGCTTCGTGTGGCGGGACGCTCAGGCACGCCGGCCATGCGGGCGCGCAGCAGGATTCTGCTTGAAAAACTTGAACAGCCCAGCAGCGAACAGCGGTCCCGCACTTCTCTGCACATGTTTACCTGAGCGCATCCATCGAATTGCTTGTCGGGGTTGGCGCGAAAGAGTCAGACAAATGGATGAAACCTGCAGCAAACGGCGGAAATCGTAATGTTGCGACTGATACACTGGCCGGGCGGGAATCCTCTGCGCTAAACACATGGTCGAGCTGCTTCCATCGATTTTGTCGGCTGATTTTGCACGACTTGCGGATGAAGTTGCCGCAGCGGAGCGAGGCGGCGGCACAACCATACACGTGGACATCATGGACGGGCATTTCGTCCCCAATATCACCATCGGGCCGCCCGTGGTGAAGAGCCTGCGCAAGGTGACCAACCTGCCTCTCGACTGCCACCTGATGATCGAGAATCCCGATGAGTTTATCCCGGCCTTCGCGGATGCCGGTGCCGACTGGGTGAGCGTGCACTACGAGGCATGCCGGCATCTGCATCGGACCCTCCAGTTGATTGCGCTTCACGGTATGAAACCAGGGGTCGTGCTCAATCCGGCCACGCGCGTGAATTTCATCAAAGACATTCTGCCCATGGTGCACCACGTGCTGATCATGAGTGTCAATCCGGGCTTCGGCGGGCAGGAATTCATCCCGTTTTCACTCGACAAGATCAGGCGACTGGTCGAATTGCGCCAGGAATTGGGCCTTGCATTTAGAATCGAAGTGGACGGCGGAGTGGCTCACGACACGGTGGCCCAGGTCGTCCAAGCAGGTGCGGAGCTGCTGGTGGCTGGAAATGCTGTTTTTGGTGCAGGCCAGCCGGAACGAGATGCGCGCGCGCTGTTGGCAGCGGCCCGTGCGGCGATAGACTTTTAAGGTCCTTCGGATCGAATGGATCGAACTACTTCGGGAATGGGAGCGATGCCGCCCCATACCCGTATGAGTTGCAAGGGCTTGCAGTCCGATTCGCGGCTGCAAGCTCACATGAGGTGGTATGAGTCTTTTTTCCCGGAAGATTGCGACAGCGGCGTTGGCGACGTTGGTTCTGACAGCGGTTCTGGCCCAGGCCTCAGACAAGCCGAAGAAGCAGAAACACAAAAAGGACGAGGATCTGAGCGCGAATCCTTTGGCCAATGTGAATTCGAAGCAGCCCGACAAGGTGCTCTTCGACAAGGCCATGGTCTCGATGAAGAAGGGCCGTTACGATGTTTCGCGGCTAACCCTGCAGACCCTGCTGAACACTTATCCCGATTCCGAATACCGGATGCGCGCCAAGTTGGCGGTCGGCGATACGTGGTTCAAGGAAGGCGGCGCGGCGGGCCTGACGCAGGCCGAGGCGGAATACAAGGACTTCATCACCTTCTTCCCCAACGCGCCTGAAGCTGCCGAAGCGCAGATGAAGGTGGGCGACATCTACTACCAGCAGATGGAGAAGCCCGACCGCGATTACACCAACGCGCAGCGCGCCGAAGAAGAATACCGGAACATGATCAACCAGTTCCCGGATTCCGCGCTGATTCCGCGCGCGAAGCAGAAGCTGCGCGACGTGCAGGAAGTTCTGGCCGAGCGCGAAACGCAGATCGGTCTCTATTACGACAGCCGCGAGAACTACTCCGCAGCCATCGCCCGCCTCGACACGGTGGTCGATACCTACCCGCTCTACTCCAAGAGCGACCAGGCGTTGCTCGGCATTGGCGATGCTTATTCGGGACAGGCCCATCGCGTCCAAATAGCCCCAGGGTTGCCGGGAGCGGTGCGTGAGCGCCTGCGCGCGATGTATATGGACCGAGCTGCCGCAGCTTACACCAAGGTGATTACACGCTATCCGATGGCTCCGCACGTGGAGGATGCCCGCGACCGGCTTGTGGCCATGAATCGGCCCGTTCCTGAGCCGACCGCGGAAGCAGTGGCCGAGAACGACGCCGAGGAGCGCAGCCGCCAGCCGCTGCGGTTTACCGACAAAACCTTCGACATTATCAAGCATGGGCCGTCGGTGGTGGAGGCTGTGCACGTCGGCGATCCGAGCCTCGACGATCCGAAGCGGACCGTGGCGCCCGACGTAACCAAGCAGGATTTGGCGCTGTTTAGCTCGGCCGTAAATGCCGGCAAACCCGTTGCGCCCGCTGCTGCAATCACACCCACCGGCCCCAACGAGCCGCCGCGCAGCGACGTGCCGTCCACGGCACCCATCCAGATGGCGCCTCCCGAAGGCGGATCGAGCGTAGGCGTCCAGGTGGTGAACGCGCCCTCGGGCGAGGCTTCCGCCGATCCGAACGCGGTGGTGAAGCCGGTTGGACCAGTGAACACCGTCCTGCCTGCCGCTGAGGGTCCTGCCCCGGCTCCAGACCAGGTGAACGACATCAAGCCCGGTGCTTCTCCTCAGTCCTCAGCGACTGCGAACGGCAAGAAGAAGAAGGCGCCCAAGGCGGATTTGGACGACGAGTCCTCGAGCAAGAAGAAAAAGAAGAAGGGACTCGCGAAGCTGAACCCGTTCTAGGCTGCGAATCATTGTTTAACCTGAAATGCCGCACCTGATTGGTGCGGCATTTCTTTTTGCGCACGACTTAAGCATTGGCCCGCCCTTGGTGGCTGAAATCGAAGACCGGCAACATTTCACGCTGCTTTTGTGCGAGAATTACGGCCAAAGCGCTCGGTGAATTTGCAACAACTGTTCGAGGCGGCACATGAAACTCCCTATCTTGCCTGTTCTTTCAGGAATTGCCATAGTCTTGGGCACCCTCGCAGCACAGGAACCGGTGCGTGCCCCAGACGGCGGGACGATTACACATGTGGATGGCGTCGATCTGCTGGCCATTCCGGGTAGACCACTCACCGGCAGGAGCAGCGTGGAATGGACGCGCACGCTCGAGGACGGAGGCACCGTCTCCGTGCACGAGATCGCAAATCTGGCTCGCGACAGCCAGGGACGCATGTACCGCGAGCGCCGCAACTGGGTTCCGACTGAATCCGGCCTGGAAGCGCCGCTCACCGAAATGCAGTTCTTCGATCCAATTGCGAGGACCAAGACCATCTGCGCCGTCGGGCCAAAGGAATGCGTCGTTAGCACCTATCATCCGCGGACTTTGTTGATCGCAATGCCCGCTGGACCATTTGCCAATGGAACGCGCTTTTTAACACGAGAAACCCTCGGAACGGATCGCATCGATGGCTTGGACGTGACTGGCACACGCGAGACCACAACCGTCAATGCGGGAGTGGTCGGCAATTCGGCGCCCCTGGTCTCGACACGGGAATTCTGGTACTCCGATGAAATCCAAACCAACGTCGCCGTGACCCGCATCGATCCGCGCGAAGGCAAGCAGGTGGTGCGGCTCATCGATCTCTCGCTCGGCGAGCCGGATCGGCGTGTGTTCGATCTCCCGAAGGGCTTCACCGTGAACGATGCGCGCAATTCCGCGCAGAGAGCTCAGTCCTCGTTGCCCAGCAACTAGCCTAATCGGGAGCACTGCTTAGGCCGGGCCTGTCTTGACCTGCAATGCGCCCCCTCAGCACCTGTGTGACCTCTGCTAAAGTGAAGAGTGGTCCCCCTCGCATGAACCCGCTCCGATAGAGGGGTTTGACTTGACACCCATGGGGGCTCGACACCGACCCCATGCCTCACGACCTGCCTAAAGCGTACGACCCCACTGCCATCGAAGATCATTGGGCCGAATATTGGGTTCGCGAGAATCTGTTCGCGCAGCCGACGCCTGATCCAGACCAGAAAAATCAAAGCCACAGCGGCGAGTCCGACGGTCGGCCATTTGTGATTTTGCTGCCGCCGCCCAATGTAACCGGCAGTCTGCACATGGGGCACATGTTCGAGCACACAGAGAGCGACATCCTGGCGCGCTGGCACCGGATGCGCGGCGACCGTGTGCTGTGGGTGCCGGGGACTGACCATGCGGGCATCGCTACGCAAATGCTTGTCGAGCGGCAGGTAGTAAGCGAAGGGACAACCCGACAGCAGATGGGCCGCGAAGCGTTTGTCGAGCGTGTGTGGAAGTGGCGCGAGCACTACGGCGGCACCATCCTTGGCCAGATGAAGCGGCTCGGCGCGTCGGTCGATTGGCAGCGCGAGTACTTCACCATGGACGAGCGGCTTTCGGTCGCGGTCCGCGAAGCGTTCGTCAGGCTCTACGAGCAGGGGCTCATCTATCGTGGCGCGTACATCGTGAACTGGTGTCCGCGCTGCCAGACCGCCATCAGCGATCTCGAAGTGGTGTATGACGAGCACAAGGGACATCTGTGGGAGATTCGGTACCCCGTCATCGGCGACGATGGCAAAGACACGGGCGAATACCTGACCGTAGCCACCACGCGGCCGGAGACGATGCTGGGTGACGTGGCCGTGGCCATTCATCCCGAGGACGAGCGGTACCTGCACCTGCACGCGAAAATGCTGCGCCTGCCGCTGACCAATCGGGAGATTCCCGTGATTCTGGACGAGTGGGTCAGTCGCGACTTCGGCACTGGCGCGGTCAAGGTGACGCCGGCGCACGACCCCAATGACTTTGCGCTGGGCCAGCGGCACAATCTTCCGTCGATCAACGTGATGGACGAAACGGCCCACATCAATAGCGAGGGCGGCGCGTATGCGGGCCTTGATCGCTTCGTCGCGCGCAAGAAGATTGTTGAGGATCTCGAGGCGCAAGGCTTGTTGGCGGGAATCAAAGATCACACGCTCAACATCGGTCACTGCGACCGGTGCAAAACGATAGTCGAACCGCGGCTTTCGCTGCAGTGGTTCGTCAAGATTCAGCCGCTCGCCGACAAGGCCATTGCCGCGGTGAAGCCGGACGCCGACGGCAAAAAAGCGATTCGCATCTTCCCCGAGCAGTACGAGAAGGTGTACCTCGAATGGATGGGGAACATCCACGATTGGTGCATCTCGCGGCAACTTTGGTGGGGGCATCGCATTCCCGCGTGGAGTTGCGCGGTGTGTCACAAGATGACCGTGGCACGCGAAGACCCGAGCCAATGCGCACATTGCGGATCGGAAAAGATCACGCAGGAGACCGACGTGCTCGACACGTGGTTCTCGTCGGGACTTCTGCCGGTGTCCGTCTTCGGCTGGCCGAATATCACGGAAGGGAATCGCGCGGACTTCGACACTTTTTATCCGACAAATCTGCTCGTGACGGGATTCGACATTTTGTTCTTTTGGGTCGCCCGGATGATCATGCTGGGCTGCTGGTTTGCCGGCGATGTTCCCATGCTGGACGGTTCGAAGCGCGAGCTAAAAGATTCCGTGCCGTTCAGGGACGTGTATATTCATGCGCTGGTGCGCGACGCGAATCGCGAGAAGATGTCAAAGACGAAGGGCAACGTCGTCGATCCCATCGAGATCGTGAAGCAGTATGGCACCGATGCGGTGCGGTTCACGCTGGCTTCGATGGCTTCGCCGGGAACGGATATCGCGTTCAACATTGCGCGCACCGAGGGCTATCGCGCATTCGCGAATAAGATTTGGAACGCCGCGCGGTTCATCTTCATGAATGTGGATCGGGCCGCGGAAGTTGGGATATCCGTCAATCGAAGTGCGTTGGGTGCAATGCCGACGGTGGCCGCAGATGCGCCACTTGAGGCGCGTTGGATTGTCGCTGAACTGCACGAGAGTGCAGCGAAGGTGAATCAGGCGCTTGAAAACTACCGCTTCGATGATGCAGCAAACCAAATCTATCAATTCTTTTGGGGCAACTTCTGTGATTGGTACCTGGAAATCGTGAAATTGCGACTAGATTTTTCAGAGACAGCGGATAAGGCCAGAACTAAGGCTGCCCTCACCACCCTGGTTTCGGTTTTTGAAGCGGCTCTTCGATTGCTGTCGCCGTTTATGCCCTTTATCACCGAAGAGATTTGGCACGCCGTCTATGACGGTAATCCGCCAGCAAAATCGCTCGCACTTACACGATATCCGCAGGCCGACGGCGCCCGGATTGATCGCCACGCTCTAAATCAAATGGATTTTTTGGGGGACTTGATTGTGGAGACGCGCGCGTATCGGAAAGAACGGGAGGTGCCGGAGAAGGAATTAGTAGAACTTTTCGTGGTTGGGCTTGGGGGGTATGGGCGAGCGGGATATCCACATGAATCATCGGACGACCTGATTGCTCAGAATGAAATCGTGATCAAAAAGCTTGCGAAGGTTTCAACAATCACTGAGACCTTGTTGGGTGATCCTAACTACAAACACCTAAGTTGGCGTCCGACTCGATCGACCGACATCGCAATCAGATTCGACAAACCCATTGATGTTCCCGCCGAACGCGAGAAGCTGACCAAAGAAATCGCGAAGCAGGAAAAGATCATCGCCAACGGCGAGCGCCAACTGAACAACCCTGGGTTTACTGCCAAGGCACCTGCGCACATCGTCGAAGGACTGAACAAGCAACTCGATGAAGCGCGGAGATTGATGGACAAGTTGCGCCGCGATCTCGACGGCCTGAGCGGTTAGCGCGGAATGCCCTGCGTCTGCGAGAAATGCCTCGAGAACGGAAAGACACTGGCTCTCGACGAGCGAGGTCCATCGAAGCCCGCTATTCGCAAGGCATACAAGACCGCTGCCAAGCGATGGCATCCCGATCGATTCGAAAACAATAAGGTCCAGCGCCTCGAAGCCGAAGAGCATTTCAAGCTAATCCAGGTCGCCTATCGCGAACTCTCGGAGCACTTCGAAACTCCGCAGGAGTTGCCGGTCGAAGACATTCCCGTGAGCGCGGACGCCTACTTCGCCGCCGGCGACCCTTTTGCAAGGCGGCAAGACGCCGGCGACTTCCGCGACGCTCCTGCTCCAGTCCCAGAAGCGCCGACGATCTTCTTCGGCAATCTGACCGGCTGCTTTACTGCGCCCAATTTCTCCGCGGCTGCCAACCGTATCATCCTCGAAGCGCGGATGGAGCCCACCGAAAAACCTCTGGCGTTCATCGATCTTTCGCACGGCCTCAAATACGATGGGAATCCCGCGCAGTATGTCCTGCTGACCAGTTACAGGATGATTGTGCGCAATGCGCTCAACATCGTCGCTTTTCTCTGGTTCACCGACCTCGGCCAAGTCGGCTTCATCGACAGGCTCACGCACGGCAAGCCCCGCTTTTGGCGAAGCGTTCTTAAAACGCTGGGGATTGAGCCGAAATACTCCCTCGTGATCGGCCGCCACAACGGATCCCACTTTCATACCATTGCCAGCGAGGCCGATGACAGGGTAAAGAAAGTTATTTATAACTTTCTTCTAAAGCAAAAATCGCAACCAGATTCCTGACGCAGCGAAAGAAGACGCATGGATTGGAAGAGCAGCCGCATTGATGCA
>CAZAQN010000046.1:0-34773 GCA_964487345.1 uncultured Occallatibacter sp. | reverse complement strand
CGCGTTTTGAATTTGAAGCAGTCGATATCCAATACATCAAGCCGCGCCCGCGCCGTTACGACGCGGTGAAGTGACAGCGGCAATGTTCCACCGCCGCTGTCATCCTGGGCGAAGCGAAGGATCCGCGGTTGCTTTTAGGAATTTGGTAAGCCACAACAGCTGGGTGCCCCATCCTAACCGCGCTTTTGCGGTTAGGGTGGGAGAGCACGAACATAAATGAACCACGTTTTGTAACAGGGCACGACTTTTAGTCGTGCCGAAGAAGACGAAACAGAAGATCGGGCTTTAGCCCCTGCGAAAGATTAGCCGCACCGCAGGTGCCTTTAGCCCCTGAGGGATCGAGCGACACATGGCACCCAAGACCGTACAACTCGAAATCAAGCGCCAGGCCAGCCCCGATGCACCCGCCGTGTGGGAGAAGTTCGAACTCGAATGGCGTTCCGGCATGAACGTCATCTCCGCCATGATGGAGATCGCGGCCAACCCTGTCACCGCCGACGGTCGCCCCACGACGCCGATCACCTACGACTCCAATTGCCTCGAAGAAATCTGCGGGTCCTGTGCGATGAGAATCAACGGCAAAGCCCGCATGGCCTGCTCCGCGCTCGTCGAAAATCTGGAGCAGCCCATCCGCGTCGAACCGCTTTCGAAGTTCCCTCTTGTCCGCGATCTTCAAGTCGACCGCTCCGTGCTCTTTGAAAATCTGATGCGCGTCAAGGCCTGGGTCCCCGTCGACGGCACCTACGATCTGGGCTCCGGTCCGCGCGTCTTTCCGCAACAGCAGGAAGCCAATTACCCCCTCTCGAACTGCATCTCCTGCTGCTGCTGCATGGAGGTCTGCCCGCAATTCAATGAGGAGACAAACTTCGTGGGCGCAGCCACCATTGCGCAGGTCAAGCTCTTCAACAATCACCCCACCGGCAAAGTCTTCAAAGAAGAACGCCTGCGTGCGCTCGCCGGCGATGGCGGCATCCAGGAGTGCGGCTTCGCGCAAAACTGCGTCGAGATCTGCCCCAAACAAATCCCTCTGACCAATGCTATTTCCGACGTCAGCCGCGACGTGACCATCCAGGCAGTGAAGGATTTGTTGCGCGGATAGCGGATTCGGCGTCATCTGCACGAAAGGTGATGGAGGCTGCAGGATTCGCGGTCATTCGGGCACAATCAGTCCTTGTAGAACTTGGCACCAATGAGTGTGGCGATGAGGAGCGCTGGCAAGGTTCCTATCATCAATGGAATCAGGGTCCGCGGTGGAAAGAGGCCGAATGAACACCATGTGACGTCTCCAAGGCTCACGATAAACCACCAGGCGAAGGCCGCAATCAGTGCGGTTCTCGGGCCGGGACGATAGGCCGGACGAATCGAGGCATACAGCCAAAGAATCGAAAAGCCCTCAAGAAGATCAAGCACTACATTTAGGATAAGAAATCCGGGGGTGGGTGCACCCAGGCGGTTATGCGGCAGCGCAGCGAAATCGCGCCCAAGCAGGGCAGTAACTATTGAGCCGAGTGCAATCCAGACAATTCCGGCTAGCGTTCCGCACCCAAATACGCGCGGCCAATTGACCTTGGTCGTACTCTGGGATTCCATGGGCCGCACTTCCTCCTCACAACCCAGCCGTAGCAGGCGATTATGTGCCCCGGATTATAAATCTATGTCGCCGCTACGAAAAGCATTGGAGCCAGCGATCATATCCCTGCTGAACCCCTCCGACGGCGAGGGCGCTAGCGGATTGAGGCCCAGATTTCAACATCAATTCAGGGACTAGAATCCGGACATGCCTCGCGAACGCGGAGCGTTTGCTCGACTCCGATTAACCGGCTGGAACACAGAGATCCCGTCGAATTGCGGCTCAGATCGTAAGCAAGACAACTGCTTCCTGCTATCCTCGTGCGGCGTCTGGGGGTGCGGCGTTTGGGGGAGAAACCCTGGTCAGACGCTCCATCTCGCTCTGCAGCCATCGTCCCGGTTCAAATTGATCTCGATGCGCATGATAGGTCCCAAGTGATTGCAGATGAAAACGCAGAATGTACGAGTCAAACGAGCGGCGAACGACGCGGCCACAGGCGTTACACAACAGAAGCTGATCTTCTTCCTGCAATCTTGAAGCAGTCAAAATCAGCGGTGTGAGCCCCAATTCAGAGGGACTCACGTGGCGAAGGCTCTCACCCCCCCTGGACCCACAACCTGCGGGGCATTCATTCCTACTCATTCCAGCTCCGTCGCCTCAAAGTTGCGGCATCGTTCAGAACCGGCAGCGCCCAAGAGGCACTCCGGACCATTCCCCTCGCCGCTGTCAGCCGCGAAGCTGCGCAGCACAGTGGCCGCCATTTTCGGAAGCGTTCCTTGGGCGAGGCCAGCAAACCCAAGCAGCGCACCGGTCGCCTGAAATGGAATCCGGCGGGGCGCCTGGAGCCGAACAGGGCGAATAAAGGCCGCGCGTAGTCCTGCCGCACAAGTTACTAGCGAAAGAATCTGTGCATTCAATAACGGACGCCGCATTCCGAATCGCCCCTGAAAGAAGACCACTTAACTCGCTGTCCGTCGTTGGTGGGGGAACAACCCGACGTGCCCTCGAAACCGATGCGTGGGGGAGGACAAATGCGCGTGGTGTTACAGCAAACTACCAGTGCTATCATGAGGGCTCAATCGTGGCTGATGAAGGGACATGTGGTGTCGCACGAGGGACAAATAGGGTAAAGCTCTCTATGCACTTGTCGCGGGCAAATACTTCGGAAATCTCCCCGATCATGGATCGGGGTCTCCGGCTTGCCGGGTGGAAGGATATTGCTGCGTATCTTGGCAAGACGGACCGGACGGTCAAGCGCTGGGGAAGGGACCGCGGCCTCCCTGTGCACCGCGTGCCGGGAACGGCTAAGGCGTCGGTGTACGCGTACTCGAACGAACTTGACCGCTGGCTCGAGAACGCAGACGCGGAGACAGAAGACCAGGCTGAGCAGACCGGTCAGCCGCTGCCTGCCCCCGACCTGATCGACCCGACCGCCCCCCAGGGAGCTCCCAACACGATGCTGCCGACGACCCGCCCGCGGCCGCTTTTGCGGCGAAGATGGCTGCTCGTCGGCGTGGCTCTTCTTCTAGCTGCTGTCACCCTGGATGTTGCGGTCCGGTTGCGGGCCGTGCCCATTGCCAGGACCTTTCGCAGCCTTCTTGCGGCCCATGCGAAGGCAGTTGCGCCTCTGGCGGTATCGGAAGCGGAGCGGAGCGCGGCGGACGACTTCTACCTTCGCGGCCGCTACGAATGGAATCAGCGAACACCAGCGAGCTTGCATCGGGCCCTTGACCTGTTTACGCAAGCCATCGTCCACAATCCAGGCGATGCGCGTGCCTATGCGGGCCTGGCGGACACATACGACCTGCTGCGGGAGTATTCGACGGATGCCGACAGCGACGCGTTCCCGCGCGCGATCGCGGCCGCAAAAAAAGCTGTGGCGCTCGACGATTCACTGGCCGAGGCTCATCGAGCCTTGGCGTTTGCGGAGATGTACGGCGTCTGGGATTTTGCCGGCGCGGAAGCGGAATTCCGCCGAGCCATTGCGCTCGATCCGAAAGACCCGCAGGCTCGCCGCTGGTTCGCAAATGCACTGTGCGTCGGCGGCCGATTTCCGGAGGCTCTGGCGCAGATGGACAAGGCGCAGGAACTCGATCCAACTTCGCATGCTACGTTGGCGGATAAAGGCTGGATGCTCTACAACGCGAATCATGTGCGCGAGGGGATCGAACTACTCAAAGAGGTCGAGCGGTCCGCCCCGGAATTTTATTCGCCGCACTCCTATCTGATGCAAATCGATCTCGATTTGCGCGACTACCCATCTTTTCTTTCTGAAGGGCAGCTTGCCGCGCAATCCAGCGGCGATGCCGCGCTACTCGACACGATCGCGTCGTCCCGTGCCGGCTATGAGCGAGGCGGGAGCCGCGGCTTGTTGCAAGCCCTCTATGCAAAAGAAAAGCGCTATTACGCGGCGGGTCAGTTGCACGCGCAACTGCTTGCGAGGGTCTGCCTGCTGATGGGAAATACGCGGGAATCGCTCGATGTCATGGAAGACGCCTACATGCGGAAGAATATCGACGTGCTCGCCATCCTGTCTGAGCTCGATTTGCTCTCCTTGAAAGACGATCCGCGTTATCAATCTCTCGCCCAAAAGATCAATTTTCCACGAGCCCCATCGTCGAGCACTGGTCCGCCGAATAGCTTCTGAGTCTCCAAATATCCTCTTGATGGCGATACCTCTGACTTAACGGCCCAAATCGGCGAAAATACCCTTCTGTGGAACCGGGCGCACTCATTGACAGAGTTCCGGACGTATTGTGCCCGAACCCGCATTCATCCCTGGCCCTCGGGCCAGGGACGAATGTTAATTCCTACGGAACCACCACGGATGCTGTATTGGATGGAACACTCTCTGCCCCAGAAGAATCCACTGTCGTCACGTAGTATTGATAAGTTATTCCGGCCTGGACCGTCGAATCCATATAGGACTCGGGCGAATTCACGGAAGTATTCAATCGTGAATAGGAAGAACTGCTCCCCGCAGCCCGGTAAATATTAAATCCAGCAATCGTGGAGTCGGAGGGTGCAGTCCAGCTCAAATCCACCGCGAGTGGCACGCCAGTTCCGCTGAGGGCGGCAATTGCAGTGCTATTCGCGGATGCGTCGCTGCTAATGGTCAGAGTGCCTGTTGCCGCACCGGCGGTCGCCGGGTCGAATTGCAGGCTGAGTGTCGCAGTCTGACCGGCGTTGAGCGTAAGCGGGAAGGTGGCACCGGACATGGTGAAACCGGCTCCGGACAAAGTCGCCCCACTCACGATGAGGGCTGTTGTGCCGCTGGACGTCAAGGTCAGAGACTGGGTCGACGGAGTGCCGACTGCGACGCTGCCGAAGGCCACTGTGCTGGAGCTGACCGTCAGGCCCGCCCCAGCTGCCGCAACGCCAGTACCGGTCATTTGGACTATATCGGATGGGCTCGCCTGCGCGTCGCTGGTAAGGGTCAGATTGCCGGTTGCCGCACCTGCGGCTGCCGGATCGAATTGGAGGTTGAGCGTCGCGGTCTGACCCGCGTTGAGCGTAAGCGGGAAGGTGACGCCGGACATGGTGAAACCGGTTCCGGACAAAGTGCCCCCGCTCACGATGACTGCTGCTGTGCCACTGGACGTCAAGGTAACAGGCTGGATCGATGGCGTGCCGACTGGAACGCTGCCGAAGGCCACGGTGCTGGAGCTAACCGTCAGGCTCGCCCCGGCTACCGGCGCTACCGCAACGCCGGTACCAGTCATTTGGACCGTGGTGGATGGACTGCCTGGCGAGTTGCTCGTGATGGCCAACTGTGCTGAAGCGGCGCCCGCGGTTGAAGGTCCGAAGTGGACGTTGAGAGTCGCGGTGCCGTTCGCGGCCAGTGTAAACGGCAGCGTACCTAAGCCATCGTAAGAAAACAGATTGCTGCTGACCGCAAGCTGAGAGATCACCACGGGGTCGGAGCTCGAGTTCACAAGCGAGACATGGCTTGTGGCGGGGCTGCCAACCGTGACCGAACCGAACGCGACCGTAGCTGGCGACGCAGTGAAGCCGGCGCTGGAAGACCCTGTGGACGAACTGTTCGGAGCTAGTCCGCCGCAACCGGAAAGAGCAATGCAGCCGCTAAGAACTACAGATGCTGCCAGGAAATATGAAAACTGAATTGTGCGGAACCGTTGCAGAGGATTGGATGGGTTGCGATTGATTTGCTTGCTTTTAAGAACTCGTTGAACGTGAATCTGGAACACTCGGATCACCTCAGCAAACCCTCCTCAACATCTGTTCCCCGGGGGGCCTATTTCCCCGGGGTTAGGAGGGCGGGAGAATTTATCCAAGGGTGGACCGCGACTGCCGTTTTTGGTCGTGATATATGTCACTAAAGTGTTATATGATGGTTACTAAAGGGTTATGTAAATATTCTGCCTATTAATCAGTAGTTTAGACAAAAATATCTGCAGTTAATCAACAGTTTAGGTGGGGAAACCTAGCGCGAGAAGTGTCACAAATCGATAACAAGTGGGCGACAGTAACAGCGTAATTTGGTTACCTAAAGCGGTTAAGAAGCGCAGCGTCTGGGCCGCCGTCGTCCTTCGCGAGAATCGAGTGGAAGCGCATCTCGGCCGATCGCCCGGAGGCGGCGGGCCGCCGTTCCGTCATCGTCATTCCGGCAGCGCTATATACGGGTCCGTCGAACGCGACGAGTAGCGCTCACGGCCTCGACACGGTCGCGTATACCCCGTTTCGATTCGGCTTACCGCGACTTCAAAACCTGCGCGAATTCAAGCAAGAGTCTGCTCGATTCCTGCCGCGACAAAGGCAAGACTGAATGTTTGTGTGCTGCAAATGATCTGACCACATGAGCGGATTCTCGGCAAACCCGGCGGAATGAGGAATTTGCTCAGAAACAGGAGGGGAGGGGTCAGCTACATAGCCGCGTAGAAGCTCTGCATCCATGCTTGAAGAATCGCCGGAAAGACTCCCGTCATCACCACCCACAGCGCAATGAAAATCAGCGCGGTCAGCGTGACCGGGTGCACGGGGATCTTTGAATCATCCAGCGCCGGCGTCACGTAAGCACGCTTCAGCACTTGCAGATAGTAATAGAGCGACACCGCACTCATGGCGATGGCCAGCGCCACAAGAGCGAACGGAACTACGCCCTTCGAAACGCCGAGGACCGCGGCAAACAAATTGAACTTGGCCCAGAAGCCCACCAGCGGCGGAATTCCAGCCAGCGAAAGAAACAGCACCAGCAGAATGGCCGCAAGAACAGGATTGCGTCGATGTAGACCCGCGAACGCCTCCATCTGGTCGCTGCCACTCGCCCGCTCCACCGCCCCAACCACGCCAAAGGCGCCAATGGTTGTCAGCCCATAGGTGAGGATGTAATACATCACAGCCTGCGCGCTGACAGGAGTCCGCGAAAAGTACGCCAGCGCGAGCAAAATGTAGCCGGCATGGGCAATCGCCGAATAGGCCAATAACCGCCGCACACTGCTCTGCGCCAACGCAGCAAGATTTCCCAGAACCATGGACGCGACGGCAAGGATGGTGAGAGCAAACGACCACGGTGTCGCGAACCCAATAAATCGCGGCATCCGGCCCGCTTGAATCGCAACCACAAACACCTTCACGTGCGCGTCGCCAAAGACATGTAATGCAGCGGTGCCAATCGAAATCAGCAACGCGAAGCTCGCCACCTTCGACACGGACGCGATGAACGCCGCTGCGGGTGCCGGTGCACCTTCGTACGTATCCGGCGCCCAGAAGTGAAAGGGCACCGCAGCCACTTTGAAGCCAAGTCCCGCGGCAATCATGACCAGGGCTACATAGAGCAGCGGCGCCGCGTTGATCGCATTCGATCCATACATCGCCTGCATGATCTGGTGCAGGTTCGTCGATCCGGTGACCCCATAGAGATAACTGAAGCCGAATAGAAGAAACGCCGCCGACATCCCGCCAAACAAGTAGTACTTCATCGCGGCTTCGGCGCTCTTGGCGGACTTCTTCGCAAACGCTGTGAGTATATAAAGTCCCAGGCTTAGCAATTCCAGACCGATAAAAATCACCAGCAGATCCTGCGCCGCGGCAATGAGCAATCCGCCCGTAGCAGCCATCAACGTAACCGCGACAAACTCGCCCACGTTCCGCGTAAATGTGGTATCGAACATCAGAAGCAGCGTCAACACCGTCAATGCGAGTATTCCAACCTGCGCCACAGCCGTAGATCCGCCGGCCGAAAGCACGAGCTGATCGCTGCCCGGGAACTTCAATCCACCCTGCGCCTGCAACGGTATCGTCATGAGCGCCACGCCGCAGCCAATCATGCCCAGCACGCCTGCAGCGGCCACACGCATCCGTAGCGAGCGTCCGCGCACCACGCCCAGATCGAAAATCAACACGATCAGGGCCGTCACTTCAAGCACAGTTTCCGGTAACGTCACGCGGAGAAGGTCAAGGTAATTCATTGTCCCCCTCCTGCAAGAATCGCTTTCACTGCCGGCTCAATCGCATCGAGCAAAATCTTCGGATACGTTCCGACCGCGAGACTGACGGTGACGAGCATCGAAACACCCGCGACTTCAGGCCAGGTGATGGCTGCCAGTTCGTGCCCATGCTCATGAATGTGCGCCGCCGGATGCGCGTCGCTGAAGAACGCGAGCTGCATTGCACGCCATGTGTAGGCCACACCCACCACGATGCCCACGCCGGCAGCGGCCGTCCACCAGGGCTTGGCGCTCCACGAACCGACCAAAACTTGAAACTCCGCGACAAACCCGGAAAATCCTGGCAGCCCCATCGAAGCAACGCCCGCAATCACAAACGCCCATGCCCCAAACGGCAGGCGCTTCGACAAGTGCATCGTTTCCAGCTCTGCCAGTTGCCGCGTATGCGTTCGCTCGTATACGATGCGACCGACAATCGCGAAGAGCAGGCCCGCGATGATCCCATGCGAAAACATCTGCAGCACTGCGCCGGTCATGCCGATCTGATTGAGCGTCATCAATCCCAGCAGCACGAAGCCCATGTGGCTCACACTGGAGTACCCGATGACAAACTTGAAATCGCTCTGCACCAACGCCACCAGAGCACCGTAGACAATCCCGATCACCGCCAGCAGAGCGAATACGTCGCGCCACGATCCGATGCCAAGGTACGAGAATCCCCACGGATCCATTCCATGCGGAAACAGTCCCATGGCAACGCGGAGGCAGCCATACGCGCCTAACTTCATCACCACGCCGGCCAGCAGCATCGATGCAGCTGTAGGCGCGGCGACGTGTCCCGTCGGAGCCCAGGTGTGAAACGGCCACATGCCGGCCAGAATTCCGAATCCTACAAACACCAGCGGGAACACCCACATCTGGAAGCTGACCGGAAGCCCTGCGTGCGCGAGTTGAA
The DNA here is from genome assembly GCA_964487345.1 of uncultured Occallatibacter sp. Taxonomy (GTDB): domain Bacteria; phylum Acidobacteriota; class Terriglobia; order Terriglobales; family Acidobacteriaceae; genus Telmatobacter. Next base: position 25,841 of record CAZAQN010000046.1, on the reverse strand, counting down.
CGAGACCTGTGGAGTGGCTTCCTGAAGACGTGTACGCGGCTAGCAGCCCAATCAACACCATCGCCGAGCCCACAAAGGAGTAGAGTGCCAACTTCATAGCGCCGTATTCGCGCCGTGTCGATCCCCAGATCGAGATGAGAAAATATTTCGGAACAATCGCAATCTCGTAAAACACAAAGAGCAGGAAAAGGTCGTAGCTGAGAAAGACCCCGTAGACGCCGCCGATCAGCGCCAGATAAAACGCGAAGAACTCATTGGTCCGCAGCTCGATGTTCCAACTGAAGAGAACCCCCGCCACGGCAGCCAGTCCGGTGAGTAGAACCAGCACGAGGCTGATGCCATCGGCCGCGAGCGTGAAGCGAATCCCCATCGACGGGACCCACGGCACATCGGCGATGACGACGCGCCCATGACCTAGGCCTGCCGCGAATCCGAGCACCGCCAAACCGCACCCCGCCACAGTAATCGCCAACGCGGACCATCGCGCCAGAGCAGGCTTGTCCTTCGGCAACAGCGCCTCAAGCAACGCACCGGCAAACGAGAGATAGATCGTCCAGGCAAGCATGATTCTCAAAATCTCCAGTGCGCCAGCAGGTTCATCACCGTTGGGTTGATGCTGTCCACCACAAGTTGCGGTAGGAGCCCGAGCAGGAACATCAGTCCAATTACAGGCGCCATTGCCAGCCGTTCGCCGCCGTGCATGTCAGGAAAACTCGCCCACTTCTCTGGCACAGGACCAGTGAATACCTTTTGGATCACCGTCAGAATGACAGCCGCCGTCACCAACAGCCCGAGGATGGAAACTGTCGCTGCGACCCACGACAAAGGAAAAACTCCGCGGAAGATCAGAAACTCGCCGACAAATCCATTCAGCCCTGGAAGCCCCAGCGACGAAAACAGCACAATGCCCATCATTCCAGCCAATACTGGCGCGGGTTTGCGCAAGCCGCCGAAGTGATCGATCCAGCGTTCCCCTCCACTGCGCTCCTGCATCATCGCAATGAACCAGAACAGGGCCGCTGCCGTGATGCCGTGATTGAACATCTGCAGGATCACGCCATTCAGTGCCGCAGCTTGACTCGTCTGCACTGCTAAGCCGGACGCCGGAACAGCTAGGGCGAAAATCCCCAACAAGCAATAACCCAGATGATTCACCGACGAATAGGCGAACACACGCTTCAGATCTTTTTGCGCTGCCGCTGCCCACGCTCCCATCACTACCGTCACGACGGACAGCACCAGCAGAGGCGTCCGAATCTGCGCAATTTGATGCCCGAAGATTGGAAGCGCAATGCGAAGCAGGCCGTACACGCCCATCTTCGACATTGCGCCAGTCAGCAGCATCGTCACCGGTGAAGGCGCTTCAGCGTAAGCTGCAGGCAGCCACGTGTGAAATGGAGCCATCGGCACCTTGACCGCAAATCCGGCGAGCACACCAATCGCAAGCGTCATCATGACCGGACCGAGGTGAGCTGTCACCGCCTTATCGAGTGCGCCGGAGTTGGCCATTTCGCCAAGCTGGCCGAAATCCATGCTTCCGGTGGCTAGAAAGATTGCCAAGAATGAGAGCAACAGCGCCACACTTCCCGCCATTGTGTAGACAAAGAACTGCGTCGCAGCCGGACCGCGCTTAGCGCCGCCCCACAATTTGATCAGGAAGAATGCCGGAATCAAACTGAGTTCCCAAAACAAAAACCAATGGAAGAAATTCAGAGCTGTGAACGAGCCAAATAGCCCCGACTCCAGCATCAGCACAAGCGCGAAATACAACCCCGGCTGCTTATGAACACGATGCGCTGCATCGACGCTCATCAGGGTCACAATCGCCGACAGCACCAACATCAGCGCTCCCAGCGCATCGACGCCGAGATGATACTCGATGCCCAGCGAAGGCGCCCATGCCGTGCGTTCGATCAGACCAATCGAGCCGTCGGAAGGCAGCTTCGTCCACACCAACAGAGCCAGCGCCAATGCGGCCAGCGTCGTCACCAGCGCCACGGCACGCGCGTGTCTGCCCGACCGCAGCGCAATCGCCGCCCCGACCAAAGGCAGAACGGTCAACAACGTCAACAGAGGAATCCCGTTCATCCTCGGCTGCTCCAAATCAGAATCGCAGTCAGCAACACCACGGCCAATGCGAGCAGCCGCAGGTAAATCTGTACTCGTCCGCTCTCGATGCGTGACATGAGTCCGCCGCCGGTGGCCAGCTCCTCGCAGCCCTTATCAAAGCCACCGTCGACCCAATTGACGTCGAACAGCCGGCCCAACTGAGCGCCTTCGCGGAAGAGCCAAGCCACGCCGGCTACGATGCCACCCCACACCCGGCGGTCGAGCCAGTCCGCAACGCCCGCCCACCACGCGTAAAACGCGATCACGGTCGCACCGTAGAGCTCGTCGATGTAGAACTTGCCCTCCAGGAGCGTCCAAATGGTGGGCATCGCGTGTTCAAGCGCGTCCGGGTCTTCGGCTTTGATTGGCTTGTTTCCGTAGATCCGCCAGGCCACAACAAGCCCCAATAAGACCACAACTGAAGATGTCGCCATGACCGCCAGCAATCCAGGCTCGTTGAATCCTGCGAAGCCGAAACCCGCCGCATGGCCTTCGAGGAACGCTCGGAACCACGGCCACGCCGGAGTACCGACCAGACCGAGCCCCATCGCGAAGAACGCCAAAATCACTAGCGGCAACAACATTACCGGCGGACTCTCGTGCGCTTCCTTATGGCCGCGATAGTTTCCGAAGAAGACGTAGCTCACCTGCCGCGTCATATAAAATGCAGTCAGCAGAGCACCGAAGACAAGCAGATAAAAAGGTGTCTTCGCCACACTCCAATGCTGCGCGGCTTCAAGGATTCCGTCCTTGCTCCAGAACCCGGAAAAGAACAGCGGAAACCCACAAAGCGCCAACATACCCACCGCATAGGTAATAAACGTCCAAGGCATGTCGATCTTCAAGGCACCCATGCGTCGAATGTCCTGTTCCTCATGGCAGCCGTGAATCACTGAGCCCGCACCCATAAACAGCAGCGACTTGAAGAAGGCATGCGTGATCAGATGAAACATGCCCACGGCCACTCCGCCCATGCCAAGGCCCGCCATCATGTAGCCAAGCTGCGATACGGTCGAATAGGCGAGAATGCGCTTGATGTCGTTCTGAGCTACCGCGATCAACGCCGCAAACACAGCAGTCCCCGCGCCGACCCAGGTCACGACCGTCAACGCCACGGTTGAACCAACCGCTTCACCGGAGGCCGACAACTGCACACCCGCCTGCATCAGCGGATACACCCGCGCAATCAGGTAAACGCCCGCGGCCACCATGGTTGCCGCATGAATTAGCGCGGACACCGGCGTCGGACCTTCCATCGCATCGGGCAGCCACACATGCAGCGGAAACTGCCCGCTCTTCCCCGCTGCCCCGGCAAAGATCAATAATCCGATCACAGTTGCAGCCGAGAGTCCCAAGCCTGCCGGCGTTGCCAACAGCCCACCGAGCTTCAGTGCCTCCATCGATCCCATGCCAGCGTTGTAGAAAAGAAGCGTGCCTGTCTGTGCAAACAGCCACACCATCCCCAGCAGAAAAAAAACATCGCCGATTCGCGTCGTCAGGAATGCTTTCTTTGCCGCTGCTGCAGGCGAGGGCTTCTGATACCAGAAACCGATCAATAAGTAGGATGTAAGTCCCACTAACTCCCAGGACATAAATAGGAGTAGCAGACTATTGGCAATCACTACGCCCAGCATCGCGCCCGCAAAGAGCGACAGGAAGCAGAAGAAGCGCGTGAAGTTCTCATCGTGGGCCATGTAGCCGGTCGAGTAGATAAAGATGAGCAGGCCGACAAAGCAGACCATCACCAGCATCACTGCTGCCAGGGGATCAAGAATCCAACCGAGATCCACATGGGCCGTGCCCACTCGAATCCATGTGAAGTTGATGGTTTCGCGCACCGCCGCTCCGCTCGCCCAGCCAACCAGCACATGTCCGAAGGCAAACAGAGAAAGCAGCAGCGAACAGCTCAGCGAACCAATGGCCAGCGTTGCTGACAGCTTGCGCATAGGCTGTTTGAGCAGAGCGATAATGCCGGACGCAACGATCGGCAAAGCCGGTATCAGCCAAAGAATTCCCGATGCCGCCGATTCGGCGATTTGCGGAGTGAACACAGTCCCCTCTTGAATCACTGGCTCACCCTTTCATCCTGTTCATCTCATCCAGGTCCGCGGTCTTTGCGTGGCGATGAATTGAAATCACCAACCCAAGTCCCACTGCCGCTTCCGCCGCCGCCACAGCAATCGAAAAAATCGCAAACATCATGCCGGTCAGCGCCTCGGGATGGGGCATGTAGCGCCAGAACGCGATCAGATTCAAATTCGCCGCGTTCAGCATCAGCTCGATACCGATCAGCACCAGGATTGCGTTGCGGCGCGTCAGAGCTCCCGCCAAGCCGATGGCGAACAACAGTGCGGCCACCAGAAGATATCCCGCGAGAGGCGTGGCAAATACCGTCACTTCGCATCCCCCTTTTCGTGCATGGCCACGATCACTGCGCCGATCATGGCCGCGGTCAGCAGCAATGCCACAATCTCAAGCGGTAAAACATAACGCCCCATGAGCGCGTTCCCAATCTCTTGCACAGTCACGTTCGGAACAGCCGTCTCGTGAGGCAAGCCAGCTTCACTTTGGAGCACCGCCCAGCCCAGCACCGCAAACACGGCCGCGGCGATCACGAGCCCCGCCATCCACGTCCGGCTAAAAACGCCGCCGTCCTTGGGAGTCTCCGAGCTGCGCGTCAACAAAATTGCGAATACCACCAGAATCGCGACCGCCCCAACATAGACCAGAATCTGCGCAAAGCCGGCAAACTGCGCGTCGAGCTGAAGAAAGAGCAGTGCCAGTCCTGTGAACACCACGGTCAGCGCAAGGGCGCAATGCACCAGGTTTTTCAGCAGCACCGCGGCCAATCCGCCAGCAACAGTAATCGCGGACAGCAGCCAAAATACAAAGCTCATCCGAGTCCGAGCCTTTCTCGATGGAGAGGCGGGCACATCACACCATCAGCAAACAGCTGCTGTCCCGTCTCGCTCCCGAGCGAAATGAAAAGAGGATCACTCCGCATAACGATAGGTCCTTGGCCCAAAATGCTCTCTGCGCATCCCAATCCGCCCAGCTCCGACATAAACAAGCAACAGAATTGCAGAGCAGATCACCCAGCGTGCCCAGCCGTCGCCCATAAACCGCCAGAGCGCCGCCACCATCAGGTTGAGCAGCGTCATCGGCAGCACGAACTTCCACGCGAAATTCATTAACTGGTCTTGTCGCAGTCGAGGCAGGGTTCCACGCACCCAGATCAAAACAGAAATCGATAGCATGATCTTCGAGAAAAACCAGATCCACGAGGGAACCCAGTTCAGCACAGCAAGAGGCGCCGACCAGCCGCCCAGGAAAAGCGTGGTTCCCAACCCCGAGATCGACAACATGCCCAAATACTCCCCGAGGAAGAAGAGGGCGAACTTGAATCCTGAATACTCGGTGAAGTATCCGGCGACGAGTTCCGACTCGCCTTCCGGCAAATCGAAGGGCGAGCGGTTCGTCTCCGCGGTTGCCGCAACCGCGTACATGATGAATGCGGCGCATCCCCACGGCGTGAAGATGTACCAGTGCGGCAAGCCCCATGTGTATTGATTCTGCGCCTCGACAATCTTTACTAGCGAAAGCGAACCGGTCATCATGACGATCACGACGCTCGATAGCAGCAAGGGCACTTCGTAGCTGATCATTTGCGCAACCGCGCGCATTGCTCCCAGCAGCGAATACTTGTTACGGCTCGACCATCCGGCCATGAAAATCGACACTTCCGTCGATGCTCCCATTGCAAAATAAAACAGCAGGCCGGCATCCATATTCACCAGCACCATGTTGCGGCCAACAGGAAGAACAGCGAATCCCATGAACGCCACCACAACCAAAAACACTGGCGCCAGAAAGTGCACCACTGCATCGGCGTTCGTCGGAACAATGTCTTCCTTAGTTAGCGATTTGATGGCGTCGGCGATGGGTTGGAGAATGCCGAACGGTCCGACACGATTTGGGCCGAGGCGATTCTGCATGCGGCCCAAACCCTTGCGCTCCATCAGCACCGCGATTGCAAAGAGTCCGGGAAAAACAGCGACGATTCCGATCACGCCCAGCACCGCGCCCGCAGCCGCACGCCATCCCGGAGGCAGATATCCCACTAGCCAATCTCGGAGAAGAAGGAAAATCTGATCGGCTTTCTCGAGCATCGCTTACTCTCCGCCTCCGCTCGGCTTGGGAGCAGGTGCAGCTTCCGCGGGCTTGGCAGCAGGCGCTACCGTGCTTGCTGCCGGAACAGCAGCTGCCTTTGCGGGCACGGACGGATCGGCGGCAGCCTTTGCAGCGGTAGCTTGAGCCGCAGCTTTCGCCTTTGCCTCGGCCTTCGCCTTCTCCTCGGCTAGTCTCGCGTCTACTTCGGCAGCTTCCGTCGGATGAATCTCGTGATAGTACTCATTCGACCTGGACAGTTGTTTGCGGTCATACAGCAGTCCGCCGAAACGGTCCGTCGTGCTCAATTCGAATTCTGTGTCCATCTTGATCGCTTCGAATGGACACACCTCAACGCAAATCTGGCAGCTCATGCACACCGATACATCGATGTCGAACTTCGCCGGATAGATCTGCATCTTGCCGACGAAGTCCGGCTTCTTATCTTTGCTCTTTTCGATGTAGATGCATTTGGGCGGGCATTCTTTTTCGCAGATCTGGCAAGCCACGCAGCGCATCCCTGCTTCCCAATCGGTGCCGTCATACACCAGGAACGGGAAGACGCGCGCAGCCTCAGCCGTCGGTATCCGCTGCTCCGGATATTGGACAGTGGTCAGCCGCTCGGCCGAGACAAAGCTGCCGGCGAAATTCCTCGCCGTCTCCGTCAGCCCTTTCAGTATGCCTTCACCTAACAACGCTTCCTCCGGAACAGATGATAGATTGCAGGTTACAGATGACAGTCAATACAGATTGCAGATTGACAGATGACAGTCGATACCAGGCTTGTTAGCGTCTCGCCATCTGTCATCTGTAACCTGTCATCTGTCTCACCGATCCACTTCTCCCAACACAATATCCACGCTGCCAAAAATCAACACCACATCGGCCACGTTATGCCCCAGACACATGTCTTCAAGAACCGTCAGATTGATCAAGCTAGGCGGCCGCACGCGGTATCTGTACGGATTCGGGCTTCCGTCGCTGATGAGGTAGAACCCGAGCTCACCCTTCGGCGCCTCAATCCGTCCATACGCCTCGCCTGGCTTGGGCCGGAATCCCCGAATCTTTGCTTTAGAATCCATCACTGGTCCGCCGGGAATTTCTTTCAGTGCTTGCTCCAGAATTCCGATTGACTCACGGATTTCGAGCATGCGCACCATGTAGCGGTCATAAATATCCCAGTGGTCGCCAAGCGGAACGCGAAACTTGAAGCGATCGTAGATTCCGTAATGATCCACTTTGCGAATGTCGTAATTCACGCCCGAGGCGCGCAGCATCGGCCCCGTCACGCCGGCATTCACCGCCAGTTCAGGGCGAAGAATTCCCATGCCCTGGGTCCGGGCCATCAGAATCTCGTTGGTACGAAGGAATTGCTCGAACTCGTCGACAAATTCCGGAATTCCGGCGACGACTTTGCGTGTCGCGTCGAGCCACGCCGCGGAGGCATCCACGCGACAGCCGCCAAAGCGCATGTAGTTGCACATCATGCGCGAGCCGGTCAGGCCCTCGAACAAATCCAGAATCTTTTCGCGCTCGCGAAAGGCATACATCAGCGGAGTGCCGCTGGCGCCCATCTCCTGCAGCAGGAATCCAATCGACGAAGCATGATTCTGTATCCGCGTGAGCTCGGCCAGAATCACGCGCATGTACTCTGCCCGCTCTGGAACCGCCTGCCCCACCAGCTTCTCTACCGCGAGCGCGTAAGCCCAGTTATTGGTCAGCGAGCAGAAATAATCCAGCCGATCCGTATACGGCATCGACGCAAGATAGGACGTACCCTCCGCGATCTTTTCGTGATTGCGATGCAAGTAGCCGAAGACGGGCTTCAACCGGATGACGCGTTCCCCGTCGAGAGCCACATCCATCCGAAAAACCCCGTGAGTCGAGGGATGATGCGGCCCCATCGCCAGCTCGAGCAACTCGCCCTCGCCGTCGGGCTCAATCACCGGCGGACGATTCCACCCCTCCTGCCGCGCGAGCTTGATCGAAATGTCAGTTGCCGGCGCGCTCATTGCCCCGCCCCTTCCGGCGCAACAGGCGCACCGGTCGCGATCTTGTGCGCCTGCGCTCGCGCCAGCACCTCATCGTGCGCCGTCGGCTCGTATTCGAAGTCATCGGGCTCGACATAATCCCGCCGCATGGGATGGTCTTTGAATCCGTCCCACATCAGAATCCGCCGCAGATCCGGGTGTCCGTTAAAGACGATTCCATAAAGATCGAAAATCTCGCGCTCCTGGAACTCCGCGGCGCGCCAGATCGGCGTGAGGGACGGCAACTCCACCTTGTCTGTCCGGTTCGCCGTCCGCATGCGGAAGACCACAGGCCCGTGCTTCTTCTCCATCGAGTACAAGTGATACACAGCTTCGAGGTGGCCGAGTTCGACGCGCTTGCGCGTTTCCTCCACCGTCTCATCGACGGTTTGCTCTACCCCATCGACGGTCTTCACAACTTGACACGTCACTTTAACTTTTTCCACGATCTCTTTATCGGGCCAGTCCACTCCGGTCACATTCGAGAGGTAGTCCAAGGCAAGCTCTGGGTCATCGCGCAGAAAGGTCGCCACCTGCACGGCTCGTTCCGGGCGTAGCACCAGAGAGTGCTGTCCGCTTGGTCCGGGGTTCTGCAAAATCTCCACCCCTGCTCCCGGAACAGCCGCCTCAATCGCCGCCTTGATTTCTTCAACCGTCTTCAAATCCAAAGCCCCTGGCTTCTAGTCCCTAGTCCCTAATCCCTCAGTCCCTGCTTCACTTCACAACCAACGGCACCGGCCAAACACCCACATTCGAGGTCGGCTCCAGATCGTGCTCGCCCTGCGCCGGAACCGGAAACTCGCCTTGTGCCTCGGCGTCCAGAAAGCGCGGCCGCCCTTCGCCGGTCAGCGGCTGCCCATCGATCTTTTTTTGCAGAGTCATCAGCGCCTGCAGCAACGCTTCAGGACGCGGCGGACACCCCGGTATATGCACATCGACTGGAATATACCGATCGATGCCCTTCAGCACGTTGTAGCCTTGCTTGAAAGGCCCTCCGGAGATCGCGCACGCGCCCATCGCAATGACATACTTCGGCTCGGCCATCTGGTTATAGAGCCGCACCACCTGCGGAGCCATCTTCTTCGTCACCGTGCCGGAGATGATCATCATGTCGGCCTGACGCGGCGACGGACGAAAGATCTCCGCTCCGAAGCGCGCCATGTCGTAGCGGGCCATGGTGGTCGCAATCATCTCGATTGCACAGCACGCCAACCCAAATTGCATCGGCCACACGGAACTGCGCCGTCCCCAGTTATAGAGTTCCTGGAGAGACGTGACGAATACGCCCTGTTTGCCCAGTTCGATCTTCAGTCCCTCTTCGACAGCCATATGTCGCTTCGCTCCGTTTCGAAAGTCAGTTCGTAGTTCTTAGTTCAAAGTTCGTAGTTGTTGTTAGCGAGAAACCTCAATGCCCTAAACAAATCCGTCACCGCAAACTCAAACCCCCGAAGAGCAAACTAAGAACTTTGAACTAAGAACTCTGAACTGCCTTTTTCACGCCCACGTCAAAATCCCCTTGGCCCACGCCCACGCCCATCCTTCAATCAGCAGCAGAACAAAGACCAGCATCGCAAGACACGCTCCCGCGCCCAGCCCGGTAAACGCCACCGCAAAGGGAAGGAGAAACACCGCCTCCACGTCGAAAATCAAAAAAATGATGGCATAGAGATAGTAGGCAGACCGGAATTGCACCCAGGCGTCGCCTTTGGACTCCAGTCCACACTCGTAAATTGCGTTTTTGATCGCGTTCGGTTTCGCCGGCGAAAACACCCTTCCCCAAAGCCAAGCCATCCCCAATGGGGCAAGTCCAAACCCCAGGGCAGCCACGAAAAGCACCGCTAATGAAAAATAAGGATTTGACGCCATTTTCTGAAAACGAACCTTCTGCTTCAACGTACCAGTTTCAGGTGTCCTTTGGCTAAACCGGAGTGATGCGGGTCACGCGAATCAGCCCCGTTTTCTGGCCATTCATCCCACGTTATGAACCGTTGGCTGCCAAGCACATCGCTGCACCCTGAATCCGCTGAGCGCACATGGAGGCACCAGGTACCCAATCGACACACGCAGACCGCGCCGAATCGGCGAGAATGGTGTCGATGACTACATCGCGGTTCACTTTTCTGAGGCGGGTTCTTCTTCCGGTCGTGCTCGTAACCCTGACTGCAGGGCCGGGCTTGGTTAGCCGCGCGCAGAACGAACAGAACCAGCCCCCTATGCTTCCGGGCGACTTTACTCCGCGCGTAAAGAAACATAAGACTCCCGACAAGCTCCCGCCCATCCCAACCCTGTCTCCCGTGTTCTCGATTTCCGCCGCGCCGCTCGGCTACGGTCCACCGGGGCCCACCTATCTGGGACGCAACCAGAGTCTTGTTGCCCTTGGTTTCCTCGATGAGAATCACTTGCTGTTCAGCTTTCGCGCACCGGGCTTGCTTGCGCGGGAAGACGCCACAGACAAAGTCAGCGCGGAACGCCAAATGCGCGCCGTCGTCTTGACGCTGCCGGACGGCAAAGTCGAATCCGAGACTGTGTGGACTTTGCAGGATCGCGGTCCCTACCTCTGGTTCCCACGGGACGGGCAGTTCCTTCTGCGCGATCGCGAAGGCCTCGAGACGGGCGACGCGACTCTCCAGACAAAACCGCTTGCCCCTCTTCCCGGGGGATTCCTTGCCATGCGCCTCGACCCTTCGGGGAAATTTTTGCTCGCAAGCTCAGTCGATCCGGCAGCGCACTTCGACAGCACCAACGCTATGGGAACGAGGAAGGTTCTGCCCCTCAGAACTCAACTCGGGCCAAACCCCGATCCCACGAATATCGCGGAGCGCCTCATCCGACTCGAATCCGGACAGGTGCTCTCGACAAGACATGCCAACTCCGCGGCTCCAATGTCGATCAACGCCGAGGGCTTTCTCGACACTGTCCACGAGAAACTCGATCAGTGGTCTCTCACGCTGAATAGCTTCAACGGAGGCAGTCAGATTTTAGGCCATGTAGAGTCGACCTGTCTCCCCACTTCTTTCTTCGCTTCAGACCGGGAGATGCTCGTAGCCGGGTGCACTGAAGGGCACATCCCAAAGCTAATGGGAGTCTCGGCCGGCGGCCGATTAATCTGGCAGATCGAGACCCCAATCGCAATCGTCCCACCTCTCTTTATCGTTTCGAAGGACGGCTCGCGCTTCGCCCGGGAGACGGTGGTCTTTAAGCATCCACCCGGCGCCGACTCGCAAATTCCCTGGGTGAAAGCGGTGAAAGGCCAGGTGGTGCGAGTCTTCGATCTGGCGACAGGCAAGGTCGTAATGGAAACTCCAACCAGTCCGACCTTCGATGCCGGCGGAAACGTTGCTCTTTCGCCTTCGGGAAGACGCCTGGCCGTCCTCAACGCGGGCGCGATCGAAGTTTTCGACTTGCCCGCGCCAGCTCCGCTTCCCGACGACGTCGTTCACTGACGGTCTGTCAATATTGCGCGCGAATTATCGAATCAGAACGTGTACAAGCCGCTCATTGCTTCAACCGGCGGCGCCGCCTCGCCAGGGGAGACAATTCCATACTTTGCGCCCAGGAACTCCCGCAGCTCATCGGGAAGAACGGCAGCCAGCTCCTGCCATGTAAGCACCTTTAATCGCACCCGCATCGCAGCTGACTTTACAGCGCTCATCACCTCGAACCACGCCTCGCGCAGATCGGGCCGCCGTGCATCGTGAATGACGCAAAAGCTCGCATTCTGCGCGTATGCCGCGAGAACATTGCGAATGAGCTGATAGCTCGCATATCCAGAAATGAACTCTCTCTGAATTTCCGAGGTCTGTGGTTGCCATTCGTCACCGGGAACGATGATCTCCTCCTGAGAGTAGTCTTCAGGAAACTCCGCTGACGCTTTCGCTCTCCCAGTCGGAATCTGCGCTCTGGGCAAGAGCTCGCGCTCGAACACCACATCAAGATCCCGGTAGGGCTCGATCAACATCGAGTGGCAGTTCTGAAAATCAGACTCGGTCAGCTTCGCCTCGACCAGCACTCCGCCCCAGCGCATGTCCACTTCCGTCCGGTCGAATCGGTCGTTTGCAAGCGGCACGCGCGCCCTCCAACCGAACTCCGGCCTCTCCTGATCCGGTATTTCCTTTTCCCCTATTTCATGCACATCAACGCCCAACATCCGCCGCACCTCGGGCGACTCATTCACCGCAGGTGTGCAGAACACATTCATCAACAGTGCATCCGAGCTCATGGATGAGTCGAGCTCGCGCCACTTCCTCTCCGACTTCGGGAGCGAGCGCGCCTGCGCGTGAATTTTGTCGAAGCGCCTCGACCATTCCGGCCGCGCTGAAATGGCAGCGAACGCTGCGTCAAAGAAATTGCCATGCCGCTTGTCTTCTTCTGGTGCATATACGATGACCGGCGGATTACCGTAGCTCTCCACATGCGGTCGGCCGCGCGCATGGAACCTGTTCCGCACCCCCAATTCCAGTCTGAGACGTGACGCAAACAGACTCGCCTCCTTCGCCATATCCCTACCTTAACCCACTGCAATCACGATGAGATCCGCAGTCTGGGTCCAACAAGATTCTGAAGAAAACGTCATCGTTGTAACTTCACCGCAACATTGCAGTAACTCTCCTGTCATATCCGATTGCTAACGTGAAGCCCAAGCAGCCAGAATTCTCCCCGGAATTCCTCCTACGATTCAGCGAGGCTGCGACACATCAGCTCTAATCTGTTCCAATTCTGGAGGTTTGTCGTGACTTTCTCTTCCCCGAGCAGACGCATGCGTCTGTCCCTGCTTGCACCCTGCCTGATCGCGCTGTTTTCCACGATACTCACCGCCCAGAGCACAGCCAAAATCGAAGGCTCCGTCGTTGACGTCCAGAACCTGGGTGTCCACGATGCAACCGTGACTATCACAAATGCAGCAACTGGCGCCGTCCGCACTGTGCACCCAGATGCGAGCGGCGTTTTCTCCGTGGATGGTCTCCCCGCCGGCACCTACACCGTTACCGCATCTGCAAGTGGATTTGCCACGAATGCAAAGCCGGGGGTCGTAGTGGCCGATGGGCAAACGCAGCATATTGCGATCACGTTGACGATTAGCGCACTCGTGCAGCAGGTGGAAGTCAATGCGGGCGTTGACTCCATAGCCGCGCAAACAGCTCCTTCCGGTGGATTCCTTGAGGAGCGCTCCGCCCAGTCGCTGATCTCCAACACCTACATCCAGAACTTCACCTCGCCTGTCGCCGACTACGGCGAGATCGTCCAGATCGTCCCCGGCGCATTCACCATCAGCTCCGACGGCATCGGTCTCGGGCAGTCCAAGACCTACTTCCGCGGATTCCCGGACGGCGACTTCGACATCGACTTCGACGGCATCCCCTTCTACGACACGAATTCGCCCACACATCACTCCTGGGCCTTTTTCCCCGCTCAATGGATCGGTGGCGTCGACTTCGACCGCAGCCCCGGCACGGCCTCTACCACTGGACCGACGCCCTTCGGCGGCTCCATCCATCTGCTCTCCATGCCTCTCACCAGTGAGCAGGACGTCCGCGGAACCGTCACCTACAGCACCTGGAACACGAAGCTCTACGAGGGTTCCTACAACTCTGGCCTCTTCGGACTCTTCGGCAGCCCCAAAAAGTCGAACCTCTTCGTCGATGTCCACCACCTAACCTCGGACGGTTATCAGACCTTCAACTTCAACACCCGCAACGCCGGCTCGCTGCTCTATCAATACCAGCTCTCTCCCAAGACCGTGATCACCGGCTTCAGCGGCGTCATCCAGCTCACCGCTAACACGTACGGCTTGAACCCGACCCGCTGCCAGACGATTGCCTCAACCCCTTCTTCCCTCTGCGCTGCCACCACCTCCATTGGCGGCGTCACCTACAACACCGCGCCCAATGGAGTCCAGCCCTACACCGGCTACGGCTACAACTTCATGATGGTCAATAACGCCGACCCCACCAACTGGCTTGACTATCAGTACAACCACTACCTGGTTCCCACCGACTTCGAGTATGTCGGCCTCAAGTCGGATTTCGGCAAGGGCTGGTACCTTGACTTCAAGGGCTACACCTACAACTACGACAACGGCGAACTCTACTCCAATGCCACTCCCATCACCGAGGCTACCCAGGCCGCAGCCGTCGCCAACCCCGCACTTGTCCCGGGAGAAATCATCGCCGGCACAGGTTCCAAAGCCGTGGCCTACTACAACGGCGTAGCCATCGCTCCCTGCAACGTCATTGCAGCCGGCAAAGTCAGCAAGACCACCGGGCTCGCCACCTATGCCGAGCCCTGCGCAGTCGACAAGTACAACAGCTATCGCAAGTACGGTGAAACCGCCGTTCTCTCCCAGACCTCCAAGTTCGGCGTTCTACGCACTGGCATGTGGTACGAGTGGGCCCGCACTAGTCGCCACCAGTATCCCACCGATCCATTGAACAATTGGACCGATCAGCCCCTGCCGAACTTCAACGAACAGTTCTGGACCAACTCCTATCAGCCTTATGTGGAATACGAGTTCCACGTCACCCCCAAGTTCAACATCACAGCCGGAAGCAAGTTCGCCTACTACACGTTCGACGTGCTCCATCACGCCGACGATGGCAAGACCGTGGGTCCGCTGACCTGCGCCAGCACCACCGCCGCCTGCTCCGCCACCGCCACTGACACGGGCACGTTTTATGCCACCCTGCCTTCGCTCGATTTCAACTACCGCGTCCAGAACGATTGGTCCATCTATGCCCAGGCGGCCACGGGCAGCATCGTGCCCCCCAGCAGCGTCTACGACTTCTCGCATACACCAACGGCGCTCGTTCCAAACCCGGGTCTCTTGACTCCGCCCAAGCAGCAGAAGTCCACCACCTATCAAATCGGGACCGTCTTCAAAGCAAACAGAATCTCCATCGATGCCGATGGCTACCGCGTCCGCTTCCAGAACAGCTACTCCAGCCTCATCGACCCCACCACCACGGAGACGGTCAACTTCTTGCAACCTAGCTCCGTCACCCAGGGAGTCGAATTCGAGACCACCGCGGTCCTCCAAAAGGGTCTGAACCTCTACCTCAATGCAACTGCCGCCAACGCCTACTATGCCGGGGAGCTGAATGCCGGCACGCCCACCGCTCCTCTCTACGTTAATGCTCCCTCTGGCCTTTGGGTTCAGCAGACCCCGGCCGATACTGAGATGCAAGGGCTCACCTATCAAGGCTATGGCTTCGACCTCGGCATCTTCAACAAACGTGTCGGGGAGCAGCGTGTTGACAACGGCGCCTATCACAACCAGGCCATCATTCCGCCCTTCAGCGCCCTCAACTCCTACATCAACTACACCGTCCGCAACCACTCGCTCTTTGATCAGACCAAGATTCGGCTAGCAGGCAACAACATGCTCAACCAACACAACCTCACCGCGCTCACGCTGTCCGGCACAGCGCTCACTCAGACGATTCCCGGCACCAGCCTGACCGACCCCTTCAACACCACGGGCCCCACACCCATCAGCGGCAGCGACCTGCCAACCTTTATGTCGGCCCGCAGCCTTTCAGTCTCCGTTACATTCGGCTTCGCGCCACGGGAAGGCAAGTAGTTCGATCCCGAGTCAGCTGCCGGCGGAACGCATTTGCGCATGAGGGGCCGATCCTTTGGATTGGCCCCTCATGGGTTGACGAGAATTACCGATTGGCTCATCAAGGACCAACATCGTCCTCCCGCCCGCCAAGTGGGTCGATGGAAGGGTTGACTCATTTTGCCGTTCATCGTGCGAAAATGGTTTCAGTGACTCCGCGCCTTCTTACTCTAAGTGTCTTCTTGGTCTCCGGAATGTTTGCCTCTTCGGCATTTGCCGCCCACACAAAGGGCGATGAGATGGCAGGTGCAGTCCTGTTTCGCGATAAAGGGTGTGCCCATTGTCATGGCGCTCACGGCGAAGGCACCCGGAAGGCCCCCACGCTGGTAAACATTCGAAAGAACAAGGTCTGGACTCCGGCCAAGATCACCGAGCAGATTCAGAACGGTGGACAAAAGATGCCACCCTTCTCGGATTCGCTGAGCGACGCGGAGACGGCACAGATCGTCATCTTCCTCCGCGCCAAGCACTGGCCCGCTCCCCCTTCGGCGCCAGCCGCTCCGCCGCCCACGGCACCGGCTAACTAAGCGACCAACGGCCGGTCGCTCCCAGCGTTTAGCTTCCGCCGAAAGAAACGCCAATTTCCCCTCGCGAACATTGCGATATGCCCCATACAATGTTTGCCTCGGTACAAGAGGCGATTATGCAATGGACGCGGTTTGCATTGATTGTGTTTGGCACCGGTTTCGTAACTTCGATGACGGACTGGTTCTTTGCCGGAGATTGGATCCATCGACGTTTTGCTTATCCGGAAATCTGGCGTGAAAAGTCGGAGACCAGGGCAATCGTGGCATCCAGCGCGCTGCCCTTTCTTACCTGCGGCGTCTTTGCCTGGCTGCTTGCCCGGCTGGGAGTGCCTTCAGTAACAAGCGCACTCCTGCTGGCGGTCGCAGTGTGGCTGATCGGCCCCTTACCCTTGATCTTGACTAATGCGGCCTTCATTAAGCTTCACCGCGTTTTTGTCGTTTCTTACGCTACAGGATGGCTAGTGAAACTCGCTCTCGTCGCCGTCGCAGTCGGATGGCTTAATCGTTAGCGGCGCACTGCACGAAACGACCTCCCTGAAAGATCGACTCGAATTGCCAACGAAAAAATGAACTCAAGTCAGAACCGGAACATTCGCAACACCTGCAGTGCCAAAAATGCGGCGATAGCGCTTGACCTCCGACGGCGGTCCCATCGCTTTGGAGTAGTTGTCCGATAACTTTACCGCCGGACGCCCATCCACTTCGCTTAGTTTGCAGACCAGGCTCACGGGATCGAATCGATCGTCTCCATGGGGATTGCAATTGCGAAAGTCGTTGGTCAGCAATGTTCCCCAACCGGCGCTGAACCGAATGCGGCGATTCGGAATCCATTTGCGCTCGTCAAGAAAGTCTCGGGCATGTCCGAATTCGGCGGGAGAAGCGCCATTGCGGAGGGTGCCTCCGAAATAGGCATGCAACGCGAGGATTGCATCCACATCGAGCGAATCAGATGCGATGAGGCGCTTCTTGCGAGGATCGCGGCCGCGCTCTTCAAGCCATGCGATGTACTCGTCTCCGGCAGCGAACGGATCCTTGCTGTCGATGCGCTGGCCAGTCCACTCTGCCACCCAGTCAGGCGCGCCTCGCAGAAACTGCGTCGTGCCAAAGGTGTCGGGCAACAGAATCAGGAGTTCTCCCTGATATGTCTGCTGCCAAAGCTCCAGGACCCTATACTGAGCCGATTTCACTTCGTCGTCGGAATTCGCCAGCGCTGCGAGTGCCATGGGCAATTCGTGGGCGTTGGTGCCGATGGCTTCAAGATCGTGTTTGTAGGCGAGGAACGTGTTGGAGCTGCCGGAAAAATTCGAGCCCAGTACATCTGCCATGGCGGTCACTACATACTCTTGCCAAAGGAAGCTGTGGCGGCGACGCGTTCCAAAATCGCTGAGATTCAGCCCCGGGACATCCCGCAGGCGCTCCATCTTCTCCCAAAGCCGGGTCTTCGCGCGCGCATAAAGAATGTCGAGCTCAAGTTCAGAGAGACGCTTGAGGCTGTCGCGGGTTTTCAGCTCGTCGATCGCCGAGAGCGCGTAAATCTCCCACATCGTCGTCTCGGTCCACAAGCCTTCGAATTGGAGCGAGATTTGTCCTTCCTTGATGCTTAGGTCGAAATCCGAAAGACAGAAATCCCTATCCAGCCACTCGAGGAATGCGGGCTCAAAGATGCCGCGCTTTCCATAGAAAGTGTTGCCCGCAAGCCAGATCAATTCGGACTTATGGAAGCGGAGCCTTCTTGTGGCCTCTAATTGCTCGCGTAGCTCGTCGATGTTGACGATGTGCCCCAGGGAAACTGCGGAAGTGCGATTCACGAGCGTGAAGGTGGCCCGCGTGTTGGGGAAGTGCTTCCAGATAAATTGCAACATCAGCAGCTTATAGAAGTCCGTATCCAGCAACGAGCGCGTGATCGGATCAAGCTCCCAGTTGTGGTCATGCGCGCGTCGGGCGAAGTTGATGATCACGGTATCTTTACTGTAAAGCAGCCGCCCAGAGTGTCAGGGAAGAAGTGCGTTTCGGTAAGGCATCGACTCTCGTCTATGCCAGGTAAGCTCCACACGATCGCCTCACCACCAGCCGGATCGGTGCAAGAACATCCCGCACCGGAAGCTCTGGGTGCTCAAGACGTTCCAGCATCGTGGCCATTGCCAGCGTGCCGATCCCGGCACAATCCTGATGAATCGTGGTGAGCGGCACAGGCAAAAGGCCAGCGTATTTCACATCGTCTATCCCCACAATGCGCACGTCTTCCGGAATGCGTACCCCGAGTCCCAGCAACGTCTGCATGAGACGGGCTGCGGTCAGGTCGTTGGCACAAACAACGCCTTCCGGGCGCTGTTCGTCCAGAATCCTTTTCACGAATGGCTCGTCCTGCGGACTCCCGCGCCAAACGGGATTGCCGTCGGACGCCACACCGAATTGACGCCGGGCCTCATCGAATCCGGTGATCCGTGCATCCACCGTGTTAGCGGCGTGCTCCTCCCCAATAAACGCGAGATTGCGTACGCCGAGGCCGAGCAGGTGCGCAGCAGCGATGAATCCTGCGCGGCGATTGTCGATTCCCACCAGGTCGTGAGCCGATCGCTCGGGATATGGCATGTAGCACCGGTCCAACAACACGAACGGAATTTGCGCGCGTTCGAGACTGCGCGCGATGCGGCGGTTCACGGCATCTTTCTCCGGCGTCAATTCCAACGGCGCAAAAAAAACGCCGGCCACTTTTTGCTGGATATAGGACTGTACAAGTTGTTCGGCCTCTTTCGCGCTATCGCGTGCGGTTGTCGAGGCGTTGCTCCACAACAACGCTTCGGGGCGTGCGAATGAAGTGCGCATCATGCCATGGCAGATGGGTTCAAAAATCTCCGTGAGGCCTAGCTCCGGGATTAGCAGGCCAAATGCGCGGCCCGCGGTCTGATGCTGGCCCAGCACGTGTGTCCCTGCCCCTGGCCTGCGCGAGACCAGACCCACTCTCTGCAAGTCAAGTACCGCCTTGGCAACGGTGATACGGGATACGCCAAAAAGCCTGCCCAATTCCGCCTCGCTGGGCAGACGGTCTCCCGCTCTTAGCTCTCCGGACTGGATGCCGGCGAACAAGTGATCGAAGATCCGGCGATGCTTCGCAATCGGCTGACCCGATCCGGATTCCGGCGGGGCTGTCAGCTTGCCTGTGGACCTTCGAGGACGCGCCATCCGGTCACCCTTCACTCCCCCACAGTGTCGCAGACCGCGGACGGGAGACGCCGTCAAATTGTTCCACGTGGAACAATTTTGGAGTTGCCGACTGGGCGATTGCTTCGCATGGCGACGCAGCTTGGATTGTTCCACGCCGCGAAATTGTTCCACGTGGAACAATTGTGAAAACTGACACAGGTGTTTGTCGGGATTTGCGAAGAATTACGGTGACGCGAGTACTGAAAGTTGCAGTATTTTTGGTGGCATGGGGGTGGGGGAGATATGGGGGGTAGGGGGTAAGGGGGGTGGGGGTAGCCTCGCCCCGTATAAACCGGCCACATGCCTGGCAGATTGAACCGGGGACACTCCTGACAGATGGCACCAGGGTCCCGAATTGTGTCAACAATACAGCCTCCATTGTGCGACAGCCCGCTCGAATCCTATGCAAACTCGAACACGTTTCTCACGAGGCAATGTTTTCTATTTCTGCGCTTAGGCCGACGCGCACCGCTTCAGAAAGTGCCGGCATGGCGCCGGATTGCGAAGCCACCCATGCCCCCCAGCGATTTCCCGCTTCATTCAGCGTGAGCAGGTCGGCGCCTCGAAGCAGATAGTGAGTCATGGCCGCCGTAAACGCATCTCCAGCGCCGATGGCGTCGGCGACCTTCACAGGAATTCCCGGATGATATTGCCATTCGTCGCGGGTGACCAGAAGACTCCCGTGGGCGCCGCAGGTGACGGAGATCATGCGCAGGGTAGGAAACTCCGCGAGCAGTTGCTCCGCACCGAAACGCAACCCCGCCGTAGTTTGTCCTTCAACTGATTGGAGCCCGAGCAGGGCCAGCACCAGCGGCACTTCCGCATCATTCATCTTGACCACAGTGGCCAGTTCCAGCGACTCCTGCACAATTTCGCCGGAATGAAACGGTGCGCGCAGATTCACATCGTAGATGCGCACGCATGCCGAAGATGTCTGCGCAGCCAATGTCTGAATGGTCTGGCGCGATTCCAGGCTGCGTTGTGCGAGCGATCCGAAGCAGATCGCGTCTGCTCGCTCGGCCAACTGAAGCCATTCATCCGACAGCTCAAGAAAATCCCATGCTGCCGGCTGGTGAATCACGTATGCGGGCTGTCCGTCTGTCAGCGTCACGGTCACGCGGCCTGTTTGGTGCGTCGGATCAACTTGCAGGTGGCTCGTATCGACAGGCAGCGGGTCCAGAATGTCGATCGCCTTCCGGCCCAGGTCGTCGCGCCCAATCCGGCTCAAAACTGCGGCGTGATCGCCGAGTCGCCCAGCCATCACTGTAAAGTTCGCGGGAGCACCGCCCAACTGAGGCCCCCTCGGCAACATATCCCACAACAACTCACCAATTCCCAGGATCAAATGCGGCACTTTCACGGTCGTGCTCCGATGCCCGACATAGTTCTACAAAGGCAACAAACTACTTTCATCCTGCAAAGCGCAGTCGTCAATGGCTGCTGAAGAAATTGTTCACGACGGCGCTCCTCGGGATCGTGCTTTCCCACCCAAGCAAAGCTTGGATTGATGGGATAAGGAGGAAGGCTCCTACGATGGTGCAGTGGTTTTTGGATTGAGGACCAGAGACCGCGAGCCAAGGAGAAGCCTTCTATGAAGATTGTAGGATGTGATTTCCATCCCGGGTGGCAGCAGATATCGATTTTCGACGCAGAGACCGGGGAGATAAGCGAACACAAGTTTTTGCACGGAGACGGAGAGGCAGAACGGTTCTATCGCTCTGTCGAAGAGCCGGCGCTTGTTGGGATTGAGGCGTGCGGCAACAGCCAGTGGTTTATTGATCTGTTGCAGCGGCTGGGGCATCAGGTCTGGATTGGCGATGCGGCCCAGATACGTGCCAGCTATGTACGCAAGCAGAAGACGGACCGGCGCGATGCGGGGCACATTCTGCGTATGCTGCTGGAGAACCGCTTTCCGCGGTTGTGGGTTCCGACAGCTGAACAGCGGGATCTGCGCCAGTTACTGATTCACCGGCACAAGCTGGTGGAGATTCGTACGCGGGTGAAGAACGGATTACAGCATCTGGCGCTGAACCGTGGCCTTCAGAAGAAGAGTTCCCTTTGGAGCGTTCGGGGGAGGGCTTATCTGGAAGAACTACCTCTGGCCGGTTGGAGTGCTCGGCGGCGCGAGGATTTGTTGCAATTGCTGGCGGAGTTAGACCGGCAGGTCGGCGAGTTAGACCAGGCAGTAAGTCGCGCGGCCGAACAGCATCCACAGGCGCAGTTGCTGATGAGCCAACCCGGGGTTGGACCGATTACCTCGCTGGCATTCGTGCTGACCATTGGCGATGTGAGCCGGTTTGAGCACAGCGGCCAGGTGGCCAGCTATGTGGGCCTGATTCCGCGCGAACACAGCTCGGGGGGCAAGCAGCGGCTGGGTGCGATCTTCAAGCAGGGCAACCGGTTTCTGCGCCAGTTGCTGGTGGAAGCGGCGCAGAGTGTAGCCCGGTTGGATGACGGATTTCGCAAAGAGTATCAGGCACGTTGTCACCATAAGCCGAAAGCTGTGGCCAAGGTGGCGGCGGCCAGGAAATTAGCAGTGCGACTCTACTGGATGCTCAAGCAGAACCTTGGCTATCCGGAGATCGCCTTTATCGAGAGCAGCCCGCGGGTGCCCCTGGCCAGAACCAAAAAGGCCGATGGATTGGTTGGGCGCTCTCGCACCCAGCACTAGGCTGGGTGTCCGCATAGAAGCATCATGGCCTGTTGCTGATGGCCGTATCGATGGTTGGTGGGGCGAAAAAGCGCCCGCCGAAAGTTGATGTAGCGTGGATTTCAAAGGCTCTGGTCCTCAACCAAACTGGAGACTGAAGCGGTGCTCACGCACCGCTCAGGAATTTTGTGCATTGACAAAGCCTTCCTCCTTATCGAGGGGCACCCATTTTTCGTGCGGCTTGAGGCGTGGCGAAAAACGAGCCTCCGGGGCTGAAGCCCTCCATTCTCTGCACGCCGTTTCAGGGGCCTGAAGGCCCCTGCTCCCTCCGCTCAGCCGGTCCAGCGCCAGATGGAACAGTCCTCGTAATTCGAAGAGGCATATTCACCGTCGGGTTGATTGGCGAGGATCGCGTGGTCGGCGATCGCGTCGGCGCGGGAGCGGGCAATCTGGCCGAGGAATAGCCGCCGGAAACCGCGGTGACGTTCGATCTCGGCTTCCTGCTCGTTGTTGGCGTAGAGGAGATCGAGCTGACCAGGGCGGCCCGTGAAGTCCCGGGCGATCCGCTGGAGCAGGCGGTGCATGACCGCTTTGCCAAAAGGGTTGAAGAGGAAGAGCAGGCAGGGGCCTACGGGCAACGGAAACTCGGCCGCATCGCAGCAACGGATCCGCGTGGGCGCATGGACCCGGTCGATCGCGCGCCACCGCTGCACATTGCGGCGAGCGATGCCGGCCAGAGTCGGATGCAGCTCCACGCCCACTACTCGGTAGAACGGCATTTCGGAGGCCAGCAGGACGGCACGTCCCATGCCCGCACCGATATCGATGAAGGTGAAATCTCGAACAGGCGCGACTGGTTTTGTTCGCCGCCATCGATTCACAAGAGTGCGAAAGACCGAGGGAGCCACGCCGTAGTAGGCAGTGGCGTGGCGGTCGTGGCGATGGCCGCTCTTGAGGTGGCGACCGGCGATGAGGCCGCTGGTACGCACGCCGTTCGCCGCGTCAAATGGGTGCCGCATGAATCCATCCGACACGGTGAGACCTGGCAGGAGGCGGCGCTGAGTTGGGGCGGGCACGATTGCACGGTAGCACACGCGTTACTGAGTCGGACACCGGCGCTCGATATCGAAAGTCGATTAACAAATGAGGGCTGGAATCAATCCCCAGCCCTCGTTCTCTTTCAGGCCAGCACAGAGGCAAATTCGGCGAATTGTAATTCAACTGACGCGGGCAATTTACCGTTTCAGGCTATAGATAACGTTGATCGTCGTCTTGACTTCGACCGGATCTCCATCCACCAGGAAGGGTTTGTAAGTCCATTGCCGCACCGCATCTATCGCCGACTGCTGCAGCTCATTCGGACCGGAGACAACGGTGAGGTTTTCGACGGCTCCGTCCTTGCCGATAATCGCGTTCAGGACCACCTTCCCCTGGATTCTGAACTTCTTCGCTTCCACGGGGTAGACCGGAGGAAGTTTGGTGAGCACGTAGCCGCTCATCTCGCTGGCAGGAACGGTGTGCGGCGCTTTCGCTTTGGGCGAATCGCCGGCGGTGGCGACCATTCCATCGATGTTTGTTGCCAGAGCTACGGCCGACGCACAGGTTCCGGCGCTCAACAAAACGCAAGCAACCGTGATCCCAAGCCTACCCACGCCTCGAATTTCTCTCTTCTTTTCAGTTAGTCGCATAAGTCTCCTTTCCAAGGTGTTGGCATCGAAGATTCCGATGGCGTGAGGGGTTCGGATCGGCATGCCCTTCACGAGAAGGGAGGCCAATCGCAAAAGCGAGTGCGCATATTCCTCTCGTCCAGAGATCGCAGCCACCATCTCATCGCAAACCATTTCGCGCGTCTCCATGAGCCGTTCGCGGGTGCGCCAAAGGAGCGGATGGTAGCTGACAGGCAGAGACAACCATTCGTAGATGAGATTCTTGAAGAAGTCGTTCCGAAGCAGGTGGGCGAACTCGTGCGCGATGATGGTATGCAGATCGTTCGCGGACAGGTCGGCGAGCAGGTCTGTGGGCAGCAGCACGAGTCTTCGGAAGAATCCCAATGTAACGGGACCGAAGATTTGAGATGACGTCGCCAGGGACACGTCTTCGACTTGAAACCGATCAGCGCAGTGAAGCCACGTACCGGCTGCCTCGCCGGTTAAAGAAACGGTGACCGCTTCACGCCGCAACATATCGAGCCGCATACAGCGCCAGATAAATCTCGCAACGAAATAGGCACAAACCGCGCCATAGGCCATCGCGATCGTCGTTAGGAGAGCCGTGGGCAAATGGAGGACGCCAAGCCCTGTACCCGCGCCCATCACCACGGTCACGCGTGCGCTGGAGCTTGGAGAACCATCGCCAAACCAGCTCAGAGTCTTGCGCAACCACTCCCACGGCAGCGCGGAGCAGGCTGGAAGCAGACTCTGCAGAATCAGGACGCCCACCCAGATGCGGTGCTCGGCCTTCGGGTCTGTTCTGCCGACAAGCCGAGCAACGACCCAACCGGCGAAGAAAAGCAGCGGAACCTGCCAGAGGGAGTTGAGGAGATAGGCCAGGGCCCATGATTCGAGATTGTTGAGAGACTCGAAATTCATGGCTCGCTCCCTTCTTTGTTGAAACGTTTGGTTAACTCCGCGAGCTTCTTCGCATCGATTTCGCCGCTCTTGAGAAGGCTCATGACCAGGTCCTCGCTGGAACCTCCGAACATGCGGTCGATCAAATCGCGTAGCCCCTGGCGCAATGCTTTGTCCTCGGTGACTCGAGCGCTGTAGACAAAGGCGCGGCCCTGCAGCTCGCGTTTGAGCTTCCCTTTGCGCTCCAGGATATTCAGCATGGTTTGCACGGTGGTATAGGCCAGCTGAGGCTCGAGCTCCGCCTGAACCGCGGTGACCGTGCTGCTGCCGCATCGCCAGATCACCTGCATGATCTTCAGTTCGAGTTTCGTGAGAGCGATTGTTGCCGGTTCTTTCTTCACGCTGTCTCCTATTGTTTTAGGAGATTAGCCCCGGTGTGCGTTGTTTGTCAACTAAGGTTTTAGGAGATTGTTTGACTGGCGTGGCCAATGGGCAACCGCGGGGACAATTACTAGTATTGGCGAACGGCGCGCTCCTGCCGCGACCGCAAATATTTGAGGTTTCCCAGGTCTCAAAAGCGAGACCTGGGGCACCCAGGTTCGTAGGATGGGTTACAAAATTACCCGGTCTTGGTACCAGGGGCTTCGTGTCGCGATTTTGTGGTCGAGGGGCTCGCCGCGGCTGGGCGCTTGCGCGAATCGCGATGGGCGCGTTTGCGCATTCCGGCTCCGTCATCGAGGTAGAAGGCGGCATTCACAAGCGCGATATGCGAGAAGGCTTGGGGGAAGTTGCCAACGAGGCGCTTGCGTTCGGGGTCGTATTGCTCCGAGAGCAGGCCCAGGTCGTTGCGCAGCGCAAGTAGGCTCTCGAAGAGTGCGTGCGCATCCTGGCCACGGCCGATTGCCTTGAGGCTCGATACCATCCAGAAGCTGCATGCCAGAAAAACGCCCTCGCCGGGAGGGAGTCCATCGT
>CAZAQN010000045.1:0-35105 GCA_964487345.1 uncultured Occallatibacter sp. | reverse complement strand
TGCTCAACCTGCAACCCGGAGAAAACGTCCGCGCCATCATGGCCATTCGCGATCTCGAAGAAGAAGGCAAGTTCATCTTCTTCGCGACGCGCCAAGGGACGGTGAAGAAAACCCCGCTCAAGGACTTCTCCAATGTCATGGCGCGCGGAATCATTGCCATAGGCATCGATAAGGAAGACGAACTCGTCGCCGCCCGCATCACCGATGGCTCGCAGATCGTTTTCCTCGCCACGCACCTTGGTATGGCGATCCGCTTCGATGAAGGCGACGTGCGCTCGATGGGTCGTCCGGCCTTCGGCGTACGCGGGATCGACTTGGCCAAGGACGATTACGTGGTCGGCGCTGCCATCACGCCCAAGGAGCATGAAGAAGGCGCGTATCGCATCCTCGCCGTGACTGAAAACGGATTCGGGAAGCGCACAGACGTCGAGGAGTATCGCCTGCAAACTCGCGGCGGCAAAGGCGTGAAGAACATGGCCGTCACGCCGCGCATCGGCCGCGTGAGCACGATTCAGCTAGTGGACGATTCCAGCGAACTCGTGGTCATCAGTCAGTACGGCAAAATCATCCGCATCGACACCAAGACGATCCGCGCCGCCGGCCGCGCCACGCAGGGCGTTCGACTGCTGAATCTTGAAGACGACGACAAGGTCGCGGCGGCGGTCATCATTCCGCCCGAGGAGATTGTCAAAGACGACGAGCCGACGCTGTTGCAATAGGGGTAGAGGCTCGTGGCCCACCTTCGTTCGGGCCTTATCTGCTCCTAAAGATGAGGCCCGAAGCGTCTACACAGACCAATCTTCCACGACCAGCCCCTTCACGCGGGCAAACTCGCGAGTATTCGCCGTGACCAGAACCATGTTCCGGGCGAGCGCCTGCCCAGCGATCAGCGTGTCGTACTCGCCGATCCGTTTACCCTTCCGCTCCAATTCGGCGCGGATCTCTGAAGCGGCGCGCGCATCTTCACTGTTGAAGTCGAGGAGCGCGATATCTCTTTGCAGAAACTCTGCCAATGCGCGGGTATTGCGCGCTGCCTGTTGGCTCTTGGCTACACCGTAGTAAAGCTCGTGCAGAACAATCGTCGAGATCGCAATCGAAGCTTGCTCTCGTTCCGCCAGCACATAACGCCGTCGCACTTTCTCCGAGGAGTCATTGATTAACGCGATACAGACATTCGTATCGAGAAGATACTTCACTTGAAATACTCGCGAATCGGAGCGAGCTTTTGCTTTCTGCCCTCAGGAAAGATAGGGTCGCCGCGCAGGGCGTCGATACGCGCAAACCACTCTTCAGTTGATTCTCTCTTCTCTTGCGTCACCGGCTCCAACAACACTCCCGCGCCCATTCGCCGCACACGCACGCTGTCCCCCTCAAAGCGGAACTCTTTGGGCAGACGCACCGCCTGACTCCGCCCATTCCAGAACAGCTTCGCATGCACGTCTTTCCCATTCACGGTTGATTTGGGAGCCATCTGGACCTCCAGTGGTATAGATCAATAGTATAGATCATTTTCTGGGCGAGCGCACCTTAGTGTCACTGGGTCCGGCGCACGGTCTCCGCCGTCATCGCTCTTGCTGTAAACTGAACCTGGACTTATCGGACGAAACCGTACCACGCTTAGTACTCGAAATTCTCTCTCATGCGTCCTAAACTAATGGTGCTCTCGATTCTCCGCGCAGACCTCCTGGTGCGCAACGTCATCCTCGGTTTCTTGCTGGCTGGATTCATGACAGCTTCAGCCGTTCCTTCGTCTGCACTGCAGGCGCGGCCGCACCGCAGGTACGCATTCTCTTCAGCCCCCCGTCGTCATACGCAGTTGGCTCGGAGCCGTTCCAGCCGCGTCAGGGAGCACGCGAGCAGCTACACAACTGTCCGGCGCAAAAGTGTTCGGCGTCAGCCCACGGTTCTTCGCGCCCGCATGCCGATCCGCCAATATCCTTGGATGTCTACTCGCAGTTCCGCCCGGGCTTCTCGCAGTGCGCGCTACTCCGAGAGCGAAGCCGTTGCAACTTCCGCGAGCGATACGGATGCTCAGTCCCAGCAAGCGGGGTTGCCAACGCCAGCGACCTCGATTGCGGAAGCCGAGGTTTCTGACGCCGCCGACACCAACACGCCCACCCCGCAGGATGCTGCCGACAAGATTGCCGCTGCTGAAATGCCCGCGCCGCACGCAGCACTGGCCGCGCCTCCATTGTCTGCCGCAGCCGATCCTTTGCGCAGCACGAGAATCTTTGCCATGGCGCCTTTGCGCGGATCGCTTGAGTCTCTGATCCGCCAGAACGAGAAGACCAACGCCGACAACCTGGAGCGCATCGAAAACGATGCTGACCTGCATAACCGGATTGCGGCAGGCCAATTGGTCCGGGTTCCGGAATCGGAAGCACTCGCCGTCAACGCCAATCTGCCCCTCGACCGCCGCTACTGCCGTCCCTGGACCGCGGCATTTCTCACCGACCTGTCGCGCGCCCACCAGGCGCAATTCCATCATGCGTTTGAGGTCAGCTCGGCGGTACGCACCGTCGAATACCAGAAGCGTCTGATGCGGACCAACGGCAACGCCGCTCCCGCCGAAGGTGACATTGCCAGCCCGCACCTCACGGGCGCCACCATCGATATTGCCAAGCACGGCCTGACCCGCAGCGAGCTGTACTGGATGCGTGACCGTCTCAATGGCCTGCAGAGCGAAGGCAAAATCGATGTCGAAGAGGAATTCCACCAGTCCTGCTTCCACATCACCGTCTACAAGAGCTATGTCGGGGCCGGACCGCTTCACAAATCACGCCCACACGTAGCGGCGCCGCCAACGGACGACGATAGCCCATCCATCCCCGCGGAAGCTGCCACTCCCGGCGTCTGATCGTCCAGAGCGGTTCCACAATTCATGTGCCCTTGCCAGTTCCCTCCAGGGTGGCATTTTCTTGAGGAAAATGCCACCCTGGCAGTAGTGGCTTCGGGTATAGCAATTGTGGAACCGCTGTGGCCATCGCAGCTTGAATGCCGTCCGTCCGAACCGCCGCCAGAAAATCCTTTCCGTCCCAGCGGCATTCAAAGGTACAATCGCGGGCGAACGCAATTATTTGCAGTGCGATCGATCCACGCGATCCCAAACGGCTTGCAGGTCCCAACATAATGCAACCGCATGTTTCGCGAGCCGGTCCAACTGCGCAGTTCGGGCGATCTTTTTCAATCGGGCGATACCCGAGAGGCGGAATCATGAGCGATCCTTTGGTTCAACCGGTGGCCGAGCCTGTGCCCGGCCTCTCCCAGTTGCAACGCGTTTCTAACGTTTTCACCGCGCCGTCCAAGACCTTCGCCGACATCAAGCGCGGCAACAAAAGCTGGTGGATGCCGTTCATCATCTTCACGCTGGTCGGTTACGTTCTTTTTGCGGCAATCGTGACCAAGATCGGCATGCAGCAGGTCGTCGATAACCAGATCCATCTCAACCCCAAGCAGGAAGAGAAGCTTGCCCAGGCACCGCCTGAACAGCGCGAGATATCGGCCAAAGTCTCGCTGTACATCACGGAAGGCATCTTCCTCGCCAATCCGCTTCTGCTGCTGGCCATCCTTGCGCTCGGCTCCCTTGGACTTTGGGGCACCATCAATTTCGCATTCGGCGGCAAGGCCACATACGGCAGCATCTTCACCGTCTGGATGTATGCCGGTCTGCCCGGCATTCTCAAAGTGCTTCTTGGGGTCATCGTCATCTTTGCCGGCACGGCTCCGGAATCGTTCAACATCAAGAATTACGCCCCCACGAATCTCGGAGCCTTCCTCAATCCGCTTGAAACGAACGCCGCGCTCTACTCCCTGGCAAGCTCGATCGACATCACCACCATCTGGACTCTGGTCTTGTTGGGCATCGGAACTGCCATGGTTGCGGGTGTCAAACGCACATCAGGCTACATCGCCGTCTTCGGATGGTGGGCCATTTTTGTCATAATTGGTGTCGGGATTGCCGCAGTGACTGGCTGATCGCGAACTTCTATCCCAAACAAAAACGGCGCACGAAGATGTGCGCCGTTTCATTCTGATCACAGACAACTGACCACCGACAACTGTTCTATTCCGTCCACCGCCGCATAATCAACGTGGCGTTAATTCCGCCGAATCCAAACGAATTCGACAGCGCTATGTCGAAGTTGTGGGCGACAGGCTTGTTGGGAACGTAGTCCAGCCGGCACTCGGGATCGACATTATCGAGATTGGTGGTCGGCGGCAACACTTGGTTCTGCAAAGCCAGCACCGTGATGCCTGCTTCCAAGCCGCCCGCGCCGCCCAACAAATGCCCCGTCATCGACTTCGTTCCGCTGACTTTGAGTTTCTTGCTTAGCGCGTGCTCGCCGAAAACCTTCTCGATCGCCAACGACTCGTTGCCATCGCCGGCCGGCGTCGAGGTGGCATGCGCATTCACATAGCCCACTTCTTCAGGCTGAATGCCCGCGTCGTTCAGCGCTGCGCGCATACTACGCTGTGCGCCTGCGCCCTCGGGGGCGATACCCGTCATGTGATACGCATCGGCGCTCATGCCGTAGCCAATCACTTCGCCCAGAATTTTTGCGCCGCGCGCTCTCGCAAACTCCAGCTCTTCCAGGATCAAAACCCCGGCACCCTCGCCGATCACAAATCCGTCGCGGTCTTTGTCGAACGGCCTGCTGGCGCGAGTCGGCTCGTCGTTGCGCGTCGAGAGAGCCCGCATGGCTGCAAATCCACCCACTGACAAAGGCGTGACCGAAGCCTCGGCGCCACCGGCGATCATCACATCCGCGTCGCCGTGGATGATCATGCGCACCGAATCGCCGATGGAATTGGCACTCGTAGCGCACGCCGTCGCCGTGGCCGAGATCGGCCCCTTGGCGCCGTAACGAATGCTCAGTTGTCCCGCCGCCATGTTCACAATGACAGCGGGAATAAAGAAAGGTGAGATTTTGCGTGGGCCGCCAGCGAGCAGGTTGGAGTGTTCGCGCTCGATGATTTCAAATCCGCCAATACCCGAGCCGATAAAAACACCGACCCGATCGCCAATCTCCGGCGTGATTTTCAAGCCCGATTGAGTAATGGCTTCGTGAGCGGCGGCAAAGGCAAAGTGGATGAAGCGCCCCATTTTGCGCGCTTCCTTCTTCTCCACAAAGTTCAGCGGATCAAAATTCTTCACCTCGGCGGCAAAAGTGACAGGAAAGCCGGTTGTGTCGAAGCCCTGAATTGGGGCCATGCCGCTGGCCCCTGCCAGTAGCTGTCGCCACACCTCCGGGGCGGTATTGCCTACACCGCACACCAGCCCTAGGCCGGTGATGACAACTCGACGATTCACCAGTTACTTGCCTTTCGCGGTCTTCTCGTTCTTCTCGATGTACTCGATCGCATCCTTGACGGTCTTGATCTTCTCGGCGTCCTCGTCGGGAATCTCGAGGTCAAAAGCCTCTTCGAACTGCATCACCAGCTCGACCACGTCCAGCGAGTCGGCGCCCAGGTCCTCCTGGAAGCTTGCCCCGGGGGTAACTTCAGCTTCGTCCACCTGAAGCTGCTCGACGATGATCTGCTTTACCTTCTCTTCAACTGCCATGCCTGATTCTCCTCGTTTTCTTCAGAACTTTGGATGCACTCCGGGCTTTGCCTCGCCGCGTCACCGCTCCGCCTGCCTACAATAGCGGCTCCGGCACACGAACACAACCACAGCGCAGAAAAAGATGCGCATGGCCCCGAGTCTCCAAGTCTACCGGGTGGCCCAAGTCGTGTAAAGGCGCGGTGGGACAGGGAATACGAACGAGTGAACCCGTATCGTCCGGGCATTCTCGGGAGGGCTCAACACCGGCAAGTGTCAGGCGAGTTTCTACCCCGAATTGCACACGCTAAAGGCGTACATTAGGCGAAGAGGAACTAGGAAATCATGACGCAGGTTCTCATCGCCGGAGCCTTCCTCGTTGCGGGAGTTCTCTTAGGAATCTTGATTCGCGCCCAGTCCGCCAAGACCGAAAAGGCTCTGCTGGAGCAGCACAACCGCGAATCCGCAGAGACTCTTGCCGCGGCCCGCACTCAACTCGCCGAGATCCAGTCCGCCTCCGCGGCCCGTGCCGGCTTTGAGTCGCTCGCCGCCGAGCGTGCCGGAACAATTGCGCGCCTCACTGCCGAGCGCGACGCCGGACGCACCGAACTGCAATCGAGCCATGCCGTCGTGCGCGACCAGGGTGCTCTCATCAGCAGGCTCGAGGCTGATCTCAACAACGAACGCCAGAACATCGCGGAGAAGGTCGCGCTGCTTGAATCGGCCAAGCAGGCGCTAGCCAATCATTTCGAAGCGCTCGCTGCCAACATCCTCGACCAAAAATCCAAGACGTTCTCCGAGGGCAATCAAAAAGAACTTGGAACGCTGCTATCGCCGCTGCGCGAGCAGATCAAGGAGTTCCGCGACAAGGTCGAGCAGGCACAGACCGACTCCAAGACCGGCGTGACGAAGCTCGAAACCCTGATCGGCACACTGAACGGCCTCAATCAACAACTCTCTGAAGAAGCGCGCAACCTGACTACGGCCTTACGCGGTTCAGCCAAGACGCAGGGTGACTGGGGCGAATTCATCCTCCGCGATCTGCTCGAAAAGGCTGGTCTTTGCGAAGGCGAGCAGTACTCCTTCCAGCAGACGTTCACGGGTGTCGACGGCGAGAACGGCGAGCGCGGGCGTACCGTCCGTACCGATGTGGTCGTCGTTTTGCCCGGTGGGCGCCATCTCGTGATCGACTCCAAGGTCTCGTTGACGGCCTACACGGATTGCGTCGGTGCGGAAACGGAAGATGCACGCAGGGCCGCACTCAAGCAGCACATCGTCAGCGTCCGCGGTCACATCGCCGGTTTGGCCAAAGCCGGCTATCATCGGCTTCCCGAACTGGAAGCGCCCGATTTTGTCGTGATGTTCGTGCCTATCGAGCCTGCGTTCCTGATGGCGCTGCAGTCCGACAGCGAGCTATGGGCGGAGGCGTACAAGCAGCGCATTCTGCTCGTGGGTCCGACAACGCTGCTCTATGTGATTCGAATTGTGGATGTGCTCTGGCAGCAGGAGCGACAGGCGCGCAATGTCCGCGACGTGATGAATCGGGGCGCGCTGCTCTACGAGAAGTTCGTCGGCTTCGTGACAGACATGGAAATGATCGGCGACGCCATCCAGAAGGCCGATCAGAACTACGTGAGCGCGTGGAGGAAGCTCGTGGATGGTCCAGGCAATCTCGTTGGCCAGGTGCAAAAGCTAAAAGAACTTGGCATTCGCACTAACAAGTCCATTCCGAAGAGAATTCTTGATCGCGCCGCCGTGGATCAGGAAGAGTTGGCGCTCTCGGCCGAAGCGGAAGAGGGTTCTTCGAACCTGATGAAGTAGCCCCTTCTTCCACGTTCCTTCGAACGCGTCGTAACTACGCGGCGCTCGCAGCGCCCAGAGCCGCATGCGCAAACTGCCGCTCGCCCTCGATCACAGCCCGGTTAAGCTTGGGGGCCATGAGTTCCAGGAATTGGTCGGCAGGGAGCGGTTCCCCGTAGAGATAGCCCTGCCCTTGGACCGTCAGATCGTTCACGGTGAAGTAAAGGGCCTGTTGCTCCGTCTCCACGCCTTCCACCACCACGCCGAGATTGAGCGAACGAGCCATGGCCATGATCGGCGGAAGAATCGCCAGGGTGGGAGACTGCGTCCCAATGGCACGTGTGAAGGATTTATCGATCTTGATTCTGTCAACCGATAAGTAGGTCAGGTAAGAGAGGCTCGAATAGCCGGTTCCGAAATCGTCGATATAGATGCCATGGCCGCGCCGGCGGAGAAGGCGAATGGCCTCCATCGCGACTTCCTGATTGGCGGTGGAGCTTTCGGTCACCTCGATGACGACGCTGCTGGGCTGCACGTTGGATTGCTTCATCGCTTCATCGAGCATGGGCAAGAAGGCTGGATCGGCGAGGTCAGCCGCCGTCACGTTGATGTCCAGCTTGAAGTCCGGGATCTTGGTCAGCACTTCGCGCAACTGGCTCAGTGCGCGGCGAAAGACGAGACTGGTCAGCGGGCCGATAAAGCCGTTTTCTTCCGCGACCTTGATGAACTTGTCCGGGCTGACCTGAGTGCCATCGCGATCCTTCCAGCGTGCCAGAGCCTCGGCCCCGACGATCTTTCCATTCACCAGATCCACGATCGGCTGATACACAACCTGCAACTTTTCTTCCGCGACCGCGCGCCTGAGTTGCCGCTCCATGGAAATGTGGCGCCGGCGAAACGCGAAGAGGGCGGCTCCGATGAAAGCGCCGGCGATGCAGCCTGAAAAGGAAGTGCAGGCAACGGCGGCCATCTCCCCTTGCCGCGCTTCGTCCACAGAGACCGATGCCGTGACACAAGTCAACAGATCAGACGAACAATGAGTCGCGACGAGCTTGTCTGCTTTGCGCAGCAACGCGTCGGAGACAGAGCGAGCTGACGCTGCAGTGGATGTCGTGTTGGCTGAGCCGGCGGTGCTTCCCGCATCAGGGCTCACTGCGATATGGATAGGCAGAGGCCCTGCGATCTCAGGCATGTGCGAGCCGAAAACAACGAAGGCGCTGCCCAGCTGCAATCCCGCACGCTTGAGGCTCTCGTCGTGGATCGGAACTAAATTCGTGTAAGCCACCGTGCCGTCCGGCGAAGCGCCTGCTGCTGTGAATTGGCTGCTTGGGTGCTGGGGCCGGCCGGCGGTTGCGGAGCACTCGATGCGCCCACCGTGAATCCGGCCAGCGTCCTTGAGATATGCCGAACGGAAGACGAGCTCTCGAAAATGGGCAAGCTCGGCATCGGAGCAAGCCGGATAAGAGGAGTGTTGCAGGACCGCCAGAAGGTCGCGCGCTTCTGTCGCAGAGGCGGTTTCCTGCGCTGCGACACGCGAGAGATATCGGGTCAGATGGAATTCGGCCAGCGGGATGGTGAGCAGAGAGCCCAGCGCAAAGCCTGCAATCATTCCGAGCGCTGCTGTCGCTGCGACTACGGCTTGCTTGGCTTGTCCGTGTTTTTGGCGGTCTTGCATAGCCTCAGCTCCCAACCGGGGTGCATCCTCTATTTATGTATTGTTTTGCTCTAGAGAACAATGGCACTTTGGGGCGGACCTTGACGCTTTTGTGGCAAAATTCAACGTTTAACCGGCCTGGAATTCTTCTGAACAGGCGCCGATAGAGGGCAGATAGGCCTCAGTTCGTTCTCATCGAACGACTTAGAGGTTCCGTTCCCAGGCTTGGAGGGACTCGGATCGCGCCAATGCGCCGCGGTGCGTCCTAGGTCAATTCGGCGTATGCTTCCCGCATCCGCTTCCAGGTGGTCGCCAGATCCTCGGGCAGCACACGCGTCTCAGCTACCGTGGTCATGAAGTTCGTGTCGCCTGCCCAGCGCGGTAGCGCATGCAGGTGCAGATGGCCGGCCACGCCCGCGCCCGCTGCCTTGCCCAGGTTCATCCCGAAGTTCAATCCATGGGGGCGGTAGAGTTGCTCCAGCACCCGCTCGGTCTGCCGCGCCATGTCCATCATTTCGCGCGCGGCCTCGATCGTCATACCCGCCAGCCGGTCAAGGTGCGCATAGGGCAACACCATCACGTGGCCCGAAGTGTAGGGATAAGCGTTCAGGCAGATGTAGCAGTACTTACCGCGCACTACCAGTCCAGCGGCCTCCTCGGCCTCCTCGGCTGGCATCCCGCTAGCAATCGCGTGATCCACCGACGCGATGAGGTTGCAGAACACACATCCGGTATCGCCCTTCCAGGCAGCCAACCGCTCGGGAATTCCGGGGCGGGGCGCTCCATCGGCCGTCGTCACATACGCGAATCGCCAGGGAGTCCAGAGGATGTCCATATTTTGAATGCCGTCGGCAATCAGTATAGTGGCCGGTGCTTGGCCTATCCTGGCCGATCCATCGCTCCCGTCACATGGCTCCCGCCGCCACCGATCCCAATGCTTCCAGCCGGGGCACTCTCGTTCGCTTTCACGGCATTTCTGTGAATTTTTCGTGTCAGATTGGAATGTCGCGGCATTCAGGCAACCTGTTGCATTGACGCTGGAAAGACGAGGTTGCTAAACTAAGAAGGTAGCTCCTGTGTGCGGATTCCATCAGTGAGCTGCGGCCGACCTCCAGCCAGCCGTTGCGCCTGGTGATTCCCTCGGAGACGAGTCGCTTCCATACCCGGCAGTGCCGGCTCGGACGACTGTCTCCGTGAGAACCACTTCGGTCGCACGCGTGGCATGAGAAACAGGCCACCGATGCCAGCGGTTGAAAGTTTCCGCGAACGTGGCGTCAGCCCGGCGACATGCAAGCCCGTTGCCGGTGCAATGAATCCCGGAGCAGCAGTGATGGCAAACGTCCTCAATCCAGAACCCGAGAGCATAACCCTGAACAGCCAACTCGAAACACCAACCCTTGACCCTGCGACGGAGCTTGAGCAGCCGTTGCACGAATCCACGTCCAACCCCGAAACCACCGAAGCACTCGTTTCACCTGTGCTGGACGCCGATGCCACAACTACGACTGCAGCAGAACCCGAAACGGCAGAAGCTCGCTCTGCCGAGACCCATGCGGCTGCCGCGCCGACCAACAAACCAACCGAGCATTCACACGATTCTTTTGACGATTTTTCCGCCGCTCTTGAAGCATTCGAGCGCGAACAGGCCGCCGAAGCGGCTGCTGTCGAAGCCTACGGCGACAAGGTAGTCTCCGGCACCGTCCTGAAGCAGACTGAGAAGCACCTCGTCGTCGACGTGGGCCTCAAGTCTGAAGGCCTCGTTCCCATTGAGCAGGTGCTCGACCACACCGGCGCTGTGAGATTCCAGCCCGGCGAAGTGATTGACGTGGTCATCGAGCGCGAGGAGCCCGAAGGTGGCTACCTGGTGAGCTACGAGAAGGCCCAGCGCCTTCGCGTGTGGGACACCATTGAGAAAGCCGCGAACGACAAGACCCCGGTCATGGGAACGGTTGTTAGCCGCGTTAAAGGCGGCCTCACTGTCGACATCGGCATGAAGGCCTTCCTTCCCGGCTCCCAGCTTGAGATTCGTCCCGTCCGCAATCTTGACGGCTATCTCGGCCAGCAGATTGAAGTCCGCGTCATCAAGCTCAACAAGAAGCGCGGCAACGTCGTCGTCAGCCGTAAGGAGATTCTCGAGGAAGAGCAGAACGCCAAGCGTTCGCAGACTCTCGAACACCTCGGGGAGGATGCCATTCTCACGGGCACCGTCAAGAACCTCACCGACTACGGCGCGTTTGTCGACCTCGGTGGCATCGACGGCCTGCTTCACATCACCGACATGAGCTGGGGACGTCTCACCCATCCCCGCGATCTGGTCAACGTCGGCGACGAGATTCAGGTCAAGGTGCTCAAGTTCGACAAAGACAAGCAGCGCGTCTCGCTTGGTTTCAAGCAGCTCACGCCCGATCCGTGGCTCGATGCAACCGAACGCTATCCTGTCGGCGCGCACGTACACGGCCGCGTGCTCTCAGTAACTGATTACGGTGCGTTTGTCGAGCTGGAGCAGGGAATCGAAGGCCTTGTTCACCTGTCTGAAATGACCTGGTCGAAGCGTCTTAAGCACCCCTCCAAGCTGGTCAAGCCGGGGGACGAGGTAGACACGGTCGTTCTCAGCGTGAATCCAGCCGATCGCCGCATCTCTCTCGGCATGAAGCAGCTCCTTGAGAATCCGTGGGAGCACCTCACCGAGCGCTATCCGG
The DNA here is from genome assembly GCA_964487345.1 of uncultured Occallatibacter sp. GTDB lineage: Bacteria > Acidobacteriota > Terriglobia > Terriglobales > Acidobacteriaceae > Telmatobacter. Next base: position 23,410 of record CAZAQN010000045.1, on the reverse strand, counting down.
CGGGCACAGTGGTCGAGGGCCGCGTGCGCAACCTGACTGACTTTGGTGCCTTCATCGAAATCGAAGACGGCATCGACGGCCTCGTCCACGTCTCCAACCTGAGCTGGACCAAGCGCGTCAAGCATCCTTCTGAAGTCGTGAAGAAGGGCGAAAAGGTGAAGGCGGTAGTTCTCGGCGTCGAGCCGCAGAATCGCCGCCTCTCGCTGGGCATCAAGCAACTGCAACCCGACGTATGGGAGAGCTTCTTCGCCCAGCATCGCGTGGGCGATGTGGTTCACGGCAAGGTGCTCCGCACTGCGCAGTTCGGCGCTTTCGTTGAAATTGCGGAGGGCGTTGAAGGCCTCTGCCATATCTCCGAAGCGGTAGGTGCGGACGGCTCGCCTGCCAACCTTGAACAGGGCCAGGAGCACGAATTCAAGATCATCAAGATCAATGTGGAAGAGAAGAAGGTGGGACTCAGCTTGCGCGCGATCGGCCAGGAAGCCAGCCGCACTCAGGTCGAGAACTACAAGGCGGACACGCACAAGCACCCCGTCTCCAGCTCAACCACCACCCTTGGCGATCTCATCAACTGGAAGAGCGAGCGCTAAACAGCTCCTAAGCAGCGGGACAGCAACGGCCATCCTCTGGGATGGCCGTTGCTGCGTTTGTGCAATCGGTCATCGTTCTGCAAAAGCACGCAAGAACTGAAGGCCTCAGGAAACGCAGTCTTTATCGCCGGCGTGATCCCAGCCGCAGAGTTACGCGATCGTTCATCGAGACCGCGCCGCCGTTCTGTGAAGCCGCTTTAATGTTTCGACTAAAGTGAAGTGGCAAGATCGCTGCTGATCGTATTGAAAGCAGTCTTGATCTCCGTCGACAGGCCCTTCATCGCGGTAACTCCACCGAACGCGATCAGCGCCACAACCAGCGCATATTCGACCAGGTCCTGCGCCTCTTCCCGGACGATAAAATCCCTGATTCCAAAATGAAGTCGTAGGCACGCGTCGTTTGCCAGGTTGTTCCCACGCGCTGCCGCATTTGATAAACACCCAACTAATACACACCAAGATTTTCTCATCTCAGTCTCCATATGATCTGACTTTGATCGGTCGCACAGCCGGGCGTATATCTTGCATTCCCCCAGACCACCTGAAAGGTTGAATAGTGCCTTGAGATAAGAATCCTATTTGCGGTAATCAGAGACAATGGTACTTTCGCGCTAGAAAGTGTTAGGTTTCATCGGTGGCACGTATCACGAAAGGGGTAGGTGACTTGGAAACCTTGCCTTCCAGTTCCCACTTTGTGAATTTGTGCTCGTCGGGTTGGGCGTCTTTAAGAGGTGTCGAAAGGGATTTAGAAATCAACCGGCGCAAGGGATAAATCGTTTTTCTACAGGCGTTTCCAGCTTCTGTCCCGTTTTTGGCAAGCGCCACCGGGAAGCCCTGGACCGGTTCAAACTGCGGGCTAGAAACTGGATGCCGGCAACTGCCCGTTCGGACGCGTCGCCAGCACGATCACAATTCCCAGAGACGCCAGCACGCACACCAGCGCAAACAGAAATACGCTCGCATAACCGAATGTCCCAATCACGGCCCCCGCAATCGGTCCGACCAGGAAAAACGATACATCCGCGAAAACCGTGTACACCCCCAGCGCCGTGCCGCGGCTGCGTTCCGGCACGCGCTTCACCGCCTCCACACCCAGCGCCGGAAACACCAGCGAGAACCCGAACCCCGTCAAAGCCGCGCCGCCAAACGCCATCCAGGGCGACACGGCACGCCACAAAATCAGGACGCCGACAGACTCCACAATCAGGCAAGTGATGCCGACAGTAAATCCCCCGAAGTAGCTGATCGCGCGGATAAACAGGAGCCGCGCCGCAATAAACGCGACGCCGAATGCTGTCAGGCATAGCGCCGCGCCATTCCAATCGCGGCTCATGTAAAACAGCGTTACAAATGTCGCCAGTACACTGTACCCCACGCCGCCCAGCGCCAGGCCCATCCCATGCGGCGTGACGCGCCCCAGCACATCGCGGAACGGCAAATGCTCGCCGTGCACAACCGGTACCGGTGCTTTGCGGCTTGCGAACACCAGGCTCGCAGCGCCCAAGACGATCGTGAGAATTCCGATCGAAGCGAGGCCCCACTGCTGCTCCATCACCACGCCCAGGGGCGCGCCCACCGCCATCGCTCCATAGGTTGCGATGCCATTAAACGAAATCACTCGCGCGGTGTTGTCCTGCCCCGCGGCGGTGATGCCCCAGAGGGTTGCGCCCGTAGAACCAAGGCTCTCGCCCACGCCCAGCACCAGTCGGCTCGCCAGCAGGATCGTCAGGCTGAGCCACGCCGGATTGCGGTCGAGCGCAGCAGCGCCCAGAAGCAGGACCCCGCTTGCGGTACATGCGCCCATGCCCCAAAGCACAGAAACCTTGGCTCCCACACTGTCGCTGATGCGCCCCGCCCACGGCCTGCTCAGGAAGGTCGCAATGTATTGAATACTGATGACCAAGCCGGCCAGTGACGCGTGGTATCCCATGCGCAGGTGCACATAAGCGGGCAGAATCGCCAGCGGCAATCCGATCGAGAGATAGCAGACAAAGGTGAAATAAATATACCCGAGAATGTGCCGCAACTCCGCACGTGATGCAGCGGAAGGAGCAGCGGGTGCTGTGCCGATGGAGGGACTTTGCATGCAGTGCGGCGTGAGCAAACAGCCGGGAGAGGCTCTCCCTTCAGTATAACGAAGACGAAAATGCTTCGCGCGCCGGTCGACTCACCTGCATCCCCGGCCGAAGCTTCCTGAGTCACCGGGACGCACTGGGTTGCGCTGCAGTCTGCACCTTCTCGGTGTCTGTTCCAAGAGCCTTCTCGAGGAACTCCACCACCCGTTGCCGCGCATCGTATCCATGCCACGGCTCCGGAGAAGGCCGGCCGAACATGCCGATCGCCAGCGGCCCATGATCCTCGCGCGGATAGGTGACCAGCTCCACCGGCACGCCCTCCTGTCGCAGTGCGCGATACATCTCTTCGGCTTGGCCCAGTGGATCGGTCGAGTCGCTCTGCCCTTGCAACAGAAGGAATGGCGTCCTGGCCTTTGCCGCCCCAGCCAGTGGACTCTGTCGCCACGCGTCGTCAAGATGCTCCCACGGCTTGCCGAAATACCAGCGGTCGTACCAGGAACCGCGTTCCGTACCATACTCGCTGAACTGGTCAATCACCGGCGCGCCGCTGATGATGGCCTTGAATCGGTCCGTCTTCCCTTCAACAAACGCCGCCATCTCGCCGCCGTAACTATAGCCCATCAGCGCCATCTTCGATGGATCGAGCGGATACTTTGCAAGCACGGCATCCACGCCCGCCATCACGTCGCGATAGTCTCCGCCGCCGAGATCGTTCTTGTTTGCCGCGGCAAACTTTACCCCGTAGTTCGACGAGCCGCGCGGATTGGGCCGTAGCACCGCCCAGCCGTGTCCCACAAGCAAAGTGACAAAAGCGTCATTGCGGTTTTCAAACGCACCAAACGGACCGCCATGCACATCCACGACTAGCGGAACTTTGACTAGTGGGACTTTTTTGGTGTCGCCCGCATCGGGCGGCAGATACATCAGCCCTTCAATCGTGAATCCGTCGCTCTTCCACTGCACCAACTCAGGTTCGACAAAACGTAGATTGGCGGGGGCCATCTCGGGCAACGAGAGTGTGGTGCACCCATCGCCCAGATGCTGCGCAAAGCAAAGTCTCTGCGGCCGCGCCCCGCTCTCCGCCAGCCACAGCCAGCCGGTCTGCTTGCGATTGGTGGTGAGGCCAGAGATCACAGGCGCGCCGAGGTCGATGGAAACCGGCGGCGTCTTCGCATTCAATGCAATTCGTACCACTGTCGTCCGCGTTCCCACACCAGCCTGCGCGATCACGAAGTTATCGGGCGCAAAAAACAGCGATCCAGCATTCAGTTGTCCTGCGAAACCCGCAGATAGCCTTACTGGTTTGGCCGCTCGATCCCCAACAGCAAGCGCGAAAAGCTCATCGTATCCTGGAGGAGCATCCTCCGGTGTCGCGGCGCTGAAAACAATCTCATTTCCATTTATGTCGAACGCACCACCGCCCACCGTTGCAGGAACAGCCTCCAGCTTCACCGGCTTATCCGGCGTTGCGGCGTCCACAATCCAAGCAGCCCCGGCGGGGCCAAGATCCGACAAATCATTTGGCGCCTCAGTCAACACAAGCATTCGATCGCCAGCGGGTGACCACACAGCCTCGTGCATATCCGGCCCAATTACCACCGGCTTCAGCGCGCCATCAATTACGCCATCGGCCTTTAGCGAGGCCAAATAAAGCCTCGTCCCGTGCTTTTCGTGATTCACCCAGGAAGCATCGGCCTTGGCGTCAATTTGCTTCTTCTCGCCAGGAGTCTGCGGATCGCGCGCCCATACAGCCAGCCATTCGCCATCGTCTGACAATGCGTAGCCGGAAACATCGATCGCCACCGTTTCGGGTGCCGTATCCGCTTTCTTGTCCTTGTCCGCGGGCTTTTCGTCCGGCTTTTTCTCCGCAGTTTTCTCCAAGCCCGGCGGCGGTATTGCGTTCTTCTCCTTCGATTCATCGACGGGTGGCACAATCTTCAAGTCGTGCGGAGCCGCTTCGCCGCCGCGAAGATCCAGTCGAAAGAGTTGTGTGTTCTCGCCGCGATGCGCAAGGAAGAAAATTGCAGCACCATCCGGCGCCCATTGTGGATTGTGCTCTCCGCGCTTATCGGCAGGCGGCGAAAATGTCAGCTGGCGCGCCTTGTCCGAACCGCTCGTTGCAACCACCCAGACGTGCGCCTTTGCTCCATCGGCCGTCGCGTCCACCAGCGTGAAAAGCGCCTGCGTGCCGTCCGGAGAGAGTTGAGGGCCGCCAACCGATTTCAAGTGGCGTAGGTCTTCGGTGGTCGGAAAATGCGGAGCCGTTGCCTGAGCCGGAACTTGCTGGGCGCGAAGGATGCACGAGGCAAGCGAACAAAGTGAGACACAAAGAGTCAAGGCTACGCAGGAAGGACGCAGGGAAGAAAGCATGCGGACAGAATACACAATACGCACACCGCGAAATCAAATGCGAAGACCGCTCCCAAGGAGCGGCCTGCAGTTGACTTCAACTTGCAACGATTTTACCGAGCCTGTTGCTGCATAGGAGGACGCGGTGCGGCAGGCGGCGCCTGTTGCGCTGGCTTCGGCTTCGAGGCTTCCTTTTTCGATGGAGCCACAATCGCGTGCAGAATGGTGCCTTCCATGCGCGGCATAAACTCCACCGTACCGGCTTCGCCAATGTCCTGAATTAGCCGGTTGATGATGGCGTATCCCAACTCGCGGTGAGCCATCTGGCGGCCACGGAAGCGCAGGCTGGCCTTCACCTTGTCGCCTTCGGTGAGGAAGCGCACGGCCTGGTTCTTCTTGGTCTGGTAGTCGTGCTCATCCACCGTAACTGAGAATTTCACTTCCTTAATGGTGATGACCTTTTGCTTTTTGCGGGCGGCGCGTTCACTCTTTTCCTTCTCGTAGAGGAAGCGGCCGTAATCCTGAATGCGGCAGACCGGCGGAACTGCCGTGGGCGAAACTTCCACCAAATCGAGCCCGCGCTCGCGGGCGATCTTCAGCGCCTCAAAGGGCGGCAGAATTCCCAGTTGTTCGCCATTTTCGTCGATGACGCGGATCTCGCGTGCCCTGATGCGATCGTTAATGCGGATAAAAGACTTGGCCGAACGTTTGTCGAGTGCGATGGTGCTCCTCCACTTGGGGTTCGCGGCGCCTGTTCCGGGGCCATCCGGAACGGAAGAAAAGCCCGCGAACGCACCCTGAGTATAGCATTGGTTTAGGTTATCTGGATGGCACTTAAGCCAGTCTCGCTGACAGTCGATTCTCAGCTATCGGCTGGGGAAACGCGTCCCTATCGGCCTTGGACGGCTCTAAGGTCGCGGCCGCATCGGCAACCGTCGCCTTCAGCGCGCCTTCCCGATTGAACCCATTGACTCGCACGCGGACGAGCCGATTCGCATCAAGATCCCCTTCAACTTCCACCGGCAGAAAATTCTCCGTCAGCGCCGCAGTGCGGCCCATCCTGGCCATCGGCTCTGGCGTGTGCAGCGTGATCGCGTCAAGCTCGCGGCCGATAAAGCACTCCCTGTGCATCAAGCTCTTCTCTGAGGCCAGCGCGCGCAGGGCGGCCATGCGCTCGTCCACTAAGGCCCGCACCACTGGACTTTCTTTATGCAGCGCAATTGCTCGCGTGCCCGGCCGAGGCGAAAACGGAAAGAGGTGAAGGTAGCCGAAGGGTTGCGAGCGCACAAACTCGAGGGTCTCTAAGAATTCGGCATCCGTCTCACCGGGAAAGCCCACCATCACGTCCGCCCCCAGCGTCAGATCCGGCCCCGCCGCACGCAGCAATGCCGACACTTTTTCTGCGTAGTGCCACGGCCGGTAACGCCGGTGCATACGACGCAGAACAGCGTCTGACCCCGACTGCAGCGGAAGGTGCGCATGACGGGCGAGTCGCGTGCACCCAAATTCCTCCATCAGCCCGATCAATTCGGCATTCCAGTCCATCGGTTCAATCGAACTCAATCGCAGCCGGGGCAGTTCCGTTTGCTCAAAAACCTGCCGGACCAATGCAGCCAGCCCGCGCGGCGTTCCGGTGCCTTCATCTACAAGATCGCGTCCCCACCGCCCCAAATTAATGCCGGAAAATACCAGCTCTATTCCGCCGGCGACGACAAATCCCTCCACCCGCCGCAGAACGCTTGCAGCAGGCAAACTTCTGGACGAGCCTCTGGTCTGCGGGATGACACAGAAGGAGCACCGATTGCCGCATCCCTCCTGAATCTTCAAATTCGGCCGCGTCTGTGCGCCGGGAACCACCTGCGCCTCGGCGAGAAACGAATGCGCGAACGAATCATCGGCAAGCACGAGAGGCGACGCGCTCCCCGCCATCAGCGAAGCTGCGCTGACCCAAGCCGCCTGCGAAGCGCCACTGTTTTCGCCCTTGGCGAGCTCCAGCGCAATCTCTGGCGCAAATGCTTTGTGGCTGTTGCCTACAACCGCCGCCACGCCCGCCAGTCCCGCCAACTCCGTGGGCGCACGCTGCGCATAGCAGCCCGTGGCCACGATTCGCGCATCAGGATTGCGCCTGTGCGCCCGGCGAATAAATGCGCGCGCTGCGCGATCGGCCTCCGCAGTCACGCTGCAGGTGTTCACGACGATCACATCGGCTGCCGGAGTCTTCCGTTCACAGCATCCTGCGGCGCGCAACTGTTCGGCGATTGCCTCGCCATCGGCCCGCGTTGCACGGCATCCGAAGTTCTCGATATGAAACGAAGCTGTCACAGATTCAGTGTAGCCAAGGCGCGCAGGCGTTTCGACTCATGCCGGCTGATTTCCGAATTGGTTAAGCTCTAGCCCTCGAGCAGCAGCGGTCTCTTTGGGACTGGAATAGCGTCGAATCGGACCTTGCGGTATACTTAAACAAGCCTCATTGGCACAGGGAAGTCCTTGCGTCCATGAACTTTGTGGGGTAACCAACCGACCCCATCCAAGAAGAGAAGAAAATGCCCAAGTTGAAAACACATTCGGGCGCGGCCAAGCGCTTCAGCAAGACTGGCACCGGCAAAATCAAGCGGGGCCAGACGAAGACGCGGCACATCCTTACTTCGAAATCGCCAAAGTCGAAGCGCAAGCTGGGCAGGACCCTGCTTGTCTCCGACGGCGACTACAAGAAGGTAGCGCGCATGATTCCCTACGCCTGACCCCCTGCGGTGGGGCGGACCTTTGGATTGGGTTCGTGCCGCGAACGCAGATGGGCCATAGAAAACATTGGCCCCCGCTGGTTGCGAAAAGCGTTCGCACCGGTGAGAGATTCAGGCTTGCAGAGCGAGTGAAGAGGTTTACCGGCCGACACAATCGGCCCTCCTGCCTCCAGCCGCCAAACAGACGCAACGCAAACGGAGAAGACGCATATGCCTCGCGTGAAACGTAGTACAAAGCGCAACGACCGCCGCAAAAAGATCCTTGATCGGGCGAGCGGTTACTTCCTTACCAAATCCAAGCTCTATCAGGCAGCGCAGGAAGCCGTCGAACGCGGCCTCAAGTTCGCCTACACCGGCCGCCGCCAGAAGAAGCGCCAGTTTCGCTCCCTGTGGATCGTGCGCATCTCGGCCGCTGCCAAGCTCAACGGCACAAGCTACTCGCAATTCATCAGCGGCCTCAAAAAGGCCGGCGTCGAGCTCGACCGCAAGATCCTCGCCGACATCGCTGTCCACGACGCAGCAGGCTTTACCAAGCTGGCCGAGCAGGCGAAAGCCGCTCACGCCAGCAAAGCCGCCTAAGCCCGCGCTGCGCAGTCCTCTCTCGGCCCGGAGCTTAGCTTCGGGCCGTTGGCATTTCTGGCCATTTCCATGCAATCGATGGCGACTGCGCTGCGCAGCGCCGTAAAGCAATCGGGTATTCTGGGGATTCGCAATGACGAACGAAGCAATTCCTAATCTGTCGGACTTCGACGACAATGCATTGGACCGCGCCTTTGCCGCTCTGAAACATCAGGCCAGCGAAGAAGCGGCAGCTCTAACAAGTGCTGACGGCCTCGAAGCTTTCAAGCTGCGATGGCTGGGCCGCAAGCAGGGTCTGCTCAAGGATGTCTCGGACCGCTGGCTTAAGGCTGCACCGTCCGAAGCGAAGAAGTCATTAGGCCAGCGTTTCAACGACCTCAAGAAACACGTCGAAGACTTGCGCGAAACAGCCGAAGGCGCCGGGCCGACCGACGCCGTTCTTGCCTCCGAAGCCATCGACATCACGTTGCCCGGCACGCGCCGTCTCTCCGGCGCGGAACATCCCATCACGCGAACGCTGAATGAAATCACCAGTGTTTTCGCGGCTCTCGGCTATTCTGTCGGCGTCGGCCCCGAAGTCGAAACCGACTTCTACAACTTCGAATGCATGAACTTTCCGCCCGGCCACCCCGCGCGCGACACGCAAGACACGCTTGTCATCGCCAATCAAGAGCGCCGTCCTCTGCGCGACCGTCTCCTGCTGCGTACCCATACTTCTCCGGTCCAGATGCGCACCATGGAACGCCAACCGCCGCCGGTACGCATTGTGATTCCCGGCAAGGTTCATCGGAATGAAGCGGACGATGCGACGCACTCTTCGACGTTTCACCAAGTGGAGGGCCTCTGCGTCGACACCAACATCACCTTCAGCGATCTCAAAGGCACTCTTGATCACGCCATGAAGGCGCTCTTCGGCTCGTCTGTCAAAACGCGATTCTTCCCGTCCTTTTTCCCATTCACTGAGCCCAGCGCGGACATGCAGATCAGCTGCATCTTCTGCGGGGGCAAAGGCTGCCGCAAGTGCAAGCAGTCGGGGTGGATCGAATTGTTGGGATGCGGCATGGTCGATCCGGCGGTGTTCGGGTTCGCTGCCGAGAAGCAACCCGCTTACGACCCGAAGAAGATTTCCGGATTCGCATTCGGCATGGGCGCGGAGCGAATCGCGATGATGAAGTATGGTGTGAGCGATATCGGGCAGTTTTACGTAGGGGATATGCGGTTCCTGGGGCAATTTGCATAAGAGGCGGAGTTAGCGGCGTTAGCCGCACCTCGCGTGGTTAGTGGAGTTAGAAATGTCTAGACCCAAGAGTTATCGGGATTTGATCGTCTGGCAAAAAGCGATGGGTTTGGCTCGGCAAGCCTATACGCTTACTGCCGGCTTGCCCAAAAGCGAAGCATATGGCCTCCTCGCCCAAGTCAGGCGGGCTGCTGTGTCAATCCCTAGCAATATCGCGGAGGGGCATGGCAGGCTCACCGACTTACAGTTCAGGCATTTCTTAGGCAACGCGCGTGGCTCACTTTGTGAGTTGCAGACTCAGGTTGAGTTGGCCGCGGACTTGGGTTATCTCGACAAGAAAAAGATTCAGATTGTTATGGATCAAAGAGCGGAAGTGGGACGGTTGCTCAACGGGTTGATCACTTCGTTGAGGCAACACAGTGCCGGGGTGGAAACTAACACCGCTAACTCCGCTAGCATCGCTAACTCCGCTCAGCCCGGAATGCGCAAATGAAGATTCTCACAAAATGGCTCCGCGGTTATCTGCCTGAAATTCCTGTCTCCGACGCGCAACTCGCCGAAGACCTCACCCTGCGAGGCATCGCCGTCGAAGGCATCTACGCGCTCGGCGATAACAACGGCTCGCTGTACGAGATGGACCTCACCACTAACCGCGTCGATGCGATGAACCACTACGGTATCGCGCGCGAGGCGGCAGCGATCTATGGCGTCGCACTCAAACCGCTCGATATCGCACTGCCCGAATTCCGTGCGTCCGATCAGAAATTCTCCGTCCGTATCGAGTCTGAGGATGCTTGTGGCCGCTTCACAGCCCGCGTTCTTCACGGGATCACGGTCGGCGACTCGCGCGACTGGTTCCCCGGCGCGGAAGTTGCGACCTACTTTGACCTTCTAGAGCAGAAAAAGATCTCCAATGCAGTTGATGCCACAAACTTCGCGTGGCTCGCCATGGGCCAACCCACACATGCCTTCGACCTCGACAAAATCGAGGGCGGCATCGTCGTGCGCCGCGCGCGCAAAGGCGAAAAACTCAAGACCCTCGACGGAGTAGAACGAACGCTCGATCCAGAAGACCTCATCGTCGCCGATCACGCCAAACCACTCGGCCTCGCGGGGGTGATGGGTGGCTGGGACACAATGATCACGTCCGCTACGGCCAACGTTTTGGTCGAAGCCGCGTGGTTTGAGCCGATGGCTGTGCGCCGCACGGCACGCCGCCACGGACTGCACACCGACGCAAGCCATCGCTTCGAGCGTGGCGCGGACTTCGATGCTGGCCCCGTCGCGTCGGCACTCGTCAGCCGCATTCTGCTTGCCAACGGCGGCTTCATTGAAGGCGATCTCGTTGACGTTCGCGTACCTGCATGGGAGTCCCGCACCGCGCATCGCAAGCCGGTCAGCCTGGCCCTCAGCGAAGTACACCGCATCCTCGGCAAGACGGAGAATAAAGAAGGCATCACCGCTGCTACCGTGGAAGGTGTTCTCACCGCACTTGGCTGCGAACTTGAATCTGCGCAATCTGCCGGGTCCGCATGGAACGTTGTTCTGCCCAGTTGGCGCCTCGATCTCGAACGCGAAATCGACCTGATTGAAGAAGTCGCGCGCGTCTACGGCTACAACCGTTTCGCTAACACGCTGCCCGCCTTCGGTGAAGGCGTCCAGGCCTTGCCATGGGCCGCGAGCGAGTCCGCCGTCCGCCGCACTTTGCTCGCCGCGGGCTTTCACGAAGCCATCGCCGGCACCTTCTGTTCCGCTGCTGAGGCCGCACTGACTGCGCAGCAACCCGGGCTTGTTGTTCCAATAGGCAACCCGCTCAGCGAAGAATCCGGCGTGCTGCGTCCGTCGCTGATTCCCGGCGTGCTCGCCATTTTAGCCGGCAATCTCCATCGCGACGTAAGCGACGTGCGCCTCTTCGAACTGGGTACCGTTTTCAGCGGTACCACTGAAAAAGTTGACGAGCGCCCCGCGCTCGCATTCGCCGCTGCGGGCACGCTTGCCGAGCAGTCTGCGCTTCATCCCCCGCGCGCGATCGAGTTCCACGACATTAAGGGTGTGGTCGAGCAAGTCCTGTCGCGCTTCCAGACGCGCACTGTTTACTTCGACCGCTTTCCGCCCGAAGCAGGCCTCACTCCCGCATGGCTCCATCCCTACCGCGCCGCGCGCGTCAATGCAGACGGCGTCACCGTCGGCTGGTTCGGCCAACTGCATCCGACGGAAGCCGCTGCGCGCAAGCTCAAGGAGCCGGTCCTCCTCGGCGAACTCTACCTCGACCGGCTCTACAAGCTGCCACTGCGCAAACCTTCCGCTCACGACATCTCGCGCTTTCAACCAGTCCGTCGCGATTTTTCGCTCGTATTGGACAGGAGCGTTGCGTGGGAGGCGATCAACTTGGCGCTTGCGGCTCTCACGATCCCCGAACTTGTCGAGTGGCGCGCCCGCGAAGTCTTTCACGATGCCAAACTTGATGTGCACGAGTATTCGCTGTTGCTTGGAGTTACTTTTCAGGCCCCCGACCGCACTCTCCGCGAAGAAGAGCTGCAAACCTTCCAATCGAAGATTGTCACTGCCGTTGCAAAAGCAGGGGCGCGCTTGCGTACCTAATCCGCCCCAATTGTCCACATGTCGTAGCTGCCCATAGCCGCCAACTGTGAGGCTGCGATTTCGGTTGGGCCGAGAATTTGGCAGCCAGACCGCGACCAGAATGACTCGGCATCGCATACCCGGATTGCCGTATACTTTCACTAAGAGCGCAAGCGCGGAGGTTGTTTTATGTCGCAGACATTCTTTGAACCCGAAGTTACGGAGGAAACCAAGGCTGCGGAACATGCTCTTCATCCCAACGCAGAGGCCGTATCCCTCGCTCTCAGCGCGGATGATTTTTCGGCGCTTGAAGAGCGCATCGTGCGTGCCGTCGAACTAGTGAAGCGCGAACGTCAGGCCCGCATTGCAGCCGATGAGCGCGCTGCCAAAGCCGAAACACAGCTTGCCGAACAGGGTCCCCTCGTTGATCAGATGAAACAAGAAATCCGCTCACTCCGTACCGAGCGCGACCAGGTGCGCCAGCGTGTCGAACGTTTGCTTTCCCAACTCGATGCTCTCGAACTTTGAGGTGATTCATGGCGAAAACTGAGGCGCCGGCCCCTCCGGGCTACACCACAGTCTCGATCTACGACCAGGCGTATCACCTCACCGGCCAGAACCCCGCACACATTCATCGGCTCGCCGAGCTGGTCGATTCCAAGATGCGTGCTGTTGCGGCGCAGGGACGCACCGTGGACTCACTACGGGTTGCCGTATTGGCCGCGCTCAATCTCGCCGACGAGCTTTCGCAGTCTGTCGGCGCCGATGCGCGCGAAGGCCATGCACGCGCTCTCACTTTGCGCGGGCTACTGGATGAGGTGCTTGAAGACGAACGCAAGACCGGCTCGTAAATCGACCGACATCTGCCTGTGTGGCGTGCACAGTCTTGATTCCCGATTGAGCAAAGTTCCCTGGACCGCGAAGGACGAAAACGTATCACACCTTAGTCACCCCGCACAAGACTTGCAATTCTTCTCCAGTACCCCTACTATCCGCAATAGAAACCGGCCTGCAAAGCAGGTGGGTGGTCAACGCTGGTTGAACCAACATTCAATGAACAGGGGCTCTACTCGTCCAATTCGGTTCTGTGTGCCGTGTCCGCCAGTCCGGAATGCCTAATGAACCGCGGGGAGCTCCGCCGTCTTAGGACGGGTTCACCAGCGCATCGCTCACGGCCCAGTGGGTCGGCTTTCTATTGTCCTCCCTCGAGAAGATATCCTTCTCTTACGTGTATCCAGTTCTCTTCCACATCGGTCCAATTCTTGTTCCGGCCTACGGCGTCATGGTCGCGCTTGGCGTTTTGCTCGCGCTAACGCTCCTGCCGCGCACCGCTCGCATTGCGGGCCTCAATCCCAATCGGCTTTGGAACCTTTGTATCGTTGCGCTTTTCGCGGCATTGGCGGGCTCACGCATTCTGCTGGTTGCTCTCAATTGGACGATCGTGCGGAGTCATCCTGCATGGCTGCTCGGTCTTGCCATGGTGCACCACCCGTTGCTTGCCAGTGCGGGCGCAGTGTTCGCCCTCACTGCGGCCATCCCCTATGCGCGCTGGCAGCATCTTCCCCTTGGACCCACGGCCGACGCGCTCGCTCCACCGCTTGCGTTGACGCTGGCATGCGAGCAGGTTGGCGCCTTGTTGTCCGGTGCCGGCTTTGGTACAGAAACCACGGCACGATGGGCGATCGTTTACAGGCATCCCCTCGCTGCACGCTGGAGCGGCGCACCGCTATTCGTCCCGGTTCATCCCGTGCAGGCCTACTCTGCGTTCGCATTTCTCGCCATCGCCATTGCGCTTTTCTTATGGATGCCGCATCGTCGCCAGCAGGGCGAAGTCGCCGGCATCGGTCTCCTCTGTGCCGGATCTGCAATATACTTCACCGAGTTTTGGCGGGATCCCGAGGGCCGCGGCGCCATCTTCAATGGTGCGCTCGATGGACCACGGGTGGCCGCGATCCTGCTCGTCTTTATCGGCGCTCTCGCTCTTCGTCAGCGTGGAAACGCACGCATCCCGGCAGGCGTGGCGCCCGATCAGTCCGCCGAGGCCCAACATGTCTGAAGTGCGCACAGTTCTTGTGCCGCTGGAGGCCTCGGGCCAGCGCCTCGACCATTTTCTTGCCACCCAACTTGAAGGCGTGAGCCGCTCGCGCGTTCAGTTGCTTCTCGATCAGGGAGATGTCGTGATCGACGGTGCGAGCCCCAAGCCTTCGCTCAAGCTTCGTGGCGGCGAGCAGATCGTCATTACCGGTGAGCCGCATCCCGCGCCACTCAAAGCCTCAGCGGAAGACATTCCGCTCGATGTGATCTATGAGGATGCCGACCTCGCCGTCATCAACAAACCCGCGGGCATGATGGTGCATGCGGGTTCTGGCCAAAATGAAGATGCACGCAGTCGAGGCACTCTGGTCAATGCGCTTCTGCACCGATTTCGCGCGCTCTCCTCGACGGGCGGCGACCTCCGTCCGGGCATCGTGCATCGGCTAGACAAGAACACCAGCGGCCTTATCGTCGTGGCCAAGAACGACGCGGCCCATGCAGCCCTGGGGAGCCTGTTTTCGGGCCGTCAAATCAACAAAACCTACATTGCCCTGGTCCACGGTGCGATCGAGACGGCCAGGGGAACCATCGCTGCGGCCATCGGTCGAGATCCAATTCGCCGGACGCGTATGACCGCGCGACCTACCGAAAACGCCCGCTCCGCCGTCTCTCACTATGACGTGGATCGACGGCTCACAACCCGTTTTGGCAAATTCACGCTTGTCCGCGTGCGCATTGAGACAGGACGCACGCACCAGATCCGGGTTCACATGGCTTCCCTGGGCCATCCCGTCGTTGGCGACACCCTTTACGGTGCCGCCGGTCAACTTACTGAACAGAATCTGGCGCGCCGCAAGCAGGAGCCGGAAAGGCTGCGGTTGGGCCGAAACTTTCTTCACGCCGCACGGCTCGAGTTTCAGCATCCAATTTCAAAGAAGCAGTTGCAGCTCGAAGCGCCTCTTCCTCAGGAATTGCAAGCCTTTCTTGAATGCCTCGATCGAGATTCACGAACCTAGAGCGACAATGCCATAAGTAACTTGCGCTCAATATCGGATTGGTAGAATAAAAAAGATATGAACCAAAAGTTGTTAGGCTTGGTACTCGCGGCGTGTGGGTGTGTCCCTGCATTGCACGCGCAACAACCTGCCGCGCCCCCGGCTGCTCCCGCGCCCGCACAAACGCAGGCCCCGGCAGTTTCCACATCGTCGCCAGCAACGCAACCAACCGCAGCCCAGCAACCCGCCACGCAATCGGGCGACGATGCCGCGGCCAACGCGCCAACAATTCGTCTGGGGGTCAACGAGGTCAATCTCATCTTCACCGTGACCGACAGGCACGGACACTATATTCCCAACCTGAAGCTGAACGACTTCGCCTTGCTGGACGATCAGAGAGCCCCTGAAAAAGTCAATTCATTCCGCCAGCAGATCAACCTGCCCCTGCGTGTCGGCATCGTCATCGATGCCAGTACCTCGATTCGCACGCGCTTTCAATTCGAACAGCAGTCCGCCACCGAGTTTCTGCTCAATGTCCTCAAAGCGCGTAGCGACCGTGCCTTCGTGATGGGTTTCGATGTGACGCCCACCATCGAGCAGGACTGGACCAACAACATTGACGGACTCGAAACCGGCATCAACCGCTTGCGCCCCGGGGGTGGCACGGCTCTCTTTGACGCGGTCTACACTGCATGCCGCGATAAACTGCTCACCGAGCGTGGCCCGGAGCCGGTCCGCAAGGCGATGATCCTCATCTCCGACGGCGACGACAACCAAAGCCGCGTACATCCCGACGAAGCGATCAAGGAATGCCAGCGCGCTGAAACTATTATCTACGCCATCAGCACCAACTGGACTCCGAGCCGCGGCAAAGGCGACAAGGTGTTGAGCGACATGGCAGAGGCGACGGGAGGCCAGCCCTTCTACCCTCCTTCAGTTGAAGAAATGTCCAATAGCTTCAAGCAAATCGAAGAAGAATTGCGCAGCCAATACGCGCTTACGTACACGCCCGCCGCTTTCCAATACAACGGCGCATTTCGCACCATTTACCTTTATTGCAACGATCGCCGTTACCAGGTTCGCGCCAAGAAGGGCTACTTCGCTCCCCGCCAGTAGCGGACAACCGACGTGTGCCGTTCGTAACACGGCGGCCTTCTCTTCCTGCCTTCTTCACGGAGCAAAGATTTCTTTTAAGCCTTCCCATGCCGGGAACCCACCGCGCCTATCCTCCCCTTTTTGGTTCTTCCAGCGATTCCTCTTGCCGCTGTCTTTACCAATCGCCCCAATTTCCGATGAAATGGAAGTAGGCAGTTAGAGCACAATTCATGTGCCCTTGTCCGTTCCGTTCAAGGTGTCATTTTCTTAAGGAAAATGACACCCAGCAGGAGCGGCTTCGGGGTAGAGCAATTGTGGACCCGCTGTTGCCTGGAGGAAGAAGGTCCGGTGATTCGCCAGGCCATATCGTGCGATATTTGCGGAAGAGATAAGCAGCAAACCAACCACTGGTTTGTGGTGTATGAACACGGCACGGAACTTCGCATCAGTGGTTGGAATTCGCAGGCGCGCCTGCGAACCAGCTCAAAGCACCTATGCGGACAAACCTGCTTGCACAAGCTTGTCGACGACTTCATGGCGCGCACGCTCGCGACGCGGGGAGCCACTTCCGTCGCCGAAAAAGACGATGAGGAGATGGAGTTTCCCTTGGCCGCTCAGTTGCTCGCTCCCGTGCCGACCGACGCCAGCTTGACTTCGACGACGGCGCATCCGGCCCCGGCCCGTATCGCCACACCGGTTCCTGCTACTTACGTCGACGGGTACGATTCGTCGGCGCGCATCCTCAAGCCGATCGCCCTCACGCCAAGCAAAGAACTAGAGAATGCCGTAACTTCGCCCAACTTCAAGTCGCGCGCCTGGCGCGCTGAAGCCTGGAAGCGCGAGCAAGAGCGCGAACAGCGTAGCCCCCGCAAATCTGCAGGATCGCGGCGCCGCTCAATTGCCTAGCACGAGGGGTACCCTGGGGGAGGCTTCGCCGCCGAATCCCGTCAGGTTCCCGATACCAGCATATTCAGCAGACCAACTTCGTCCAGCACGGGAACCTTCAATTCGTGCGCCTTGTCCAGCTTCGATCCTGCCTCTTCGCCTGCCACAACGTAACTGGTCTTCTTGCTGACCGAACCAGACACCTTGCCACCCGCGGCTTCGATTCTTGCCTTGGCCTCTTCGCGCGTCAGCGTCGGCAACGTACCGGTCAGCACAAATGTCAGCCCTTCTAGCTCCGTCGATCGTTGTTTTTTCTCCGCCGTC
Organism: uncultured Occallatibacter sp.; assembly: GCA_964487345.1. Classification (GTDB taxonomy): domain Bacteria; phylum Acidobacteriota; class Terriglobia; order Terriglobales; family Acidobacteriaceae; genus Telmatobacter. The sequence continues at coordinate 5,926 of CAZAQN010000045.1, read as the reverse complement.
ATGTCGACACCCGCGGTATTCAGATGCTCGATCAGCTCTCGATTCGCGGGGCGCGCGAAGAATTCCGCGATCGAATGCGAGATCCTCGGCCCGACTTCTTCTACGCGCTCCAGTTCTTCCGCGTCGGCTTCCATGATCGCGTCCATCGATCCAAACTCCTGCGCCAGCAGCTCCGCCGTTCTTTCCCCGATAAAGCGAATGCTCAGGCCCATCAAAACCCGCGCCAGGCCTGCCCTCTTCGAATTCTCGACCTGGTGGAGTAGCTTCCGAATCTCCACCGGACCAAAGACGCGCTGCTCCTTCTTTACGCCATTGCGCAGCACTTCCTGCTTAAGCGCAGCCAGCTTCTCTTCAGTCAGCTTGTAAAGATCGGCAACACTTCGCACCGCGCCGCTCTCGGTCAGCGCCGCTACAGACGCCTCACCTAGCCCTTCAATATTCATTACGCCGCGGCTGCCCCAGTGCTCCAGCGTCCCACGAATCAGTGCTGGGCAGTCGACATTCACGCAGCGATAATCCGCTTCGCCCTCCTCTCGCACTACGCTGCTTCCACATTCCGGGCACCTCGATGGAAATGCGAAGCTTCGTGTCCCACGCGGGTGTTCAGCGTCTTCTACGATTCCTGCTACCTTTGGAATCACATCTCCGCCGCGTTCCACCTTAACCCAGTCGCCGATGCGCAAACCCATCCGTTCGATCCAGTCCGCGTTGTGCAGCGTCGCCCGGCTGATCGTCACTCCGCCAACAAACACCGGCTTCAACATCGCCGTCGGCGTCAGCTTGCCGCTCCGCCCCACGGTGATCATGATGTCTTCCATCTGGGTCACGGCCTGCTCGGCGCTGAACTTGTAGGCAATCGCCCAGCGCGGCGCGCGTCCTGTATAGCCCAGCCGCTGCTGCGTCGCGTGCGCATCCACCTTCAACACCACGCCGTCAATTTCGTATCCCAGCGTCTCGCGCTGCTCGCCGGCCTTCTCGATAAACTTCATCATCTCGGCGACCTTGTGCACGCGTCCCCGATGCGGATTCACGCGAAATCCCAGCGTCGTGAGAGCATCCAGCGTCGCCTCCTGCCCCGCCGCAAAATACTCCCCGTTGATCAAAAGAAAATATGCAAAGAACACCAGTCCCCGGTTCGCCACAACGCTCGGATCAAGGGTCCGCACCGTCCCCGCAGCCGAGTTGCGCTGATTCACAAACGCCGCCAGTCCTTCACGCTCACGTTCTTCGTTAGTGCGCAGAAACGCCTTTTCCGGCATCACCACCTCACCGCGCACTTCAAATGCCTGCGAGAGTCCCAGCTTCTTCAACACATGCGCCGGAATCGAAATGGGCACGCTCCGAATGGTCCGAATGTTTGAAGTGACGTCCTCGCCTACCTGCCCGTCGCCGCGTGTCACTCCTGTTACGAGGGTCGTGCCGCCGTCGGCCGCAGGCTCATATGCCAGTGCCACGCTCAGGCCGTCCAGCTTCAGTTCGGCGGTATATTCGACAGGCAGATTTCCCGCAAGCTCATGCACCCGCCGGTCCCAATCCGCCAGTTCCTCTGCGGAGTAGGCGTTATCCAGGCTCAGCATCGGCCGCGAGTGCCGAACCTTCTTGAACCCCTCCGCAGGCTTGCCGCCAACGCGCTGCGTGGGCGAGTCCGGCGTCACCAGCGCTGGGTGTTCGGCCTCCAGCTTTTTCAGCTCGCTCATTAGCTCGTCGTATTGGGCATCCGAAATCTCCGGCGCGTCCATCACGTAATAGAGGTGCTCATGTCTGCGCAGTTCCGCGCGCAAATCCTCCACGCGCCGCACCACCTTGTTGGGCGGATTCTTTTCGTCCATGGCGGGATTATAGGGTGCGCAACGAACCCGATTCACGTCGCTAACTCCGCTAGCACCGCCGGCCCCGGTGACTCCGCTACCATGGAATCCAGCGAGCTATGGAGCCCATCACGCACTTCCTTACCGGCGCATGCATTGGCCGCGCCGGACTAAATCGCAAAACGGCCTATGCCACGTTGGCCGCGACCCTGGCCGCCGAAGCTGCGGACCTCGACATTTTCTGGGGATTTACCGGCCCGGTCGAAGAATTGAAACACCATCGTGGGATCACGCACACATTTATTGCGGTGCCAATCGTCGCCGCTGCTGCTACTGGGGCAGCCTGGCTCTTCCATCGTTGGCGGGAGAGGCGACGCCATCGTGCCGCAACTCTCCTCCAAGACACTAAACCGCCCACGGCGGGGCAGCCCGTACGCTGGGCCTGGGTCTACTGCGCAGCCCTCATCGCGGCTCTCAGCCACATCCTGCTCGACTGGACCAACAACTACGGCGTCCGTCCATTCTTTCCATTCAACCCGCGCTGGTATGCCGGCAGCTTTGTCTTCATCGCCGAGCCGGTGTTGTGGCTGCTGCTGGGCATGGCGATCATCGTTCCCTGGCTTCTCGGGTTGACGGATCGGGAGATCGGTGTGCGTCGCGTGGCGTTTCGGGGTCGCGGATGGGCCATCTTCGCCCTGTGCGGCATGATCGTCGTCTGGTGCTGGCGCTGGGCCGAGCACGCACAGGCGCAGTCCATGCTCGAAAACACGCAGGTCACCTCCGCGCCCATCACGCGCATGGCTCTCGAACCCTTTCCGGTCGATCCCTACCGCTGGCACGCCATTCTTGAAACACAGAACTACTACCAGACTGCTGAGGTCAACACCCACACCGGTTCCATCGACAGCGAAGCACCGCGCGACGTTCTCTACAAGCCGACGGACACGCCTGCCGTCGAAGCCGCCAAACGCACGCTGCTAGGCCATGTCTATCTCGATTGGGGCAGGTGGGCCGTCGTTCGCGATATTGGCCAATACCCTGTGCCTGGCGTCGATCCACCCGAATTGCCGCGTGGCCGAACTTGGACCACCGTCGAGTTTTCCGACCTGCGTTTCGCTTACGCTTTTCGCGGCACAGGTGCATCGACCGGTCCGGCCACGCTCAGCGGCTGGGTCTACATTGTCGACGGCCACGACGAAGCGGCCGAGGGAATGGGCAGTCACGTGCAGAAATAGCGCCGACGCGAAATCTATAATGCAGCCGCTCCTCGGGCCGCGATCAAATCAGGAAAGACTAATTACTTTTTCGAAACATTCCACTCTTAGGTCATTGCCCCCGCGTGCAATCTCCGTCATTGTCATAGACAGGAATCCTGAGAGCGGAATTGTTTCCAGGCATGCGCGTTTCGCCACGGCAACTCATCTTCCCACTTTCCGCCGTCCTCTGGGTCGGCACATGGGCTGGCGCTACGGGACAAACGACGCCCGCAGCGACAATGCAAGCCACGACAGTGCAGGCCACAGCGCCGCTTCCATCCGAACCCCCTGCCATTGCTTCCTTTGACTCCGAGGCTCCGACATCCCAATTAGCCGCAGAATCCTCGGCGGTCGAGCTGTTGCGCAGCTTCAACGACGCCGACGTCAAATTCGATCTCCGCGACCTGATGGAAACTCTGCGCGACCGCCGCCACGAGGGCTGGGTCCTGGCCGCGTATCCAGACCCCAAGACCGGCCATCCTCTGATCGGCGCCGGGTTCACCCTGGATCTTCCGGCACGGGAACATCCCCAACCCGATCCCCTAAATCCCCACCCGTTCCTCGAGCCGTCCTCGGCCGATCTCTGGCGTGCCGCCGGATTGGACCCCGACCGCCTACAGTCGATCCTCGATCAATACAGCGATCGTTTCTCAGTGTGGAAGAAGAAACGATTCCGCCGGAAAATCAGAACACTGACGCCTCAGATCACCGACGAAGAGGCCACGCTGCTTCTTCGCATCTCCGCGATCCAGGCCATCTACAACGCCAGGGCCTACTGCCGCAATTTCGATCAGATGAGCGCCTCACAGCAGATGGCTTTGAGCCAGCTCGTCTATCAGATGGGCGTCAATCTTGCTCAGTTCGACGAGTTCCTGTCCCTGATCAATGCTGGGGCTCCAGAACACGTGGCCGAAGCTTCGGTGGAGAGCACTCCATCCGGCGATCGCGAGTACTGGCGATCGGTGCAGCACTCGCTGATGCAAAGCCAGTGGGCCAAGCTCTATCGCGCGCGTGCCATCGCCGTCATCGCTATGTTAGACCCGGCCTACGCCGACGACCCGGCCACCGCCGAGCAACTCGTCGGCGCCACGCTCCGTCCCGCAGTCGCGCACCGGCACAGAAACCGCCACGGGAGCCTGAATCAGGTCTCATCGAACAGTGGCAATTCGCGGGCTGGCGGCCGCAGGAAAAAATCCCACACCCGCGCGAAACGTAGTGCCTGACGCCGCCTGTCGTGCGCGAGGCTACTCCGGACGAACGCCCAGCGCAATCACCCGGCTCTGCTGCATTGGGCTCTTCGCCCATGAAGGCACAGACTTGCCCCGCACGGAGCTTTTATTGACCTTCCATCGCCGGGTGGTTGACCCACCCGAACATACCGGTCAGAATAGATATGTTGCTTCTCCTACCCTGATCCACATTGCAGGGAATCCCGCACCGGAGGCGTCCATGCCTGCTTACTTGCTGATCGTCCTAGCCGTTTTGAGCCGCCTCCTGCTGGCTGCATTTCCCCACCCCAGCTGGTTCAATTTCACTGCGGTGGGTGGCGCACTACTGTTCTTCGGCGCGCGGCGCTCCTGGCGCGAAATGCTTGCCCCTCTGGCAGTCTTGATGGCCACCGACTACTTTCTGACCACGCAGATCTATTCCTACCCCTTCCGCTGGCAGGGATACGTCACCACGTGGGCCTGGTACGGGATGGCAATGGCGCTCGGCTGGATACTGCTCCATGCTCGCACCACCTTTATCCGTGTCGCCGCAGGCGTAATTCTGGGACCGACTTCGTTCTTTATCGTTTCCGATTATGCTGTCTGGGCTGCAGGCGGCATGTACCCGCACACAATGGCCGGACTGCGCGATTGCTACATCGCCGCCCTTCCTTTTTACCGGAATGATCTAATTTCGACAGGCATCGTCGCCGGGTTGGCTTTCGGCGTTCCGGTCCTGCTCCGCCACATGAAGGGAATCGAGCCCCAAACGGCTCTGGCAGGAAAGTAGCGGCGTCGGGCTCAAAAAGAGCAGAAACTTGGCCCTGAAAGCCTACCTTAGGTTAGCCCATCAATTCGCCGCCGCACCGCTTCCTGATCCACCACCACCCAAAGCCAATCACCGCCAGCCCTCCCACCACCAACAGCGCCGTCAGCGCGTGGTGCTGCACCAATCCCACAGCTCCTGGCCCCAATTTCAGCACCAGAAGCGAGAGCACCATCCAGCGAACAATCCGTCCCGCAAACACAGCGAGCATAAAAGGCAGAACCCGCATCTCAAACACGCCCGCGGCAAAGACAAACACCTTCCACGGTGTCGGTGGAGGCATCATCGACGGGATCATCACCGCCAGAAACTCCTGCCGCTCGAAGCGATCCCGCAGCCGGTCGTAGCGGGCCCGATTCACCCTCTTCAGCAGGAACAATTCGCCGCCGGCCCGGCCAATCCCGTAAGGAACCAAGCCTCCGATGGCCGAGCCCACACCACCCATCAGGCAATACAGCCAGAAGTGCCCCTTGTCGTTCCACACCCAACCGGCAATCAGGATGTCCATCGGAATCGGGATCGAGGAGGAATCGAGCAGCGCGGCGGCAGCAGCCCCCCAGAATCCGAGCTTGAGCATCGCCGGCAAAATCACAAACTGCCATTTCGCCGCTAGTTTTCCCAAAAACTGCTTCAAACGGGTCTCTTTCCCCCTCGGAATCCGTCCATTCCAAAAGACCCATTGTACGGTTCGTCCGCGAATCGCGAATGATCGCCTGACGCCAAACCTGAGACTCTGAACTTCCGAGCTACTACCACCCAGCCGACGTGACCACCAGGGAACCGGTTTTGCCGCAATTTCCCAGAGGGTGAGAAAATAGACAGGAAGGA
>CAZAQN010000044.1:0-35776 GCA_964487345.1 uncultured Occallatibacter sp. | reverse complement strand
CATCGCAATGCTCTAAATTGTGACTGGATATTACGGCGTCCATGCGACCTTCGAATTCTTCGATGGTCTCGGCAAAGCGCGCAGGTTCGACTACCTGGTATCTGTCCGCAAACTGTTCGGGGCGCGACTGGTTGTAATCGCCGATATCCAGTCCCACATATTTTATGTCCGGCCGAAGCATTTTGGCTTTCATTGGGGAGGCGTTTCCGCAACCCACATCCAGCGTTTCGGCATGAGGCGGAAGAGATTTCAGAAACGCCATCTTGCCTCGACTTTTTAACCTAGAATGTAGCTTCATTTTGAAGCGAGTTTCCATTGAAAGAGAGCCTCACACATTTGAATGATTCTAACTGTTCAGAATTGAGCACAGATCGCTCCGGTCCCTGCCAAATCTATTATAGGCGGCGTAAGAGCCGCATAATCATACCGATAACAGTGCTTCCCACCACCCCGCCGTGGCGCTTTCGCCAATGGAGAGTTAACGCTGGACAGACTGCCTTTGCAAAACTGATGGGACAACTCCGGGTACGAATTTCAAATGAGGGTTGCCTGTTATCGCGGCGATGCAGACGCCGAGTGGTGTACCCACATGTCTAGCGAATATCGTTTGGCGGTTGCGGTATATTGAGAAGCACGGTGCAATGGCAACATGAGAATCTGCTCGATCTTCGATTCTGACAATGCGTACGGTGGGTGCGGCTTTTCGGCGAATGGATAGAAGAGACTTTGTTGGTCGTTCATGCAAGCTGCTGGCGGGTGCGGCTTGCTCTGTTTTGTTCTCAAGTTGTTCGGATTTTATAGAAGAGTTGCCTTGCTTAGGTCCAGCTCCGCCACCCCAGCCTGTGGCGGGAATGTCTTATATCTGGGCATCTAAAATTGGGTGCGCCCTGGACTGCGATCTTCGAACCGGAGGCAACAAGAACTCGGGCGGCAAGGCAACAGATGACGCCCCCCGCATCAATGCGGCAATGGCGGCGGCCTCTGCGACAAATCCCATCACTCTGATCATCGATGGCCCAGCCCTCATATCAGGCCTCTTTCTTCCCGCCGGCGGTTACTGGAATATCGCTGGCTTGGGATGCGGGACTGGCTTTTTCGTTAAGACAGGAACGAATAACGATGGCATTCATAACGGAGGACCAGGTGCAACTGAGCCCTCATCTCCCGGACCTAATGTTCCTCCGCGGGGAAGCAGCGTTTCGCTGCAGAACTTTACGATCAATGGAAATCAAGGGAACGGTCATGACGGGGATTCCACGACCGGAACGACTCAAGGGTCGCCTGTTTGGCATTTCGCCATTAATTTGATGAACTTGAACAATATCGAGGTCGAGAATGTTGTCGTAGTGAATTCGCCCTCGTTTCAGATCACATTTTCCAACGTAGGCAATGTGAACGTTTCCGGCTGCGTATTAAGAAGCCAGGGGCCTAATACAGACGGTCTCCATTTCGACGGGCCCGCAAACGACATCACGATTTCAAACTGTAATATTACGTCGGGTGACGACTCAATTGCCCTGAACTGTCCTGAAGGATATGGGGGCAATATCTCCCGCGTCAATGTGACCAACTGCCAATTCAACAGCGGCAGTTTCTTGATGCGATTACATCCGATCAACGATAGTAATTACGTACCGAAGTTCAATATCGATACAGTATCGGTGAGCAATTGCAGCGGAATTTGCGCCTTTGCAGGGTTTCTTGTCGGACACGGCGCACCGGCAGCCCCAAACGCAATAGACGGATTAACCATCTCGAATTGCAGCCTCTCTGCTCCCGCAATACTTGAGATTGGCGCGAATTTCGGGGGCGTTTCGATCGAGAATGTCACGTTGACGCCATCCTATTCGAGTCAAGTACCGGGCTTCGCATTTGCGCGATCCTCTGCGTATTCTATCGGGTATTCTTATATTGGAACATCGCTCACGATAACGAACTGCATAGTACAGCGCAACGACGGTTCGTCAGTTCCTCTTTTCGATATTGAAAATGGTTCATCATTGGCAAGTCTGGTAGTTAACGGATATACCGCATCATCGACAAGCGCGAGTAATACTAAGATTCCAATGCTGATCAACGTCGGGGCAGGAAGCATAGGACAGGTCGCGATCGATTCCGTGGATTCAGCTCATATCGCTGGTCCAGTCTCTCCTGGTGGGTTTCTTAGTATTACAAGCGTGAGCGGAACAGGTGTACTCGCTACAGGGTGGGAATTTCCGGACAACGTGATGGCTGATAACGTGCCCTATATCTCAGCAACTACAGGTCTGCCCTCGATCAAGATCGATGGTGTAGTCGAACCGTATACCCCATAATACAATCTCCACAAATCCTCTACAGAGTAATCACAGCCATTGAGCGGCTTCTCCCCTCAGTCATTCTTCGTCGTTGACGAGAACTCCGAGCGGATCGTTCGTTCCAGACCTTGAAGAAGGGAGTAGGGCGGGACAAAGCCGGTTCGCAGAACCCGGTCGGCACGCAATTGAGTATTCTCGCAGAACTTCTGGATGCGAATGGCGCTGATGGGAAAACGCCTCCCGCTGATTCTTGCAACCAAATCGAGTAGATGGCCGGCAGACATGGCGATTGGTCGCGGTAGAGATCGGAGTTTTGAGGGACGCCCCAGGCATTTCAAGACATGATTTGCTAGTTCACGGGTTGTCATGTCAGGCAGATCTGCATAGTTAAAGACGTGTATACCAGGTCCAAGGGAGAGCGAATATGCAATAAATGCGGCTACATTCTCGACGTACGCCATCGACTTGAAATTGTCGCCTCGGCCGACCATGAGAAATCGTCGCGATGCGATTTGTCGCAGCAAGTTGTAGACATTCCCGCGATTGCCCTCGCCGAATATGACTGTTGGCCGAACAATAATGAGCGTCCGAGACGGGTCTTCGTCTGCCCAACCACGATAGACTCCTTCTGCTTGTAGCTTGGTTTCCCCGTAAGGGTTGAAGGGACGGAAGGGGCCGTCTTCCTTCGCTGGGGTTGGCGTAAAACCATATACCGCGGCACTGCTGGTAAATACAATCTTTCTCACATTTTCGGTTCGGGCGACCGCGCAAACCTTAACTGCACCTTGAACATTTGTTTCAACATATCTTGAGAGTGGACGAACATCATCACGATGTTCTGCGGCGAAGTTGACAATCACAGAAGAACCGGCAACATGGGAGCGCAGAGAATCCAGATCCCTCACGTCGCACTTAGCTGAGAGATCGGAAAACGTATCGCTTGTTCGCAGATCGCCGATCCGAAACGGGATACCCTTTTGATTGAGAAGTGCAGCTAACCGAGTTCCGATGAAGCCCGCGCCGCCGAGAATTGAGATTCGCTCGTCCGAAGACGCTTCCGGGTAACCCATAGCCCTATCCTATGCTATTCATTTTCGCCTGTCAGAGCACTGCAGTTAAGAGGCTCGCGCGGATTGGCGTCTTCTACTCAAACATCTACTCTCGAACTTTTGTGCTCTTGTCCGATCGCTTCTGCGTCATGTTCAGGAACGGGCGTGCTGGTAAACGAACCATTGGCGCGATGAATCAGAACCTCAGCCCGGACGCGAAGGGAACGGGATGAATAAGCAAGAAAGCACCAGGCGCATTTCAATAGAGAGAGTTTCTCAATTCTCCTATAGATACTCCACGTCCACATTGCTGAGCGCCATTTCTTGCCGGACATGGATGCTACGGAAACCCGGTATCGTGCTAAGTCCTCCTGTATCCCCCACGCGGTGACGCCACATTTCAGGATTTGTAGCCATGCCACAAAATCCTCGTGGCCAATGTCCATCATCGAGAAGGGGGAAATCTTCGTTCTGTCGATCATCACAGTGAGACAACCAATCACATTTCCTTTTAAGAGGGTCTGATAGTCGACTTGCTTCGGGACTGGGATAATTGGACCCAAATGACCATCAGGCAACAGCCTGCGATATTGAGCGAACGTAAAGCTCAGATGGCGCCCGCGCATGATCGCTACTTGTCGCTCTAGTTTGTGTGGAACCCAAAGATCGTCACTATCCAAGAACGCGAGAAACCGGCCGCGAGCTTCCTGCATACCTACATTGCGGGCATGAGCTACACCAGAGTTCTGTGGCAAACGGAGAACGCGAATCCGAGGTTCATTTCGCGCAAATTCTTGAGCCTTGCGGAAGGTCGCATCGGAGGAGGCATCATCAACGATAATCAGTTCCCAGCTGGCGAAGGTCTGGGAGGTAACCGAGGCAATCGAGTCCGGCAATGTCGCTTCGCTGTTGTACGCCGGCATGATTATCGAAACGGAACCTGGGTTCATTGAGGATCGACTCTAGCCGGCATCTATCCAGTTGGATTGCGGAAGTCTGCCCGCGAAGAAGTGAAGTCGGGCAGGAGGTCGCAAAGATCGCGCAAGTGGGCTCGGTAATAGAAGGTACTCATAAAGTCGCGTCGGCACTGTGTCGCGTAGGAGACCAGGTTTTCCTTAAATCGCTGGAACGCCTCGATTATACATTCTGGATCTCGGGCGGAAACAATCTCTCCGTTTCGGCCCGAAGTGACGAACTCAGGAAACGAGCCGACGGAACTGCAAAGAACCGGTGCACCAAACATGAACGCCTTTGGCAGAACTCCGCTCTGTGTTGAGCGCCTGTAAACGTTCCATACGCAAGTGCTCTGCGTGTAGTAGCCGTTGATCTCATCGTTGGAAAGGCGTTGTCCAGACTGGATTTCAATTCGACCCGAATTCTGGGCGAAAATCGGATCGCTGAGGCATCCCTTCGGCAAGGCATGGCCGCCAGATGCAATCAGGAATTGGATACCACGATTTTGCTGCAAGGAAAGACGTACAACGTCGAGGAACTGATCGAATCCGTGAGCACGGCAAGGATTCCCGATATAGCTGAAGTATCTCTTTTTCTGAATCAGACTTGACATATCGTCGCGCAGGTCGTCGTCATACAGCAACGGGATATAGCTGGCACTACCGTTGTACCGGGCGTCATTAGATCGGTAGATTTGGAGACCGTACTGGGATTGCAAGATGATGTGATCAGCGGCACGGAGAACAGGCAGGGTAAAACGGTGGGCAAGGATCGCCATCCCTGCAGCGCGCAGTCCCTCGTGTTTTACATAGCTTGGTGACATCTGCCAGGGTTCATGAAGAATGTAGAGGATTCGCGTCCCATGCTTCTTTAGTGACTTGGCGGTCTCCAGATTCTTGAGAGAAGGGTTGAAGAAAATGGCGCAATCCCAACGACTGTCCAGGCGGGCTTTTCCAGGCTCCAGGATTGGGGCTGCATTTCCCAATTCAGAGAACCGGCTGTACGCGGGATCAAGCAGAAATATGGCTTCCAGGCCAAGAGATTGAATTGCCTTGGCATATGCGATCAAAAGTTGAATATGAGCAGGATTGCAGCGGAGAGAAATAAGCAGTGCTCTTCCGCTCATGGCGTATCCTTCTGAGGCTGGGGTAGAGGTGACGCCGAACCCGGCAAGGGCAAGCAGTGTCGTAAGTATTTTGCCGAGCGGCGAAGATGAGGCCAAAAAAGGAGAAAGATGAGCTCCCCGATTAAGTATGTAAGGACGTCAAGAGTTCGTGACCGGAGCATTATGATACACGCAAAGCCGATCGCCACTCGCGAAACAGGCAAGCGATTCTTAATCAGCTGTCGTTCGATAAGGCGACCCATGGCCCCCAACATGACGCCAGCAGAAATGGCGGTCAGGATGGACGGACGGTAGTAATAGATTTCACCGAGCCACGTGAAGATGGAAACCGAACTTACAGTATCATCCGCATTCGGATAAATGCATAGACTGGTCTGTACATTAAACGAATAGATACTCTTGGGAAAGAGGAACGCAGGGATGAACTTTTTGAAAAACTCTGCGACGAATTGATACCACGTGGCAGAGCCGCAATTGGAGATGCGCATCAGCGCAAGGTTGATGTAGGGACCGGAGACAGCATCCCTTAGCGGGGAACCCGAGCTTCCGTAGTCGCCACGCAGGTGGCTTGCTACCGTGAACAGGAGGAAGGCGACGCCGCCTCCGATAGCTGTTCGACGCCAATTTGACGATTTGCCTAGAAAAATTGTTAATACGCAAAGGATCACTGCTCCTCTGCTTGACGTAACGCCGTAAAAGAGCATGAGGAGTGCGGCTGCCCACAGTGCGACACGTCCAAGGCGGGACGCTTTCGATGTAACGTCGATCAGACAAAATGGAAGCAGGCCAAGGATCACACCGATAAGCTCGAACACACCTCGCCCTGCTGAGATCCCGGCATTGCTCTGTGCGACAACTCGGTCGATGGACTTGGTGCCGACCAAGAAGAGGTTGAATTGGAAGAGCTTTTGCCCGACGAGTGCGTCCGTGATGATATAGAGAACGGCAAAGCCTGCCAGGATCGTGACAGCTGTCTCCCCGAGGCGATCTGATTCCGCCTTATCGGTCGGCATCAACGGATTGTTGCGGAAAAACAACCAGACGGGCAGCGCGGCAGCGAGTGTATAAATGATCGCCGACGGTCCAGCCACTAAAACAGCGGGAATGCCCCAAAAGAACAAACCGATGATTAAATAGAAACCGAGAGAGCGGCGATTCATAGCAAGAGTGACTCCCGCAGGAGGCGTGTTGCGTTGAGGATATATGCTTCGGCTGCAGCTTGTTTTCCCGGCCCAGCCGCTCGCACGGCGGCGATGCAAGCGGCTGCCAAAATGTCAGGATCCGTGGGCCATTCGATGTACGCAACCTGCCTAGGAAAAGCTGCCACGAGTGCCGAGTCTGCGCCCCAGCGAGTCGTGATGAGCGCTCTCCCTGCGATCAGCGTCTCAACCGATTTGATCTTGACGCCGGTCGAAGGGCCTACTGGATTCACCGTTGCCGCAATTTGCGCATAGTATTCTGCCGTAGAGCGGACTCTTCCGAGTACCCGTGCTCCTGACTTCGCAAGCGACCTCAGCACGTTCTGATCGATTGTGTCACAAATGCCACCGGCAATGAGAAACTCGATATTTGCATCCCGCAAGCGATTCAAGAATGTGGGCGTGGACAACAAGCGAAGGATCTCCTCGTTGACGTAACTCGGCGCCCCCATGAAGCCAAGCCTCGGCGGCATGTCACCAGATGCCAACTGAACAAGTTTCGCGTGGTCCGAGGGAACGAACGAGAGAAGCCGGGGGCGTACCCCATACATTCGTTCGAATTCATCGATGTCGTCCTGCGAAACGGCTAGGCATCGGCTTTGCGACTGCAGAACAGACCTCTCGTCATCCGATGCAAGGCTGATCGAGCGGCGAACGCCAATTCTTTCGTGCCGATCTGCCATCACGTCACCGGTGTCGACAATCACCTTTTCTGCAAGACGGTCCAATTTCAGAAGGCAATAATGCCATGCATAGTAGCAAACAATTACGTCATATCGATCGATCCAGGACCGAGGTAGCGGCGTTCGGATCGGGAAGTAGAAGCGATCGATTATGCGAAGCTTATTGCACAAGATGACTCCACCGCCATACCAGAGCATCGTATTCAACCAAACGAGAGCGGGAAAGAATCCTCGTAAGAGATTTACCTGTATTCCAGCATTCCGCAGCCATTGACGAGCCTTCGTGAGCGAGGCACCGGCTGACAATAAGTCGACGGAGTCTCCATAAACCGAGCAAAGCGCTGAAAGCAGTTGATGCTGCCCGTGAGCCATCCCATTCTTGGCTATCATATCGATGGGCGAAATAAAGAGGACGCGAGCTTTAGAATTCATCTTCCTTCTCTGATATACGATTTCGCGAACTTATCCTATTGCGTTCGAGATGTTAGCGCATCCTCAGGAATTGGAACGGACCGGCGAGACCCGCGAGGACTCCAAGCGGCTGGCAGTTCACGAATTGATTCAGCAATTGACCGTGTCTTCATTTGCCCTCAGGATTGACTTGGAAATCGGCTGGCCGAGGTTTCCGGTCGGAGGACGGAATTAACCGGTCGCGCATTCGAAATGGGAACTCGTTATCGAATCGCCCAAGAACCCCGTCCATGAGGGCCCTTCGAAGAATAAACAGTCTAAAGGGGAGGTCAATTCGATCAACGAGACAGGTACGCAGCACGACCCGCAAGAATTTGCTTGCCAGCCAAGCGATCCGATCGGGCCGAAAGCCGCGCGCGTACAGTTCGATCCAAACTCTGTTGCGCCAAAGAAAGTATTGAAAGCAGAAGCGATCCTTGGGATAGATCGTGAAATCGCGCCCAAAACGGCGGATCAATTCCGGCGGCCGGCTGACCTCTTTGTGCACTAGTACAGAATCTTGTGCGAAGACGATCCGTCCTGCCTCGCAAAGGCGGATGCAGTATTCGGTATCATCTCCCTGGAGAAAAAGCTCTGCTTTCGGGAAGCCGATCGCTTTAACCGCAGCATTAGAAACCATCAGCCCTACAAAAGACGAAAATGTCAGATAGGCGGGTCGGGATCCAGGTGAAGATCCTTTTTCGTAAACAAAGTGTCCCGTGTCGAGGGTCCCGTCTCTTCGGATTTTTGCATTTGCGACGCCGATTGTCTGTGGGACCGAAATATAGCGAAGCATGGTATCGAGCGCATCTGGCTTAGCGATGGCATCGTCATCCATAAGCCAGATCCAGTCGAAGCCGGAGCTATAGGCCATCTCAACGCCCCGCTTGAATCCTCCGGCTCCGCCTGTATTCTTCTCTGCGCGAGAGTATGTGATCGCTCCATTTTGAAGGTAACCCTGCGCTTGAAGCATGTGCTCGGTACCATCGGTGCTTGCTTGGTCAACGATAAAGACACGGTCAGGGGGCCGGTTTTGGCAAAGTAGTGCATCAAGACACTCTGCCAACAGCGCTTTGCGATTGAAAGTCACTACGACCGCAGCAACCGAGATGTTTCTCGACATTGGAGGCGTTCCATCCGGCACCCACTGGTACATAGAGTCTCTCGGGGGCCATACCACAATTCTAATGGAACCTGGGTGTTCGCAGCGGGAGGCACCTTAAGCGCCACTAAGTACTGACTCGCTGGCTTTCAGTGCGCTGGCAACGACCTGGTCCATATTGTAGTAGCGATATTGGGCCAGTCGGCCGACGAAGAACGTGTCTCTTTCTCTCACCGCTTCCGCGCAATATCGCTGATAGATTTCGTTGTTCTCCGGGCGAGGTATCGGATAATAGGGATCGCCCTCGGCGGTGGGATACTCCCGGACGATGGAAGTGCCGGAGTGTTTTTGAGCGGTGAGATGTTTGAACTCTGTGATCCTCGTGAAGGACTGCTCATTGGGATAGTTGATAGTTCCGACGGCTTGAAACTTCTCTACCCCCGGTAAATGCTCGTGTTCAAAACGAAGTGACCGATAGGGGAGCGCTCCGAACCGAAAATCGAAATACTCATCGATCGGGCCGGTATAGAAGAGCAGCTTCCATTCAGCCCGTTGGCGCAGCTCTTGAAAACTGACCCCCAGTTCAATGCGAATGCGAGCGTGATCCAAAATCCGCGCGAACATTTTGGTGAACCCTTGTGCCGGCATCTTCTGAAAGGAATCGCTAAAATAGCGATCGTCGGTGTTTGTCCGAACCGGAATCCTCGCTGCAACCGTTGCGCTCAATTCCGAAAGGTCAAGTCCCCATTGCTTGCGCGTGTAGCCACGGAAGAATTTGTCGCAGAGGTCGCGACCGACCGAAGACAAAACAACATCCTCACTCGTACGAATGGGGTTCTTAGGCTCACGGGCGCGTTCCAGGAATTCTGCAACGCCGGCTTCATCCAGGGACAGACCATAGAGACGGTTTATCGTCGTCTGGTTGATCGGAATCGGATAGAGCGCGCCGTTTAGAGACGCCAAAACTCGGTGCTCGTACGGGGTCCACTCTGTGAATCGTGAAAGATAGTCCGAAACGACAGGCGCGTTGGTATGAAAGATATGCGGCCCGTATCGGTGGACGAGCACACCATTCCCATCCAGTTCATCGAATGCATTACCCGCAATATGTTCTCGCTTGTCGATCAGAAGGACGTGATGACCCGCTGACGCGCAGCGTTCTGCAATCACACTTCCGGCAAAGCCGGCACCAACGACGAGCACATCAAATTTCACTGAGCGCTCCGAATTTGATGAAATCCACTCATAGCTGGCACAAATCCTAAAAGACCTTGGCTGTGAAGAAGCATCTGAGGATTATCCCGACTGTTGGACCTTGGTCCGCGACCCAAGGAAACGGTAGATCTTTCTTATCCCAATGAGAAGTGGTCTTGGAAGAATAAGACCAAGTTTGAAATGAGGAGGCACAATGAGTGGGCTTGGCGACAGCCCTCTGGCTCGATAAGCCAAAAAGCCGGGGAAAGAGAGGAATGTTTCGCGGATACCCCTCATCACTGAATGAACAACTTCTTCCTCGACGTGAAATTTGCGGAAGATATACATGAAAGCTTCCGGCATGTAATCGACGAACGGGGTTGCTGTCACACGATCGTTGCCCACCCTGGCCATAACCGCGGCGAAGGAGGAATGATAACTGTCTTTTCCCTTCGCCAGAACCTGCGATGTCATATATACCTGGATCCAATTCGGAACCTTTTCTATGCTGGCGTGAATATCGTCGAAATCGACCAGATCGCGCCGGTAGATGCCGCAACTCAAGAAGCTCAGCCAATGATTTCGCACTAAAAAAGTGCGGTTGATGTCGGCGTGCGGAACATCCTGCTTTAACATGAACCGCTGGTCTGGCTGAAACTGCATGACCCGCCTTTCGCTGTTGCAGTACACATAGTTCACCGAGATATACGACGGATCATAGCTCTTGATGATTCGGAGAATTTCGCGAACCGCTCCATCGGTAACGAAGTCGTCGTCGGAGAGAATCCATACGTAAGTGCCGGAAGCGCGTCTCAGAACCTCGATGAAGTTCCGATCGGCGCCAATGTTAGTCTGATTCCGCTCGTAACGAAGCAGTGGATGCAGGCGAACGAGATCCTCCACAAGAGCCTGGGTTCCGTCGTCCGAGGCGTTATCGCATACCATGACCTCGACGCCTTCTTCAGTGAGTGCCTGGGGTAGGACAAGATCGAGGCACTCTTGAAGCTCCTGCTTCCGATTCCAGGTTGGAATTCCAATCGTCAGGATCGGGCCGCTACTGCTCATGCCAGATTCTCCGATATTTGATAAAAGTGTAGGTGCCTAGGGGCAGACCCATGAACAATCCGATCGCGAGCGATCCCGTTACGATACCGAATGCGCCATAGCTTCTTCCGAGGAAGTAAGTGGAAGGCGCGACAAGGAGCGCTCCCAGGACTGAGGGCAGGAGGAATTTCTCCTGTTTGTGAGCCCTCAGGTAAAGAGCTTCCGCATTAACTACCGTATTCAACACACTGACCGCAAGGAGAAATCCCATGGAAATAGGATCCAGAACCCTTCGGGCAAACGGAAGGTGCGCCCAGTTCAAATAGATCACACCAAACAAAACACCGAGAGCGCCCGTTGCGCACACGGACACGGATTGCCAGAGAGTCTTGAAAAAGAGGCGATCGAGTTGCTGAAATTCCTTTCGTGCAATCATTGCCCCAAACGGCGCAGCCTTGGTATTGATCCACGCGACAGCGACCGCCGAGAGAGCACCCGCCATGCTGAGAGACATGCCCATTTGTCCCGCGGCAACAGCGCCTCGGAATGCGAAAAGGACTGGGTTATACAGTTGAACAATGAAATACCCGCAAAGCCAGCTTACAGCGATTCGCCACTGAAAGGGCCAAACTTCTCTCGTCCAATGAATCCGATGTTCCCCCGCATTTTTGCGCAACAGCGGCATCAAAAGATCTCGCCGCCGGAAAAGCCAAATTGATGCGACGCCGGCATTGCCTCCGATAATCATCGCGGGGGCGAACAATCCATGATGCGTCGCGAGCGTCAGCCACGCAAGCATGCTTCCTGTCACGGCCTGCACAATCCGGAGCCGAGCGATATTCTGAACAAAGCCGCAACCCTCCATGAAAGAGAGAAGCGGATCAAGCTGGAACGTGAACATCGCGGCGAATGCAGCAGCATACCAAGGGAAATGCCAGGAGATATTTTCGCCGGCATGGGGGTGCGCGGAAAAGAAATACGAACCCGCGGTCAGAAGGAAGACTCCCAGAAGAACCGCTGCACTCGTATACCAGCGAACCGTTTTTTGAAGTACAGAAGCGAGCCTTGCGTGAGCAATCGGGTCTCCTGCAATGAGACCGCCTGCGGAAAATGTCAGATGAGCGCGCTCATGGCTGGCCATTTGAAGGATGACAAATGAGAAGCCTAGTTCAAAAACAATTTGCAGCGCGATAAGGCTCCCGAAGGTGTAGTAGTAGCCTTGTTCCGCCGGTGACAGAAAACGGGCGATAAGAGCTACGGTAACCAATCCTGCAAAACTAGCCCAGCCCCGGGCGAAAATCGTAAAGGCGATTGCCTTGTCGATCCCGAGTCCCACCCGCAACCATGTTCGCCCGTGTCTGGAATGCCGTGCCAGCCACGCGAGGGCCCCCACGCTTTCGGTGATCTCTGGCACTATGGACGCCTCGGTATCGGTCTGTTCAAAGTCATATTGGAGCTTCTTCTTAGACGACAGGCTGACTATGGGTATCGAGTTCTTCGAGCGTTGCTCTTCCGGCTCATTGGTTAGCCTTCAGCCGCTTCAATCTTCGTATGTCCTTCTTCGCGGCAGAAGCTACTTTACTTTTCTCACCAAGAATCGTCCAATGAGCCCGCTGATCCATCCCAGGTCCACTACATCTTCCGCATCGTCGATAAGTACCAGCCCGTCGATCGAGCCAACGAGCGCTACGACGCTTGCGCGGTCGAATAAGTTAATATGCTCATGAATTGTGATTGGCGTATCTATGACTCTTCGCTCGAAGTCTTCCCGAACTTTTTTAGTCAATTCGTGGGGGACTTCAATGTACATCAAGCCTCCCGGAGCTAAAAGACGAGCCGCTTCGATCACCAACGTCCTTGGATTTCCAACGTGTTCGAGCACATGCATGCAAGTCAGAAATGAATATGTCTTAGCGCCCGGATCTGCAATCTTTTTCACCTTTCTGACATCCACGGAGTCATGGAGCGGCGCCCCCGACGCGTCGTAGACAAAGATGCTGTCGAATTGATTATGAGCAAAAGAAGGAATCATCCGGCCGTCACTACCACCGTAGTCGATCATCGACCCACCCGCGAAGTGGCTCGCGTTCTTGTTCAGAAAGCTGTCGACAGCGGCATTTCTGTTCTTGACCTCTAGCGGATGGCTTCCGACATCGTTCACAATTTGTGCATACCATGGCTCTACGGAGATTCGATCCCGGTTGTAGGTTTCCGATCGATAATCGCGGTAGAGCCCAAGCAGGTCATCAGCTGAATACTCATGGCACGGAGTGATGCTGTGGCACAAGGCGCATGCTTGCATATCGGTCCTGAACGGCAGAGCCTGCTTGAGCTTTGGCGGCGCAATCATCCTTCGGATTCTGCGCAAAGCCCGAACGGGTAGAGCGGCGGGCCGAGTCCGAATCAAATCGACCCTCGAGAACAGTCGGAATTCATCTTTGTTGGTATCGACGCGAAGAAGGAAAAAATCCGCGTACTTTCCTACGGGTAATATGGTCGTCTCGTCGTTTCCACAAACTCGACATGTCATCCTTGTCCGCCTGTTCATCTGGTGCGAAACACTCTTTAGTCAGCTAGCTCTTTGCATCGCCAACTGAGCATGAAGTCGCTGACTCCATGACGCACGGGAGTAGATCTTTAAAAGTGCCAGCATCGGTCGGCCATCGGTCTCCACCACAGCCTTAGGACGTAAACTTGTCTTTCCGTTCCCTCGCATTCCAAGCTCACCCGCCAGAATGCCCGCTTTGATTTCCGTCTCTCAGAACTTTGAGTGCACTTTCCTATTGGCGATCAACCGTGGCTCGTTAAGTAGCTGATTCTCATCATACATTGCATCTTTCCGCGAATGTCCGTTTCTCCATCGTGAGTCTCTCCGACCCCCAGGAGGGATAACGCAACGCGACTTCGGGAGCAGATTATCGAGCTATCTGCTCAATACTTCGCAGAGCATTTCAAGTTCGAGAGAAATTCGTGCTTGGACAGTCGCCAGTTAGTGCTGTCGTCGATTCGGCCTCGGAGGCGTGGTTTACGACGGGCCGATTTGACGGGGACTGTGATCGAATTTCTCCAACCGCATCCACGGAATTCATTCGTTCAGAGAAGGGCCTAGCTGCACCAATCCGCCGTGCGCTTGATGGCTTCACGTAGCCCAATCGTCTGGCGTAAGCCGAGACAAGTCACCGCTTCTGTCACATCGGGCACATACTGCTGCAGAGGAGCGCCGGTTGCTGGCTTTGCCGCAATCTCAACATTGAGGGAAGGATTAAGTTCGTCGACCACAGTGTTCGCAAGATCCCGGATGCTGATTGCATCTCCCGAACCAACATTGAAGACCCTAGGCTTGGCCCGGGACTCCGACTCTGAAAGCAAGAGCGTCCATAACCAGATTGCCAGGTCGGCGGCGTAAAGATAGGAACGCAACGGCGTACCGTCGCCTCGGATGGAGATATTTTTGCCTGCCAGGGCGTCTCCAATGAAATTCCCGATTGCGAAGTGCCGATCAAGCGGAAGGTGAGGGCCAACAAAAGCAAAGCATCGCGCAATGGAGAACTGTGTCTCTGCGTTACTCGCATACAGAGAGCACATTTGCTCCGCGACGCGCTTACCTTCGGCATAAGCCGCATTCGGGTCGAGCCAGTCAGGCCCTCCACGATAATTCTCTGGAATATGGCTCAGATTCTCAGGTTGTGGCCCATAGACGGCTCCGGAACTCACGAACAGAAAAGCCTCCGCGTTCCGTGCTTTTGCAAATTCCAGCACTCTTTCTGTGCCGCTTACCAAAGTCGTGAGGAGGTTCAGCGGCTGCGCAGCCTCAGCGCCCGAACTCGCCGCAGCAGCATGGATGATGAAGTCATAGTTCTGGTCCGGAAAATCGAAGCTCCGAACGTCTCCAGCAACGAACCGAATCGAGGTTTCGCGGGCAAGATGTGGCAGTCTCGCTACAGCCGCTCCTGGGTTACGGCAAAGAACTGTGGCGCTCGTCCCAAGCTCCAGTTCGCGATCGCAATAGGCCAGACTTTCCAGCAGCCATGCGCCGAAGAATCCCGTTGCTCCGGTCAGAAATATGCGCTTCCCACGCGCTCTCTCCCAAACCGGCCGCGTGAACGAGAGGATGTGCGCAAGGTCCCTGGTCGCGATGGGTTTCACGCATCCAGCATAAATCCAGGGTCTTTGTTCGGCGGGTTACGACTTTGGATCGTGCGTGGTGGATGTTTCGGGCAGGATCGAAGTTGAAGCGATTCAAATCGCATTCCGGCGGCGGCACAAACCGGCTGGACAACTGCCTGTTGAACCCAAGCATCCACACCATTACCCCAGTATCAATGTGGTATCGTGGGTTTCCATCAGCGGAAGATAAACAAGACCTTCGTTGCTCGACTTTGATAAATTCGACAATGGCGTCCGATGGCAGTGGGGAATGATTCTGCGCGTCGGATTCAGCCCGCCTTTGAATGCCAGCACCCCGAGGAGTGTTTCCATGAGCACAGTCAAAATCGGCAGCAGGTCGGTTGGTGGCGACGAGCCCTGCTTCATCATCGCGGAGATTGGGATCAACCATAACGGCGATGTTGACTTGGCGAAGCGCCTGATTAGCGTGGCTTTAGCTGCTGGCTGTGACGCCGTAAAGTTTCAGAAGCGCACGATCGAGGTCGTGTACTCCCCCGAGGAATTGGCCAAGCCTCGCGAGAATCCCTTTGGCCCGACAAACGGCGATCTCAAATTCGGGCTCGAGTTCGAGCAGGAAGAGTACGAAGAGATTGATGCGTTCTGCAAATCGGTCAAGATGCCCTGGTTCGCCTCACCTTGGGATGAGGGGGCGGTGGACTTCCTCGAACAGTTTCACGTCCCGGTTCACAAGATCGCGTCTGCATCGCTCACCGACGACAACCTTCTACGGCATGTGCGCAAGACAGGAAAGCCAATCATTCTTTCAACTGGAATGAGTACCTACGCCGAGATCGACCATGCGGTCGAAGTTCTGGGCAAGAAGGACCTCATCCTGATGCACGCCACGAGCACTTATCCGGCAAATTACGATGAGCTGAATCTACGTGCAATCCCGACTATGATCGAGCGCTACGGTGTTCCTGTCGGCTACTCCGGACACGAGACAGGGATACCCAGCAGCGTTTGCGCGGCCGCTCTAGGCGCTTGCAGCGTGGAGCGCCATATCACCATGGATCGTGCAAGCTGGGGCTCCGACCAGGCTGCTTCACTTGAGCCGAACGGCATTTCCCGTCTCGTCCGCGATATCCGCCTGTGGGAACAGTCGAAGGGCGATGGGATCAAGCGGGTGTACGAGCGTGAAGTTCCCATCATCAAGAAACTTCGCCGCGTTGGCGCCGCGGTTTAGTCGAGATGGCCGAGGTTGAGTCTCTCAAGGGATCTTTGGAGCGGATCCGAGCCGTTGCAATGGATGTAGATGGAGTGCTCACCGATGGCGGCGTTTGGTGGGGCCCCGATGGCGAAGAATGGAAGCGCTTCTGCTTCGCTGACATTATGGGTGTTTCGCTGGCGCGCAGAGCAGGCATTCTGTTCGCCCTTGTTTCGGGTGAAGACAGCCCTCTGGTCGACCGTTACGCCGCGAAAATGCACATCGAGCATGTGTTCAAGGGGCGTCGCGATAAGGCGTCTGCTCTTCGCGAATTTGCGGCCTCAAGTGGCATTGGCCTAGCCGAAATCTGTTACATCGGGGATGACATCAACGATCTGCCTGCAATGCAGATCGCCGGCTTTTCCGCCTGTCCCGCGAACGCCGTACGCGAGGTCCTGGCGAAAGTGAATTTTATCTCCGGGTCTACGGGCGGAAGCGGCGCTGTCCGCGAAGTGGTCGATGCTATTTTTATGGCTCGTAATTTGAATGCCATCGAAGTTTTCTCTAGATCATGAGCGCCAGTCCGCAAGGTTGTTATGAACGACGTAAGAGTTAAATCATGAAGCTTTCCGACTATGTTGTGCGCTTCATTGCCGAACACGGCGTGAAGCATGTTTTTCTCGTCACCGGCGGCGGCGCGATGCACCTGAACCAATCTCTTGGCGCGGAGCCCGCAATAACGGCAATATGTAATTCGCACGAACAAGCCAGCGCGATCTGCGCGGAAGGCTATTCCAAAGCCACGAATCACCTCGGCGTGTGCATGGTGACGACAGGGCCCGGAGGAACGAATGCCGTCACAGGCGTCGCTGGCGCCTGGCTGGATTCGACTCCGACTCTCTACGTATCGGGTCAAGTGAAGCGGCCTGATCGCATGTTCGACAAGGCTGGCCGACCTCTAGGCATGCGCCAGTTCGGCGTGCAGGAAGTCGACATCGTTTCAATCGTGCGGCCGATTACTAAGTACGCCGTCACGGTTCTGAATCCCGAAGACATCCGCTACCACCTGGAGAAGGCCGTGTATCTCGCACTGAACGGCCGCCCAGGTCCAGTGTGGGTAGATATCCCGCTCGATGTGCAAGCCTCGCCGATTGATGAACCATCCAGTCTGCGGAGCTTTGATCCGACGGAGTTGGAAGAGCACTTCGGCTATTCGGATCTGAAAGAAGAAGTCAGTCTCCTGATTGAGAAGCTGAACCGCGCTGAACGCCCATTATTGTTTGCCGGAAATGGCATCCGCCTTGCACATGCGGAAAAGGAATTCGAACAACTCCGAGTACTGCTGGAAGTCCCCACAGTAGCAACGTGGTGCGCCGCCGATCTGGTCCCAAGCAACGATCCCACCTATGTCGGTCGACCCGGTTCGGTGGCAGCACGCGGAGCCAACTTCGCGCTGCAGAACTCAGATTTTCTTCTCGCCATCGGCGTGCGGCTGGATTTTGCAATTACAGGATATGCACCGCAGAATCTCGCCCGCGAAGCGCACAAGGTTGCTGTCGATATCGACGCAGCGGAACTCCAGAAGCTCCATCCCTACCTGCAGCAGCCCATCTGCGCCGATGCTCGCGCCTTTCTACAGGAACTGCTGCGGCAGAAGAATTCTATCCAGCTTAAGAATCACTCCGCGTGGGATGCGCGTTGCGCCGACTGGAAGACTCGCTATCCGGTGGTCACGGATGAACACCGCAAGCCGGAGGGTCGGGTTTCTGTGTTTAACCTTGCGGAATTAATTGGAACGGAGGTCAAGCCCGAAGACAAACTCGTGGTTGGAAACTCCGGTTCAGCCATTGAAATCTTCCTGCTCGCCTGTCCCACCCTGCATTCGCAGCGCCTTTACCACACGGCCGGCCTCGGTGCGATGGGATATGCCATTCCAATGGCGATCGCGGTTTCAATTGCAAACCCTGGCAAAGAAGTTATCGCGGTTGACGGCGATGGAGGATTTATGTTCAACATTCAGGAACTGGAGACCATCCGCCGGCTTAAACTTCCGATCAAGTTTTTTGTTCTGAACAACGATGGTTACTCTTCTATCCGGGCATCCCAGCGTGCCTATTTCGGTGAGGCGACGATTGGTGCGGATCGCAACAGCGGTCTTACAATTCCCGATCTCTCTCAGGTGGGAACGGCATTTGGGCTCGGTACAGCAGTCATCAAAGATCAGCGCAATCTCCGGAAAGATCTTCGCAGAGTGCTTGAAATGACCGGCCCGGTTGTCTGCGATGTCAATGTGCTTAAGGATGAAGTGCGTGCACCGCGCCTGCAGTCCTATCAGAAACCGGATGGATCGTTTGTCTCCAAACCACTGGAAGATTTATTTCCATTCTTGCCGCGCGAGGAGTTTCTGGCCAACATGATTGTGAAGCCGCTGCCCGAATAGGAGAAGTTATGCAAGCCGTATTCGGAGTGATGCAAGGACGCCTCAGTGCGCCGGAAGAGGGTCGCTTCCAATCTTTCCCCAGAAATTCATGGCGTCAGGAATTCATGCGCGCGCGCGAGGCTGGCATCGGCTATATCGAGTGGATCTACGATGATTACGGCGCTTCCGCGAATCCTATTGCCACGGTGGAAGGCAGAGCAGAGATCAGCGGTCTCAAAGAGCAATATGGCATTCAGACGCCCGCCATATGCGGCGACTGGTTGATGGATTTCCCTCTGATTCGTTGCTCGGAACCGGAGCATGAGCGGCGCATTCTAGTTCTCCATGAAATGCTCCATTGGGCGCGCGCGATCGGTGCCTCTCGAGTTGTGCTCCCGTTCGTCGATGCTTCATCCATTCGCACCAAAGAAGAGGAAAGCCTCGTAATCCGGCTTCTGGAACGGTCTCTTCCTGTATCTGAAAAGACTGGGGTCGAGATGCATCTGGAAGCGGACTTCGGACCATCAAGGTTCGCCGATTTTCTGGCGCGCCTGACCCATCCGATGATCAAAGTGAACTACGATACGGGAAATAGTTCAGGTTTGGGTTACGTCGCGAGGGAGGAGTTCGCCGCATATGGTAAGCGAATTGGTAGCATTCACATCAAGGATCGTTTGCGTAACCCGGATGGTAGTGTCACCACCAAACCCCTCGGACAAGGTAGCGCGGATTTTGGGGATGTCTTCGAGTGCATTCGACGCATCGGCTATTCAGGCGGCTTTACACTGCAAGTGGCGCGGGGAGACAGCGGCGACGAGGTGAATTGGATCAAGCAACAAGTCGCGTTTGTTCGTAGCCGCTGGAATTAAGATCATGAATCTTCAGCTGACGGATCGTGTGGTGTTCGTGGCGGGCTCGTCAAAGGGCATCGGCAGAGCCATAGCGACTGGACTCCTCCGGGAAGGTTGTCGGGTCTGCCTCTCCGGGCGCAACGGCGACGCACTCGAAGACGCATGCCGCGACCTGCGCACTGAATTCGGAGACCGAGTTCTCGGAATAACAGGAGACATGACAGACCGCAAAGTCATCGATGCCGCGTTGGGCGCTATTCATCGGAAGTGGGGCGGGTTGGAAATTGTAATTGCCAACCTGGGAAGCGGAAAAGGGAAGCCTGGCTGGAATCAGGAACAGGATGAGTGGGAACGGCTGTTTAACCTGAATTTCTTCGGCAGCGTTCGCCTGGCGCAAGCGGCCATTCCCTATCTCCAATCGCATGGAGGCAGCATCCTTTTCATCGCGTCCATCGTTGCAGTCGAATCGACTCCGGCTCCCATGCCCTATTCAGCGGCCAAGGCTGCGCTGGTCAATTACAGCAAGAACCTTTCCCGCTCGGTTGCCAGCAGCGGCATTCGTGTGAACTGCATTGCTCCGGGCAATATTCTTTTCCCGGGTGGTTCATGGGAACGGCATCTCAAAGAACGCCGCGAAGAAGTAGAGAAATATATCGCCGCAGAAGTTCCCCAGCAGCGGTTCGGCACGCCCGAGGAGATAGCCAGTTTTGCAGCATATTTGGTCTCCCCCATCTCCGGATTTTCAACGGGATCATGCTACATCGTTGACGGCGGCCAGACCCGCAGAATTTAAATGGAACGGAACAACCTGATATGACTGATGCAAAAGCCGGTCGCGTTACAACACTGTTCGATCTCAGTGGCCGCGTGGCGATCGTTACGGGAGGAGCGGGGCTCCTCGGTTATTACCACGGAGCTATCCTCGCAACGGCAGGCGCGCACGTGGTATTGCTGGATCTCGAAGTCGCCAAGCCACAAACGCGTGCAAAACAGCTCACGGATGAACATGGTCCGGAATGCATAGGAATTGCCTGCGACATTACCAGCGAAACCTCATTGGAAGAGACAAAAATGCAAATCCTGGCACAATACGGGCGCATTGATATCCTCATCAATAACGCAGCCAACAATCCCAAAATAGAAGACGGTAATTCCGCATGGTCGCGCCTTGAGAACTTTCCCCTCGAAGTTTGGGATGGGGATATTCGCGTGGGCTTGACGGGCGCCTTTCTTTGCAGCCGCGTGTTTGGCGCAGAGATGGCCAAGCGGAAATCAGGCGTCATTGTGAATGTCGCATCTGACTTGGCGGTCATCGCTCCGGACCAGCGTCTCTATCGTGTCGAAGGCTTGCCCGAGGAGCAGCAACCCGTAAAGCCGGTGACTTATTCCGTTGTCAAAACGGCACTGCTCGGCCTTACGCGTTACTTGGCAACCTACTGGAGCAGTTCCAATGTCCGGGTGAATGCAATTTCGCCCGGAGGGATTTTCAACGGTCAGCCGGAGGTCTTTCTCAATAGATTGAAAGAATTGATCCCGATGGGGCGAATGGCCAACCGTGATGAGTACCAGGGGGCAATCCTCTTTCTCTGCTCCGACGCTTCCTCTTACATGACCGGATCCAATCTCGTGATTGATGGAGGCCGCAGTTGCCTTTGAGCTCGCTCGAATTAAAAAGTTCTGAGCTGTTTTCCGTCGCCGGCAAGACGGTTGTGTTAACTGGGGCCTCAGGCTTCTTGGGACGCACGTTTGTTCGAACGCTGTTGTCCAATGGCGCCCGTGTAATCGCACTTGGACGTTCCGAGCGGCTGCAGCGCGAAGCCGAGGGATGGTCACACGAGTTCGGGTCGGATTCCATCGCGATTCACCGCGTGGATATGTACGACATCCCCGCGTTGAGTCGCACATTAGATGAGATTGCCGGTCAAGAGAAATCGATCGATGTGCTTGTCAACAACGCTCACGAGTTAGGATCAGGCACCGGTTTCAATGTCCCCGAAGGCTCGCTAGACAGCGCGACCATGGACACGTGGATGCGCAACCTGACGGGCGGTGTCTACTGGGCTGCGCTGACCACGCAGAAAATAGGCGCAAGAATGAAGCAGCAACAATCGGGCAGCATCATCAACATCTCCACCATGTACGCGCTCGTGGCGCCTCGTCCACAACTTTACGCGGGCACAGACTTCATCAATCCGCCAGGGTATTCCGCTTCGAAGGCGGCGTTGCTTAGCTTTACTCGCTATGTCGCATCGTTCTGGGGATTGCATGGTATCCGCGCTAACGCGATCCTTCCCGGCCCATTCTCGAATACTGAAGATGTCGGAGGCTCCAATGCCGTGCAGCAGGATAGCCCATTCTTGGAGCGGCTCAAAGGCTTCACTTGCCTGGGACGAATTGGCAGCCCACGAGAACTCGCAGGCGCGCTTTTATTTCTGGCGTCTGACGCATCTAGTTTCATGACCGGTCAGGCGATTGTCATAGACGGTGGATGGACTGCTGTTTAAAGTTGAAGCACTTGCAGGGAGATACTCATTGGATGGAATTAGACCGCCTTGGGTCGTGCCCAGGTGGTCATTAGAGGCTTGGCTTCAGAAACAGCGTCATACCCATAGCCCTTCAAGATAGCTTCGACCTTCCGATCAGTCAAAGTCCCGTCAACTTGGGGATGATTCGTGTCAATGGCCAAGTATGTAGCATGACGGCTTAGTGCATCTTGCGCAGCCACCAAGGCGTCGATCTCTGCCCCTTCAATATCAATCTTGCAAAACGCGGGTGAGCCCCATCGTTCAAAGGCATCGTTCAGGGTGACTGCCTCCACCATGAAGGTAGAACCAACGGATTCTCGCAACATGATGGATGTCAGGCTTGAACCGATAGTGCCTTCGCAGTTAAAGGGCAGTTCTCCGGTTTTCCCAGCAACAGCGATATTGACGGCTACGACATTATCGAGACCATGTCTCTCGATATTGCGCTTGAGAATACTGTAGTTCAACGGATCAGGTTCGAAAGCGATCACCTTACCCCCAACCCCAACCAATTTTGAAAGCCAATAGGTCGATACCCCGCAATGCGCTCCCATATCGAATACGAGATCTCCCGACTTCGGCCGGTACCATCTGAAGTATTCCTCTATGGCATCCTCCTCTTCCGGAAACGAAGCCATCTCGAATTCCAGACCGGATTTTGCGTATCTCTGCACGGTTCCGGGCCGAGAGTAATCCAAAATCATCAGGCCATCTTGTTCCCGAGGAACGAGCGGGTCGAAATATAGTTCAAATCTCTCGGCCATCGACACGCTGTAGACAAAATGCCGTGTAGACAAAATCATGACCCGTGCGCCTTTCCGCAACCAGATCGTGCTATCTCGGCTCTCAATCGTGACGCCCCGCTGCAAACACATCTGCTCCCAGATCGCTGCATCTGGATCGGCGCTGAAGTCGGTAACCTCGATTTCGTTCTGTCGCGTTATTGGCAGGACGCGTCGATACAGCTCGAACTCTCTGCAAATCTCCGGAGCCTCTCTAACATTCCGAGGCAGCACGCGAATGACATGATTCTGTTGGCGCAACTCAACGAACTTGCCGTTTCTGCGCACCTGAATTCCATATCGTTTGCCCTCTTGAGCGGCAAACCACCAAGCAAGATTCAAGACTCCCGGCAAGACAAGTAACAGCCCCTTAACTCTGCTGATAAACATTCTTTCCTCAGAAAGTTCGCTGGCACTCCAGTCGTGATCGAGACTGAATGTAAGGCCGGTTAAGAAAACAGGGGCTCCTGGAGCACCCATGGGAAATAGATACTCTAGCTTCCAAGGGCATGCCTCCAAGAGACTCGAGAGGCAGGCGGATCAATGAGAGAATGGCGCCCGACTCTCTCGCCGTCGAAGGGAGAGTGCTTCTCGTAGCTGCATAAACTTGACCGCATATTCCGATTTCCGGTTCATGTTCGCGTAAAGCGCGTGCCCTATGGCAATAATAATTCCGACAAAGAAACCGGCGGCGGTCGCTGCGATGACAATCATTCCCCGCTTTGGAAAAGAGCGTCGATCGGCGGGAACGGCCGCGTCGACAACTTGGACCAGTGCTCCCTGTTTAGCCTCGTCCAGTTTTGCGATCTCGAACTGTCGAGCAAGAATGTCGAAGATAGTCTCGTAGTATTTGACATCGCGGAGCTTGCGCACATACTCCAGGCCTGCCTCGGGCACCTGACCCTTTGGCACCATCAGACCGGCGTCAATGTTCTCCGAACCTCCCAGCTTTGCCAATTGCGTGCGCAGGCCGTCCAACTCTTGCTCGGCCTGTATCAACTGGGCGTTTTCGCCGGTCGCGAAAGTGCGCATCGATTGGATTTGCACTTCCTTGGCTGCGATCTGCGCCCGGAGCGTTGCGGCCGACTCGATTAGAGCCCGCGCCTGGCTGTCGAGTTGAATCACCCCGGTTTTCTGTTGAGTCTCCTTCAAAGCTTCTTCTGCGTTGGCAAGGTTGTCCTTGGCCTGTTCGAGTTGCTGTTCAAAAAAGAGCCGGCGCTGCGAAGCTTCAGTGATGGCAAGATGCTCGGAGAGGTTGCGAAACTGGTCGACATAGCCATTCGCAAGTTGGGCCGCACGATTGGGATCGGGATCTTCAACCGCGATATGAAGCAAGCCATCCTTGCCACTGCCGTCGATGATTGCATGGCGCTCAAAAACTTTGCAGGCATCGGAAATGTACTTCTGCTTGTACTCCTGCACCAGACCGAAATGCTTCACCATCGCCTCTTCAACGGTGCGGCTCTTCAGCATCGCAATGTACATGTCATTGGGGCTTTTCAGACCGAGACCGCCCCCGGCAAAAGCCGCCATGCCCCCCAAATTTCCAAGCTGAGATGCAATCGCGGAGCCCATGGACGAGTTCTGCTGCGGAGGAAGCAACGCCACGGATGCGGTATATTGCTTCGGCAGAATGAGCGAGATAACCACCGCAACTACTGCAAACGTTACAGTCACCCAGAGGATGATGTGCTTCCGCTCCGCAAGGACAATCAAAAGGTCCAGCAGGGAAATCTCATCTTCATCTTTTTTGGCACGTCCCGCGTCCAGCGCCGGAGAACTGGGATGGGCGTGTTCTTGGAGTTCGGAAAGCGAAGAATCGATGGGCATGTGTTCCTGCCGAAGTCGAGTTCGGCGGTATCTCTGCTCTTATTCTACAGGCGGGCTCCTATAAATTTGGGTTCCCTGAGTGGCCGCGAACCGTAGACAGGTCTATGCAGAGGCAACTGCTTCGGGGAGCATCCTGACAGTACCCATGCCTTCGATGTCCAGAGGAGCGAGCCATTCGCGAGCGCACTCATGGAAATGACTTCCCAGCTAGGCTGTTTCTACTCCAATAACGAGCCAGGATGAACTTCCCGCCCGGCCGCCAACAGCTGGCGTCCTATTCAGCTTGCGCCGCCGACGCTCCCGAAAAATCAAAGGTGGAGAAGTGGCGATTGTCGCCGTTAATCTCCGCCCGCAACTCGTGCCACAGTTCATTCGGAATCTTTAGAAAGACCTCGACCACATTCGGATCGAACTGCGTTCCCGAACAGCGCAGAATCTCCTGCCGGGCCTCATCAAAACTGCGTGCCTTGCGATAGGGCCTGTCGCTTGTGATCGCATCCATCGCGTCGGCCACCGCAAAAATCCGTGCGCCGATCGGAATTTCATTACCCCGCAGCCGGCTCGGATACCCGTTCCCATCAAAATGCTCCTGGTGCGTGTAGACAATCGCTGCCGCCTCGCTCAGGAAGGGAATCTTGCGCAAAATGTGATAGCCCCGGGTGCAATGGTCGCGCATGATCTCCTCTTCTTCCGAGGTCAATTTGCCGGGCTTGCGCAGGATTTCGTCCGGGATTGCCATTTTGCCGATGTCGTGCAGGAACGCTCCCCGCGCGATGATCTTGATGTCCACTGGCGAAATCCCCATCGCCCGTGCCAAGGCGATTGTGTACGCGGTCACTCGTTTCGAGTGCCCCTCCGTCTCCGAGTCCTTCAGGTCCAGCGCGTCGCCCAGCGCCTCCAGCGTCACGTCATAGGAGTGTTCCAGGTCTTCCATCGCCTGGCGCAGCATCTCCGTGCGCGCGCGAACCACCTGTTCCAGGTTCTGCTGGTAGTTGTGGCTGTCCTGCAGGGCTTGCCGATGATCGAGCGCCCGCTGAACGGTCGCCACCAGGTGCTCGCGCTCAAAGGGCTTCAGCAGGTAGTCATAAGCGCCACGGCGCATCGAATCGATCGCCACGCTGATATCGTGAATCGCGCTGACCATCACCACGGGCAGTTGCGGCTGGTCCGCGTGAATGCGCTCCAGCAGCGCAATCCCGTTCCCGTCCTGCATCACAATGTCGGTCAGAACCAGGTCGAATGGTCCCTGTCCCAGCATCTCCACAGCTTGCGAGCCACTAATCGCCAGCTGCACATCGTACCCTTGGCGCTGCAGCGTCGCGCCGATCATCGATCGAACCGGAGCCTCGTCGTCGACGACCAGCACGCGCGCGGGCCTGCGCGTGCGCACGCTTCCGTGGTCGTTCGAGTTGGCTGGCGCAGGCATCGCGGGGACACTTCCACCCAGGTTTGCCAGGTTCGATGCTAATCCCATTGCACTCCTACGTTGCAGCGGCCTCTAATCCATCCCGGCCGACGAGACGCCCATTACCTCTACGGCTCCCGGTTCGACTGAGATAAGCCCCTGCCCATCGATCATAGGACGATCTTCGCACTCACGCAGGATACGGGAGAACCAAAACGCGGGCCCTTGGGGCAGATTCCTTCGGCGGACGTGGCGGTCACTTACTTCCTGCCGTACCTGCCGCTCGTTTACAAAGACATGGCGTATGACGAAATTACGCCACCATCTGGCCCAGCGCAAGCATTTCCAGGGAAAGTATCAAACTATTAAATCAATTGAATCAATCTTGTCCAGTTAATTTACACCACACAAAAGTCGTATGGACTGTCCAATATACGACATAGATCGCGCCGTCAAATAGCCGGTAATCAGGGGTGCCCGATTCCTTTCCGCCAGTTGCCGCCACTGCACATTTTCGGCCAGGTCAGCCTTGCTCTTGCGCCTTCCGTCGCGCGCGTCTCGCCTCGGCCCACCCCTCTTTGGTTACCTGCCTGCCTCTCCCCACGGCGAGAGCCCCGGCCGGTACATCTTTTGTGATGCAAGAGCCAGCGCCAATGTAGGCTCCATCCTCAATGGCAATCGGCGCTACCAGCGTCGAGTCGCTGCCCACAAAGACTCCTTCGCCGATTCGGGTAACGTGCTTGCGAACACCATCGTAATTACAGGTGATAACCCCAGCACCGATATTTGTCCCCGCACCAATCTCTGCGTCGCCCAGGTAAGCCAGGTGGCCCGCCTTTACTCCGGTGTGAAGCTTGGATTTTTTGACTTCGACGAAGTTGCCGATGTGGACATCCTCGCCAATTTCGCTTCCAGGCCGTATCCGGGCAAACGGTCCAATGTCTGAGCCATTCGCCACGGAGCTGTCAGCCAGCACACAGCTTTGCCGGATGATGACGCGATCCCCTATCGTGCAGTTTTCAATCACGGAAAATGACCGGACTACGGTCTCCGCCCCGATCCGCGTCCGGCGCAACAGCTGTACAAACGGCTCGATGATCGCATCCGCAGCGACCTCGACGTCCGCGTCAATGACGCACGTGTCTGGGCGGAAGATCGTCACTCCCGCCGCCATCAGCCGGTTCGCGGTCACCGCGCGCATCGCTGCATCCAGCGCCGCCAATTCGGCCAGGGTATTCGCGCCCAGAACTTCGGCGGTGTCCTCTGCCGGCACGGCAACCACGCGTTCGCCCGCACTCCGCAACAGGCCGGCCATGTCTGTCAGACAAAGCTCTCCGCGCGCGTTGTTCGTTTGCAGGCCGACCAGATGCGTTTCGAGCGCTGTCGTCTTGAACGCATAAATCCCGGAGTTAATCTCCCCCATCGATCGCTGCTTCGGCGTCAGTGCTTCGTCCTCTAGGATGCCCTCAACCTCTGCCGACCCGCCCTTGCGCCGAACCACCCGCCCGTAGCCGTTCGGGTTCTCAGGAGCCGCAGTCAGAATCGTCATGGCAGCATCTTCTGCTTGGTGGAAGCGCCACAATCGCTCAATCGTCTCCGAACGGATCAGCGGCACATCGCCTGGGAGCACCAGAACATTTTCATAATTTCCGACACACCCAAGCACGCATTGGATCGCGTGGCCCGTCCCGCGCTGTTCCCGCTGCTCCACGAATTGAACGCCGGATGCCGCAACGGCGTTCCGCACCTGTTCTACCTCATGGACAGCGATGATGAAGATATCCTTCGCATCCACCACCTGGCCTGCTGCTGAGATGACGTGGCCCAACAGCGTCTTGCCGCCAACCTCGTGCAGCACCTTGGGCTTTTGCGATTTCAGCCGCGTCCCGTTGCCCGCAGCCATAATCACGACGGCCAGCTTCGCTTCTTTCTGCCGGCCGCCCTCGTGTTTCTTGCTCACTGCTTGTTCTCCTGGCCGCCTGGTTGCTTGGGTTGCGGAATCGTAATGTCCACCGGATGAATCGTGCCCATCCCCAAATCATCCAGCCCCGGCTTGATCTCCGGCCCGTTCCCCACCACCAGCACCGCCAGCTTGTCGGGATGCACATACTTCTTGGCCACCGCGCTTAGGTCCGCCAGTGTCACCTTCTCGAGCGCTGCCTTATACGTCTCAAGATAGTTGGGGGGGTAGCCGTAGAACTCCAGGCGCACACTCTCGGCAAGCACCTTTTCCCTCGTGTCATATCGGAAAAGGAACGAATTCAGGATGTCGTCCTTGGCCCGTTTCAATTCCACTTCGGTAAAGGGCTTTTGGCTCACCCCGGCAATCTCCGCAAGCGCCGCCTTTGTTGCATCCACCGTCGACGCGCTCTTGGTCATCACCATCACGCGGAACATCCCCGGATGGTCGTAGTCGAAGCTCAAACCCCCGCCTACCGCATAAGCCAATCCAAGCTCCGTTCGCACCTTCTGGAACAGCCGGCTCCCGAAGCCGCCTCCCATGATCTCGTTCATCACGGCCAGCGACGGCACATCCGGATTGTGCCGGTCGGTTCCCAGACCCACGATCTCCACATTTGACTGGTTTACATCTTCCTTGTCGATAAAGTAGACGGCCTGGTTTGGATCGTGGAAGACTTCATGGTGCGCTGGAAGGGGACTGACTTTCGGTAACGGCTCAAAGGTCGCCCGCAGCTTGCTCTCCATTGCCGCCGGATCGAAATCGCCGCTGATGCTTACGATCAGCTTGCCCTTCAGCGAACGGTCGTGCCACGCATTCAAATCGGCCAGCGTCACCGCACCAATCGTGGCCAACTCCGGCTGACGCGTATACGGACTGTTCGCCCCGTAAACCAGCTTGGCCGCTTCGCGATTCGCAATCTCTCCCTCTTCGTCATTGCGCCGCACAATGCCGGTCGCGTCCTGCTGCTGCGCCAGTTGCAGTTTCTCTTCGCTGAACTTTGGATGGAACAGCAGATCCATCGCCAGCCCATACACCTGGTCCGCATCGCCCTTCAGCGAATCCCACGACAAAGCCGTGGAGTCCACATCTCCGGCCGTCTCAATGTGCGCCGCCTTCGCCTCCAGCAGGTCGTCCATCGCATCGCCATCCAACTTCTCCGTGCCGCTCGTCCGCCATGCCTGTCCGTAGAGATCGATCATCCCCGCCTTCGCCGGATCCTCATCGCGCGCTCCGCCCGGAATCACCACCGAACCGCTGACAAAAGGCAGCTCGTGATCCTCTTGCAAAAACAGAACAATGCCGTTCTTCAATTCAATGCGCCTCGGCTCCTGCGGATTGAAGGCATGCAGCGGCGGAACCGGAATCTTCTCCCAAGGCTTGCTCTCCTGCGCCGAGGCCGCGACCGACCCAAGCACACCAAGGCAAACGGCAGCCACAAAAACTCGGTCAGCCAAGCGTGCCCACTGACCCCTGTTCCCTAGTCCCTGTTCCCTAGTCCCTAGTCCCTCATAACTCCGGCTCATTCCGCGCCTCCCGTCTTCGTCGCATTGGCTGCCGGAGCTTCGGTATCGATCTCGGCGCTGGTTCGATTCGAAGCCACAAATACCTTGTTCGCCACGCGCTTGATATCGTCCTTCGTCACCTTGTCTACCTTATCCAGTTGCAGAAACAACTCGCGCCAATCGCCATAGCGCGTCTGGTACTCTGCCAGCGCATTCGCCAGCCCCTGGTTGTCCGCCAGGCCACGCAACAAATCGGCGCGGGCACGGGTCTTGTACATCGCCAGCTCCGCATCGGTCACATCGGCGGTCTTCAGCTTGTCGATCTCTTTGTGGATCGAGTCGCGCATCTCGGCGGGCGTATGTCCGGGCAAGGGAATCGCGCCGAAGAAGAACAGGCTGGGGTATTTGTCCCCAGGGTAAGGGCTCTCACCCACGGCTTCCGCGGCAATTTGCTGGTCGCGCACCAGGCTCCGGTAAAGCCGCGAAACGCGCCCATTCGACAGGATGTCCTGGATAGCGTCGTACACCGCGTCGTCTGGATCGCGATAACTGGGGCGATGGTAGCCCTCAATGTAGATAGGCTGCGTCTGCTCCCGGATCACGACCGACTTCTCCGCAAACTGCTTCGGCTCCACCGTCGTCATCTCTTCCGGTTTCGGTCCGCCCGGCACCTTGCTGAAATACTTCTCCAGCATCGGCAGCGCCTCCGACGCCTTCACATCGCCCACCACCGCAACCACAATATTCGCCCCCACGTAATACTTCCTGTGGAACTCCATCGCCTCGGTAGCGTTAATCTGGCCTACTTCACTGGGCCATCCGATCCCGCTGCGTCCATAGTTGTGCGCTACGTAAGCCGTGGCTACGAATTGCTCGAACAAGCGCCCGATGGGGTTCGAGTCGGTGCGCATCCGCCGCTCTTCCATAACGACATCGCGCTCTTTGTAGAACTCGCGCGGAACCACATCGGCCAGCCGACCGCTCTCCAACCACGCCCACAGTTCAAGCCTGTTTTCCGGCATCGACCAGAAATACTCCGTGTTGTCGAGGCCCGTCTCGGCATTCAATCCGTTGGCGCCATTGCGCTGCGCCACCTCGGTGAATTGGTTCGGGATGACGTATTTGTGCGCCTCATTCTGCGCCTCGACAAAGGCTTTGTGCAGCTCTGCCAGCTTCTTCTCGTCGCGTCCCACCGGCTTCAGATACTCGGCTTCGTACGCATCGTTGGCCGCTTCCACCTTGGCCAGCGCCACTTTTTCAGCGGCATAGTCGGTGGTCCCGATCTCGCTGGTTCCCTTGAAAGCCAGGTGCTCAAACATGTGCGCCAAACCACTATCGCCCGAGGGATCGTTCACGTCGCCCGCGTCGATATACGTCGTATAGCTGAAGACCGGCGCATCTGGCCGCTCGCAGACCAGCAGCGTCAGCCCGTTCGGAAGCACCTTTGTCGTGATCCTCTGCTCAAAGCTCTTCAAGTCCTGGCCCAGCGCGCCGTGCCCGACCGTCACCGTCAGCGCCACCGCCAGAAACACTCCCCAAAACCGGGAAAAGGTTCTGCTCTGCATTCCTGCTCCTTCAGGGCCAATGCGCGGCCCCGCACTCTTCCAACCTATTGTCCCAAACCGGCCCCGTCAAACCGCTGTGTCTTGTGACGAACCGTCTGTATTCTCTCTGCGTATATCTTGAGAGAGGGTGAGATTGCCATGCACCGCTGGGTCTTTCGTCTCGTTTTCCTCATACTTCTTCTCTTTGTCGTGGCCTGCGGCGTTTTCTGGAGCCTGGAGGTTTTTCCCCGCCACGCATCGCATCCGCCGCTCCGGCTCGGCCACGGCACGCTTGCTCTTCAGCACGCGCGCATTTACGTGTCACCCACCGAGCCCCCCATCGACGACGGAACCGTCCTCATCCGCGACGGCCTCATCGAAGCCGTGGGCGCGCAGGTTGAAGTCCCCGCCGGCACAACTCTCCTGCCCTGCGACCGTTGCGTCGTTACGGCGGGCTTCTGGAACGCGCATGTGCACTTCACCGAGCCCAAGTGGAACTTGGCCGAATGGAAAGCCAATGACCTACTCAATGCGCAACTGGCCGATATGTTCCTCAGCCACGGCTTCACCACGGTCATCGATGTCGGCTCCAACCCCGCCGACACCTTTGCCATTCGCCGCCGCATCGAACACGTTCAACTCAACGGCCCTTACATCTACTCGTCCGGCCCGCCGCTCTATCCGCCCAAAGGCATTCCCTTCTACATCAGGGAATCCGCTCCCGCATGGATTCAATGGCTCATGCCGCAGCCCGCAACTCCCGAAGTCGCCCGCCGCATCGTGCGCCGCAACATCGCCTCCGGTGCGGACCTCACCAAGCTTTTCACCGGCTCCTGGGTCCAGCGCGGACACGTTCTGCCCATGCCACTCGACATCGCGACAGCAGCTGTTCACGAGAGCCATCTCAATGGCAAGCTAGTCTTCGCCCATCCATCCAACCTCGCCGGCGTGCGCGTGGCAATCCAGAGCGGCGTCGATGTGCTGGCCCATGCCGCCGACGACACCGCGGGCGTTGATCAGGCTCTACTTTCCCAGGCCGTTCGCCAAAACATGGCCATGATTCCTACCCTCAAAATGTTCGCAACCACCGTCACCGCCGACCCCAATTACATGGACCCCATCTGTAACGAGGTGCGTCTCTTCCATTCGCTGGGCGGCCAGTTGATCTTCGGCACCGACGTCGGCTACATGACCGACTACTCCACCGACGGCGAATTTGTGGAGCTAGGCAGAAGCGGCCTCGACTGGAAAGACATCCTCGCCATGCTCACCACCAATCCCGCCGCGCGCATGGGCGCTTCCCGTGAAAAGGGAACTGTGACCCCCGGCAAGCTCGCCGACCTGACGATTCTTTCCGCCGATCCTGCCGACGCCCTCACCAACTTCGCCCGCGTGCAGATGGTGATTCGTTCCGGCCGCGTCATCTACGCGAAATAATCTTGTCATCCTGAGCGACCCTGAACGAAGAGAAGGGGAGTCGAAGGACCTGCGGTTGCTTTTTACACTGCTTCAATCGACACGAAAATGGGTGCCCCAGGTCTGGATTTTCAGACCTGGGAAAGCACGAACCCAAATTGACGGCCTTCAATATTCAACTAATGCCCTCAATCTCCACTATCGAAACAGACCGCCTGCTCCTGCGCCGCCTGGCAACCCTCCGATCGCAAGCCTTTCGCGGCGATAGTCGAAGGACCTGCGGTTGCTTTTTTGCACTGCATCAATCTTCACGAAAATGGGCGCCCCAGGTCTCGCTTTTGAGACCTGGGAAAGCACGAACCCAAACCAACGGGGTCTCTTTTCAGCAACAGTAGAAGAGTAAGCGAAAACATTCAGTACCCTGATCGCGCCACAATGCAACAACCGATGACCTCAATACCCACCATCGAGACGTCCCGCGTTCTACTGCGCCGTTGGCAATCCTCGGACCGCGAACCCTTCGCCGCGATGAATCGCGACCCGCAGGTCATGCAGCACTTTCCAGCGGTCCTCACTCCCATCGAGAGCCATCGCCTGATCGACCGCGCCGAATCCCACTTTGAGCAGCATGGCTTTGGCCCTTGGGCTGCCGAACTCCGCGGCAGCCAGGAATTCATCGGCTTCATCGGCCTCTCCATTCCGAACTTCGAAGCACCCTTCATGCCCGCGGTCGAGATCGGGTGGCGTCTCGCCTCCGCGCACTGGGGCCAAGGACTAGCCACCGAAGGTGCGACAGCCGCCGTGCGTCACGCCTTCGCGTTTCTCAAGTTGCCCGCTCTCGTTTCGTTCACCGTTCCCGACAACATGCGTTCACGCCGCGTCATGGAGAAACTCGGCATGACCCACGATCCGGCGGATTACTTCGACCATCCAAACCTTCCCGAAAGCCACCCGTTGCGCCGTCACGTGCTCTACCGCCTCGCCGCGCGCGATGCCCTATACTGAGGACTGCGCCTTTATGGTTCCGGTTACTGCGGAACCCGCATGGCTAGAGGTTATTCTTGGTTCCGAAAAGCAAGATCGACACAACGAATCGCCCCCGCATTCGCTCCACCACCGTCATTTGTGTGCGTCGCAACGGCCAGGTGGTCATGGCGGCCGACGGTCAGGTCACTCTCGGCGACCACGTGCTCAAGCATTCCGCAAAAAAGATTCGACGCCTTTATCAGGACAAGATCCTCGCCGGATTCGCCGGTTCCACGGCAGACGCCTTTTCACTCTTCGCCCGCTTTGAGACCAAGCTTGAGCAGTATGCCGGCAATCTCAACCGCGCCGCCGTCGAGCTCGCCAAGGACTGGCGCACCGACAAAATGCTCCGCAACCTCGAAGCCCTTTTGGTGGTTGCCGACGCAGGCCAGACCTTCCTTATCTCCGGTTCAGGCGATGTCATTGATCCCGACGAACCAATCGCTGCCATCGGTTCCGGCGGAAGTTATGCCACGGCCGCCGCCCGCGCCCTGCTTGAAAATACCGATCTCAGCGCCCGCGAAGTAGCCGAAAAGGCGATGAAGATTGCCGGAGACATCTGCATCTACACCAACGACCGGGTCACTATCGAAGAATTGAAAAGCGAGTGAGCTCCTGAAAAAGGAGAAAAGAATGGCTATCTATTTACCCGCATCCGCCGAAGAACAAGACCTCGCGCTCGACGAACTGACGCCGCGCGAAATCGTCGCCGAACTCGACAAGCATGTCGTCGGTCAGAAGGCCGCCAAGCGCGCCGTGGCTATCGCGCTGCGCAACCGCCAACGCCGCCAGAAACTTCCCCCCGACCTCGCCGAAGACATCATGCCCAAAAACATCATCATGATTGGGCCCACCGGCGTTGGCAAAACTGAAATCGCACGCCGCCTTGCCAAGCTCACGAACTCGCCGTTCCTCAAGGTTGAAGCGTCCAAATTCACCGAAGTCGGCTACGTGGGCCGCGACGTTGAATCCATGATTCGCGATCTGGTCGAGATCGCCATCGACATGGTCCGCGAAGAGCGCCTCGAAGAGGTGGAAGACCGCGCCGAAATGAACGCCGAAGAGCGTCTGCTCGACATCCTTCTGCCTCCGCCGCCCACCACGCCCCCCGGCCCGCACGATCAGCCTGCGTTGCCCGGCAGCGACAGCCACCAGCGTTCCCGCGAAAAACTCCGCCAGCAATTCCGCGAGGCCAAACTCGACGACCGCATGATCGAGCTCGACGTGCGCGAGCGCGGCACACCGCAGTTCGGCATCATCTCCAACCAGAACCTCGAAGACATGGAGATGAACCTCAAGGATATGTTGCCCAACATATTTGGCGGCGGCACCAAGAAGCGCAAAATGAAAGTTGCCGACGCATTCGACTACCTGGTGCAGGAAGAAGAAGGCCGCCTGATCGACATGGACCAGGTGAACCGCATCGCCACCGAGCGCGTCGAATCGAGCGGCATCATCTTTTTAGATGAAATCGACAAGATCGCCGGGCGCGAAGGCGGCCATGGTCCCGATGTTTCCCGCGAAGGCGTCCAGCGCGACATCCTCCCCATCGTCGAAGGCACCACCGTCAACACACGCTACGGCATGGTGCGCACCGACCACATCCTCTTCATCGCCGCCGGCGCCTTCCACGTTTCGAAACCGAGCGACCTCATTCCTGAGCTGCAGGGCCGATTCCCGCTGCGCGTCGAACTCAAATCCCTCACCGTCGAGGATTTCCTCCGCATTCTCACCGAGCCCAAATCTTCGCTCACCAAGCAATACACAGCTCTGCTTGAAACCGAAGGCGTACGCCTCGAGTTCGAGCCCGAAGCTCTGCGGGAGATGGCCGAGTTCGCCTTCAAGGTCAACGAGGCCACGGAGAACATCGGTGCCCGCCGCCTGCACACGATCATGGAAAAGGTGCTTGAAGACGTCAGCTTCCTGGCACCCGATGTAGCCCGCCGCGCTCCCGAAGGCGATCAGGCCGCAGCGCTCTCCGAGGCAATCAAAAGCGAATCCTCTACCCCGCTGCCGTATCTGGAACGCATGACGGCCTCCGGTCCGGAAAAGGTCTTCACCATCACCCCCGACTACGTAAAGCAAATGGTCGCCACCATCG
>CAZAQN010000043.1:0-36468 GCA_964487345.1 uncultured Occallatibacter sp. | reverse complement strand
TTGAAACAGCGCCATCGCAATCCTGACAGACATACTGCGTCGCGAGTGAGTGACCGCCTATCCGGAAGTGGCAATAACATACTTGACACATAAGTCGATTTGAGATATTCTGTTCTTGGATCGAAGGTGAGTCAAATGAAAAAGCCGGTAACTCTCCAGCAGGCAATAGTTTACTTCGGGGACGCGGAACGCGCCTTTGAGTATGCGAAGTTCCTCCGCTGGCCCGATGACAAGGTTACGTGCCCCCGCTGCGACTCCACCTCGAACTCGTTTGTGAAGACGCGGAAATTGTGGTTCTGCAACGGATGCAAGAAGCAATTCACGGTCAAAGTTGGGACGATTTTCGAAGACTCTCCGATTGGACTCGACAAGTGGATGACCGCAGTCTGGATGATTTGCAGTTGTAAGAACGGTATCTCCAGTTACGAACTTCACCGCTCCATTGGAGTGACCCAAAAGACAGCATGGTTCATGCTTCACCGGATTCGTGAGGCGATGAAGAGCGGTTCGTTTGCGAAGATGGGCAGCGAAGGCGGACCCGTCGAAGTTGACGAAGCCTATGTTGGTGGGCACCCCAAAAACAAACATCTGGGGAAACGCGATCCGGGGCACGGAAAGAAATACCTCTTGGATGAGTACGGCGAACGCAAGGGACTCAATCCTGATTACATGCCACACGTTTGCGGACGGGCTACCCAAAAGACCGCCGTATTCGGTATGTTGGACCGCGAAGCACGGCAGGTGCGCGCCCACGTCATCCCCGAAGTAAAGCGCGAAGTGCTCATGGAAGCCATTCTTGGAAACATCGAAAAGGGGTCGACCATCTACAGCGACGGGCTGGCCGATTACAGGCCGCTCCGCAACATGGAGTTCGTGCATGAAACTGTGAACCATGCTACCGAGTACGTGCGCGGGCAGGTTCACACTCAAGGGATTGAGAACTTCTGGAGCTTGCTTAAGAGAGGATTGCGCGGCACCTATGTTGCGGTTGAGCCGTTTCATCTCGACCGCTACATCGCCGAACAAGTGTTTCGCTACAACAATCGGGCAACGAAGGACAATCCGCTGACCGACGAAGACCGCTTTACGCTGGCCATGAGCCAAATCGTAGGCCGTCGCCTCACCTACACCCAATTGACGGGACAGGGAGCAGACTGACTGTCGGCGCAAACGGCAGGGACGAGGCAAGCGCATTAGTCTTTCCTCTTCGGAGCGGGTTTAAGCTTCTGCACCACGGTAGTTTTAGGAACGCGAAAGAGCTTCTGCATTGTTGTCTCAAAGCTCTTTCGCGCTTCTGCGCCTCCCATATATTTCGTTTTCACCAAAATCGAATCCCTCTATTCTTTCTCTAGCTAAAACACTGACGGAACAGACATGCCGATTCCGGCTGGATTCTGGCCAGATT
Source organism: uncultured Occallatibacter sp. (assembly GCA_964487345.1). Lineage (GTDB taxonomy): Bacteria > Acidobacteriota > Terriglobia > Terriglobales > Acidobacteriaceae > Telmatobacter. Next base: position 35,063 of record CAZAQN010000043.1, on the reverse strand, counting down.
TGAGGTCAACTTTATACTCACGATGGACGCTGTCCTCTAAAACGATGCTAATAACAGTTCCAGCGGAGCGGAGTTGCTCGTTAAATTCCTCAGGGAAAAGAAATAATACGAAACCTCCAACTATCCCTCCCGTTGGAATCGGTTGGGCCACAGCCTTTTTGAACAAGGATTGATCTGGAGTGAACGTTATCGGTGCTGAGTTGGGAGGAGGTAGGACAATTGAATCGGCCATTACCAACGGGATGCCTTGGACTGTTTCGCCACCCTGAAACGACACGCTCATCCGGAATTTAGACACAACGCTCGGTGCCCCGTGATTGAGGATTGAAAGGGGCACAAATATAACTTCGTCGGTTCTTTTCCCTGTAGCTCCTTTCCCTGTAGGCCAATGCCGTTTGAGCGTTGAAATAACAAAGGTCCCCGCAGTCAATTCAAAGTCAGGCTTAGTCAGGGAATCGATCTGTTTTTGGAACATAGTTATCTGTAAATCACGTTGAGCAACCGTTTGCTTTTGCTCTCTCCATGCCTTGAAGAACGCCATCAAGAGAAACGCGCCCGCGAGAATAAACCCAATCGCTCTAGGCATTGGCTTGTCCTTCCAAACGAAGTAAAGCCAAAAAGTAGCAACGACGAGGCCACCGGTCGCATACCCGGCCCAGTTGTTGATGACTGCCCAAAGGAATTCGGAGAAGTCGCTCATCGTAAACAAGGGTACGCCCCTCGTCTTTGTGTGGCAAGTATATTATTACCCCGGAAGTTACAGATCGTGTAACACCACCGCCCCCACAAAGAACCTCAAAGGCTTTCGCCGCGTGTCTCGCGAATCAACAGCAACCCTACGAACGTGACCGCCGCGGCCGCCGTCAGGTAATAGCCCACGTACTGCAGCCCGTATCGTGTCGCGAGCCATGTGGCAATATAGGGCGCCAGCGACGCGCCAAGAATTCCCGCCATGCTGAAGGTGATGGAGCAGCCGGTGTAGCGCACCGGCGTCGGGAACAGCTCGGACACGACGGTCCCCAGCGGGCCATAGGTCAGTCCCATCAGCGTCAGTCCCACAATCATCATGGCCAGCGCGCCGCCTGTTCCCGACCTGAACAACGGCGCCAGCACCAGGCCGAAGAGGCCAATCAGAATTGTCGCTCCGAACATGACCGGCCGCCGCCCTTTCTCTGCCAGCCACGCAGCAAAAGGGATGGCTGCCCCGAAGAACACAACGCCCGCCAGTTGGAAGATCAAGAAGGTATCGCGATCGTAGTGAAGGGCCGTCGTCCCCCACGACAGTGCGAAGACGATCATCAAGTAGAACAGCACGAACGTTGCCAGACACACCATGATGCCCGCGACAACCTCACGGAAATTCCGTCGAAAGACAGCGAAGAATGGGACACGCACCGGCTCCGCGCGCTTTTGCGCCGCTGCAAACACCGGCGTCTCCGTGATGCTGAGGCGCACGTAGAGTCCGAGCAGTACAAGCACTGCGCTCGCAAGAAAGGGCAGTCTCCACCCGAACGCAAAGAATTGCTGGTCGGTTAGAAACCGCGAGAGCAGGAGAAATGTCGCGCCGGAAAGGAGAAATCCCACGGGCGCTCCAAGCTGAGGAAACATTCCATAAAGTGCACGCTTCGATGGCGGCGCATTCTCGACGGAGAGCAGCACCGCGCCGCCCCACTCTCCACCAAGCCCAATGCCTTGGCCAAAGCGGCACAGAGCGAGCAGTAGCGGCGCAGCGATTCCGATGGATTTATACGACGGCAAAACGCCGATGAGGAATGTCGACAGGCCCATGGTCGTGAGGGCCATGACGAGCGTCTTTTTCCGTCCAGCACGATCGCCGAAATGGCCAAAGAGCGCTCCTCCGATGGGCCGCGCCAGAAATGCGATGCCAAACGTGGCCAGCGAGGCCAGCACCGACGTTGCAGGATCAGTCGCAGGGAAGAACAGCTTTGGAAAAACCAACACCGCTGCCGTCGCATAGATATAAAAATCGAAGAACTCGACGGCCGTGCCCACGAGGCTCGCGAAGAGAACCTGGCTGGGAGTATTGATTTTCTTGGGGGAAGATTGAATCCGGGACATGGGACATTTTATCGGACGGACTGAGTGGGGCGACTGTCACAGAGGGAAGGCGGCTCAAAGAACATCTCTCAACTTCGGAATTCGTAGCGCTGCCTGCACGGTGGCCCAGCTCAACAGCGTCGTGGCGAGAAACACAAAAAGAAATTTGATGCTGGGGTGGATCGGTCGATCCAGAAACAGCCGCTGCAACCACAAAACGTAGATGTAATGCACGAGATACATCCCATACGCGCAGCGGGTGAGGGAATTCATCCAGGCTCGCGACTTCATCTCAACCCCGCGGAACAGCGCCAGGAAGCCGAAGCAACTCGCCACGCAGCTCAGCACCCAGAGCAGCGCCCACACGACTCCATGGCCCAAAGGCGAGAGCCGATGCATTACCGACCAGTGGGGAATGAACCACAGGGCGTTATAGGCCAGGACGCATCCGGCAATCCAATACGGCCAGCACCGCGCTAACCCTCCGTCGCGCGCTAACAGCCCGTCCGCAAATCCGGGGACGCCGACAAGAAATCCAAACGTGAACCAAAGCGAGTAGAGGGCAGCGCGCGAAATCTGGATGATAAAAGGAAAACCAGCCCATGCGCCGAATCCGTATCGGTGGAGCAGCGGAAGATACGCAATCGCCGCGAGAACAAAGACGAGCGCGAAGGTCAGGAAAGGCTGATCTCGCAATCGCGTCATGGGTCGCCCAGCCTTCGGTATCCAGTGCTGAAGGGGCCACGCCGCCAAAGCCAGAATCACGCCGAAATAAAGCAAAACCCAGATGAACCACGGTGGTCCCGGATAAAACCCCCGCGCGGCCAGGCGCTTGTAGAAATCCAGAAATCCGTGGTTGTTTACGGACCGTTGCCATGACGCATAATACGCAATCGGCATCAGGATCACGAGCGCAAAAGCGAACGGCACCCCCAGGCGTAGCAGACGATCGCGAATAAACTTGAAAGTGCCATGCTTCTTGAGCGCCGGATAAACAAAAAGCCCCGAGATGAAAAACATCAACGACATGAAGAACACGTCGTTGAAGTTCTCGGCATAGTCAAAGAATGCCCAACGGGTTATATCGACAACAGGAGCATTGGAGCGAAAGCTGTCCTGCTTATCGAAGAATGCCCAGGTGGTATACGCCAGGCAGCTGTGATGCGCGAGCACCATCAGTGTCAAAGTGGTGCGGAGATAGTCGATGGAAAGATCGCGGCCGCGCGGCTGCTTGATCTGTATGGGATCTCGGCCGGGAGTTGCTGACATCGTCACGATGACCTCAATTGAGTCCATGCGTCGCCGGATTCCCGCACGTTCATTCCTTCGCTTTGAATGCCCCGGCATTCTGCGGATTGACCAGGCTCTTCTTGGTCAGTGCACCCCGCACCTGATTCACCGTAATAATCCACGGCACCGCGATCGAGAACACAAGCCGCGCCAGCAGCACCTGTGGCTTCAGCGTACGCGTAAACAGCCAATCCTGCTCAAAGGCAAAATGCAGCACCAGCAGCAGCACGACTGCTAATGGAATCCATGTCCAGGCCAACACCGCAACTGCTACAACTTCGGCAATGCAGCGCGCCGCATTGCGAACCAGCCGTTGCCGACGAACACCGAGAATCCCGTCGCTGACGGCGTAACGGGCAAGCTGCTTGCACGCCGACAGGAAAGAATTTTGCGGTCGGTAGATCGCCTTCGCGTGCAGTGGAAATGCGGGCGGTGCGACCCGCCGCGCCTCCAGGTCAAATAAAGTGTCTTCGCCAAAGAACACCGTCTCGGGGAATCCGCCCAGGCGCCGCCACAGATCTTTGGTAAACGCCATGGAGCGGGCCGTGCATGATTTGGTCGGCGCTGTCTTATCGAGCTTCACGCCGAAAAACGGAGCCGAGGCCACGTCCCACACGGTCGGATCGTTCATGTCCAACGACGCGCCACCCAGCGCATATTCCGCTTCGCCGTTCACCAATGGTGCGGTGAGTTCCGCGAGCCAATTCGGCGCATAGGTGCAGCCCGCATCTGCGCAGGCGATCAGATCCGAATGCGCAGATGCGATCGCTACATTGCGCCCCTTGGAGATAGGGCCGGGCGTGAATTTCAAATTGCAGGTTTCATCGCGAATCGCGCGCAACGCCGGTTGATGCGTTGCAGCCTCGCGGAGCCACTCCCACGTGCCGTCGGTCGAACCGCCATCGACGGCGATGACCTCGGCCGCCGGGGGGATCTGCCGCATGAGGCTGTCGACGAGCCTTGGAATGTTCTCCACTTCGTTGAGAACGGTGGCAATCACGCTCACAGCCTGCATGGCGGAAGTATAGCCGCACGCCGATTCGGCTCGGCTTTGCGGCTCGCCTCAGAATTTGTACGTGACGCCAACCGAGGCGCGCGCATTAAAATGCCGATGCGGTGAGTCGCCGAGCTGGTAGGGAGTCAAAGTGAACGATGAGCCGATGTCGTCGCCATACGCGCGCAGCCCCAGGTGATCGGTGAGTTTGTAGTCGAGACCCACGCCGATGCCACCGGCAAAGGACTCACCGGGCTTGATTGAAACTCCCCCGGTGTGCGCGGCGCCGATCAGTCCATGAATAAAAATGCTCGACCGCTCATAAAGAGCAGCGTGGAAGACCGGTCCCGCGAGGTACTGATCGACGGACGCGGCTTGCGGATTCGCTTCGGTGACCGTCCAGGCATAGTGCCCACCCTCGAGGGTGGCGCCAAAATACTTGCCCCAGTCTCGCGTGACCGAGAGGCTCACTCCCTGCAAGCCACTGTTCGACTGGTTCACCTGGTTCAAGCTGGTGTAGCCCCAGCCAACAAAAGCCTCGTATTTATATTCGGGTCCGGTCCTCTCGCTGGGGGCTTTTTCGGGAGCGATCTGGCAGTTGGCCGCAACCGGCATCAGTGCTGCCGCAGACGCGGCCAAAATCCAAAAGAATAGCTTCCTCGTCAATGTCAGATTCTCCTCGGTCCCTCGGCGGCGGCCCATGATTGCGCACTTTAGCATCTCAGTGCGCGGGCGCCGTAACTTGAATCCGGTACGTCCATAGACTATCGTTTACCCCCCCGTTCTACGAAGCGGACCGACGAAGCCCGATCAGCGCGGTTGCACAACCACGGGCCCTGCAAGATGCACATCTCCTTCGGAGCTGCCATTCAATGTGACGGCTGTGCCGCCCGGAAGATAGCGGGCCAGCACTCCGGGATGCACCCAGTCGAGCTCCCAGCCATCCTCGATAGCGACAATCGTGTACTGGCCGGGAACGACGTCGCGCAGAGAAAAGCTTCCATCCGAGTCGGATTGATCGCGCCGGGCCATCGCCTCAAGATTGGCCGCATGCTTTGGAACCAGCACGATCATTGCTCCGGCGAAGCCTTTGCCGTCCTTGCGCGCAAATCCTTCGATGCGCGCCGTACCTTCGCCTATCGTCACCACCAGATTGAGCGGTTGGTCGCGCACCGTGAACATATTGCCTGCATGCGCATGGCTGCCCGCTCCCACTGCCAATACCGGCATGAGCATGCCGCCGTTCTGCACCCTCACTAACCATGATCCGGGAGCCACCCCGTCGAATCTGAATAGGCAATTGTGCACATCGCTATCAAGGTTCGCGTGGCTCGCTGCGCCTTCCTGCGGCCAAAGAATAATATGTGCATTCTCAGGCGGCATCCCGCCTCTCTGCATGCGCAGCGTGCCCGTCACGGCAACCATCGCGCTTCCCGAGTCCGAATCGACCTGCCGGCTCTCGGTCGCGCTCAACTCCACAATGTGCGGAGGGTCGCCCACAGTCAGTTCGTAGTGGCCGGGCGGAACGCCGTTGAATTCGGTCGTGCCTCCATTGACCCTGGCGAAAATGCCAACGTTCTCCGCCGGGATTGGCGCGCCAAACACAATCTGTTGCAACTCCGGCCGCGCAAGCCTTCCATCCTCGCGTCGCGGAGCATCCACTGCAATCCGCAGTGCGGGAACCGCGTGCAGATTGATGTCGACTTCTTCGCGGCTCCCCTTCGCCAATGAAATCGCCGTTGCCGACGCTTCGTCCGTGGTCGAATCAAAATACGTGATCGGATACGCCACATCGAGTTGCGCGCTGGCATCGCCCACCGCGTTTGACGCTGAACCCCCGCTCGGCCCGTACATTGCATACCAGGGCCGCGCGAAGACGGCCACCAGATAGTCGCCATCGGCCAGGTTGCCAAACTCGTATGCGCCGGTGTCGTCGGTGACGCTTGTTTCCAATGGCGGGATGCGGTCATTCTGCGTGGGATGGCGCGGCTTCTCAAAGAGACCCACACGCGCGCCTTCCACCGGGTCTCCTCCGTCTCCCGAAACCACCCCCTGAAGAACCGCGCCAGGAACAAGAAAAAAGATCAGGTGGGTTGTGTCCTGGTCCGGCCCCGTGACGATGGCGGTGTTGTATCCTTCGTGGTCGTCGTAGAGCGCGGTTCGAAAGCCGCGCTTCGACGCGCTCAGTGGATATTTAGCCGCAGGCAGGCCCTCGAGTGCGAAGTGACCCTGCGCATCCGAGACCACCGATGCGATGGAGCGGTTCTCGTCTTCTCCAAGCGCGGAAACAACTGCCCGTTGTATTGGCTCGCCGGTCGCAACATTGACCACTGTTCCGGCAATGCGATAACTGCCGTCATTGGATGCGGTCGCTGGCCTGTTCTGCGCGACTACGGGGGCGCATGCAACGACGATTGCAAGCGCGATCTGTATCACGCGCATCAGGCCTCGCCGGAGCGAGCCATGCCCGCCGGTCCGCAGATCCGCCCAGATTCGCATCACCGGTTCGGCGCCTCCAGCACAAGGCTTGTGTTTGCCATTGGAGCGAGATCAATGGTCTGCCCAGCATTCGGCAGCGCATCCAGCGTTGCGCGATCGTGGTAAGCGAGCGCGACCGGCTTATCGAAGACGTAAACGTGATAGCTGCCTGGCGTCAGGCCTTCCAGCGTGATTGTGCCTCCGTTCGAGGGGCGCATTGTCTCCGGAATCACGTCTTCCGTCGAGTCGAAATCCGGAACCATGTACACGGTATAAAAAGGTTCTTCTCCACTGCCTGAGCCCAGTGCTTTCGCCGGCAATGTCAGCGTCAGCGTTGCGCAGTCATCGCGAAGATTGAGTGTCACCGGCGCCGACGAACCTGAAATTCCCAGCGTCAGCGGCTCGCGCGCCAGGTTCGAACCGCCCGCAGTGAGAGAGCCCTCGCAAACGTGTTTGTCCGGCAGATTCGTGTGCACCCAGTAGGTCCCCGGCTGCGCAAACGAAGTGTTCAGCGGGCCTGCATATGAGCCGACAGCGAAGGTACTCATCATGCCGTCGCCGATCCATCCGCCCGTCTGGCTCAGGGTAAGAAACACCTGGTGCCCGCCTTCTATGTTCGGGCTCGACCCGTTCGTTTGCGAACCGGTCCGAATCATGTTCACCTGGATAGTATTGCTGTGCGCGCTTGACATAGCTATTCGCAAATTCGTTACGGCATGCCCGGCAACCGAGAACTCTGCAGCACCGGTGTAGTGCGCCTCGTCCCGCAAAGTGGTTGCGTTGCCGCCACGCCGCAGAACCATTGTCGGCTGGCCCGCCGTCACGACGAATTCGTAGGTCCCGTCGGGCAAAAGCGCCTGCACCGTATGTGTCGCTTGATCGTATTGGGCCACGTAGGGCAGCTGATGTCCCTGGCTGTCCGTCACCAACGCAGAGAATGTGGTACCTCCCGGCCGGTCGGGCGCGAATTCCTGGCCCGCCCCGACCCCCGGAAGAAAGACTGTTGCGGTCACGACATGGAATGGCTCGAGCGTGAGCGAAAGGTTGGCTTCCGCCTGTTCGCCGCTATGCAGATGAATTTTTGCCGCACCCGCCTGGTCGCGCGTTTCCGGGTAAAACTGACTCGCGTATCCGCTGCGTTCAACATTGCGCGCGGCCTTCGGATCGACAAGGCTGTTCAACGATTCGTCGTCCATTGCGGGAGAGCTATAGACCACATAGGTTCCATCGGCCAGGCCGCCGAAGCGATAGCCACCGTCCGCATTGGTCCTTGTTGTCGTCGCTCCCGGCAAGACTAACTGCCAGACCAGCCGCCCGTTCTCGACGGATTGCTTCAGCAAAGTAATCTCGATTCCTTGCGATCCATCGCCCGTCGATAGCTGAACCCGCCCATGAATCGAGTTGGCGGGCGTCATTCTGAATGTCACAACGGGCATCTCCGCGGCAACAATCACTGTGTGCGCAAACCCGCGTGCATCCGTCCCTGCTGCGGCCGAGGCCTCAGCAGTTTCATCCAAAAATCCCGGTTTGTTGATTTCAAACAGTTGCGGTCCGGTCGGAATGTCCGCGAGTTCATAGCGCCCCTCGCCATCGGTCAACGTCCCCGCGCTTCGGTCGCTTGTCAGCCGAACCAGCGCGCGCGGCAACGGCTCGCCGGAGACCGCATTCAACACCACGCCGTGCACACTGACTCGCGCACTCGAAGTCGAAGCGCCTTGATTCGCTTGCGGTGCCAACTCCTGCGCCTGCAGAAAAGCGGGTAAGAGCACCAGCATCCACAGCCGCCGCACGGAGAGCCCGATCCGCGCGGCGCGCCAACCGGCAGCCGGAGAGATCCGGCTTAGGGGTCGTTGAATGAGTCGAAGGCCCACCCTCTATTTTGACGCGCGCGGCAGGGAAGGGAATCCGGCCGCCGGACAAATTCCGCTCCGGCGGTATTCTCAGGCCCGATCCAGATACCAGGGAATATTGATGACGATGATGCGGCGGTTGCCGCGCAACAGTAGAATCACTTTCAGCAAATCGGCGCGCCGGTTGTGCAGCACGCCCTCCCACCAGTGGCGCACCACCAGCTCCGGCACCAGTACGCAGACCTTGTGATACTCCGTCTCTTTCTCGACGCCCAGTACGTAGTCCACCACAGGCTGCAGAATATAGCGGTAAGGCGACTTCAGCGTGATGAGTTTCGGAACGCACTTCCCGGCCTTGCGCAGCGGGGATGCGATGTTCTGCTCCCACTCTGCGCAGAATGGATCTGTCTCTTCCCCAATCTGCACATGAACGCAGCGAATGTCGTCCGACATTGATAATGCGAACGACAAAGCCTTCTCCGTGATGCGGCTCCAGCGATCAATCGGCACCACAACCACCGGCTTCGTTACTTCCGCGGCAACGATGGGCCGATCAAGATCGGTTTCCCGCGCGACGCGAAGATAGTGCTTGTTGACCGCGCGCATGGCAACGATCATCAGAGCGACCAGCAACGCCGTGATCCACGCGCCCTCGACGAATTTGGCCACCAGAACCACGAGCGTTGTGATGCCGGTCGCAAACGCGCCCAGGCCGTTCATCGCCATGCGAAATGGAGCGCCGCCCTGGCGCTTCCAGTGCATGACCATGCCGGCCTGCGATAGCGTGAACGCCATAAATGCGCCGATCGCATAGAGGGGAATCAGCCGATCCGTCACGCCACCGAAGATGGTCAGCAGCAGCGCCGTCAGCGCCACCAGAACATAGATGCCCCACGAATAGAGCAGCCGCCGTCCCCGCAGCAGAAATACATGCGGCAGATAGTTGTTCAATGCAATGGCGCGCGTCAGCCGCGGAAAATCGGCAAACGCGGTGTTCGCCGACAATGCCAGGACCAGCAGCACCGAGCCGATGGTCACGTAGTAGAACCATCCGTGGCCCATCACGGCACGGGTCAGCATCGAGAGCACGCTCTCGTAATGCGCGCCGCCGGGGTCCGTCGCGCCCACTCCATAGGCCCGGCACAAGACAGCAATCCCGATCAGCAAAATCGCCAGCAAGACGATGATGATGGTCAGTGTGATCTTGGCGTTTTTGCGCGTGTCGTCGCGGAACGCCATCACGCCGTTGCTCACCGCTTCGACGCCCGTCATCGCCGTGCAGCCGGAGGAAAACACCTTGAGTATGAGCCAGAAGCCCAACACCGCGGTTGCTGGTGGCAGCGCCGGTAACGGCGTCACTGGGTGCGGATGGCCGGCGAGCACATTCCAAGTGCCCACGGCAATCAGGATCAGCAGCGTGCCCGCAAAAAGATAGGTGGGAATCATGAACACGACGCCAGTGTCGTGCACGCCACGCATGTTGATGATGGTGAGAAGCAAGAGCACGCCCAGGCAGAGTTGGAGCGTGTGCGGCTGCAGGCTGGGCACTGCCGAAATCAGCGCGCCCACACCCGCCGAAATGCCTACTGCCGCAGTCAGAATGTAGTCGATCATCAGCGCCGCCGCGGCAAGCAAGCCTGCATTTGGTCCCAGGTTCTCGGTGGCAACTGTGTAGGAGCCGCCGCCGCGCGGATACGCTTCGATCGTCTGCCGGTAGCTGAAATATACGATTCCGAGCAGCACGACAATTGCCGTGCTTATGGGAACGATGTACTGCACACCGGCCAGGCCCAGAGGGATCAGCAGCGTGAGCGCCGCTTCAGGCCCGTATGCCGCCGAGCTTAGCGCATCGAGGCCGAAGATCGGGATACCCGCAATGGGCCCGATGTGTTCGGCGCGCTCTTCGCTGGTGGCCAGCGGCCGTCCAAAAAGCAGATTGACAATGCGCGTGGAAATGGCCATGAGGTCGAGGTGAACGCAGGAAAAGGCTCGGGGAAGCCCGCCGAGGGCATTGTCTCATGGCGGCGCAAAAGGGAAGTGACAGCAAGCGGGACGAGCAGGTGACTGGCGGTCAGGCTCGCGCAGCTGGAAAACGGGAAACTTCCGGATTGGCTACAACACTCCCGCGACACAGACTTCTCCCGCGACAGAGACTTCGGGCCGCAGTCTATTTCGAATCGCGGGCTTCGTCCCGCGTGAATCTACGACCTTTCAACTGACTTGGCATCTGAGGACGGCGACATGGCCGAGATGACGAGAGAGCGGGTCAAGCGGAGCTTCGCTTTCGACGAGCCGAACGTTATGCACGCCACAGGTATGCGGATTGTCCCTACTAAAAGCATCGTTCTGCCGCGAGCTTTCCCACGTTGGGCATGTCGAATACCGAACATAATAGCGCAATCGATGTGATTTATCGGGAGCTGAGCAATGCGGCTCAGACGTTTCGCGATGCAAAGAGGAATCTAGAATACATAGAGCGGCGGAACTTCGGAACCGCCCCTTCCCTTCGGCAGAACTGGTGCGTCCTGCACAAGAACAAGACAGAATACCGATGCTGTCTTCCTGCCTTAGCTTCTTTCACTCGACTGCTTACCTCACCCCCTGAGCAAAGCAGTGCCAAGCAGCAATGTCGCTGGCACTCAGGATCATGCCCGCGTGCGCCTTGGAGGCGTATGGTAACCACCACCTTTCCGATTTCGTTACTCGATTCAACTCGCATTCCAGCTCCGGGGTGTAGACGCTTCGCAACGCCGACCGAATCCCACTGCGACGAGGTCTTGGTCCTGGCCCAGGCTGGCGACCCAGATGCTTTCTCAAAGCTTTACTTGCGGCACAAGAAGCGCGTCTTTTCAATTTGCATGCGCATGGTGCACGATTTCCCGCTGGCTGAAGACCTTGCGCAGGAAACCTTTCTTCAATTGCACCGTAAGCTCGCATCGTTTCGCGGTGACTCCGCCTTCACCACCTGGCTGCATCGAATGACCGTCAATGTTGTGCTGATGCACCTGCGCAAGAATGTTTTGCCTGTTGTTTCACTCGATCAATTGATGACAGAAATCCCTGAGGAACACGTTAGGCGCAGTTTTGGCACTTGCGATCGGAGACAAACTGGCGTTGTCGATCGCATAGCCATCGAGCGCGCCGTGGATACTCTGGCGCCGGGTTATCGGCATTTCTTCCTCCTTCATGATGTCCATGGTCTTCAACATCGCGAGATTGCCTCCGCGGAAGGTTGCAGCCTGGGCAACTCGAAATCCCAGTTGCACAAGGCACGGCGTGCGCTCCGGGACGCTCTTTCCGCACAAGCAGGAAAAGTCCTTCCGGATTAGCGACGATACATCGTCTCTCTGCCGTAATCGGAGCAAATGCTCGGCAAGACAATCGCAAGGAGGCCAAATGCGTGAACTAACGGCGGAAGAGAAGACCTTTCTCGAAGAATTGCTCGCGAACGTTAAGGAAGTCGAGAAACTGGTTTGGGACGACACGAAGACGGATACCGTCCAATCGATGATTCGACAAATCGGATATAAGGCAAACGGAAAGAGAGATGCTTCGGAGTCTCATGAAAGAGCGCAAATCAAGATTGCGAGGCGTGCGATGGCCGCAGGCGACACGCCTTCCCCAAAAAGCCAGCCGTCCCTGTTTCTGACATCGATGTATGGCATTGCCTACGAGGGTGAATTCCGTGAGGGCGTCTCGCTGGTTCCAACCGAGATGCAGGCGAGGTTGGACAGAATTTGCATCTCAATCAACCGCGCGCTCAATGCCCATTCAGAGTGACCGGCCTTCGCCAATGCACTTGATTGTCGAAATTCCTTATCTTTTGAGTCGGGACAATTGAAGTCAATCCAGCTTTTCGTACAAGAGTCAATATCGGATTTACTGGGCGAAGAAATTCAAGAAACGGAATGATTAACTCACTTCCGCGGGCTCATTACTTTGATCTCGGTGCGGTCTCAGTTCCAGCAATTCTTCTGCTAGATACCCGCCCACCGTGCCGTCAGAGAAAGTAACGATCAGACCGTCGTCGCCGTCTTGTTCGATGCTCAAAATCTTGATGTCTTGGTCTTCGGCCATATTTCGAGAATATCCGACAAGCGGCTTTCCGCCTGTCAGATATTGCTCACTCATCCGTCGATCGAGACGCCGCTGCGCTGGGCCTCAAGTTCGAACCAATCAAGGCGCCAACCGAAACCCATCGTCATTGATCCCATCGAGCATCCCACGCCCAATTAGAAGTAGCGGCGAGTGCAGAGCCTCGATCGAATCCTGCTCTGAACGGATAACCGCTGATTCGGAACAAATTCCCACTCGAAAGCGCCGAACGCGAAATGCGGTAGGATATGCCCGTGCGGAATCTTCGAAAGCCGATCGCGGCGATTGTGTTCTTTTTGCCGGCGCTCGTTCTCACGCTCGCTCCTGGGTGTGCGAAGAAGTCGTTCCCAGTAGAGGTTGCTCACGGGTTCATCGGGAACGTCTACATCTTTTGCGGGCCTACGGTTGGTTTTCCCTCGAAGCCTGTTCACGTCAATTCGCTTGGCGGAGGCAACGCGGAGTCTTGTCCAGGCCGCGACGCCGAAATCACAGTTTTGCGGGATGGCATGACGGTCACGGCCACCGCCGTGAATTGGGAACGGAACGGCGACGGCTCTCCCGTTGCACTGTCATTCAACGTGAGATGATGCGCGGTCAGATCGCGGGGAAATGGATCTTCAGCCTATGGCAAATGAAGAGAACCAGGATAGCGCCCAATGTAGAAAAAATGAGGCCGGCAGGATGATATCGGTCGTTTTTGGGGCGAAACATGATGTGGGTAATCCCGCCGCCGAGGACCGATCCCAACACGCCGAGCACCAGTGTCCAGAGCAGGGTCATGTGCACGTGCATCACCGATTTCGAGATAAGCCCCGCCAGTAGCCCAATGATCAAATACCAGAGGATGTGAAACATTCCTATGCCTCCCTTTTCTGCTTTCGGTCCGAATCTCGATCTTCGGCGGATTAGCCCGAAGTCTACCACTGCTGAGTGAAATTGAATGGGTCATCTCCAGCTGAAGCGACGAAGGCCTTGGCGAGTGAGCAACGGTGGATAGACCACAAACCATCAGCGACGATAGAAGCTGAGCGGTCGACCATAATGAGAATATGACACACGAAGAAGTCAGGAACGTAGCTACAGTTCGCAACTATTTGGCTGCCCTTCAACACGGAAAAGCTGGAGTTGATCTGCGGGAGTTCTTTACGGAGGACGTTCGACAGGCCGAGATGCCAAATCAGCTCAACAGTCGCGGACAGGAAAGCGATCTTGAGCACGTCCTTCAACGCAGCCTGCAGGGTTTAAGAATCCTTCAACGCCAGCAATACGAAATTGTCTCCGAGGTTGCTCGGGAAGACCGTGTAGCCGTGGAAGCGCGTTGGACTGGAACACTCGCTGTAGCTCTTGGAAAATTGGAACCCGGTGCAGAGATGACAGCATCGTTCGCGATGTTCTTTCTATTTCGTGAAGGAAAGATTGCTATACAGCGGAACTATGACTGCTTTGATCCCTGGTGAGAGGCGGAAATTTCAGCACTCGACTTGAGTGGCTTGGAATAACTGCTGTCCCGCAACTTGTGACAGCAGTCACAGTTGAGGCTTGCCTGACAGCGCACAATGCTCTGATCGCACTCAGGATAGATCTACCCTGAACGAATCGGTGGAATGTGCGTCCTCCTGTCGTCAGGAACCGCCTTTCAATGGACAGTGGGCGTGGATCAGTGGTGCCAGCGACGTCGGAAGTGGTTCTCCGGGCGGACAACCCTGCCGGTGATCTGCGACAAATGCCACGCAGTCTTTGGTGACTCGTGCCATTGTGGAGGTTAAATCCATGACCCGAATTGCAATCGAGCACGACCCACGGATCGGAATCCATAACGTAGTGAGCGATTCGTCCGACTACGCCGGCCACGCCGCGGTTGAGAACGCAGGAGGCCAGCGGTTCCCGGTCCCCACTGAACTGACCGATAAGATCGCGTATCGGCCTCAAAAGACGAGAATCTGGTACGACTATGCCCACCAAGCGTGGGTCGAAGGCGGACGCTACCAACGGTGCGCACACACCACGCTGCCCTGCAACTGCTATGGACGGCGCCATCAAGGTGAGCTCTGGCGTAGCGAGGCAGATTATCGCTCCGCTGTCCGCATCCTGCAACGCGCCATTGACCACATGCAGGCAGATCCTGATGCCCGCCACGTACTGACCTTGGCCATTTCCCAAGTCTGTATCGATGGCTGCAATAGCGGATTCATCGTCGATCCGCTGGAAGGCGCGACGATATGACAGCCTGCCAGAGGAAGCGAGACTGCACATAGCCCGTAACCCATATAGCTGATTGCAGTATGAAAGTTTTCGGCGCCACATCGCCTGATCTGGGCGAGCCTGACCGCTGGCTCTGTGCCATTCCGCATCGCGCCCACCGGGAACCCGCCGACTACTTTCGCCGTATGAATTTTCAAGCATGAAGCACCCTCTGCAACCTGACCGCGTGATCGGAGCCGGTCGCGGCGCATTAATCATCGCGATGGCCGGTGCCGGCTGGCTCGGCTGGGGGCTTAGTGTCGCTCAGGTCTACAATGCCGTAGTTGCTCCAATCTTCGGGACGATCGCGATCTCTCTCTGGGCATGGTCGATCTACGCAATGCGTACTGGCCGTGCTTTGCGCCGCCAAGTTCCGGCGTCGTCTCTCCCGGAACCGCGGTTCCCCATCAGGTCTTTTGCCGTCGTTTTGCTGATCGAGGGGCTCGCCATCGTTCTCGTGATCTTGCTCGCCGCAGGTCATGCCCATCGCCCCGATCTCGCAACAGCCGGCTGCGCCCTCGTCATCGGTCTCCATTACATCCCGCTTGCGCAAATCTTCCGAGCGCCAAAACTCGCGGCCCTGGGCATTCTGATTTCGCTTTGGTGCATTGTCAGCTGGATCTTCCTCCGATACAGCACACTCGTCATTGCCGTCACAGCTGGTACGGGGATTTTGATGTGGGCCACAGCCGTTGCCATACTCCTGTGGACTCGGTCGGCTGTTCACACAATCAGGAGTTGAGCCATCCCAAGTCCCCCCTAGCATCGAAAGTCGTCCAAAATATCTGGCTGAGGTCATTCAAGGAGTTGGCTACGACGCGAAAGCATTAGTGAGCGTGATCGACGTCGTTCCTGACGCCCTGACAAGCCTCAGTGCTCTCCCGGGTTGAGCTTTTTCGTCATCGCATTCAACTGATCTTGAACACCTTCGAGAGCATCCTGCGAATCCCTTAACCGCTGCTGCGCTTCGTCCAGAACAGACTGACGGGCCTGCTCCTGGACCTTGAGCGCCGATACATTCGCCTTTAGGCGCTCTACCTCTTCGGTGAGCCGCTTCTGCTCCACGGCGTCCGAGGAATGGTCGAGCTTGTCTTGTGCGCTATCTATTTCGCTTGAGGTCCTTTTCTGATCGACTTGAATCTGGATTAGGCTCGACCTCTCCCTATCGACGCGCTCCATGGCCTGATTCACAACCCCCTGTTTAGCCTGCAGCTCCGCCAAGAGTGTCTGCATCGCTCGCGTGAACCGCAGCTCGTCGTGAATTTCCCTTAGCTCTGCAAGAATCGCATCGAGCGTCTGTGAATCGGAATGAGCCGTTTGCGCGCGGCTCGGCGAAGCAAGCAAAACGAGCGCCACGACAGCAGCCATGAGCTTCATAACCCCTCCAAAACAATGCCAGATGACATTATGATTCGGATTGCGGTCGTGTGACCGTCAATCCGTACGTTACTCGAAAACTGGAGTCCTGTACGGTAGGCCCACAACACGACCGGAACCCGAAAATCGGGATGCAGTCCAATCCGATTTCGCCCTGAATGTACATCCGCTCAAGATGCGTTGGCATCCACTGCGGAAACCTCCTGCATCGAATCAGGTACCGGAGGCGATATGACCGAAGGTGGAAACCCATGGGAGGCGCATGTCGTCTCAGCGCACATGAAAGCTTGCCGACGAGTTGCGTGAGTTACGAGTTATGGAGGTTGGTATGAAGAAAGCACTCCGAAGTTTAGATTCATTCCTGTGGGTCGTGCTGTTGGTTTGTACCCTGCTTCCACCCGCTTCGATGTACGCTGAAAACGATGTGATGGGAGAGATTCAATTTGAAGGAAAATCCCATGTCGAAAAGACTTCTGGGGTCTGGGTGGACGGAGGGTACGTAGGCTATTTGAAAGAACTCAAGGGATCGAAGAAGGTTCTTCTTCTGCCTGGCGAACACGTAATTAGCGTGCGACAGGACGGCTACCAAGACTTCACAGAACGAGTTCTTGTCCAGCCCGGACAGAAGGAGCTCGTTCGCGTGGTCATGGAGAAGGCTGTTACGGGACCGCTTTCCGCTGTGACGGCCACGGTGAAGATCGCGGTCAACCCTTCGAGGGCCGCGGTTTTCTTGGACGGTCTTTTCGTGGGACACGTCGGGGAGTTTGAGGGAGCGGGCCGAGGGATGCTCGTGGCGCCGGGAACACATCAGATCAGAATCGCTCTTCCCGGCTACCAAACTTTTGAGACGGACATCAATCCGATCGCGAATCAGAATGTTGAAGTTAAGACTGACTTGGTCAAGAATGGCGCTCCTCTGGCGGGACCCCTGGTCAAGTAAGGCTCGATTGCGAGCGAATCACCGTCTACTCGGAAATAACTACCGGATCAACATCCCGCTGCGAACTGTTACCGAAATCGAGGATTCCGATTGTCCACCACACGACCGGAACGCGCTGTTATTCTCCTGCTCAGTCTGGGGCAGGTTGTCGCCATCGCCAAACGAATGTGCCAACACGTTCCGAAAGCGGATGCCTTGCCTGTTTAGTTTTTCTTATCAAAAGTGAAATCGCACGTGCGCACGGTGATCCAGTTTCCCCTGCCGTGCTTATCCTCAAACTGCGCCGACACCGCGTGTTTGTAAGGCGTGCCCTTCTGCACATGATTGATGGCGTATTCCGAGAAATTAGTGATGCCTTCGGCGAGAAGCGCCGCGGAGCCGTCCTCCTTGATCGGACCGCCGAGGGTCATCCATCCCGGCTTGCCTTCTATGCCGCGTTCGCCATGCAGCACTCCGTTCTTGACCAGCACGTCGAATTCGAACGAATAGGCCTTGGCGCCGTCGGGCGATTTCGGACAGCTCAGCGTCGCGTCCCAAGCCCCGTCGAAACGAGTGGTATCCGCAGCGTAAAGCGCCGGTGATAGAAAGAGAAGCAGGCGTGCGATCGTCTTCTTTTTCATGACGCAGTGATCATAAATTATCGTCCGGGGGTGGCCACACCCCGTCCTCGTCAAGCCCTCCGACAAGACAGCTTTCCTTTCGTGGTGCGAAGACAATGGTGTTGGAACGAGCAGGTTCTCGTAGTAGGGTAGAGCCTCTCGCATATGTCCCTTGGCCGAGTTCCGGCCGGTTGACCCTCTACTCTTCCGTTACTATTCAGCAGTGGAGAGCCAATGTCTCGAGCTGAAAACATCGCAGTAGTAGAGAGTTATTTGAAAGGTCTCGCAAACAAAGATTTATCGTCTGTTCCTTTCGCGCCCGACATAACTTTTGAA
This sequence comes from uncultured Occallatibacter sp., assembly GCA_964487345.1. GTDB lineage: Bacteria > Acidobacteriota > Terriglobia > Terriglobales > Acidobacteriaceae > Telmatobacter. The sequence continues at coordinate 16,805 of CAZAQN010000043.1, read as the reverse complement.
GGGCCACAGATGCCTAAACTGGCTGGCCGTGAGACGATCGTGGGATTCCTCACCAGCATCTTTCCGTTCATCAAGGGCATAGAAATAAAGCAGCACATAGTCGATGGCGATTGCGTCGCGACCGTTTTCGATATGGAGACGGTGAACGGTGTCGATCATGTTGTGGATCTGTGCCTGGTTGTCGGTGGGGAATTGACGCAGATTCGCGCATTTTATTATCCGAGCCAAAACCGCTAGGGAAGAGTTCCGAAGCCATGCCGCATTCCTATAAAGGGTGTTGGGTCCGCACAGCCTTGACCTTCCTCCACCTCAGTTTCCCGGCCCCGGCAACTTGCAGCATTCGCCCGCTCCCACCGGTTCATTCGCGCCCGCATCCAGCGCAACCTTCCAGCTTCCGTCCGCCTGCTTCCGCCAGATCGTGATGTAGCGCCCCGATGTCGCAATGGGATTGCGATTCGCATCTTTACTGTGTCCCTCGAAATGACCCCACGTGTAACCCATATCGCCGGAAGGGCTCATCGCGGCATCGGTCGGCGCCCACGTCAGCTGATAATCCTTCGGCGACCAGTTCATGGACTTCGCGACGGCCACCTTCCCCACCACCGGTGCTTCCCCGTTTCCCAACGACACGCCATCTCCGGCAAACCAATCCGCAAAAGCCGCTCCGCCGCGCGCCGCCACATCCTTCGCAAAGCGTGCCTCCAAATCGAAAAGCAGCATTTTGCCCGGGTTCATGGTCGAATCGACCAGCGGATTTGGCGTCGTCGATTGCGTTCCCGGCTCCGGCAGCTGGCCTCGAAGGGGCGCGACGCAAGCCAGTCCCATCACAAACAATCCAAACCAAATCGCCTTTGTTCGTTCTTGCACGGCGGCTCTCCTCTTCTGACCTCTTTGGCCATGCTACAACGCTTTCTTCTGGCCTCGGAGGTCCCAAGAGTCTGCCGCACGCAGGACAACTTTCCCCGTTACTCTCCGTCTACTCTCCCAGGCCGTTACAATCCCGCGAATTGCTATACTTAAGTGACAGAATGACCGGTCCGCGGTGAGCCAGGCAGGATCCAAGGCGGAAGCACTTTGCTGCTTTCGCGCTGCCGTCCTAATCGCGAAACCTCGATTTGCCAGGTGTTTCGTGAAGGACACCGGGCTTTTTCGGGGGAAGGAAGTGCATGGGAACACTGTTGGAGTCGATTCACTCGCCCGCGGATGTGAAGAAACTCAACTACGCGCAGCTCACCGAACTGGCCGAAGAGATTCGTGTCTTCCTGATTCAGACTCTGTCGAAGACCGGCGGCCATCTCGGCCCGAATCTCGGTGTCGTCGAACTTACACTTGCCCTCCACATGGTCTTTGATACGCCGGCTGACAAGCTCGTCTTCGATGTCAGCCATCAGGCATACATTCACAAGATCCTCACCGGCCGCCGCGAACGCTTTGAGACCATTCGCCAGCCGGGCGGACTGAACGGCTTTATGCTGCGCACCGAGTGCGAGCACGATTGCTACGGTGCAGGCCACGCGGGCACCGCGCTCTCCGCAGCCCTGGGCATGGCCGTGGCGCGCGATCTCTCCGGTGGCAAGGAGAACGTGATCGCCATCGCCGGCGACGCCGCCTTCACCAACGGCATCTCGTTCGAAGCTCTCAACAACATCGCGGATCAGACCAAGCGGCTCATCGTTGTGCTCAACGACAACGAGTGGTCTATCGATCGCAACGTCGGCGCGATCGCCCGCTACTTCCACAGGATCGTGACCAACGAGCGCTATCGGAACTTCCATGAATCCGCTGCGCGCCTGGTGCAGAAATTTGGCGGCAAGACGGCGATGACTGTCGTTCGCCGCGCCGAAGAAGCCGCGAAAAGCATGCTCTGGCCGTCCATTCTTTTTGAAGAATTCGGCCTGCAATACTTCGGCCCCATCGACGGCCACAATCTGCCGCTGCTGGTCGAGACTTTCCAATTCCTCAAAAAAGAGGACCGTCCGGTCCTGCTCCACATCCTGACAGAGAAAGGCCGCGGCTTTCAGCCTGCTCTCGATGGACAAAAGAAATTTCATGGCCTCGGACCTTACGATCCGGAGACCGGCAAGACCACGGCGGGCCTGACGACTTACTCTGAAGTCTTCGCCAACACGCTGGTTCAACTTGCCAACACGGATCCGCGCGTCGTCGCCATCACGGCCGCCATGCCCAACGGCACTGGGCTCGATCTCTTCCGTCCGCATCACCCTAAGCGCTATTTCGACGTTGGCATCGCCGAAGAACATGCGGTGATCTTCGCCGCAGGCATGGCCACGCGCGGCTTCCGTCCCGTCTGCGCCGTCTATTCCACCTTTCTCCAGCGCGCCTTCGATCCCATCGTGCACGACGTGGCGCTGCAAAAATTGCCCGTCGTCTTCTGCATGGACCGTGCCGGCCTTTCGGGCGATGACGGTCCCACGCATCACGGCCTCTTCGACATCGCATACCTGCGGGGCATTCCGGAGATGGTGCTGATGGCGCCGAAAGACGAGGACGAACTTGCCGACATGATGAAGACATCGCTGTCCCTGCCAGGCCCCAGCGCGATTCGCTATCCGCGGGGAGCCGTTGCCGGTGTCGCGCGCAAAGACGCGCCCGAGGTGCTGCCCGTCGGCAAAGCAGAGATTCTCGTCGATGGCTCCGATGTTGCCATTCTCGGACTGGGACCAATGATTACGCTGGCGAGCGAGCTTGGAGTTCGTCTGGAGCGCGAAGGCTTCTCCGCTGCCGTTATCAATCCGCGTTTTGTGAAACCTCTCGATCGCGAGACGCTCGAGCTCTATTCCCGTCGCGTCGCCGTCTTCGTTACGTTTGAGGATCACGTCAAGATGGGCGGCTTTGGTTCGGCGGTAATCGAGGCGCTCGATGACATGGGTGTGTCTGTGCCCGTTGTGCGCATCGGCTGGCCCGATCACTTCATCGAGCACGGCAAGGTCGACGCGCTCCGTGCCAAGTATGGACTCACCGTCGAGGCGGCGCTCGCTGAGGTTCTTCCGCTGTTGGCGCGACGGCAGCGGCGTACGCTGGTCGCTAGCTAGCCAATCGCATGCTTTAGCCGTAAATTCTCAGTCGTCGGTATATGCGCGCTTCGGCATGCTCCTGTTCCATCTTTGACATCCCTGTTCCTATCCGTGTGCGACAATCCTCATCAGACCGATTTGCCTATGCGACACATCTGCTTCTTTCAGGCTTTGATTTGCGGATGGATCTCAGCCTCTGTTCTGGCTTGGTCGCAGGCGCCTCCGTCGAATCCCAATCCCACTCCTGCTCCCGAGCTCGTGCTCGCGGGAGGCACCCTTGTGGATGTGACCAATTGGGGCCGTTCGGCGCGCGATTTGCACGACTCCATCGTAATTGTCGATCAGGGGAAGATCGTCTCCGTGGGCGCTCGTGCCGACCTCCCTATTCCTGCCAACGCGCGGGTCATCGACTGCACAGGGAAGTACCTGATCCCCGGTCTCGTCGATGGCTTTGCCGGAATGAACAGCCAGGGCCAGGCGAACGCCTTCCTATATATGGGCGTCACCACGGTCGTTGTCAGCGCCGATGAGCGCCGCGGGCATATCGACCGTTCCGCCGACCCTAGCCCGCATCTTTATCTGCTCGACTCGATCGGCAGCACCGACAACTGGAGTCTGCTTATCGGCGAGCCTGCCTGGGCTGCGAAGCTTCGCGAAGGCACGCATCCGGCCGAGCTCAGTCCCGAAGACACAGCGCGCCAGCTCGATGATACGGCTCGTCTCGGCACCCGCGTGGTGTGGCTCGGCGGAGACCTCAGGGCTCCCAACACGCAATGGATCATCGCGCACGCGCACCAGATGGGCCTCGTCACCTACGGCGAATTCATCTCGACTCCCTATACCGTGGGCATCGAGGCAGGCGTCGATGTTCTGCTCCACATGAGCCGCTACGAACTGGGCCTGGTCCCTGACGAATTGCTGCGTCCGCTGGTCGACGATCCCTACGGGTCTGCCGCGGCCACCGCCTACGACTACTCGATGCACTTGCCCACCAACGATCAGCACGTGCGCAACTATGCGCAATTCATCGCGACGCGGCACGCCGCGCTCATGCCGACCTTCAGCATCTACTTTTCACGACTGCCGGGGCATCGCAACCTATGGCAGGAACCGGCGGCCGCGTCGCTCGATCCTGCCGGGCTGTACGACGCGCCAGACCGTGCCACAGGAGAACTGACCTATCCCCTGGCCCCTTGGATGCGTCATTTGCCAGCCGCTGCGCAACGTTGGATGGAAGAAAGTCAGCGGAAAAAAGACGAGCAGGCCGCTCTGCATCTTTGGGAGATCAACCAGACGATCTTCGCTTCCTATCCGCACTACCTGGCCGCATCGGGAGCGCCCGTGATGGGCTCGATGCCCGGAATCTCGGAACACACGGAACTTGAAATGCTGGTGCGCCTCGGCCTCTCGCCGCGCGAAGCGCTGGCCGCCGCCACCAACAACTACTCCCTGCAATTTGGATGGAACGAACTCGGCCTCATCGCTCCCGGACGCCGCGCCGACATTCTCGTGCTCGACTCCGACCCCAGCACGAATGTCTGGAACGCTCGCCGCATTGCAACGCTGATCGTCGACGGCAACATCGTGGATCGCGAGGCGCTGCTGCACCAAAGAAGATGACGTTCGCCGCGGGCACGTTACTGCCGCTCCCCATCCACGAACCACTGAGCAGAGGCTGACGTAAGATTAGATGACGGCTCGTGCACGCTCCGAACCGTCGGCAAACATGATTGAAACCCCGGCTCGACTGGACCCGAAGCGGCAACAGCACAATAAACTCCTGATCCTGATCGCTGCCTACAAGGGTCTTCAGGCGCTGTTGTTTGTCGCCGTCGGCGTCGGCGCTCTGCGCTTGCTCCACAAGGACGTCGGCGATGTGTTTGACGACCTGCGTGCCGCGCTCCACTTTAGTCCCGAATCGCGCCTCGTGAACTTCATCCTCGACAAAGCATCGCTGATCGACGATCCGCTGCTCCGCCGCATCGGCGCCGTTGCCTTTAGCTACGCCGCCCTTAGCCTCGCCGAAGGAATCGGTCTCTACCTTGAAAAGGCCTGGGGAGAGCTGCTGACGCTCGCGATCACCGCCTCGTTCTTGCCCTGGGAAATATTTGAGGTGTACCGGCGCTTCACCTGGGTCCGTGTCGGGCTGCTCGTCATTAATACCTTGGTCTTTCTATATCTTTTTAAGCTTGTTGCCAGCCGCCGGAAGCCCGTCGAACGTCAGGAAGCCCTCTAGCTTCGCTTTTTATTCTCCTATATACCCTTCCAGCCTTCTTGGAAAGGCCCAGAACTGCCCCTGCACCAAATCTATAAACACAACATCTTGGGGCTAGCTCGGTTCTGGGACCCATATATCCGATTTAGTGGGCTCGGTCTGCCTCATTCTCGGTGCAACCCCTAATTTTCCCCATACTTTCCCGATTTTGGTATTGGTGCCGTCCTAGTTGTGGGCTATGATCCTCGAAAGTGGTCCAAAATGGAGTCTAGTGGAGCAAAGGGGCCGGAACCGCAACCCGAACGTCCCTGAGTTCCTTCACTGTACACCCGTTTGAGCAGCCTCGGCGCGTGCACGCATCAGCCTGGGTACCTCAAAACGGGCATTTGGCCCGGTGTGTCTTAAGCAGCGGGAACGGCGGTAAGGGCAATGTTTCGTGGCAGTCATGAGGCAAAAATCGACGACAAAGGACGCCTCAAGGTGCCCTCTGCCTTCAAGGCCCTGATGGATGCCGCTAACGTGACCCAGTTTTTTGTGACCAGCACCAACGGCAAATGGGCCGAGATCTGGCCGTTGCCGGAGTGGGAAAAGGTGGAGCAGCGCCTGGCCAAAGTCAGCGCCCTCGACGACGCAGTGGAAGAGTTCCTGACCGTGGTGAACTTCTACGGCCAGCAGGTGGAAATGGACAATCAGGGCCGGCTGCTTTTGCCTCAGGTCCTGCGCACCAAGGCAGCACTCGACGGGGAAGTCAAGGTGATGGGCCAGACAAGATTTCTTGCCGTCCACAACCGCGAGGCGCTGGAAAAGGTTCTGCAACCGGGTGGCATGTCCCCGGAACGCAAGCAACGGGTTTCGGCATATATCACCGAGATCGATTGAAGTTTTTCAGGGTTCCCGGCGACGGGTCTTGGTCGCTGGGATGGTGAAACCCCTCAGGGGGAGCGCATGACGAATCAAGGCAAACGCCATGTGCCAGTTCTTTTAAAAGATGCGATTGAGTTTCTCCATGTGCGCGCGGGCACTACGGTGGCCGATTGCACGCTGGGCATGGCAGGGCATGCGGCGGAAATCATCCGCAGGCTGGGCCCGCAAGGTCATCTCATCGGGTTCGATCGGGACGCCGAGGCGCTGGCTCTTGCAAAGGAGCAGTTGGATCAGGTTGTGAATGAACTGGGCACGCAGGCCCCGAAGGTCACGCTAGTCGGCGAGGCCTTTAGTTCGATTGCTCGGCACGTTGAACCGGCTTCGCTGGATGGCATCCTGGCCGACTTCGGCATTAGTAGCCTGCAACTCGGTGAGGCGCACAGAGGATTTAGTTTTTCGGCAGACGGACCGTTGGATATGCGCATGGATACGCGCTCCAGTCCCGATGCCGCACAAGTGGTGAATGAGGCGAACGAGCGAGAGCTTGCGGACCTTATTTACGAATACGGAGAGGAAAGGAGGTCGCGGAGAATCGCCAGAGCCATTGTTCGGGGGCGGCCGGTGACAACGACAGGGCAACTTGCCCGCATCGTCGCCACAGCTGCCCCGGCAATGAAACAGGACAGAATTCACCCAGCGACACGCACCTTTCAAGCCCTTCGTATTTATGTGAATCGTGAGCTGGACGAAATTCGGGCGCTCCTCGAGGCCGCACCAAAGTTGCTTAAGCCCTCCGGACGACTGGTCGTCATCAGTTTTCACTCGTTGGAAGATCGCATCGCGAAAGATAGTTTGCGCGAAGGCGCACACACAGGAATTTGGGAAGTATTAACCAAGAAGCCGGTTACACCGGACGAAGACGAAATCGAAATGAACCCGCGCTCGCGGAGCGCAAAACTTAGAGCAGCGGAAAGACAGTTCAAAGTTCGTAGTTCTTAGTTCACAGTTAGTCCTCGACGATCCGAGGAGTCTGGCGGCCAGAGACTAAGAACTGTGAATCGACTAACTAAGGATTTGAACTTAGAACTACGAACTTAGAACTATGAACTGCGGCGACGAAGGAGCAGCAAATGGCGGCATGCACGACTACTTTCGATCTGGGCCTAACGCAAAACTGGCCGGTACAAGTTGCGAATCATAACGCGGAACTGCTCGCAAAGCAGGCCATGCGCCGTCGCGGCGTCCGCACGCCGGAGATCATGTTCACCCGGCATCTCGACAATAGCCGCCTCGTCAAGGCATCGGACCCCGTGCGCGTGCGCCAGATGCGGATTTTCTCTGCTACGGTCGCCGTCCTGTTTTCACTGGTCATGATCTATGGCCTCCAGCACTTCAGCGCCATCGAAGGCTCTTATCGCGTCGAATCGGAAAAACAGCAGCTCGATCAACTCCGCGAAGAGAATCGCCAGTTGCGCTTGAGCGAAGCCCAGCTTGCCCAGCCTTCGCGCATCGATGGCATTGCCCATCAATTAGGATTGGCCGCACCCGAGCCGAGCCAGGTTGTGCACGCCACGGCGCGTCCCGACAACAGCGCCCCGGTTCTCGCGCAATTGACACCCCCTTCTCCACCAGTTAGATAAAAACCATAAAATAGATGGCAAGTACATTCACGCCCTCCCCCGTCATGCAGTCCAATCCACTTCGCGCCGCGCGTATGCGCGGCGCGACAACCCGCACCGTGTTGATGAAGCAGAGGCGCTTCTGGCTCGTCTGCGTCTTTTTTCTCCTGTGGGCGGTCGCCATCACGGCCCGTCTCTTCTGGCTCCAGCTCATCCGCCACTCGGACTACGTGGAACGCGCGCAGAAGCAGCAGCAGCGCACCTTTGAGGTAGCGCCCCGCCGTGGCATCCTCTACGACCGCAACATGCGCGAACTTGCCATGACCGTGCAGGTCGACTCCGTCTATGCAGTTCCCAACGAAATCGATGACAAGGACAAGGCCTCGTACGCGCGCACGCTCGCGAGCCTCACCCATAGCGACGCTGCCGACACGCAAACCACCGAGGACCAGATTGCCAAGCGCCTCAACGACGGACACGGCTTCGCGTGGGTCGCGCGCCGCGTCAAGCCCGAAGTCTCCGCACGCGTGCGAGCTCTGAATCTGAAGGGGGTCTATTTCCAAAAAGAATTTCAGCGCTTTTATCCCAACAGCCAGATCGCCGCACAGGCATTGGGTTATGTTGGCATCGACGATAACGGCCTTGGTGGTCTCGAGCAGAAATTCGATGCGCGACTGCATGGCACGCCCGGCCGTGTTTTAACCGCCATCGATGCACGCCGTCACGTGCTCGGTTCGGTGGAACATGAGCCTGATCCCGGTCAGAATCTCCAACTCACCATCGACGAAAATATCCAGTTCATGGCCGAGACCGCGCTTGACCACGTGATGCAAAAAGAGCACGCCGACAATGGGACCATCGTCGTGCAAGATGTGCACACCGGGCAGATCCTCGCGCTCGCCATGCGCCCCACCTTCAACCCCAACGACTTTCGCCACACCACGCCTGCTCTGCTCAAGGACCACGCCGTGAGCGACGTCTACGAGCCGGGGTCCGTTTTCAAGCTCGTCACGTACTCGTCAGCGCTCGACTCCAACGTCGCCAAACCCGACGACATGATCGACTGCCAAGGCGGCCAGATCACGCTTGCAGGACGCGTCATTCACGACGACAAAAGCGATCGCGGCATGCACGTCGTCACCGTTGCCACCGCCCTTGCGCGCTCCAGCGATGTGGCCGCCGTGAAGCTCGCTCTCAAGGTAGGCCAGGACCGCTTCTATCAATATGTGCGCGACTTCGGCTTTGGAGCGCGCACCGGCATGGAGCTGCCCGGCGAGACCCGCGGCCTCCTGCGTCCGACCAATCGATGGAACGGCTCCTCCATCGGCTCGATTGCGATCGGCCAGGAAGTCGGCGTGACCCCGATCCAGCTTGTGTCGATGGTCTCGACCATCGCTAACGGTGGTACCTATCTCCCGCCGCGTATCCTCATGCCGAGTCAGCTCGATCCAGGCGCAAACGGCCAGTCCACGCCGCTTCTCCAAAGCAGGCCCTTTCGGCTGAACGACGAATTACCCAACCCGCTGCCGCCCGGCGCACACCGCGTCATCTCCGAGATGGCTTCGGCCCAGATGCGCAAAATGATGGAAGGCGTGGTCCTCTACGGCACCGGCAAGGAAGCGCAGCTCAACGGCTTTTCCGCCGGCGGCAAGACCGGCACTGCGCAAAAGGTCGATCCGGCCACGCACCTCTATTCGAAGACGATGCACATCGCGTCGTTCGCCGGCATCGCGCCCGTCAACAATCCCGCGATCGCCGTTGCCGTTGTCATCGACAATCCCAAAGTCGGCTCGTACTACGGCACCGCCGTCTCCGCGCCTGTCTTCGCAGAGGTAGCACAGCAGGTGCTCGAATACCTCGGTGTGCCGCACGACGTTGAAGTGCAGCAAACCCGCGCGCCCGCGAAGAAGGATCAAAAAGTCGAACTCGCCGAAGATGATTCCAGCGCCGCGCAGGACAACGTGAATGCACTCTTCGCCGCGGTGAACGATCTGCCCGCCGACGATCCGTTGCGCGCCCCGCCAACACCAGCAACGACGCAGCCGTCCGCGCCAAATCCCGCCGCCGACGCGAAGCAAGAATCAACCGCAGTGCACGATGCTGCTTCATCCGCCCCATCGACCCCTGCCACATCACTTGTCCAAAAGGCTGCCGCACCGCAGGTGCTCACGATTAACGATGGCAAAAAGCTCTCGGTTCCGACGCTCATCGGCTTGCCGGTGCGCAAAGTAATTGAAACCGCATCCGCTGCGGGCCTTGATGTGCAGATCATCGGCAGCGGCACTGCGCGCGAACAAGCCCCCGCTCCGGGCACACAAGTTCCTATCGGCACCAAAATCGTTGTCCACTGCGGCCGATGAGTTGTAAATGTTTGGTTGACGTAGAATTCTCGAAATGCAAAAGATCCCAACTTTGACCGATGTGACGGCGATCTTCGATCATTACCGCGTAGCCGCGCGTTCAATTTGGAATACTGCCTTTTGGCCCGATCCAGAGTTTCGAGAAGGATTCTATATTGGAAAATTTGAATGGATCGCAAAGATATTGTTCGATTCAATTGTTCTTGCGAAGTTGGACATGGACTTCCCAAGCGAGGATCTGTTCCACAAGCCTGTCCCGTTCTTCCAAGTAATTCCTAACTCAACTGCGGCGCCGATCATGATTCAAGTTCCTCATCCGCCTGGCGCGGCGACGCCTTGGGGTGATCCGGTCAACACAATTGGAAACCTCGGCGTCGAGACGCACTTCATCGAATTTTTCGATTGGAGGCAAATGGCGGTGAGGGATTTTAAATACTATCGCGTCAGGATCATGAGATTCGACGGCCATCCACATCTTGTCGGACGCGAGGCGCTCATTGAGCCGCTGCACGTCAATGTTTTCTTCGCTGAAGAACAAGAGAGCGTCTAGCAAACTACAATCAACCACGTCATGCTTTGGAAAGACCTCATCGCGGAAGTGAAGGCCGTCGGCGCGTCCAGCGACTCCGCCGAGCCCGTCACCGGCGTCGAATACGACTCGCGCCGCATCAAGCCCGGCGCAGTCTTCGTCGCCATGAAAGGCGGCACCACCGACGGCAACCGCTATATTGAGAAAGCACTCGCTGCAGGCGCCCTCGGCATCATCACTGACTCCGCGCCCACTTTCGATCACTTGCTGGTCTATAACCCCGAAATCCCTGTCCTCGAAGTCGAGCATGGCCGTCGCGCGCTTGCCGAAGCCGCCGCACCATTCTTCGGCCACCCGGAGAAAAAACTCGCCGCCACCGGCATCACAGGCACCAACGGAAAAACCACCACCGCTTTCCTCATCGAATCGCTCGTCAACTTTGCCGCTCGCAAAACAATCCTCATCGGCACGATCGAATCCCACATCGCCGGCGAAGTCCGTCCCTCGCTTCACACCACCCCCGAGTCGAGGGACTTGTTTGAGCTGATGGCCGAAGGTGTCACGCGCGGAGCCACCGAACTCGTCACAGAAGTCTCAAGCCACGCCCTCGACCAGGGCCGCGCCGCCGGCATCCAATTTGACGTGGCCGTTTTCACCAATCTCACCCGCGACCACCTCGACTACCACCAGACAATGGAGAGATATTTCGCGGCCAAGAAACTTTTATTCGACGGTACGGTCTATCCAGCGCCGCGCGTCGCTGTGATCAACGCTCACGACGAGCGCAGCAAACAACTCGCCGCCGCAGCACGCCGGGCCGGCGCAGAGGTCCGTACCTATGGCATCGCAGCGGGGGATTGGCGCGCTGCGAGCTACTCGCTCACACCCCGCGGCGCAGTGCTCCAGCTCGAAACGCCCGCAGGCTCCGCCGAAGTCACATCGCGCCTCGCCGGAGAAGTCAACATCCTCAACTTGCTCGCCGCATTCACAGCTGCCCACGCGCGCGGAATTGCATTCGATCAGCTCATCGAATACATCCCGCGCCTCAATCCCGTTCCAGGCCGCTTTCAGCCTGTCGATGCCGGCCAGCCCTTTAGCGTCATCGTCGACTACGCGCATACCGACGACGCACTCCGGAATCTCACCGCTCTTGCGCGACAGATCACCACGCAATCCGGGGGCCGCATCCTTACTGTCTTCGGCTGCGGCGGCGACCGCGATCGCACCAAACGCCCGAAGATGGGCCTGGCAGCGGGCGAGGGAAGCGATTTCGTTGTCGCGACCAGCGACAATCCTCGCTCGGAAGATCCGCTCGCCATCCTCACTGAAATCGAGCCTGGGCTCAAAGACAGCAACGTCCGCTACACTATCGAGCCCGATCGCACCGCGGCTATCCACCTCGCGCTCAGCGAAGCCAAGCCGCACGACGTCGTGCTCATCGCCGGCAAGGGTCACGAGAAGGAACAAATTCTCGCCGATCGCACCATCCCCTTCGACGACGCTGAAGTTGCACTTTCCACGCTGTCCGAATTGGGTTACGGTAAAGTGCGATGAGGCTTACCCTTGCAGAAGCGGCCATTGGCGCGGGCGCGGTGCTCGAAGCACCGGCCAGCTTCGCGCAACCGGGCACGCTTCCCGCGACGGGCTATTCCATTGACTCGCGCACCATTGCCGAGGGGGAGCTGTTCTTCGCTGTACGCGGCGACCGCTTCGATGGTCACGATTACGTTGCTGCCGCGGCGGTGCGCGGAGCGATTGCCGCCGTTGTCTCGCGCGCCAAAGTCGCGGGCCTTCCCGACGCTGCGCTCGCTATCCCGCTGCTCATCGTCGAAGACTCGCTGGTCGCGCTCCAGTCGCTGGCTGCCCATGTGCGGCGCCAGTGGGGCAAGCATGTCGTCGCTGTTACTGGGTCGGCCGGCAAGACCACCACCAAGGAAGCCATTGCCGTTGCACTCAGTGCAAAATTCAACATCCTCAAATCCAAGGGGAATCTCAACAACGCCTTCGGCCTTCCGCTGCAGCTGCTTCGCCTCGAGCCTGAGCACGAATTTGCCGTTGTCGAGATGGGTATGAATCACCTCGGCGAAATTGCGGCGCTTGCGCGCATCGCCGCGCCCGATTGGGGTGTCGTCACCAATGTCGGTACCGCGCACATAGAGAACTTCACAGAAGGACAGGCCGGCATTGCACGCGCAAAGTTTGAACTCGTCGCCGCATTGCCCGCGACCGGCGTGGCTTTTCTCAACTGCAGCGATATTTTCGTTTCGCAATTTGGCCGCGACTTTCCGGGCCACGTTGTTTATTTCGGCGCGGGCCCCTGTGCCGATCCGCAGATCCTCGAGCAACAGGAAGACGCCACTGGCCTTCACGTCCGCTATCGCGCGGGGGAGCGCGAAGGCAGCCTGAACCTCAATCTGCTTGGCGCGCACAACGCCTCCAATGCCATGGCGGGCCTTGCTGTTGCGCTCGAAGCGGGAGTCGATCTCGACGCAGCCGTGAGCGCACTCGAAACCCTCACCGCAGGCGACAAGCGCGGCGAGGTCTACGAGATCAATGGTGCCACCATTCTCAATGACAGCTACAATTCGAACCCGGAAGCGCTCCAGTCCATGATTCGCACACTCGCCGCGTTTCCCGCTAAGCGCCGCATTCTTGTCGCCGGAGAAATGCTCGAGCTCGGCACCCACGCGCCCGCGCTGCATGCTGCATGCGGCAAAGCTGCCGCCGAGGCAGGGCTCGATTTGGTAGTCGGCGTTCGCGGCAACGCCGAACATCTCGCCACGGCAGCCTGCGCTGCGGGCGTGGAAGCCATCTTTCTGCCGGACGCCGCTGCCGCTGGACAATGGCTCAAACAGAATCTGCGCGAGGGCGATGCGGTGCTGGTGAAAGGCTCACGCGGCGTACATCTGGAGCAGGCCCTCGAAATCTTAAATCCCTCAAGCAAATCCATGGAGATCCATTGATCCGCGTCAGGCCAGCTTTCTTCGTTGTTCTCTTGGCATCGTTCTTCTTCACGATGCGCGCGCCTGCACAAATCAGGCCCGAATGGACACATCCCTTTCCGCCCTTCCGTATTGCAGGAAACTTGTATTACGTAGGCAGCGAGGATCTCGCTTCCTATCTCATCGTCACGCCGAAAGGCGACATCCTCATCAACAGCAATCTGGAATCGTCGCCGCCGTTGATCCGCAAAAGTGTCGAGGCTCTCGGCTTCCACTTCAGCGACATCAAGATCCTGCTCATCAGCCACGGCCATTATGATCACTGCGCGGGTAGTGCGGAAATTCTGCGCGAGACTCATGCCAAATACGAGGTCATGGCTCCGGATGTTTCCGTCGTGGAATCCGGCGGCCGGAGCGACTTTCACTACGCCAGCGACAAGACAATGCGCTTCCCGCCGACGCACGTCGACCGCATCCTGCACGTCGGAGATACGGTCTCGCTCGGCGGCACGGTTCTCACCGCACATCTCACAGCCGGCCACACCAAAGGCACGACCACCTGGACCCTGGACGAACCTGAAGCGGGTCGCACGCTCCAGGTCGTCATTGTCGGCAGTCCCAACGTCAATCCGGGATACAAGCTGGTGCGAAATCCCGCGTATCCGCGAATCGCGGCCGATTACCGCCATCAATTCGAAGTGCTCAAGAACCTTCCTTGTGACGTCTTTCTTGGTGCGCATGGCGGCTATTTCGACCTTCAAGGAAAATACGACCGATATAAGACTGGCGACAAAAACGCTTTTATCGATCCAGAAGGCTACAAGGCTTACATCGTTGACCGCGAACAGGCTTTTGAGACCGAGTTGAAGAGACAATCCGGCAAGTAGCACGATGTCTATGTTGCACCGCGGGTATCGGCGAATAATTTCCAAGTTGTCCACCGCCCGCTCACAATCTCGAAAAGTCGAAAATCATCGCATCAATCTTGGATTCAAGGCTCAAAATCCGATGTCCTGGTATTTATCTGCATGTCATCGGGTGAACTGGCACTTGCGTCAGTGACGATAGTTACTTTGTCCTCATCGTTTCTTAATTCGGTTGCAGTCTCTTGATGCGCCGAGCTTTCCGGACCAACTTCAATCAAAGCTCCGGAGCTAACTCACAACAAGGTGAGTTAGTGCTCTCAGAACGTACCGTCAGGACGTGTTACGACAACGCTTTATTTGATTACTAAATATCTTTTTTATCAATGGTTAAGAGGCCATTCTTCATGTACCCTTTTCTGAACTTACAATGCGAGACCCCGACTCGCCTCGACTGGAGAGATACATGCAAATTGAACGTAGAGATACAAACAATCTGGTTGTCAACGGACTTCCCGATGGCTCGAAGATGATTGTCGATTCGAGAAACGAGATGGTCTTCGCATTGAACCCGACTGCTGGGGCGGCATGGGATGCTTGCAGCAGCCAAACCACTCTCGCCGCCGTGGCAGAAGATATGCGGCGTACCTGCAATCCTGCCATCACCGACGAAGCTGCGGAGCAAGCGATTTTGCAGTTGCACGAAAAGGAACTGGTCAAGACTTCGGGGCTCTTGCGCAATGCAAATCGGCGTCGGGTTCTGGCGGGCTTGAGTGCGGTTGCACTGCCTCTGATTGTCTCGATGACGATGTCGGAACAGCGGGCATTCGCGGCAGTTGCGAATTCAGGTATACAGACCGCCTGAACCCATTATCATCATCACCCGATGGGCGAACCGATCGAGAAAGGTTTTGACATTGAAAAAGTCAAAATACTCTGACGTTCTTTCTGGTGCGGCCCGTTTAATAGTCTTCGTTCTGCTCAGGTTGTTGGATCCCATTAGAGTGGAGCCCGCGGGTCGTAATGATCCGCGGGCTCCACTGCCAATCACACGTTAGAACGGATAGGCAACGTGAACGCCTGCATCCCAGCGTGTACTTTGACTGCTGGCCGCTCGGCGCGCATGGGGGCTACTTCGACCTCACTTACTGTATCTGCCCTGAGACAGAGTTCTTCGCGTGTCACCGCGGAGACGAACAGCAGGTCGAAGGGCCTCGAATATCTTGTGAGCCCGCCTGTCGTCCCTGAATGCTACACTGGCCGCCATGGAGTCAGGTTTATGAGCCGCCGATCCCTCCAGTCTCTTGATCCACCCCGCGAATCCTTCTTCGGGAGCCTCTCTTCCAACTGCAGCATGATCGCTGTAGCTCTCTTCGTTTTCGCTTTTATTTTTCAGAATTTCGCCATTCCGTCCGCATCCATGGCCAGCACGCTTCTGGTGGGCGACCATGTGATCGTCGACCGTGCGGCGCTCGCGCCAGAGACCTCGTGGGCACCGCTTCATTACCGCCGAGTTCGCCGCGATGACGTGATCGTCTTCTATAAGCCGGTCCTCGAAGACAATGGCGAGCGCAAAATCCTGGTCAAGCGCGTCGTTGGCATTCCAGGTGACCGCATTCACCTCGGCAATGGCGTGGTCTATGTAAACGGCGTTGCGCAAATCGAACCGTTCGCCGCGAAACCAACTTTCGCCGACTACAACCCCTACATCGACGAGTTTCCTTCCCTCCCACCTTCCGACGCCGATGGCGCTACTGCCGAGTGGTCAGTTGTCATGACGCAATGCGTGCACGACGGCGACTTGGTTGTTCCCCCTGATAGTTACTTCGTGATGGGGGATAACCGCCAACACTCGCTCGACAGCCGCTTCTGGGGGTTCGTGCCTCGTGCAAACATCCTCGGGAGGCCGCTCCTTGTCTATTGGTCGATTGAAACTGCGGAGTTGCCCGACGACGCGCCGTTGGCTGAACGCGCCGCCGCTGACTGCGATGAGTTCCTCCACTTCTTCACCCGAACGCGCTGGTCGCGAACCTTCCACATCGTCCGCTGATCGACGCAGCGGGCCGCTCCGCAATCCGACACAGACCAGTCCTCGTAAAATGCGGCACCGATCGGCCAAGGACCCGAACCCTGCTAGCCCGCCAGCTGCGCTCGTCTCCACGCAGCGGGGTCCCCACGGACAGTCGGGGTCCCCGGCGACAGGTCTTCGTCGCTGGGGTGAAACAGGTCTTCGTCCGTGGGGTGGTTGCACCACATACGTCACCTGCGCACCCACTCCATCCCCTGTAAAATCGTCCTGAATCTCTCCCCCGTGCACTGGAGTCCTCTTGCTTTACTGGCTGCTTTACGAAAAGCTCTTCCCGTTCTTTCATCCCTTC
>CAZAQN010000042.1:0-37772 GCA_964487345.1 uncultured Occallatibacter sp. | reverse complement strand
CTGTGCGCCTTGAGCACGTATCAGGAAGGTACGCCCCTTTCATCCCATCTGAGCGGGGAAAAGCGAAGCCGAAGGACCTGCGGTTGTTTTCCCTTCGTCAGTCAGCAAGACCATGGGTGCCCATCCTAGCTACGCTAGGGTGGGAAGGCACGAATCCCCGGCTCACCGCTGTCGTGCTGAACGAAGTAGCTTCTCCCGGAGGGAGAACATGAAAATAGCCCAGGGTGAAACCCTGGGACAGCACGCCGCGCATGTTCCGCGTCCCGGAGGGCCGCGGTGAATTCTTCAAATTTGCATTTTTTCAAAACGAAATTGCAGAAAATTACGAAGACTTGTGCCCATCAGGCCGACAATCGCATTCAGAGCCAATCAGCCAAGAAAACAGCCGCTATTTTTCGCAAATCCCCGCCAACACCTGTGACAGATGCCGCAATTGTTCCACGTGGAACAATTTCAGAGGTGGCCGTGGGGGCGCAGCCCCTTGCGATCATCTCAAAATTGTTCCACGTGGAACAATTTTGAGACGGCAAGCACTAATTCCGCTGCCAGCGCGACGCAAAGATATCGTCGAGACGTTTCTGTTGAGCGTGATCCTGTTCCTGCTCGTACTCGGTCTTTTGCTGCGCCGATAAATCAGTCAGCATGCGACGGCCATTGTAGGCAGCCTGATACAGCTTCATCTGCGCGTCGCGTTGCTGTTGCAGTGTTTGCAGCGTTTCGAGAAGAGTCTGCTTTGCCTCGCCCGCCGCACTAATCTCAGCATCCATGCTTTGCAAGCGATGCGCCTGGATTTCCTGCTGCAGTGCCTTTTCCCGTTCATCGACTGCTTTTGCAATTTCACCGGTCAATTCGTCGATGCGGCGCCGCACACGAGCTAATTCGTGCTCAGCTTTCTGCAGTGCGAGCTCTTCGCGTCGTTCGATGCTCTCGCGCACGCGAAGCACAGATGCGAGTGAAAATCGGAACGCCATTCCAATGCCTCCTGCACGCAGGTACCCGGGGCTCTCACTATCCCGGCAGGGCGACTAGCCGTTGAACCGCTTCGTCATAACTCCAGAATTCATCGGGTTTCTGGCGCAAGAATCCATGGATCGCCGGCAGATTTTCGATGGCATTGTCGAGGACCGGGTCGGTGCCTTTTTGATACGCGCCGATGCGAATTAGATCCTCAGATCTGCTATGGGCTGCCATCATGAGGCGCATTGCATTTGCCTTGGCTAAGTGCTCGTTAGAGACCATGCCGGTCATGAGCCGGCTGAGACTTTCCAGAATTGAAATTGGCGGATAGTGACTGCGGAGCGCGAGATTCCGATCGAGCACCACGTGTCCGTCAAGCAGCGATCGAACCGTGTCTACGACTGGATCCTGCTGATCGTCGCCCTCCATCAGCACGGTATAGAAAGCAGTAATGCTTCCCTTGTCGAAATTACCTGCGCGCTCCACCAGTCGCGCCAGCATGTTCAGCACCGAGGGTGTATAGCCCTTCGCGGTCGGCGGTTCCCCTGCCGCCAATCCAATCTCACGTTGCGCCATGGCGAATCGCGTCAGTGAGTCGACAATCAAGAGCACGTTTTTCCCTTGGCTCGCAAAATGTTCGGCGACTGCCGTTGCCGCCAAGGCCGCGCGGATGCGGAGCAGAGGCGATTGATCGGAGGTGGAAACAATGACCACGGCGCGCCGCAGACCGTCTTCGCCGAGGACTTCGAGAAACTCTCCCACTTCGCGTCCACGTTCGCCGACGAGCGCCAGCACGGTCATATCGGCCGCGGTTCCACGGGCCATCATACCGATCAGCGTGCTTTTGCCAACGCCGCTGCCTCCGAAGATTCCGACACGCTGGCCCCGTCCACAGGTGAGAAAACCGTCGATGGCGCGGATGCCGCAGCTCAGCGGCTCGCGAATTGGAACGCGCTCCAACGGCAACGGTGCCGAACCATCGAGAGTGATGGAATGAACTGCGCGATATTCACCTTTTCGATCGAGCGGATTCCCTGCTGGATCGATCACCCTTCCCAGCATTCCAGGACCGACACGAATCGATGGGCGCGCTCCCCACGTTACAAGTTTGTCGCCGAAGCGAAGGCCCTGCGGTTGATCGGCGGCCATGGACAACATCGTGGAACCGCGAAATCCGATGATCTCTCCGGAATAGCTCCGTCCGCCTTCGCCGGTGAAAAGGCACGATTCACCGACAGAGCAGAATGGACCGTCCGACTCAATGAGATTGCCGACGACTTGAGTAACGCGGCCGCTCCAGCGCACTGTCGATCCAACCTGAAGGTAGTGCGTATATGGAGCCAACAGCGGCTGATTCATTTCGAGGGCCTCAGTGCAAGCAAATCGAAGAAGCCCTGCTCGACCTCTTTCAACTGCGTGTCCAGGCCGAAGTTGGCGGAACCGAGTTCCGTCTCGAGCAAGCAATCCTGCGCGCCGAGCTGCGCGTCTTCGGTCACTTCCACGTGCGTCACGCTTGGCACGCCGGCAAAGTACTGCTTCCAACTCGCGCCTCGACCGGGAGCGACGCGAACCGTCACGCTGGAACCCTCGCGCATTTTCTCGACGGCCAGCCTTACAAGCGCGGCCAGCAACATCGGATCGACCTGCGCCTCGCGGTGGAGAATTTTTCCAGCGATTGCCAGGGCTAGCTGGACGATTTCGCTCTCGACTTGCGCATAGTAGTGGTTTCGCTCTTCCTCGAACCCTGCAATGAGGGCTGCAATGGGTGCACGCGCGGCGACGAGCTTCTGCTCAAACTCCGTGCGCAGCCTTTGCTCTGTCTGGGACGCAGCATCAGCCCTCTCGCGCTCAATTCTGGCAGTTAATTGCCCCTCGGACAGCGTCGATTCTTCCCGATCTTTGCCCGTTTCCTCATCCGTTGCAGCGGCAGCGTCGGCATGCGCCACGGCGTCGCGCGATTTGTGCGCGGACATATCGCGGTATTGCAAGGCAGAAACCGGAGTGGGAAGTGCGGCGCCGTTAGAGGACATATTCGTCTTCTCCCTCACTCTTCAATACGATCTTTCCCTCGGATTCGAGCTTGCGCGCAATGGCGACGATTTCGCTCTGAGCTTTGGAGACATCTTTGCCGCGCACCGGGCCCATCACTTCGGAGTCTTCCTTCATCATCTCGACGGCACGCGACGACATGGTGCGATAGATGTGGGCCCGCAGATCTTCGCTCGCCCCCTTGAGAGCGATCATCAAGGTCTTTTTGTCGACCGCATTCATGAGCTCGCGCAAATCTGTCTCTGGAACTTCGAGGAAATTCTCGAATGTGAACATGAGGTCGCGAATGCTGATGGCCAGCTTCGGGTCCTCGCCTTCAATTTTCTCGAGGATTTCGCGAGCTGCCGTAGAATCCAGTCGGTTCATCAGGTCTGCAAGGTTCTTGCTTCCTGAATCCGTGCGCCGGCTCTGATCCCCAGTCGAGCCGAAACGGCGGTTGAGCACCCTGGAAGCCTTTGCCGCGGCTTCTGGAGAGAACTGTCCCATGGTCGCCATGCGCCGGATGCAGTCTGCCCGCGCTTCCGGTTCGAGTTTCATCAATAACGACGAAGCCTGTTTGGCTTCGAGATGACCGAGGATCAGAGCCTTCGTCTGCGCGTGTTCACCGGCGAGGAATCTGGCCAGCTGCTGAGGCTCCGTCTTCTTGAGCGGATCGAGATTGAACGAAGCGTTATCGTCTGGATGGGTGAGGCGCTGGACCATGCTCTTGGCGCCGTTTTCTCCGAAGGCCTTCACCAGTAAGCGAACGGCAACATCGCGGCCACCGGCTGAGATGTATTCACGAGCGGCCATCATCTGGTTGTATTCCTCAAGAACCTGCAGCGTAAGTTCAACTGGGACGCGCGCCAGGTTGGCTACCTCGTCCGTGATGCGCTGAAGATCCTCGCTGGGTAGATTACGCAGGATCGGCGCTGCTTCTTCTTCGCCGAGGAACGAGAGCAGAATTGCCGCTTTGCGTGCACCGCTGGTTGACGCGGAGTCGGTTGTGCTCATGATTCCCCCTCGCGCATCCAGGCCTGCATCGCACGCGCGGTATCCACCGGTTTCTGCCTGACCAGATCAACTGTTTGCGCTTTAAGCTGCGCTGCACGAAGGATGCCAGGTCCAATTTCGGCAGGTGTGGTGAGCGGCTGCGCGTTCGCGGCTGCGGCGGCAAGCGCGGGTTGTGTGCCTGCGGCAAGCTGATTCGCGCTCAAAGCATGCTTCTGAACGGGCCGAAGCACAAGCACGTAGGCCAGCATGAAGAGCACGAGCAGCGAGAGAGGCCGCAGAAGCGAGGAGTAATCGGAGACCGTCTTCTGCACTTGCGTCGTCCAGGCGACGGGGGCAAGATCGGTTTCAGTGGAGTTGGCATCGAACGACATATTCTGCACGCTGATTGTGTCGCCGCGCTTTGCGTCGAAGCCGATTGCAGCTTCGGCCAATTCCCGAATCTTGTTCAGTTCATCCGGTGTTCTCTTCTGCCGGGTGAATGTTGTTTTTCCGTTCTTAACCGTCTTCACAACCGCATCGTCAACCAGAAGGGCCGCTGTCACACGCTGAATGCGCCCTCCGGGCATGATGGTGTGGACGACCGTCTTATTGACTCCATATTGCGCGTTCTCCGACTTCGAAGTTTGCGATGGGCTCTGCGAGATCGTGTTGCTCGAGCTGGCCGGCGGCTTCGACGTTTTCGCCGCAGGAATATTGCTTGCGGTTCCCGGGACGCCGATGGGTGCCGCTCCTCCGGCTTCCTGGTCTTCTGTTTTCTGATCGCTCAGCAAGGCGCTCACGGAGGGGTCATACTTTTCCTGACTTTCCTCGGTGGATCCTTGATCGTAGTCCACGTTGACGCTGGCGCGAACCGCATTGGTGCCGACCACGGGTTCCAATGTGCTGATCAGTCGCTGGGTTAGCCGTCCTTCTTCCGCCTGGTCGTTGCCCTGTTCGTCGTGTCCCATACCGAGCGACTCTTCAGTGTCCGCATCGACAATTGAAACGTCTTCCGGCTTGAGTTGATCGACTGCTCCTGAGACTAGCCGCGCGATGGCAACCGCTGCGTCTTTGGAAAACCCACTGCGGCGAAGCTTCAAAATCACAGAGGCTTTGGCGCCGCGCTGGCGATCGAGAAAGACAGAATCCGTCGGCATAACGAGATGAACTCGCGCTTGCTCGACGTTGGAAAGGGTTTGAATGGTACGCTCCAATTCGCCCTCGAGTGCGCGCTGATAGGCGACTTTTTCATCGAACTCGGTCTGGCCCCAGGTCATCTTGTCAAAAAGCTCGAAGCCCATGCGTCCGCTATGCGGCTGTCCTTGCGTTGCCGTCTGCATGCGGGCCGCATCCAATTTGTCGGCGGGAACACTGACCGTCTTGCCGTCGGGACTGAGCTGGTTAGGAATATTCTGCGCTGTGAGTTGTGCCACCAGCGCTTGCGCGTCCGCCGGTTCAAGATCTTTAAAAAGGGGCTTGTAGTCGGGCGTGCCGAGGAGCCGCGCAAAGAGCGTAAGGAGCACTACCGTGGCTCCTGCCCCGCACAGAAGGAATGCCTTCTGCGCGCCGGTGCGGCTTGCCCAAAAATTCTTCAGCTGATCGGCTACGTTTGTCATGCCTGGCATTGGAATTCAGTCCTAGAACTGCATTTTCTCGATATCCTGATACGCGCTGACAATCTTGTTGCGGACTTGCATCATCAGCTGAAAGGAAACATCCGCTTTTTCTACTGCGATCATGACGTTGTTGATATCGGCCCCTCCACCTTGCAAAAGGTTGCCGACCTGCGATGCTGCATCGGTGTGCAATTGGTTCACACTGTTCACGGCGTTTGACAGGACAGAGGAAAAACTATCTCCTTCGGACTTGCCTCCGATGTCGAGCGTCGAAACGTTCGGCACCTGCGCGTTGGGAATTGCACCAATCGTTAAGTTGCTCATCGTTGCGCTCCCTGCTTATGAGGATTTCAAGATATCGAGTGACTGCTGGATCATCTGCTTTGCCGCGCTCACCGCGGATGCGTTCATCTGGTAGGCGCGTACGGCTCCCATGAGGTCGACCATTTCGGAAACCGGATTGATCGCTGGATAGGCCACGAAGCCGTTTTTGTCCGCGTCCGGACTACCGGGCTCGTAACGCATCACCGGAGCGGTGGTGTCGTTGACAACCTGGGAGACCTGCACCGATCCTCCGGCAGCATGGCCGAATCGACCACCCAAACGATTCATCACGGTGCGAAACGGCGAAGCATTTGTGGCGCTGAAAATGACTTCTTTGCGCTGGAAGGGACCGCCCTGGTCAGTGTGCGTCGTCTCCGCGTTGGCGAGGTTGGCCGAAGTGACTTCCGCACGCTGCCTTTCGGCAGAGAGTGCGGACGCGCTGATACTCAACATGTCAAACACGCCCATAATTAATTTCCATCCTTAATTGCAGTCAGCAAGCGATGAAATTCCTCTTTGATCAGCTGCACGCCCATCTGATATTGAAGCTGCGTCTGCGAGAGCACCAGGCTTTCCCGGTCAATGTTTACGTCGTTGCCATCAGGACGCTCCGGCAGCCCTTGCACGTCGGTTGTGGCGGGCCCAAGCTGCGTATCGTTTTCGTTGAACATCACCTGCTGCATTGCGGACTGAAAGTTGATGTCCTTGGTGTGATAGCCGGGCGTATCGACGTTGGCAATGTTGGACGCGACGATCTGCTGGCGGTCGGTTGTGACCTTGAGATAGCCCTGAAGTGCTTGGAGTAAAGGAGTCGTGGCCATTATGCATACCTCCTTGGCGGAAGGCCGTATTCACGAATTTTGTTGCGCAGGGTGCGGAGACTGATGCCGAGCATCTCGGCGGCGACAGTTCGATTTCCGTCGGTGAGAGCGAGCGTTTTTTCGAGATGGAGCCTTTCAACTTGCCGGATCGGCGTGCCTGCCGGTGCGAGCGATGGAGCCGGCGTTTGCGCAACCGGAGTTTGCGCGATCTGCATGTGCGGGGCCCGCGTCAAACCATTGCTGTCTTGAAATTCCATTTCGAAGCAGCGGGCATCGAGGTCGTGCGTCTCGCTCAAGGTGAGAACACGGCGCATGAAATTTGCCAGTTCGCGGACATTGCCGGGCCAGGAGTGCGACTGGAGGCGATCGAGAAAATCCGGATGAAGCCGCGGGGGAAACGAGCGATGCTGTGCCGAATATTTTTCGGCGAAGTGCCGGGCGAGAACGGGAATGTCTTCGCGCCTTTCGCGCAGCGGCGGCAGCGAGAGGGGGATCACGTTGAGACGGTAGTAGAGGTCGGCGCGAAACTGGCCGCGTTCGACCATGGTGGCAAGCGAAACGTTTGTGGTCGCGATGACGCGAATATCGACGTGGACTGGAGAGCTCTCGCCGAGGCGGTCGAACTCGCGCTCCTGCAAAACGCGCAGGAGTTTCGGTTGGAGATTGAGCGGCATTTCTCCGATTTCGTCGAGGAGAATTGTTCCGCCGTTGGCGAGCTCAAATTTGCCGGAGCGGCTTGCGACAGCGCCGGTGAATGCGCCTTTGCCGTGTCCGAAGAGCTCGCTCTCGAGCAGCGATTCAGGAACGGCTGCGCAGTTGACTGCGATGAAGGGCTTGCTGCTGCGGTTGCTGGAATCGTGGATGAAGCGGGCGAGAAGTTCTTTGCCTGTGCCGCTCTCGGCTTCAATCAGAACATCGGCGCTGGTGCTGGCGGCTGCTCTGGCACGGTGTAGCGTGCGGAGTAGAGAGGAAGCGTGCCCGACGATGTCGCCGGCTCCCGTAACGTCGTCGACGGGGAGCTGCTTAATGCGATTCATGACCTGAGCTGCCGTGGCTTGCAGGCGATCGAACGGGATTGGCTTGGTTAAGTAATCGAGTGCACCATCGCGCATTGCGGTGACTGCGTCGGGGACGGACCCATAGGCGGTGAGCAGGATGACCGCGGTTTCGGGAGATGCTTTTCTTGCGGCACGCATCACTTCCATGCCTGTGCCGTCGGGCATGCGCATGTCTGTCACTACGAGATCGAAGTCCTGGTGCTCTACGCCGCGGATGGCGTCGCGCACGCAGGACGCGGTTTCAACGCGCCAGCCGTGACGAAGAAAATTCGCGCGCAATGCGGTGCGAATCCCGGGCTCGTCGTCGACCACCATTACCGAAAGCACTTCTTCGTTCGTCATAGGGCTGGGAACTCCAACTGAAAGGTGCTGCCTTCGTTAATGCGGCTGGATACGTGGATCTCTCCGCCGTGCTGGGCCATGAGGCGTTTGGAAACGGCGAGACCGAGGCCGGGGGTTTCGCCATTGGCGCTGAATCCTGCTTCGAAAATGTGGGCGATGACGCTTTCGGGGATGCCGCAGCCGGAGTCTTCGATCTCGACTAAGGCATAATCTGCGCCGTTGTGCGTCGCGCGGCGGGTGGTGACGGCAACTCGGCCGCCGGCGCCGGTGTGGCGGATTGCGTTGCACACGACGTTCAAAATGATTTGATGGATGGCGTCTTCATTGCCAAGAATCGAAGGGGTGTCGGCGGCGGCGAAGAAAGAGAGGAACAGGCCGGCCTGTTCGGCGATGGGCTGCACGAAGACCAGGCCGCTTTGCACGCAGGCTGCAAGATCGACCGGAACGAGACGCGATTTGCTTTCGTCGTTCAGGCTGAGGACGTTGTTTACGGTTCCCGAGAGTCTGCGGATGCCGGCGCGAAGATGAGAAATCCATTGAGACGTTCCGCCGAGGTCCTGCTCGATCAACCCGGCAAATAATTCCATGCTGGCTAATGGATTTCTAATTTCATGGGCAAGGATTGTGGAGATTTCAGCGAGCACTGTGGCGCGCCGGGCAGCCTCGCGCTCCTGCTCCGCATACTTGTTTGCGGTGATGTCGCGGAGGATCCAGATGCTATGGAGATGGTCGGGCTTGCGCGAGGGACCGGAGAAGAGCTTGCGGTTGCCGACAGCGAGCCAGCGCTTCTGGGTTGTGGTCGCGGATTGGATGCAGACCTCGTTCTCATGAGGGCTATCCGGGCCGGCGGAGAGGGCCTCAAAATCAAGGTGGCTGAGAGCTGAGAGGTCGCGGAGACTGTTGACGGGGGAGGCGCCGAGGTCGAGCATGCGGCGGCACTCCGGATTGATCATGACGATGCGGCCTTCGTGATTGAGCACGAGTACACCGCAGGGCATCGAGTCGAGCATCTGCTGCAGGGCTGCCCGCATGCGATCGTTCTCGGCCAGACTGCTGGTGAGAGCGGCATTGCGTTTTGAGAGTTCAAGGCTGAGATGCGCGACTTCCTGCTGGAGGTCGCGGTAGGACGCCTCCAATACAGATGAGGCGGAGATGAACTCCGAGAACGCATCCGCAAGGAGCTGCGGGCTGGGGATGACCTCGACCCCCAACGGGTTTATTGGAACAGTATGAGAACTCGGCAGCATTTGCCTATCTGATATGCACGACGAGTGCCAAACTGGGAAAAATTGGGAGGGGTGTGCCCAAAATGGGCGGGGACTTTATAAAACGATGTGTTCGGGCTTGATTTCGTCTTCAGATCCTACGAGGATCGTTGCCCGTTCGATTGCGTTGCGCAGTTCGCGCACATTGCCTGGCCAGGAGTGTTGTGCCATGACGTTCAACGCCTCGCGAGACAGGGAAACTCCGGGGTGGAATTTGCCTGCGAAGGCGACGGCCAAATCTTCGAGGTCGCCCAACCGTTCGCGAAGAGGCGGGAGGTGAATGGGGAAAACCGCCAACCGGTAATAGAGGTCTTCACGAAATTGTTGTTCCGCGACGCGCTTTTTGAGGTCGGCGTTGGTCGCGGCAATGACGCGGACATCGACTTTGAGATTTTCGTTCCCGCCCAGGCGTTGGACTTCGCCCTGTTCAAGGAATCGCAGAATCTTGCTTTGCAGCGAGAAGGGCATATCGCCGATTTCGTCGAGGAACAGCGTGCCCCCGTGCGCCGCATGGATGCGACCGATGCGCGCCTGCACTGCACCGGTGAAGGAGCCCTTGGTAAAGCCGAAGAGTTCCGCTTCCAGCAGCGTTTCGGGGATAGCGGAGCAGTTGACCACAACAAATGGCTGGTTTCTGCGTGTGCTAATCAGATGGATTTCCTGAGCGATGAGGTCCTTGCCTGTCCCACTTTCGCCGGTCACCAATACTGTCGTGTCGCGTGCGGCCACCATCCGCGTCAATGCGTACGTGCGCAACATCGGCTCCGAAGCGCCGATCATACTCCGCAGCTTGACTCGGTTTTCCGCTTGAATCCTGGCCGGTTCGATGCTGGTCAGAGGCAGCGGGCTGGTCCGCAATGATCCGGTCTGATTGACTACATCGGCGAGCTTTCTGGATACGGGGGTTGGCGATGCGCTCCCGACCAGAAGCTGGCCCGTATGAGCATTCAGCATCATGACCTGGGTATTGGGGAAGCGGTCCCTGACAATCCCGTGGAACTCGCTCGGCTCAAGGTCAGGCAACGACGGGTCCAAAAGGAGCACCCCATCGTCGGAGGCGTGCTTGTGGAGCAGCTTCAGGGCTTCGGCTCCGCCGGATGCCTGGAGCACGTTCCAGCGGGGAAGGCTCAACTTTCCCTGCAGCTCCTCGCGGAGCCTGGGATTGGAGCTCACGATGAAGACGTCAATCGGAATCCGGTCTTCGAATCGCCCTATTTGAGTAGCCGGAGCAGCCATTGCGCTATCGAATGCCTCTCTGAAATGAAAGAATCATGAGATTCAATGACGGTAAGAAAAAAATCAATTCAATTGTTCAACCGGAGAATATTGAGACGTGACCCCGGTACTCATTTCGTCTGCGTCTTGCAAAGGAAGCTTAAGCGAGATGCACAGCGGATCCTCAACGCACTCGTAGATGCCCTGCTGGCTTTGGACATTCGCTTTGACGAGCGACAAACTGAGGCGATCGGAAGAACCCAGGCTTTTTCCGTGCGGGTTTCTGTTCTGGATCGTGAGGTCGACAAAGCCATCGCGGGGCTGAACATCGAGCAAGATTATGTCGCCTCGCGAGGCCACCGATATAGCTGTGTTCAGCGCGGCCCGAAGTGCCTGCTCGGTTCTTGCGGGGTCGGCGATTGCGTGGATCGCCGACTGTTCCGGATTTGCCGGGGCGATCTGCACTCCAGACTTCCGCAGAGCCGCATCCAGATCTTCGAGAATGGGGCTGATCAGCTCCCAGAGTTCGATGGTCGCGCAATTCGCATTGAACTGAGTTGTTTCCAGCAAGCTCCGCAGGCTGGACATCAGATCGCACAGGCGATCCAGTTGCACCGAGGACATCTCGAGGTATCGCTGACTCGCGGACGGCACATCTTGATTCAGGGTTAATGCGCACAACGCACCACGCACAATCGTGAGTGGTTGTGCCATGGCGTGCAGGCCGTCGGCCAACTCGCAATACAGTGCGGCATGCTGATCGCTCGCCGCGCTTTTCGCTTCCCGCGGATTCTTAGGCAAAACGCAGCTCATAGCCGAAACCGCGGACGGTATGCGTCAATCGCGGCTCCCCCGGAAGATCTATTTTGTCGCGCACATACTTCATATATACGTCCACAATATTGGTGGCGGATTCGGACGGCGCCATGTTCCACACTTCCTCGAGTAAGGTCGCTCGCGATACGGGTTGTCCTGCATTGCGCATCATGACGTCGAGAATGGCAAATTCCCTGGGAGTGAGATCGATGCGCCGCCCGTTGCGCTCAACACGGCGCTGGTCCCGGTACATCGTCAAATCCGCGACGGTGGAGCAATTGGGAACCAGACCCGAGTTTCTGCGCAAGAGCGCCTGGACCCTGGCGAGAAGCTCGATGAGAGAGAAAGGTTTTGTAATGCAGTCATCCGCACCGCTCTCGAGCGCCTTCACCTTATCTTCGACTCGGCTGCGGGCGGTTAGTACGAGCATTGGCAATCGAGGCTGAGCCGGCCGCACGCGCTCAATGAGGGTGAGCCCGTCGAGCTTGGGCAGGTTGAGATCGAGCATGAGCAGGTCATAGCGGCGCTTCGCCTCCAACAAGCGAAGAGCCTCTTCGCCGTCGTGAACCTGTTCCACGATCAGGCCCTGGCCCTGCAATTCTCCGCAAAGGAAGCCGGAAAGCGAAACGTCATCCTCAACAATCAGGATGCGCCGACCTGCTGCCCTGTTGAGTGCGACAGTCCCGATGGCAGGTTCTGCATGATCGTGATGCGATGGCGCGGTTTCTCGCTCTTCGGTGACAAGAGATATTGCGGAGTCGATAGAGCTGCTCATTTCGCTGCCTGCTGTTACGATTCTTGAACCATTTTTGCGCAAAACCCGTCCTGCCTGCGACGAGGCCGCAGGGAGTGAGCCTTTTTGCACAACGGAAAGATGAAAAATTAGTATAGGACCGCCGTCACAGCAGTCGAGTGATTAATTTCACACCTCACGTTACCTTCGAGGTACATGGCATTCGACGTGCTAGAAGGAAGGCGGTTGTGCCGGGACAGTGATCCGGATTTTTTTGTCGTTCGATGCAATTTCCCGGTGAGTATTTTCGTGGCCTGGGATGCGGCCGTAGAGGCGCCGGGAAGGCTGGCTAGGAAGGTTTCTTGCTTTCCCACCCAAGCAGAGCTTGGATGGGGCACCCAAGGAATGTGCGGATGGCGGCTTCGCAGAAGGCACTTCAAGAGATATTCGGCAAAATTATGACGCTGGAGACCGGACTTTTTGAGGGAATGTGCCGATAGTAGTAAATCGGATGCTGGCAAACGGCTGAGCACAAATCCTGAAAGGCGTGGAAAAAATATGCGGAAATTCGATTATCGCGCTCCACGCTTTTCAGTCGATCTTCCGATCCGGCTGACGTTCGAGGACTCGATGCAGGATGGGCGCTGCCGGGAAATCAGCACGGAAGGGATGAAGCTGGAGCTTCGCGAGCCGCTTTGTCCGAATTCCTGCGGCAAAGTGCGATTGAACTATCAGAACTTTAGGCTCGAGCTTCCGGTGCGGGTTGCGCATTCAGGAGCGTCCTACGATGGAGTCAAGTTCGTGTACGAGTCGGACGAACAGCGGGACGACGTGAACCGGCTGGTTGCGGTCTTAGCCGGCCCCAAGCAACAGTCGGGCCCGCTTCTGCTCCGCTAAACCAAGATCATTTTCGAAGTCGGTGCGGTTGCCGGTGGCCTTGCGTCTGCGAAGTCCGGGATTCCGGTTCGGATCGTGTTTCCTTTATTAATGCAGGGTGTCGAACGACTTTGCCAGCCAAGCTCGAACGTTTCATTGTCGTAGAGATCGCGATTGCGCTGGATAATGATCAAGCCGTCTGTCACGTCGACTCGGGAATACGGACCACCACGGGCATCACTCTCATATAGATGAAACTCAACACTGAGAACCTGCCCGAGGAAGAGGTTACGGAATCGGGTGGTGTCCTAATTTGGTTGTTGGGGCTATGCGCTTTGATTGTCCTCGGGGTTACCGCATGCTTCCCAAAACCGGCGTGGCCGCGATGCGCATGACACGTCAGTTTCCTTCCACGGAGAGTTTCATCTTTTCCTTCACATCGTGGGCCAGTTTTTCGATCTCGTCGGCCCGGCGAATCACCTTGAGCGAGAGCATGTCCTTGGTGGTCTTGTCCACCTCCGCCTTCAGGTCGGCGGCCAGTTTGAGAAGTCTCACGCTATCGTCCGCGATCTGCTTCTTCCGCTCGGCATTGGCCGCCTCGAAATTCTGCTTCTTGTTCTGCTCCTGGCGCATTTCCAACTGATCTCTGGGATCGGGAAATGAATTGATTGCAGGAGGAAGAGTTGGCTGGATAACGCGTGGCGCCGCCGGTTGCTGGCTGTTCAGAGCGATGCCCGCAAGGGTTGCCAAGAACGTCAGGCAAACGAAAGCACGCGCCCAGCGGAATTCCGAGGACCATCTGGCCGGTCTAGCTCCGAGTTGCGCTTCCTCTTTTTCCTTGGAATGGCGAAACCGCATGGCACCCTCCTCAGTCACTGTCGATTCTTGACAGGTCATTCTACTCTTACGGGATTCGGGTTCCGTTTGGAGGTGGCCAATCACGAAGTGACCTGGTTTTGGAGCAACTTCCCGGTTGACGGTCATCCAGGCACAACCAGTACAACTGCCACGCGACTTCCTTACGCTGCGTCGGATTTCGACTTTCTGGTACGCAAGACAGAGATGACGCTGATGTCGTCTTCCTGACCGAAGGCCTGCGCGGCGGTTGCGATTCCTGCGGCGGTGCCGGCCGTAGAGAGCAGGTCGTGCACTCGATCGAAGCCGAAGAGTTGGCCGTTTACGTCGGTGGCCTCCGCGATGCCATCGGACATCAGCACCAGCCTGTCGCCGTTTTTCAGTTGGAAGCGCATCTCGGAGAACTCAGCGCTTTCGATCATTCCCAGCGGGAGTGCGCCCTCCATCGCTACGAGTTCGCCGTTCAAATAGGGCGGCATGTGGCCGGCATTGGCCAGCGGAACGCGAATATCTGCTGGTTACTGGTGTGTCCGGGCAAGTTCTCGTTTCCGGTATGGCGGGCGGCAGGCCCCGCGTCCGGCAGCAGGAACATCGCCGGATGGGACCAATAGCTCCTTGGCGCTTTGCCGGTCTTGAAGATCCCCATGCCACCCAGAAGGTCTCCATTCGAAAACACCTGATAGGCTCCATCCACGTATGTAGGGCCGGCCAGAGCAAGATTCTGGTGCTCTTCAGCGAGGGATATGGCCAGGCGATACCAGGCCCAGCCCCAGTAGTTTGGGTGTCCTTTGGCTCGCCAGCCTGGAACTCTGGATCGCTCCGGCCCTGCCGGATCGAATTCCCCGGTCGGCGGCTTCAGGTCGATCAATTCCCACCCGGAGTCGTCGAAGCTCGGCTCGGCCCAGAGGGGCTTGCCGGTCTTGGGGTCAATGGGGGAGTCGCCGATTTGGAACTTCCACGGTCCATTGAGCGGAACCACAGACTGGCCAAAGATGATGGGCGCGGCAGGGCCCGAAGTTGCCGGCGCGGGATTCGGAATTGCAAGTGGCTGGGCGGAGGCGATGATTCCGAGTCCGCAGAGCGTCAGAAGGACGAGTGGACCGCCTGGTCGTCGAGCCATTCAGGGACCTCGGGAGCTGGGGAAAGCCTATGCTCGCACTATACCCATAAAGGCTGTGAGGTGAAGACTTCTCATTCCTGATGCCGAGATCGAGATTCGCCGTGCGCGCCGCGCCGCGGTTGGACAGTCAGTCGCCCGCTAATTCTGGCCCCGGGTCACTTTGGTATTTGCCATTGCAACCGAGGGAGCAACTTCCGAGGAGTCAATCACCTGATATTGGACAATCAAGGAAATTCTCCGGTTCGATGGATCTTCAGGGTTCTGCGGCACGCGCAAACGCTGATCGGCGAAGCCACGCACTTGCTTGACCTGGCCCGCTCGAAGTCCTTCATTCTGCATCATGCGCCTGGCTTCGTTTGCCCTGTCCGACGACAGGTCCCAGTTGTCGTAGGTGCGGAGGGCCGAGTAGGGCTTTGAATCGGTATGCCCCTCGATGGAGATATTGTTGGGCAGTTTGCCGAGTTCCTGCGACAGCAGTTTAAGCATATCTACTAGTGCGGGTGTCGGCTTGGCGCTTCCCAACTGAAAGAATGTGCCGTTTGCCGACTCCATCAACTCGATGCGCAAGCCTTCTGGCGTAATGGTGATCTCGATTTGTTTTTTGAGCTTGTCGGTTGGGTCGAGATGATGGATCGACTGCAGGAGCGTCTCTTTCAATTTCGACATGTCTTCTTTTTTGAGTGCTACAAAGACGCCGCCGCCATTCTTATTGGTGCCGACTACCTTGGAGGTGCCTCTCGGATCTTTGAAGTAACCGCCGACGGCCTCCTGCACCTGTTTGCTGGCGTTCATAAGCCACAGAACGATGAAGAGCGCCATCATGGCCGTGACGAAATCGGCGTAGGCCACTTTCCACGCGCCGCCGTGATGCCCGCCGTGGCTGACCTTTTTCTTAATAATGATGATTGATTCGCCCGCTTCAGACACTTCGATTTTCCTTCCCGAACTTGTTATGCCGCTGCTGCGGGCGCCGCGGCCGTCTCATCCTTCTGGCGGCAGGCTTTTTCAACTTCAGTGAAGCTCGGACGAACGTGCTCGGGAATTGCGCGCCGGGCCATTTCGATGGCCAGCAGCGGGGACATTCCTTTGACGAAGGCCATCATGACAACACGCAGGACGTGATAGAAGGAGTGTTCATCGTCGACCAGCTTGGAGAGGTTCGACCCCAAAGGTCCAAGGACGCCGTAGCACAAAAGAATGCCGAGGAAGGTGCCCACGAGCGCCGCAGCGACCTTATGGCCGAGTTCCTCGGGCGGTCCGCCAAGGGCGCTCATCGTAACCACCACTCCCAGAACGGCGGCGACGATGCCCAATCCAGGCAGCGAATCCGCAACGGTGCTCAATGCCGAAACCGCCTGCGTCTCTCCCGCGTGATGGACGTCCATGTCCAGTTCAATCATCTGATCCAGATCAAAAGCGCTGGCGCCGCCGGTGACTGCCATGCGCATGGTGTCGCAAACGAAATCGCGCATGTGGTGGTTCTTCAAGAAGTCCGGATATTTGGAGAAGACGGTGCTCTTCTCCGGCTCCTCGATGTCAGGCTCGATTCCAGCAAGGCCTTCTTTGCGGGCCTTGTTGAAGAGAGTGAACATCATCTTCAACGAGTCGATATAACGCTGCTTTGAATACTTCGATCCTTTGAGAACCGACAGCAGACCGCTTATAACGCCTTTCAAAACATGTATGGGATTCGCCGAGAGGAGGGTGCCCAGGGCAGCGCCGCCAATGATGATGAATTCCGATGGCTGCAAGAGGACGAGGATGGGCCCCTTCTCCATGAGAAAGCCACCGAGAACGGCTCCGAGAACGACAATAATCCCAATGATTGAAAACATGTGCCCTGTCCTTCAGTTGTTCGCACACTTGCCAGGGTTCGATGGCGTGCTGCGAGGAAGTTGAGTTGCTATTTAAATTGCTGATGCTCTATCGGCACGGAATCAGAGAATTTCCAGCGGCAGAAGCGCGAAAACCATCGCTGACCGCGTGCAGGCGGTGGTCCTTTCGTGTGTCGGCGTACAGCTTTCGTTTCCTTAAACCTCGGGCTGTCCCAAGGGGAGCAGAGGGGCGAAGCCGCCAAATCCGATGCGCAGATGCCGATCGATTTGATCGACCGCGACGGGCTTGCTGAAATAGAAGCCCTGGATCGTGAAGCACTGCTGCTCTTGCAAGAACGACAATTGAGCCTCGTTCTCGACCCCCTCGGCAAGGACGGACAGGTTGAGCGCCTTTGCCATGTTGATAATCGCCGTCGTGATCGCTGCATCGTCGGTGTCGACCGAAACGTGCTGGATGAAGGATCGGGCGATTTTCAGCCGATTCACCTTGAACTGCCGCAAGTAACCGAGGCTGGAGAAGCCGGTTCCAAAGTCATCGATGGCCAGCATGACGCCCATGTCCTTGAGTTCCTGGATCAGAGAGAACATGAAGTCGGCGCTGCTGAGCAGCAGGCTTTCAGTCAATTCGAGCTCGAGGTACTTCGGATCCAGGCCGGTTTCTTCGAGGACATCGCGGACGAGCTCGCGAAACCCCTGCTGGCGAAACTGGATCGGGGAGACGTTCACGGCGATGGGCACACGCGGAAGCCCCTCGTCCTGCCATTTTCGTGCCTGGGCGCAGGCGGTTCGCAAGACCCACTCGCCGATGGGAACGATCAGGCCGCTGCACTCTGCCACGTCAATGAATTTGCCTGGCAGCAACAAGCCTGACTGCGGATGATTCCATCGCAGGAGAGCTTCAAGCCCCGTGACATTCCCGGTACGCATATCAACCTGCGGTTGGTAGACAAGGAAGAGCTCGTTCCTGGCGATCGCCACACGCAATCCGTGCTCCATGCGCAGGGTTTCCTGAATCTTCTCGTTCATTTCTTCGGTGAAGACGCGAAAGCTGTTCAAGCCATCTTCGCGGGAACAGGACATTGCGATATCCGCGGATTTCATGAGTGCTTCGCAATCTTTCCCATTCTCGGGGAAGACGCTGATGCCCAAATTGCAAAACACATTCAGAGAATGACCGAAAAATGAGTATTCCGCGCTGATTTTGGCCACGACTTTTTCGGCGATTTCGGCGATGGCGCTCAGATCTCCGACGTTCTTGAGAACGATGGCGAATTCCGCGCCGCCTACCCTGGCGACGACACTGCTCGCACCCGCTGCTTCGATGATCCGCTCCGCAATTTCCTGCAGAAGCCGATCGCCGAAATTCTGTCCGAGGGAATCGTTGATGATCTTGAACCGGTCGACTGAGAGAAGAAGCAGAGCAATCTGGCTACGTTTGCGTCTGGCGCCGGCCAGCACCTTGGAAAATTGCTCATGAAAAAGGGTTCGATTGGGCAGATCCGTAAGCAAATCGAAGTATGCCAGGCGTTCATTGCGGGCTTCGACGCGCCTCCGCTCGGATACGTCTTCCCCGGTTCCTTCATAGCGAACAATGCGGCCCTTTTCCCGGATGGCACGCACATGGAAGCGAACCCACTTTGTTTCGCCGTCTCGACTTTCTACTTGCAGGTCAAAGCGCCGCAGGTCTGCTTCTCCGATGGAAGACGCGAGCGCATTCCATCGGCTCGGGTCGAATAGGTTGAGTCCCGGTCTCTTTGCAATCGCAGTCAGGAATTCCTGTGGGGATTCGTAGCCGAAAACCTTCGACATCGCGCTATTCAGGCTCAAGGGCCGGCCATGGCGATCGACCTGGAATATTCCGACGGGCGCGTCTTCGAAGATAGTTCGATACCTGGATTCCGACTCTGCTAATTGCTTGTTCGCGTTTTCAAACCCGAGCAGCACCTGATGAAGCGCATCGATTGCTTCGGGCCAGGACTGTTCGATGCGGCGGCTGCGCCTGCGCTCGACGAATGGCCGTTGTGAAGAGACTTCCGCGGCGGCAAGAGCATCCTCTACTTTCGCGAGATCAGCAGCGATTGGGTCGATCTCCGAGCCGTGCGCACGAGAAGGCAATCCTGGAGGGCAGCGGAAGTGCATGCCCCCTCATCGGCCAATGGATGCGGAAATTCCACACTCAAAAGCTCCAGTTTCAGTGTCTTGGCTACCCCTTTTGGGGGATGTCCGGTCTTGAACATTCCGGCCGACCTGCCGATAGAAGGCTATCCGGAAAGTCCGGGTGTGGGGCCTTAGCGAACCCAGGAGAAACCGCCGGGTTTTTCGCTTTTATTCAATTGCAGGGACGATGAGCCACTGGTTTTTCCATCGCAACGCTCGATGGAAACGGGGAGCGGTGTGGACAAGAGCACATTTGGCGGCATAGTGATTGCCCTGGCGGGCATCGGGTGCGGATTGGTGCTCGATGGAGGCAGGCTCTCCCAGGTGATCCAGCCGACGGCTGCCCTGATTGTTCTCGGCGGCACCATCGGCGCCGTGATGGTGCAATTTCCGCTGCCAATCGTTCTTGAGGCACTCGCGCAGTTGAAAGAGGTGTTCCTCAGCAAGGAGCCTGAATCCGATGCGCTGGTGCAGAACCTTCTCCGCTACGCATTAAAGGCGCGGAAGGAAGGACTCCTTTCACTGGATGCGGAGTTGGCCAAGATTCACGATCCGTTCCTGAAGGAAAGCCTGATGCTGGCGATTGACGGGGTGAACGCGACCGACCTGCGCAGGATGATGGAGCTGCAACTCGATTATCGAGGGGAAAAGGACGAGCGGGTTCCTAAGGTCTTCGAATCCGCGGCCGGGTTTGCCCCCACCATCGGCATTATTGGAGCGGTGCTGGGGCTGATTCAGGTGATGCAACATCTGCAGGACATCAATGAGGTGGGAAAAGGGATCGCGGTTGCTTTTGTCGCCACCATTTATGGTGTCGGCTCTGCGAACTTGTTCTTCCTGCCATGGGCCGGGAAATTGAAAATCCGCATTCGCGAAAAGCAAGTGATCCAGGAGATGACACTGGAGGCGGTTCTGTCCATCGTCGAGGGCGTGAACCCGCGAGCTCTTGAGATGCAGTTGCGCCGGTATCTGAATACGGCTCCCAAACCAGGTCCGAAGAGAGTGGCTTCGTGAGGAGACGGAGACGGCAGGTTGAAGAGCATGTCAACCACGAACGCTGGTTGGTATCGTATTCCGATTTCGTCACGTTGCTCTTCGCGTTTTTTGTCGTGTTGTTCGCCACCACCTATCGCGACAACCAATCCATCAAGAAGCTCTCGCGTGCCATTCACAACGGCTTCCAGACGATGGGAGCATTCTCCGCGGATGAGAATGGGGATGGAGGAGCCTATTCCAAGCCTGTCTCGGAGACAGCCGATGGCCCCTCGCGGCTAGAGAACATGGAACACCGAGGAGGACATGCATCGATTGGGTCTGTTGCCGACATGCAGGAGCTACGCCGGCAGCTTGAGGCCGCGATTGGCAAGGAGCTGGCGAATCACGAAGTAGTCCTGCAGGTGACGCCGGAAGGATTTGTGATCAGCCTTAAAGAGCTTGGCTTCTTCAATAGTGGACAAGCCACGCTGCTTCCCGGCGCCTCGGGAAAAATCGAGCGGATCGCGAAGGTGCTGTCCCGGCCGGGCTTGGAGATTCGCGTGGAAGGGCACTCCGACGACCAGCCGATTCACAATGATGAGTTTCGTTCAAATTGGGATCTATCGACGGCGCGCGCGATGAATGTGCTGCTCCTGCTAGTGAATGATGCGGGATTCGATCCGAGGCGAATTTCCGCTTCGGGGTATGGGCAATATCGGCCGATTGCCGATAATGCGACACCGGAAGGGCGCAGAATGAACCGGCGGGTGGATCTTGTGGTGGTACAGGCGAGTGAGAAGGCGTCGGTTCCGGAAGCGATGACATCAAGCGCGAAACCCAGCGGAGCTCAAAAGTAGATAAAGCAAAAACTCGGATCCAGTCCCGTTCGCTTCCATAACGCCGCCGACATCGAAAAGCTGATCCAGTGCGAGAGCCAGGGGCGGCTTTTTCTTACCCATAAAGGCCCTGGTATGGATCGGGCTGTGGTAACAGAAAATCCTCCCACGCTTTACAGGAGTGGAGGTCTTCCGCCACGAGCAATTCATCCAGGGAGTGCGCGTGGGCAATCGTCTCGAAGCAACATAGGCAGATCACGTCCGCCGTCTCGTCTGCGTTGCTCCACCGCATAAAACCAGCTTTAGCCATTCACTTACCTCTTTCGCAATTGGGAGATGAAGTGTGCCCCGAAGGTGGTTAATTTGGCAATGAAGGTTACTGTAGGTCAACATTTGGGTGACTGTATGTCCCGAATTGCTCTCTTTTTGGAGCAATTCTGAACAAAATGTGTTCGCTTTTTCTTTGCCTGTAATCTCCCTCATGGGCATCGAGGTCGGCGGCTACCATGATCGTACGGACTGCTGAAGATGGGGCCATCGCTCCTCATTGCAACCGCGCCCATCGTGGCTGTCCGGATCGTCAAGTGGCCGGCCAGGTGCGACACATCTTTAAGCGGCGCGGAGGTAGACGCTGAGATCCACTTCGCCGCGAAAGTCGCGAGCCGCGTTATGACGGCGCTCGTCGGAAAATACGAGGGCATAACTTCCACTCTATATCGCGAGCAGAACAGTTACAGTCAGTTTCCCAAGGATGAGCGTGGATCAATCGTGACACACGCTAAAATGACTGAGCCTGGCCAACTCTCTCTGGTCAATGCACCAGAGATCGATTTGATCGTGAGAGGAACACGAGATGAGGGGAACTCGCTGTCTGGCGCTCATTGTGGCTTCGTTGATTGCACCCCTGTGGCCTGCAGGAGCTCAATCCGCTCGCGTGCTCAACTCCGGACAAGCGCCAACATTGGTAAATACTTGTCTGATCACGAACGATGTCAAGCAATTGGTGAAGTTTTACAGATCTATTCTGGAACGGGATGCGCAGTTGTCGGGCGAAGATTACGCAGAGTTCCACACGGACATCGGGGTCCTGGCTATCTTCTCGGCGCGAGCGCAGGAGCGGTATATTCCGGGTTCGGCCACCGCAGCGAACAACAGGAGCGTCATCCTTGAGTTTAGAGTGGCGGATGTTGATGGGGAATACCGGAGGCTACAGGACGTGGTGAAGATCTGGGTCAAGCCGCCTACGACGCAACCGTGGGGGACGCGATCGGTGTACTTCCGCGATCCAGACGGGAATCTAGTCAACTTCTACTCTCGACCGGATTCGCGGTAACGCACTGGCTTAAGGAACTAACGGCCGACATTCGGGAGGTTTCCTTTAGAGTCCGCCGCGCGCAAAGATCATCAAACCGATATGCTTCTTCAACCTGCCCAGCAGGATGGTCCGCGCTACCTTAATCCTGTGCCCACGAAGGTCGGTGGATTCTCGACCATACTCAAGGTGGGGCCGCGGTTTTTTCTCGGGGCGAAGGCACGCTCACCACGTGCGCCGTTGGGACCGTTCCATACCGACACCGCGGTTTACGCTACGAAGCCGCGTTCCGGTTTGCGCATCACCTGGATGGGACATGCTACATCGATCGTCGAGATCGACGGCGTGCGCATCTTGATTGACCCGGTGTGGGATGAGCGCGCGTCGCCGACGACTTGGAGCGGACCCAAACGGTTTTTCCCCGCGCCTCTGGAACTGAGCGAACTTCCAACCATCGATGCAGTGATTGTTTCGCACGATCACTACGACCATCTGGGCGCGGGCACGATTCGCGCGGTGGCACAACTGGCTGCGTTGAAGAAGACGCGGTGGATCATGCCTCTCGGAGTCGGGGAGCTGTTGCAAAAGTTCGGCGTGCCGGCGTCGCAGTGCGTCGAACTGAACTGGATGGACAGCACGCAAGTAGGCGCGGTGCAGCTGACGGCTCTGCCAGCGCGCCATTTTTCTGGCCGCAGCCTCTTCAATCGCTTCGAAACATTGTGGGCGTCGTTTGCCTTGGCGGGCCCGCAACACCGCGTCTACTATGGGGCCGATTCCGGGGAGTGGGCGGGCTTCCGCGAGATTGGGGAGCAGTTCGGTCCATTCGACCTGACCATGCTCGAGATCGGCGCGTCCGATCCGTTGTGGGCGGAGATTCACATGGGACCGGAAGGCGCCCTGCGCAGCTTTCGCGCTCTTGGCGGGCAGGGTCTGCTGATGCCGATTCACTGGGGACTCTTCGATCTGGCACTGCATCCCTGGAAGCAGCCTATCGAGACGATCTGGCCGGTCGAGGGGCTGAAGCTGTGGTCGCCTACGCCCGGCGTTCCTTCGGAGGTAATCGCGGGTGAGGAACTGCGGTCGGAGTGGTGGCGCTGAAGGGGTCGTTCGTCATGGGGGGCCAATTCTGTCGGTGAATCGGACGAGAAAGTCACTCCGCGGCTAAAGCCGGCATCGATTCATTGGCTTAATACTGGGGTTGAAACCCCCGCCTCCCTCCGAATCGAGTTTTTCCGCAAGCTGTGAAGTGTGCCCCTTCAAAACTGGACTTTAAATGCAGGGCGCCGGGTCGCTTATTGATGCTGGAGCCGTCGGAGCGTATCGACCGCGCAGATAGCCCCGGTTGGCTCGTCCTCATGCTTGAAATAGGCGAAGACCTCACCGTCGGCAGACCGACTGCGTAGGGTATTCTCGATCGCGTCGAGCTGAGATGCAGAGTATCCGCTCTTGCGGAATCGGTAGCACGCGAAGGGTGCGGTCGCTACATCGGGCGTCTCCAGATCTTCGCTCTCGGCAACGCAGAGCGCGACACGATGATGACGCAGCACGGCATACATTTCGTCGCAAAACCATGAGATGTGCCGAAACTCGAAAGCCA
Source organism: uncultured Occallatibacter sp. (assembly GCA_964487345.1). GTDB lineage: Bacteria > Acidobacteriota > Terriglobia > Terriglobales > Acidobacteriaceae > Telmatobacter. The sequence goes on along the minus strand of CAZAQN010000042.1, from coordinate 14,041 downwards.
TCCGCAACCCACACGGATTCGCATCCACAAGGAAGGAGTTGAGGCGAGGCACGTCGGCTTTGAAATTGGGCGGAAGCTGGAAGAGCACCACGCCCATGCGTCCGGCAGCGACGACGGGAGCGAGTGCACGGGACAAGGCCGCGACCGCGTCTGAACAGTCCTTGAGCCGAAGGATGTGCGTGATCCGCTGCGGCGCTTTGAACGAGAAGCGAAAGCCGGCGTTGCTCGCGGCCAACCAGCCGGTGAGCATGCTCTCGGTGGGCAATTGCCGGAAGGTGTAATTCACTTCGACCGAGTTCAATTGAGTTGCGTAGTATTCCAGGAACTTCTTCTGCGGAAGTGCAGGGGGGTAGAAGCCCGGCTTCCAGCTCGGATACGCCCAACCGGAGGTACCAATAAAGACTTGTTCCCGCAGGTCGCCCATAGATTTCTTTGGTGCCGGGAGGGGGGGTCGAACCCCCATGACCGCAAGGGCCGGCGGATTTTGAGTCCGCTGCGTCTGCCAGTTCCGCCATCCCGGCGAGAGGTGGGTTGGCAAGTGCAAGTATCGCACAGGGCTTGTGTTGGATGCTACCTTGGCGGGCTTCGTACGGAGCAACCGCCGGGCGTGGCCGCCGAGGACAGCGCCGTAGCTGTGACGGCCCGAGTTCTTTCGTCGGCCAGCGTCACCCGCCCCGCCAGCGCGGCTTCATCGTCGGGAATCTCCACCCCTGGAGCGGCCAGCAACACCGCCCGCACCCATTCCGAGAGCGTCATGTCCGCCGCCCGCGCCGTCGCCTCAAGCACTGCGAACTCCTCCTCGCTCACCTTCGTGCCGATGGACTTGGTGCGCAGCGGCGCTTTCATAGTTCACCGCCGATTCGATTGTGTGGAGGATTTGGGCCGCACGCCTTCGCCGCGCCGCAACGTACAGGACACGGAGCCGTGCCGAGCCGTTTTCTCGCTAAAGGGAGGCGAGACATCGGGTTACCCCTTCAGCAACCGCAGATTGCTACCAGAGTAACCCGATTTCAGGAATTTTGCCTCATCGCCCACGCGCCAACCATTGACCGCGCGCGTGCCACGGCGCAGGATAGATAGAGAGTTCACTCGATGGCGAGCGTTGTAACCAACCCGAAGCAAGAGGCCCACGATCTGATCGAGCGCCTGTCCACGGGACAGGTCATCGCCGCAGTCGGTCTATTCAAGGCCATGCTCGATCCCGTCTCCGTCGCCCTGACCAACGCCCCCATCGATGATGAGCCGGTCAGTGAGGAAGAGGCCCGCGACATCGCCGAGGCGCGCGCCGCCGCCGCGCGCGGAGAAGTCGTTTCTAACGAGGAAGTCCTTGCGGAGTTTGGCCTGACCGCAGAGGATTTCGAGCGCATGGGACAGACCCCGCTCGACCCTGAACCGCGCCACCCCGGACAGTGAACATGGGCCGCAAGAACATCGCCTGGCGGGACCAGGCCAAGGCCCAACTGCGCGCCATTGACCAGCCGACTGCCCTGCGCATTCTGCGTGCCCTGGCCCACTTCGCCACTACCGGCGAGGGCGACGTAAAGCGTCTTCAGGACATCGAACCTGCCGAGTTCCGTCTGCGCGTCGGCGACTACCGGCTCCGCTTCCATGACGACGGCCAAACCCTCTACGTCACCGCTGTCAAGCACCGCCGCGAAGCCTACCGCTGAACGGCCCTCGGACGCTGGCCGGACCTAGGCGTGGCCCTGGTCATGTGGAACATGAGAAGAAGACATTCTTCTCATAGCTGCCAACCAGTCGCAGCGGAGCCGTCAGTCAAGGCCGTGCGCAGCACGCCGCGCAGCGGTCGGAGCGCAGCGGAGAGCCTTTACGGACGGCGGAGCGAAGGCTACACGCGCGCGAGCGCGCTGGGATGCCGGTTCGGGCCTCTCTCTTTGTGCTTTCAACAGGTTCCCCGAGTGTCAGCAGTAGGTTACTCCGCCAGTAACCGCAAGCAACCCATTTTGCGCTCAACCGCCATGTTTTTGAAGAGGTTCCCGCCGCAGTAACCTGCGGCAACCTCGCAGCAACCCGCGCGGGGTGACGTGTCCCATACCCCTGCCCATGCCGAAGGCATGGCGCTTTTCGCTCCCGGTCGCCACGGCTCCCGGAAGGAGCCGCAGACGCTAGTACGCCGCGCGTCAGCGATATGGTGCAGCGATTACCTGGAAGATGCCGAGAACGCATACCCCCAGTTCGAGCAACAGAAGCACCCACACGACAGGGCCGAAGGGCCGCGCCATAATCGGGGCATCCGACGTTCCGAACTTCCAGATGCCTATCCCGAGTGGCACAACCAGCAAGCCTCCGGCTATCGACAGCATCCAGATTTTCTGATTAGCCGGAACTCCCGGAACCATCATCATCACGTAGACGAACAGGAGGAAGACCACAGTTCCAAACGCCGACGCGATGAAGTACGCACGGAGCCGGAACTGCCCGCCGCGCTCTTCATTTTGATTTGGCTCTGACATCGCTGTATCCATCGTCGCTCCTCTCCTGCCTGATTTATTTTGGGCACGGATTCCCTGTGTTTCCTCCGCAGGGCGTAGCCGGACCTTGTGTCGTCGTCACGCTACTGTTATCAGGTTTCCAGAGAAGTTGCAGCAGATCGAACTCGTTATAGTTCCCCCGTGGTTGCCCATAATTCCGCCCCGGCTGATGTGCCTCCCATCCGAAGCTGTTTCTCCAATACGGGTCCGCGTATCGACCGAAAAGGTTCGTCCAAAGCCCCGTTGGCGTCCAGTTCTTATTGTTCTTGGGCAGCAAACCGATGACCTTCAGAGCCTCACGGCACACGGTTGTGCAGTTCGTGTTGTACAGCGTGTATGGGGTCGTCGAAGTTGATAGTTGCCGAATAAAACTGATGACTTCCTGAGCGTCTTCCGGACTGGTCTGAATCGTGAGCGAAGAGAAGTTCTGACGAAGCTGGTCTGTGGTCATCGACGAATCGAATGTAGTCGTACTGTTCACTGGACTTCCAAGTGGAGTAAACCCATATTCCGAATCGTGTACAGGGCCGAAACTCATTGCCGCTGCATCTCCAGTTTGCTGGTTTGCAGCAACGAACATGATGTGACCTGGGCTTGTCGGACCGGATGGAGCCTCATAGAACACAGTGATGTCTTTGCCGTCTGGATCGACGTACTTGAGTGGATTGTTCCCACCGTACACATACTTATTCAGCGTGTTCGCCGGGTTGAGCACTCGATCATCGGTTAGATTCAACCGATCAGGCGATAGCCAACGCCCCATTGAACTTGCATAGTACCTGGCTCCGAAGTAGTCGTTTCCGGATTCGGGATCACGTTCTTTGCCGGTGAAGTGGTGCTCCGTGGCATCTTCCGATGGGCTGAGGCAGGGAATGGGAATAGGTGTCAGGCCGTCGCCGTAGGGCAATCCAGTGAAGTTCAGACACGGGTTGCCTGCATAGTCGGTCTGCTGCCGCCGAGTGCCCAGCCAGTCCGAGAGTTGAAAGTACATCCAGCCAGCAGATTGGCCGGACGGATCGTAGTCATAGGTAGCGCTGAGACCGGGCGCAAAAACGTTGGTATGCGCCCACTGCCACGAGGGGGTCTGCGTGACGGAGGTGTTGACCATCTCCGTCATTTGCTCACCGCCAGGGCCGAGCACATAGACGCTTGCGACGGTGAAGCCGTTGTAGGTGCCGGTGTCGCTGGGATTCGTATCGCAGGTGAACTGCGTCAGGCTGCCTTTCGCCACACGATGCCCCTCGGCATCGTAGAGGTAACCGGTCATCGTGGTAGTCCCGTCGATGGACTGCTGCATGGCACAGACGCGCCCCTCGGCGTCGTAGAGATACGTATTCCCCGTGGTGCTGTCAGCAAAGATGTTGCCCGCCGCATCGTAGGCATACAGGCCACCGGAAATCTGGTTGCTCGAATTATAGCTGGCGCCCCAGCTCGGCCCCGAACCGACGGGGCATGCATTCGCGCCGCCGTTGGATGTTGGCGAATAGGGTGTCGCCGAACTGGTCTGAGCCTCTCGATTGCCGAAGTTGTCGTACTGCCAGCAGTAGTTCGGATAAATGTTGTTGTCCTGCGATCCGGTTCCGGTAGCCATGCGGTTGAGCGAATCGTAGGTGAATGCCCATGCTCCGTTCACCGAGTCGATGTAGCCCGTCACATTGCCGACAGGATCGTAGCCTACTGCGCCGCCGCCGGAGTTCTGAATGGAGAAACTGTAAAGTGACCCGCTGGAGCCAGCCTCGGGCTGAGAAGCGACTTCGAGGCTCAAGGTTGCTTCGTCATGCTGCTGGGGAGTGCTGGTATCGACAACCTGGACCGTGAAGGTGACGGGATTGCTGGCTGACCCTGGTGTGCCCGAGATGATGCCGGAAGAACTTAACGAAAGGCCAGAGGGCAGCGAACCGGAGAGGAGGGACCAGGTGTAGGAGTTCGAACCGCCAGTGGCGTTCAGCTGGACGCTGTACGAGTGGCTGGCAGTGCCGTCCGGCAAGGAGCTCGTCATGATCTGAACCTGATTTGAAGACGGTCCAGTTGGGCAACTTGCGGAATATGTACCCTGTGGATGCTACCTTGGCGGGCTGCGTACGGAGCAACCGCCGGCGTGGCCGCCGAGGACGGCGCCGTAGCTGTGACGGCCCGAGTTCTTTCGCGCGAAAGAACCGGTGCATCTTATCTGATAGTCGGCCAGCTTTCCACACTCTTCCGAACCTCGCCGGTTCTGTATCCCATGCGACAATGAAGGCAATCGTGATGACTCCAGCCTCCTCTGCAGTTGTTCCCGAGCCGGTTGCGGTTACGCCGGAACTCCTTGCACAACACAGCATCACTGCGGACGAGTATGAGCGCATTCTCTCGGCGCTGGGACGAGTTCCCTCGCTGACGGAACTTGGAATTTACAGTGTGATGTGGAGCGAGCACTGCTCGTACAAGTCGAGCCGCGTTCACCTGAAGCGACTGCCCACGAAAAGCGATCGCGTGGTGCAGGGGCCAGGTGAAAACGCTGGCATCATCGACGTGGGCGACGGCTGGGCCTGCGCCTTCAAGATTGAGAGCCACAATCACCCCAGTTACATTGAGCCCTATCAGGGAGCAGCAACCGGTGTCGGCGGCATTCTGCGCGATATCTTTACCATGGGCGCCCGACCGCTGGCTGTGATGGATTCGCTGCGATTTGGGCCGATCACGCCGGAACCTGGGGCTGGGCCGGATTTGGTCGCGAAGAACCATTCCATCGTCGAGGGTGTGGTGAGCGGTATTGCGGGTTATGGCAATTGCTTTGGCGTGCCGAACCTGGGCGGCGAAACGAAGTTCGAGGCATGCTATAGCGGCAATCCACTGGTGAATGCGTTTGCTCTGGGGTTGGTACGGAAGAACGAGATTTTCTACGGCAAGGCGACTGGCACGGGGAATCCCGTAATTTATGTGGGTGCGAAGACGGGACGCGATGGCATTCACGGCGCGACGATGGCGAGCGAGGAGTTCCACGCCGGGACGGAGGCCAAGCGGCCGAATGTGCAAGTCGGCGATCCGTTTATGGAGAAGCTGCTGCTGGAGGCGTGTCTTGAAGCCATGCAGACGGGCGCGATTGTCGGCATTCAGGACATGGGCGCGGCGGGTCTGACATGCTCGACATGCGAGATGGGGGCGCGTGGGGGGGTTGGTCTCGATGTGGAGCTGGATCGTGTGCCGCAACGCGAAACCGGCATGAGCGCCTACGAGATCATGCTCTCGGAAAGCCAGGAGCGGATGTTGCTCGTCGCCGAGAAGGGCCGGGCACGCGAAGTGTTGCGAGTGTTCGAAAAGTGGGGATTGGACGCTGTGATTGTGGGAGCGGTGGAGCCGGAGTCCCGGTTGCGCATTCGCCATCACGGCGAGTTGGTGGCTGACATTCCGAACCAATCGCTGACAGACGATGCACCACTCTATCGTCGTCCAGTCGGGACTTGGAAGGCGCCGGTACCGCTCGATCCGCCTGCTGAGGCGCTCGCCGAATTGACGAAGGATCGCGACTACACGGCCGATTTGAAGAAGCTGCTCGCTAGCGCAAATGTTTGCTCGAAGCGCTGGGTGCACGAGCAGTACGACACCATGGTGCAGACCAACACGGTGCTGGGGCCTGGCGGCGAAGCAGGGGTGATGCGGATCAAAGGAACAGGGACCAGGGATCAGGGATCAGGGATCAGAGAGCGCGGGCTTGCGATGGCTCTCGATGGCAACGGGCGCTGGGCGTACCTTGATCCGAAGCTGGGCGCGATGCACGCGGTGGCCGAAGCGGCGCGCAAGGTTGCTTGCAGTGGCGCGTTGCCGGTTGCGGCGACGAACTGCCTGAACTTCGGGAATCCTGAGAAGCCGGAGATCATGGCGCAGCTTTCGGCGGCGATTGACGGTATTGCCGAGGCATGCACTGCACTGGGCACACCGATCACCGGCGGCAATGTGTCCTTATATAACGAGACGCGCGGCGAGGGAATTTATCCGACGCCCGTGCTGGGAATTGTCGGCATCCTGGAGGATGTGACGAAGGCTGTGCCGGCGGACTTTCAGCACGCCGGGGACGCCATCCTTCTTCTGTGGCCTGTTCCGCGCGGCGAAGACCCAGATCCCAAGCTTGAGGTTCCGCTCGATCCGTTGCCGATTAGCCAGTACCCTTTTCCTGCTCTTGAACGGGAGCCGCGTGCGAAAGAAACCGCAGATGCCACGGAAAAAGACGCAAAAGAGGGCCTGATTGCCTTTGGCTCTTCGGAGTTTGCAAAGGTCGTTCTCGCATCTTTGTGGGGCAAACCGCCGGATCTAGATCTTGATGCCGAGGCCGATTTGCACACGCTCCTGCGAGGACTCGCCGATCGCAAGCTAATTCACTCGGCGCGCGACCTCTCTGACGGCGGGATTGCGGTCGCTCTGGCGCAGGCGGCATTCGCACATGGCATCGGCGCCACGGTCGATCAGGAGCAGTCGCTGATGGCTCATCCACTCTTCGGGCTATTTGCTGAGCCCGCGTCGACGGTGTTCGTCACGGCGACAGAGAATCATATCGGAGCCATCGAAAGGCTGGCCGCCGAGTATAACTTTTTCGTCGGACGCATTGGAACCACGGGCGGAAACCGTGTGGAGATTTCTGTCGATCGCGAACCTTTCATTTCAGCGCCACTGACTGAACTTCGCAGCGTTTGGGCGACATCGCTCGAGTCGGTTCTTCACGGCGAGGTGACGGCATGAGCCAGTTGCTTTTTCAGGGCGTTCCCGGCGTGACGGATACCACCGGGCAACTGACCACTGATCACTGTTCACTGTCCACTGTCGCCGCAGGCGAAGACAAGCTGCGCGAAGAGTGTGGCGTGGTCGCTATCCATGGGCATCCGGACGCGGCGCGGCAGGTGTATCTCGGGCTCTACGCACTGCAGCATCGCGGGCAGGAGTCGGCGGGTATTGCATCGGCCGACGGACAGCATCTGGCCAACATTAAGGGCATGGGGCTGGTCTCAGAAATCTTCACCGACGATGTGTTGCAGAAGCTGCCTGGGACGATGGCCATTGGGCATACACGTTATTCGACCACGGGAGATTCGGCGCTGCTGAATGCGCAGCCTATTCGAGTTGATTCGACGAAGGGACTGATCGCGATTGCGCACAACGGAAACCTGGTCAACCTTGGCACCGTGCGTGCGCGCCTGGAGCGCGATGGGGCTTACTTTCAGACCACGTCGGATTCCGAGATCATCGTGCAGTTGATTGCGCATTCGAATCAACACACACTGGTCGATTGCATCGCCGATTCGCTTTCGCAGGTGGAAGGCGCGTTCTCCATCGTGATGATGACGCGTGATCGAATCTTCGCTGCGCGCGATCCACGCGGGTTTCGTCCGCTCTCGATGGGACGCATCCGCAACGCCGACGGGCCGGACACGATCGTCTTTGCTTCGGAAACCTGCGCCTTCGATCTATTGCGGGCCGAGTATGAGCGCGATGTGCTGCCCGGCGAACTGGTGATGGTGACTGACGACGGCGTCACGAGCCGCCAATTTGCGACGGGCTTCCCGCAGTCGAGCTGCGTTTTTGAGCATGTGTATTTTGCGCGGCCCGACAGCCGCATCTTTGGCCGTTGGGTTCAGGAGAGCCGCGACCAGATGGGTCGACAACTAGCGCGAGAGTCAGGCGTGGATGCGGACGTTGTCGTGCCGGTGCCGGATTCCGGCGTCACTGCTGCTCTCGGCTACGCAGAAGAGGCCAAAATTCCTTTCCGCCTTGGCTTGATCCGCAATCACTACGTGGGCCGCACTTTTATTGAGCCGGAGCAGCGCGTGCGCGATTTTGGTGTGCGTTTGAAGCTGAATCCGGTGCGCAATTTGCTGGAGGGCAAGCGCGTGATCCTGATTGACGATTCCATCATTCGCGGAACGACCAGCCGCAAGATTGTCCGCATGGTGCGAGGAGCAGGCGCGAAGGAAGTGCATCTGCGTATTAGTTGCCCGCCGACCATTTCGCCGTGTTTCTATGGCGTGGACACACCGAGCAAGCGCGACCTGATCGCCGCGAACAATTCCGTCGAAGAGATTCGTCGCTACATTGAAGCTGATTCGCTTGCATACCTCTCGCTGGACGGCTTGCTGAAGAGCTGCGATAACGGCGATGGCAATAAATACTGCACGGCCTGCTACACCGGCAACTATCCTACGCAATGGGTGGATGTCGACGAGATTTTGCCAGCTGCTGCGAGCGTCTAAGCAGTCTCCGATGGTGGGCAGTCGTCAGAAGTATTTGCGACTGGTTTTTCTCGCTGGAGAGGTCTTTTTAACTCTTTTTCTTGACTGCAATCCGCTTACCGCACGTCCTGCCACCGGGAACCGCTTTGGTCCTTTACCGCTCTTCTGAGCCGCTCCACGCGTCACGCCTGGGATCGGCTCTGCGGCCAAAAGTTCGCCCCAGATATTCGAGTTGCGCGATAGTTGCAGGAAAAGGAGGCTGCTGCCATTGTCAAAATTCGCGAGAACCTTACGCTTCATAAGTAACTCCCGTCTAAGTTCTACTAACTAGCTGAATGGGCTTACAACTCTATTGAGTTAGATCCTTACGATCGAGATCGTATCACATTCGAATTACAGTAAGACTTTCAGGCTGAGAATAAGGCCGCGCCAGGTTGTGAGAGCCTATCTGACTGTAATTGCGCGTTGCGCTGAGGCCGCTGCCGAAGCCTTGCCGAGCCGTTGACGCGCGAGGCTTCGCGTCAGCACAAACATGGCCAACGCTGCGGCCAGACTGGGAACCATCAACCCGCGCAGGCCAAGCCAATAGGCGCCGGTCCTGTCTTTCATCACGCCCATCCAATATGGACCAACGAATCCGCTGAACATGGTGATGGTATTCATCGCGGCAATGCCTGCGGCAGCGGCGCGTCCCGTCATGAACTGAGTGGGGACCGCCAGGGCGGGCGCCTGCAGCGCGTTGAATGCAACAAAACTGATTCCAAGCGAAGCGACCACCAACCAGGACGGCCGCGCGAAACTGGCAGTGAAATAGCCGGCAGCCATCACGCAACAGGGCACGATGCAATGCAGCGCTCGGTCTCCCGTGCGGTCAGAGTTTGTGCCGCCAAAGAGCATCGCGGCCGCGCCAAACACGCCGAAACAAGCCACGAGATAGCCCACATGGCTGACGCTCCAGCCAGTCACACCTTGCAGGATTGCCGGCGCGGAGAAGCCGTAGCCGTAGCTGCACGTCAGCGCGCTGAAGAAGAACAGACCGATTAACCAGACCTTGGGTGAGAGAAGCGCCTGCACAACACCCGCTTCGCGGCCGAGGTGCGCGTGCGCGCTGTCCGCGTCGAGTTGGCCCTGCAGCCACGATTTCTCGTCGAGCGTGAGCCATTTCGCCCTTGCGGGACCGTCGGGAAGCAAACCAAGAATTACGAAGCTGAACAATGCTGCCGGCAGTCCTTCCAAAAGAAAGAGCCATTGCCAACCGGCGAGGCCGAGCTTGCCTTGTAAGCCCAGCAACCATCCCGCGACAGAGCCCATGAGCACGGAGCTGAGCGGGAGAGCGACGTAAAAGCGGCTAACGGCGCGAGCCCTCATGCTGGCCGGAAACCAAAGCGTGAGGTAGTAAATCACACCGGGAAAGAACCCGGCCTCGGCCATCCCGAGCAGCAGGCGGACGCTGTAAAACTCGACTGGCGTGCGCACGAACATCATGGCCGCTGCGAGCAAGCCCCACGTGAGCATGATGCGCGCAAGCCAGCGCTTGGGCCCGAATCGCAAGAGCAACAGGTTTGACGGGACCTCACACAGCGCATAGCCGATGAAAAACAATCCAGCGCCGAGGCCGTACACGGTGGCGCTGAAGTGCAAATCGCTGTTCATGCGCAGCGAGGCGAAGCTGATGTTAATGCGGTCCATGTAGGCCAGGCCGTAGCCGATGGAGATGATGGGCAGCAGGCGCCACGCTGCTTTGCGTTGCGCCGAAGCGCCGATGGCCGCGCGGGCCGGTTCGTTCGGTGTGGATTCGGCTGGCTTGTCGGTCTCGGCAGGAATCAGCGGGCACCTCGATCGATTCTTGGATTGCAGAACTGGACCTGGGGGGAACGCTCCCTTCAGCGTGGTAAGCAGACTTTACCATGGACGCTGTACTTCCCTGATTGGCGTTGTCGTGAATGAGGGCTGTGATAGCATCCGCCTGTTGCACGACTGGAACTCACGCGGGCGAGTCCTCGACGATTGCAGTTCCCTTTGCTGAACCTGAGGTTGGCATGATTCGTTCCCGTTTGCTGTTTGGTGTCGCGGTTTTTCTTGGCTCCTTTCTGCTCTTTCTTGTGGAGCCTATCGCGGCGAAACAGTTATTGCCGATCCTTGGTGGGTCGGCCGCGGTTTGGATTACCTGCCTGGTGTTCTTTCAAACTGCGCTGCTGTGCGCGTACCTCTATGCGCATTGGCTTTCGCGCGGCTCGCAATGGAGGCTGCACTTATCGCTCCTTTTGCTGGCGGCGGTTGCGGCAATTGTGGGGGCCCTGCGCAGCTACGAAGTTGGCATTGGGGCGGAGCATCCCATCGCGACGGTGTTTGTCGCACTCGGCGCATGGATCGGCTTGCCGTTTCTGATGCTCGGGGCGACTAGTCCCTTGCTCCAGGTGTGGTGGGCTCGGATCGAGGCGAGTGAAGTTCCTTATCGGCTGTTTGCACTTTCGAACCTGGCGTCGCTGCTCGCGCTAGGCCTTTATCCGAGCTTGATCGAGCCCTATTTCACTCTGCAAACGCAAAGGATTGGCTGGGCGTGTGGATTTGCTGCTTTCGCGATTCTGTCGATCACGTTGACCTGGAAAGCGCGATCGGCACAATCGGGAGCAGGACCGATCGACGCCGAGAGCAACGCTGACCGGCCCGAATCACCGCTGAGTCACAAGATTCTTTGGGTGCTTCTGCCCATGGGCGCGGCTATGCAGTTGAGCGCGGTGACGAGCTATCTGACGGCTAACATCGCTGCCATTCCGCTGCTATGGATTCTTCCTCTGGCGGTCTATCTCGTTACGCTGATTCTCGCCTTCCAGTTCCCTCACCTGCTTCCGCGTGGGCTCGTTGCGCGATTGCTTCTCGTGATGCTTGGCGGGCTGGCTTATATGTTGTCGAAGACGGACGTGTCACTTCCGTTGCGGATCAGCATTCTGTTCTTCCTCATTGAGGTCTTCGTTTCTTGCTATTTCTGCCACAGCGAAGCAGTTGTCCTTCGACCGAAGCGGACCTCTGAATCGACTCTTTTTTATCTGCTGTTTGCTGCCGGCGGGGCGCTCGGTTCCTTTGCTATTGGCATTGCATCGCCGTTGGTCTTCCGCTTCAATTACGATCTGGCGCTGACTTTTCTCGTCACTGCATTGCTTGCGTTCGTTGTGACGTGGAAGGAAGGATGGAGTCAGCGGATGCTGTGGGCGGTGGCCAGCATCATGATGGCGGTGCTCGTTTCATGGGTTCACATCGCCTCTCAACGCGAGACCATCGCCGCCGTACGCAACTTCTACGGCACGCTGCGTGTGAAGCAGAACCATGGCTATCCGGGATCTGTGATGCGAACGCTGACGAACGGCACGATCCAGCACGGCACGCAATACTTCGGAACGGAGCAACTGCGGCGAACGCCGACTACTTACTATGCCGAGGATTCCGGCGTTGGACTGGCGATACGATTCTGCTGCGAGGGCCGGTCGCGGAAGATTGGCGTGATCGGCCTTGGAACTGGGACGATTGCCGCGTATGGACGGCCTGCAGACGATATTAAGTTTTACGAAATCAATCCAGCGGTCGCGCCTATTGCTCAAAATGTCTTTACTTACATTCGAGACTCGGGTGCGCACATCGAAATCGTCGAGGGCGATGGAAGGCTCTCTCTTTTGCATGAGGACCCACAACAGTTTGATGTGTTGGTGGTGGACGCGTTTTCCGGCGACGCGATCCCATTACACTTGCTCACGACGCAGGCCGTCGCGCTCTATCGCAGGCACCTCGCGCCGGGCGGTATTCTCGCTTTCCATATTTCAAATCAGCATGTCGATTTGGAGCCGCCGATCGCTCTCTTGGCTGATGCAGTTGGCATGAAAGGCGTCCGGGTTTCGAGCGGTCCTAAAGACGAGATTGGCGAATTTGGCGCGACATGGATGCTGGTGACCGACAATGCTGGATTCCTTGCGCGGCCAGAAGTCGCGGTCCACGCCCGACCGGCTGCGGTCAAACCCGGTCTGAATGTCTGGACCGACGATTATTCAAGCCTGCTCCCGGTTCTTCATTGGTAAGGGGGCGTGCTCTCAACCCGCCCAGGGATTCAGCAGCTTTACCTTGATTCCGCGCAGATCGCTGACATTTCGCGTAACGAGGGTCATGCCGCGCGATACGGCGGTCGCAGCCATCAGGGTATCCACGACGGGTCTCGGACGCTCGGCGGACCATTCGCCCCACAGCCGTGCAGTGGCAGCGTCGATTCCGAGAATGCGTTCGGCAAAACTGTATTCGAGGCCATCGACCCACGCGCCCAGGTTCTTCGCCGCGCCGGAATCACTGCGGCCCTTCACCGCGACTCCCTTTCGCAATTCGCCCAGCGTGAGGACGCTGATATAAAGCATGGACGTCTCGGCTTTCTCGAGGAAGGACATCAGGCCGGCGTCCGCCTTTCTCTTGCGTGTCTCGCTCAGGACGTTGGTGTCGAGCAGGTACTCGTTCCGCCCGTTCACAAATCGATCTCCCGGCCTGTATCGCGATCACGCGCGATTTCAAAGCGATCTACTTTCTGTCCGCCGAGTAGATACTCCTTCAGGCTCGGCTTGTGGGCGGTGAGGGCGCGGTAATCCGCGATCGACAGGATGACTGCCCGTTCCGCGCCGTGCCTTGTTATGATCTGCGGGCCCTTCTGGCTGGCCTCCTCGATCACCTCGCTCAGACGCGTCTTCGCTTCCTGTACCTGCCAAACCGCCATGAGAATCCCCTAAGTCCATTTCAACCATAATTCTAGTCGTAATGGTCGTAAAATGCAATTCTTGATCTTCCATGGTTTTTGTCACAGGACGTTCATATATCGGGTGTGATAGCATCCGGATTCTTAAAGCGAGACGCCCGCGGACTCCCTCTGATTTTGTTCCCCGGACGCCTGCCGGAGACTCTCCTGATGGACGAGGAAGACGGCAGACCGGGCCCTCGAGCCCGCCAATTCGGACCCTTTGACGTCCCGAAGGACGTGCTCGTGAGGTCCCTGTGCCGCTCGCGCTTGAATCCTGAACAAGCCTCGCCCTTCAATCGAATCGCAATCGCCAACATTCGTTCGCGCCAATCGGTTACGGCAATTCAACCCACATCAAATTCCGCGCCTTTTCTGTGGCGCGGACCTGCCGAAGGCGTCCGTCCTGCCGCAGGTGGAGGAGAATCTCAATGAAAACGTACCAGGGAAGTGAGATCCGCAACGTAGCTGTAGTGGGGCATGCGCACAGCGGCAAAACCACCTTGATTGCCGCTCTGCTGCATGCCGCGAAAACAACGCCAACCCAGGGCCGCGTGGAAGACGGCTCGGCGGTGACCGCCTACGACGAA